>DATMYE010000050.1:0-63644 GCA_035561095.1 Clostridia bacterium | reverse complement strand
CTTGAATACCATTTAAAACATCTAAATAGAAATCGAATCACTGTTTAACTGCAAGATCAATTTCCCAAAGATTATCTGGTAACTGTAAAGTGGCAAGCGATCTTTTGAGTTTGCATATACTGACCGCCCAAGATCGCGTTTCCTAAGACGATTATAGAAACATTGAATCTCCATTTTGGTCAACCACTGGTATTTAGCAAGTGACATTGCTGATGTTTTTACTGTTTAAATGATATCTTATTTAGATTTGCGAGGAGTTTTCATGGCTGGTGAGTTGTTATTAAGCGCTAAGAAAATTAGCAAAGCATTTGGACCGACGAGGGCTTTGGTCAACGTTGATCTTCAAGTGCACAGGGGAGAAATCCGTGGCTTAATTGGGGAAAACGGTTCCGGAAAGTCGACGTTCTCATCGATCGTTGCCGGGGCACAATGCGCGGACAGCGGTTCATTTGAATTCAAAGGTAAGCCATTTACGCCCAAGAACATGGTGGATGCGCAGGATCATGGGGTCAGCATGATCATTCAGGAGATGGGCACGATTGGCAACATCAGCGTTGCTGCGAATATCTTCACCGGTCGACTGGAGCGGTTCTCCAAATTCGGCTTTGTTGATTTCTCGGCGCTGAATACTCAGGCAAACGAACTGTTGCAGAGTATTGGCGCAGGAGATATCAGGGCTGAGATGATCACGAGCGCGCTCAATTTTGAGGACCGGAAGATCATTGAAATCGCAAGAGCGATGGTTGCGAATCCCGATTTGCTGATCGTGGATGAGACAACGACAGCGCTGGCACATAAAGGACGCGAGATACTATACAAACTGATCAAGCGGTTACATGAACAGGATAAAGCCGTACTCTTCATATCCCACGACCTCAATGAACTGATGGAAGTATGCAATACCATTACGGTTCTGCGCGATGGCAAGATAATTGACACTCTGGATATGAAGCAAGTTACCATCGATAAAATGAGGATGCTGATGGTTGGCAGGGAGCTGTCAGGTAGCTATTTCAGGGAAGATTTCAATTGTGACTACAGTGAAGAGGTCATTCTTGAGGCAAAGCAAATTACTTTTGGGCCATTCGAAAACTTTGACCTGCAACTGCACAAAGGTGAAATACTGGGCATCGCGGGATTGGCGTCCTGCGGTATGCATGAGTTGGGGAGAGTCTTATTTGGCATCGAGAAGCCTATTACAGGAGCGGTTACACTCAAGAAAAAAAATACAATTGTGAAAGACCCGTCGGTCGCTACTAAAAACCGGATGGCTTATGTATCCAAAGAAAGAGACAAAGAGGCCCTGATGCTCAATGCCAGCATACAAGATAACGTGGTTCTTCCTTCGCTACATAAGCTTTGTGGTCCGCTGGGATATATCTCGAAACGATCGGAGAAACAGTTGGCTGAAAAACAGGTCGAAACCTTAAGGATCAAGTGCCGCGATGAGAAACAGCGCTGTAACGAACTTTCCGGCGGTAACAAGCAAAAGGTAGTATTTTCCAAATGGCTGGCCAAGGAGAGCGATGTATTTATCTTGGACTGCCCGACCAGAGGAATTGACGTAGGTGTAAAAGCTGCCATGTACCGACTGATGGAGGACTTGAAAGCGCAGGGCAAATCCATCGTGATGATTTCAGAAGAGTTACTGGAAATCATTGGGATGAGTGATCGTATACTGGCAATTAAGGACGGCAAAATTCAAGCGGAACTCAAGCGGAATGAACGTCTCTCTGAAGAAGAGATCATCAAATATATCATCTAAGGAGTGAAACCGGTGTACGAAGCGATTGAAAATTCGACCGAAGTAAAAGATTCAATTTATCGGAAAGCAAAGAGAAAAGATCTCATTACATCCATTATGCCATTCGCCGGCTTAATTTTCATCAGCCTTTTCATGATCATAGTGACAAAAGGAACCGTTATCAAACAAGGGAACTTGCTTGTCTTGCTCAACCAGGTTTTTACGATATCCCTTGTTGGAGTCGGCGCGGCTTTTGTCTATTCACATGGCGGGTTCGATTTTTCGGTTGGCGCCAGCAACGGATTGGCGCAGTACATCTGCGTGTTGATCATCGTTCAGAAAGGACTTCCGATTTGGCTTGGTATATTGGCGGCAGTGCTTATAGGTGTCACAGACAGCGTTCTGGTCGGCGGGTTATCAGCCTTAATTCGGGTCAATCCATTTGTGACTTCGCTTTGTATGAGATCCGTTTGTATTGGATTGCTGTCTATGGCGGTCAACGGCAGTGGAGGCCAGATCAACGTGAGCTATCAGCAATTTGCAATGTTTGACAGTTGGGTTCTGAAGCTTTTCGTGCTGGTTGTTGTAATCCTGTGCGGCTACTATTTGTTTGAGAAAACATCATTGGGAAAATCCGGGAAGGCAATCGGCGGGAATCTGCTGACATCCATCCAATCGGGGATCAAAGTCAACCAAACAATGATCCTTTCGTACGCACTGCTGGGATTCTGCGTCGGTCTCGCGGCTATTTTTCAGGTGGCGAGGCTGGGCATCATCACCACACAATCCGGCAGCGGCCTTGAGTTTGACCTGATGGTAGCTATCATCTTGGGCGGTTTCCCGATGGCAGGCGGCGCAGGCGCAAAATTATTATCTGTGATCATTGGCGCGTGTACCATAACCATACTGGCAAACGGTTTGATTATCTGGGGGCTAGATGTAAATTTTGTTAATGCTATCAAGGGATTGCTGTTTGTGATTATCATCGCGATCTCGTATGACCGTTCAAACGTAAAGCAAGTCAACATAACGACATGATATACGGGCAAATATGCCTGTAAATAAAAAGGAGGAAATAGAATGAAGAAACTCATCAGTTTGATCATGGTGCTTGTCACTTGCGTAAGCTTTGTGGCATGCAAAGCCCCAGCGCCAACCGCAAACAGCTCAGCGCCTGAGGCAGCAACGAGCGCTCCCGAAACTGCGGTTACTGCATCGAATCTGAATATCCCGAGCGATCTGCCGAAATTCAAAATTCTTGTCAGAGAGATGAACTTCACAAACACGCTTTATGCGGGATGGAAAAAAGCGCTAGAAAGCTTGCAGAAGCAATTTAACGTAGAGTTCGTATTCGTTGAGACCGGTGGTTCTACGGATGCAAGCAAACAGGCGCTGGAGTCCGCACTTCAAACAGGTATTAACGGATCACTGGATCTGGGTCTTACTGAACAGGACGTACAAATCATGCTGCCAAGCAATTGTGCTACCGTCATGTACAGTTCTGAACCGACTGACGAGGCAACGGCTGCAGCGATGGCGGGATATACAAATTATCTCGGATCAATTGATGAAGACAATTATGGTTCTGGTGTAAAAGCAGCCGAAGCGCTCTATCAGGCTGGATGCAAAAACATTGCTATCGCTGGTTTGACTAAGGGGATTGCCAAGCTGATGGACGAGCGTCTCAGAGGCTTCATGGATGGAATTGCAAAACATCCTGAGATGAAGATCATTGCGGAAGATTACAGTATGGTAGAGTTCGCCAAAGCGATTTCAACTTTCGCTGCGGCGTATCCCGAAATGGATGGCGTCTATGTGAGCCTGATCAACGAGTCGGTATTCCAGGCGTTTGCCACTGAGGGCCTTGTCGGCAGAGTGAAGTTGGCTGGCTGGGATATCTCTGACAGCACGAAAGACTATATTGAGAACGGGACACTGGTGTATACCGGAGCCGGGCAGGAAGGTTCGATTCTGGCTGCCTTCGCGGTGCTGTATAACTATCTCTATGATGGCACATACCTGATTCCTGACCGGGCAATGACTGTCCCGCGCGCCTATATCGACATTTTAACCGCGGATGATTACGACAACTACATGACTTATATCGTGAACTCGCCGGCTTATACTCCGGATGAAGTGGCCGGCATGATCAAAGCATTCAATCCGTCGTTCACGTATGAGCAATTCGTCGATCTGAACAAAAACTACTCCCTCGATGACATCATGCAGCGGCATGCTGGGCAGTAATCGATTCCAATTGAGTAGATGAGGTGATTATTTGAGCACACAAGCAAAGTTCAAGCATTATGCGATGAACACCCTGATAACCCTGGCGCTACCTGTATTGGTAATATTGGTCTTTGCGTTTTTGACGCATGGCCGCTCCTTGAATGCGCGAACACTGCTTGTGGTGGCGCGGCAGTCCGTCATGCCAATCATCATTACCATGGCGCTTGTGCCGAACATGACGCTGAACATGATCGATTTTTCAGCGGGAGCCGTAGTCGTAGCAGCATCCATCATCGGCACAAATTTGATGAACTTGACGAAAACTGGCATTCCTGGGTTAGTGTTGTTCTGCCTGCTGACAGCCGTTGCGTTAACGACGCTGACAGGATTTATGAACGAGAAACTCCGCGTACCAACCCTTGTCTTGACAATCGGGCTGATTCTGGTTTACGAATCACTCCCGAGAATACTGTTTGTAAATGGCGCTACATTAAAAGTGAAATACACGTCTCTAGCAGCGGCGCCGTGGATATTCATCGTTCTGGCAATCGTTTTTGTTGGGTTCTACCTACTATATAACAAATCGACGTATGGCCAGAACATCAGGGCATTGGGTGGAAGCGAGGAAATCGCAAAAAGCGCAGGGTTGAATGTTTCAAAGATCAAGATGACAGGATTCATGATCAGCGGAATATTTCTTGGTGTGGCATCGGTGCTTTACATTTCTACCAACGGACAAGTTGTCAATGTAATGGCATTTGGATCAATGGGTACCATCTTTGATGCCTTTCTGGGAGTATTTATCGCGATGTTTCTTTCCAGATACTGTAATTTTGCAATCGGAATCGTGGTTGGCGTATTTACAATGGCTCTACTATCGAACGGTTTCATTGCGATGGGTCTGGAAGTCACCTTCAGGAGCATCGCTACCGGCTTGATCCTCCTACTGGTTCTTGGTTTCTCAGCAAATCAGGAGAGAATTCGGAAATGGCAGACAAACAGAGAACGTGCACACGCAGCAAATGCTGCATTCTTGGCACAATAATGATGAAAGAAGAAAAGACAAAATACAACTCCTAGTATGATCCTATAAGTGAAAAGGAACCGTCATAATCTCAGTTACTTATGACGGCTCCTTTTCGCGATCTACAGCTGAAATGAAAGCTTCCATATGAAACAAGTGTGTATAAAGTTATCATGTTCGGAGAAGGAGAATTTTCGTGAAAGTAAGAATTCGTGATTTGGATAAGGACTTAAGACTGATGGGAGTCTTGGCGAAACTTTTCTTAAGTTCACCTCCTAAAAGAAAAAAAACAACCATTCGTAATAGCCAAACATCGAAACAATCCGAAATAAATCAGGAAAAAAAATCTCCTAATAGCAGATTTGTTTCAAGAGGCGATGGCACAGAATTAAGAATACTGGTATTGGAATCAAAAAACAGGAACAGAAGCAATCTTGTTCCCGGCGTATTGTGGATTCATGGTGGCGGGTTTGCTGCTGGAACACCGGAGCGAATCCTTTACTTTATGCCGAAAATTCTTTTGAAAGAGCGCGAAAGCGTTATTATTTCGCCGGAATATACATTATCTGTTGCGAAACCTTATCCCGCAGCATTGGAAGATTGCTATCAGACACTCGTGTGGATGAAAAAACATGCAAATGAGTTGGGGATAAGGGACGACCAGATATTTGTGGGCGGCGAAAGCGCTGGCGGTGGTTTGGCTGTTGCACTGTGTATGTATGCAAGAGATAAGGCAGAAGTTAACGTAGCGTTCCAAATGCCGCTATATCCCATGATGGATGACAAATCTGCAACCGAGTCGATGAAAGATAATAATGCGCCTATATGGGGCGTGAAACAAAACAAAGCAGCTTGGGATATATATTTAGATGGCGTGGATAGAGAAAACGTACCCAAGTATGCCGTACCCGCAAGAGAAACTGACTATCGAGACTTGCCCCCGGCAGTAACGTTTATTGGAGGCGCGGATGCGTTTCTGGATGAAACCGTGCAGTATGTGAATCATCTGAAGCAAGCGGGAGTTGCTGTTAATTTTAAACTATTCAAAGGTAGTTTCCATTCTTCAGAAGGGATAGCGCCCTGGGCAAAATCTTCAAAAGAAGCAGTGGAGTTTTTTATGAATGCTTATGATCATGCATGCAAGCACTACTTTAGAGCACAGAAATAGTTAACACTGTTGCGTAATAAAAAGCTTGCCACCCTCGAAGAACGGGAGGCAAGCTCAAGTTGCTGCAAAAGATGATGTGATTCTATTGTAGAGGGAAGCTGCAATTAAGAAGAATGAAGCAATATCAGATGACTTTTTAAGAGACTAAGCATCCATGAATGTTGGTTAAACGTATCATTCTGAATTTGTTTGATTGTTGCGATATTGCGATGGTGTAATTCCATATTGTTTCTGAAATATTAAGGTAAAATAGCTTTGAGTACTGTAATTGAGATAGTTACTGATTTCACTGATCGAAAATGAAGTATAGCGAAGTAATCTGGCAGCTTCCTTCATGCGTAGTTGATGGACATAGTCCATTACCGAAATCCCCATTTCTTTTGTAAAGCGTTGGGAAAGCCTTCTTGGGCTTAAGTGACAAAAGTCAGAAAGTACAGCTAAAGATAGTTCGCTATGTAGGTTTTTTCCAATGAAGTTACAACAACTTTTAATCAGAACGGAACTGGCATCATTACCACTCAATGAAGCCACCTTGCTGACATAATCAAACACCATTTGTTCTTGTAAAGCTTCGATTGATGCTATATCTTTTATCCGATCCATTTGCTGGCAGTAAATATCGGCCATTGAACAGGCGGTTTCATAATCCAGTCCACCACGCATTGCTGCACGGGATATCACCCCGGCAGCGGTTACAAACATATAGCGCAACTGACGTTCCGGATCTAGGCTAAGAACTCCCAAACGCCCACTTACGGGTTCTTCGAGTATGCGAATCAAGAGATCTTTGTCTCCCTTTTCGACGGCTGTGGTTAGTTCCACTTCGAGTTGCTCGGGTGTATGGAAAAAAATATTCTCCTGCGCATCAAACATGTAATGCGTTAGGTCGGACTCTGCAGAGGCGGGTATGATATCTTTGAGTCGGATCGACTCGATCAGACTAGCGTTGACCTGTCGCTGGTCGAATAAATACAATGCGAGGCAAATGATGTTAATAAACTCGTGATACTTGCTGAGCGGTTGCAATATGAGCAAGCTGGATACCAGATTCTGGTTGTGATAGATCAGTGAATCCATCTGTTGGCCGATTTGTTCATTGGTATGTCGAAAAGGGATGGATGGTCCGATCAATAAGTAGGAATGATTGGTAAGCCGCGCTACGCCAATGAAAAAAGTTGGTTCAAAGATGATTACCAGAGGGGAAGAAGGATCTTTCTGCCCGTTCAAAAAAGTATCAATGCAAAGCTCAGTGAATTGCTCCGTGAATATCGAAGTCGAAGCATCTAAAAACGTATAGACCGGTTTTTTATCTTCGGTAATGCAAAATGGCATGCTCGTAGCTTTACATAGCAATTCATATGCTGTATGTAGATCGATGGGCATGTGATTACCTCCATGCTACAAAATTTGATAAAAAGTGTCCATAAATAGTATAGAACACTTTTGGCAATCATGTAATATAAAATCAGAAATTAATATTTGAGGAGTGTATCATTCATGAAAACAGCGCGAGTTGTGATTGGTAATTCGAAACATGATGTTTCACCTTTGCTTTTTGGTCTTTTCCTTGAGGACATCAATTTTTCTTGTGACGGCGGATTGAACAGCAATCTTGTTGAGAACTATAGCTTTGGAGGCGAGTATGCCGAAAAGAGTTACAACATGATGCGAACGATGATGACAAAAAAAGCTCCGAAGATCTTTTCAGAACGCTTACGATATTGGCAAATCGAGCGAGGAACGATCCATAGTATGGAAGGGGCGCCGGGACGAAGCAATTGGTTTGCTCAAGTGAATTCCCTTGGCAAGTGCATTTTACGCAACAACGGCTTTAACGGTCATGGCAGTCATTCGAATGCATGCGCAATGAACATCGTTCAAGGCCATACCTACAACTTCTCTTGCTATTTACGGAATCTTAGCTTCGAAGGAACCATATCAATCTGGATTGAAGATCAACAAGGAAACAAGCTAACTTCAGCTTCTAGCCTGTCTTACTCGAATCAGTGGAAACAAGAAAAAACGGAAGTTCAAGCGCTCAAAAATGCATATGGCAGGTTGGTAATCAGCTTTGATGGGGTTGGCAAAATTGATATCGACTGCGTTGTTTTTTCGGATACTGAAGTTTGGGGCAAGGATGATCCGAAATGGAGCCAAACGCACCTTCGCATAGATATGGTGGAAGCTCTGCGCGATTTAAAACCAACCTTTCTTCGCTTTCCCGGCGGCTGCATCGTAGAGGGCTTGTGCGACGGGAATGAATACGACTGGAAAGATACGATTGGCAACCTGATCGATCGCAAAGAGAAACTGAATCTTTGGAGCGCAGGAGTAAAAGACAAAGGGTATACGCAGTCTTACCAGGTCGGCTTCTATGAGTATTTCCTCTTGTGTGAAGATTTGAATATGGAGCCGCTGCCAACTTTGTGGGCTGGTTTGAATTGTCAGTTCCGTTCGAACGATCATTTGGAAACGAATAGCGTAGACTTCAAAAAACGCGTTGTTCAGAGCTATCTTGATCTTATCGAGTTTGCCAATGGCGACCCGGCAACCAACGAGTGGGCAAAAATTCGCGCAGAGATGGGGCATCCCAAACCATTCAACATGAAGTTGATTGGCATCGGCAATGAAAACCACGGCGAGGATTTTCTTGAAAAATTCGGCGCTATTAAGGCGGAGATTGATGCGAAGTATCCAGGCATGACCTGTATACTCCCATCCGGAGCTTTTCCCGATGGGAAACCGTTTGATCTTGCATGGGAAGCGGCACGTAAGAAATTCCGCAATGTCAATGTGGATGAACATTTTTACAAACCTCATGATTGGTTCTATCAACAAGTGAACCGTTACGATCATTATGAACGCAACACAGCGAAGGTTTTTGTTGGAGAATACGCTGCTAATTTCGTCATTAGCTCGGTAAAGGCAAATGTTTTCACAACGGCCTTGGCGGAGGCTGCTTTCTTAACCGGTGTGGAACGAAACAGCGATGTTGTTGCTATGACGTGTTATGCGCCGCTCTTCTGCTTCAGCAGTGACCGACAGTGGAAACACAACTTGATTGACTTCAACCCCAAAACGGTTGTGAAGAGCACCAACTATTTTGTTCAGCAAATGTACGGCCAGCATCAGGGAACTCGCGTTGTTGCATATGAAGGACAACTGCCGAAGAATATCTATTTATCCGTTACTGAAACGGCAGATAAGTACATTTTAAAACTCGTGAACGCGGTTGCCTCAAAGAAAGAGATCGAAGATGTAACGGTCATTGTGCAGGTGAAGGCACAGGATGGCCCGGTTGTCGGCACAATACTGCAGTCGGACGATCTAAATGCCGCTAACTCTATTGGGTATGATTCGTTGCCCAATTACGCGGTGCAGCCCAAGCCATATCATGCTTCCATCAAGAATCATGAAATCTCGATCATGGCACCAAAGCAAAGCTTTATTGTGGTTGAACTCAACAAGTAGCGTTATTTAAATTTTAGCCGGAGGGAAAATATCGGTATATAGCCTGCAAATGAGCCGGATTTTCGGCTTGCTCAAAGAAAAATAGCGCTGCGCGAATGTACTCGCTTGAGTCCCTTCGCCAGCGCTTTATCTTTACCAGTTTCGCATACAATCTTCAAGAAGACCAATGAATTGAAGCAAATAAGACACACGATACGGGTTCACTTCGTGCAGCTTTGTAGCTAAATCCTCATGAAATGATACAATCGCGCGAAACGTAAGGGGTGGGTGCAATAAGCGAAGGTGGGTGTAAATGAAATTAAGTGCGTGCGAGAAAGAATAGATGTTAAGATCAAAAATCGTTAAAATGTTGAACCTACGATCTTCGGGTTACGGGTTGTATATGTGCGAAAAATCGTTATGTATATTCGACGATAATAGAAGAGAATAGCCGATTGTTGCGGTCAATTCAAAATGTGCTTTAAATGTTCATTTGCGATTACAAGCCTTTGGTTAAGGCGATAAACAACCAATAAACATTAGCTTAATTTCATACTTACATTTATTTACAGCAAATAGAAAGGACAGGATCCAACTAAGGACGAAGGTAGATTCCCGCAAAGGGATACCATCCAGCGAAGCTCGTGAAGAAGTGATTTGAAAAAGAATGCGAAACAATCGTAATCGTCTTAGCCGGAAACATGAATTTGCTGGATCAATCGATTGGTGAGTAGCTGGCGTTCCAATTTAGAACGAAAAACGGGACGCTCTTCGTTGACGGAACGATCGGCGATGGATATGCTTACCCATTATAACGAGCGATTATTTATGTCACGCGCCTAAAAGATGCTGGTTTCATACCAAAGATGAGTCCGCACTTTGCCTTGTTGCACGACAAAATCCCGAAAGGACAAACACCCGATACATGAAGAAACCTGTCGATCGATCCATCATATTCCGCTTTCTTGGCATCGCGATTGTCAACGCATTGCTGTTTTTCTCATCTCAGTTTTTTGGGACGACCTTACCGATCTACCTTCGAGACCTCAGCGGATCAGACGCAATCGTTGGTATCTGCTCGGCGCTTGGTACCGTAGCCGCGCTCATCATTCGCCCGATTTCGGGTGTTGCAGTAGATCGAATTGGCCGAGCGCCAGTGCTCCTGATCGGGTCCTTGCTGATTGCGTTGACATTCGGTGCGTTTTCGTTTTTTAAATCGGTCACGGCGACGTTCGTGATCCAGTTTATAAATGGCTTTGGCTGGGGCATAGCTTCTACGGCGAGCAACACCATCGCTACAGACTTGATTCCTCGGGATCGGTTCGGAGAATGGATGGGCTATTTTACCTTGTCGCAAAGCTTTGCAATGGCGATTGCTCCGAGCCTCGCGCTTGCGATTATGGATGTAAAAGGCTTTGCCCCGCTCATGCTTGTGGCGGCAGGGTTTGGCGGAATCGTGGTTTTCCTGTCGTTCTTTTTCCAGGAAAGAGTGCCGAAAACGGACGTGAAACAGTCGTTCCGCCCCTATGAACGGAACGCGTTGCGCCCGGCGCTTCTTATGCTGATTGCGGGGACCGCGCTTGGCGCTACATTCTCCTTTGCGACGCTGTTCGGAAAGAGCATGCACTTCTCGCATGTCGGCTTATATTTCACCTGCTTTGCTGTCACGCTCTTCATCGGGCGTCCGCTGGTAGGTCGGGTGATCGACCGTTACGGATTTCGTTCCATGGTGCTCCTTGGATTCCTTGGATACGCCGCTTCGCAACTGATGCTTTGGCAATCACATTCCGAGTGGATATTTCTTGCTTCCGCTGCGTTACAGGGAATCGCCTACGGCGCTGTGCAAAACGCACTGCAAACGATGGCTGTGATTTCCGCGCCGCCAGAGCGGCATGGTGCGGCAACCGCCACCTATTTTACTGGATTTGACGCAGGCATTGGCCTTGGCAGCTTGATTTCGGGCATGCTCGCAAAGGCATTGGGGTATGCCAACATGTTCGGGCTGTTTGCGATTCCGATGGTTGTCGGCGCATTTATCTATCTTCTCACGGAGAAGAAAGTTAATTCAACGACAGAGACACAGGTTCCCGCACCCGCTACTGCGGATGCCGGGGCTTAACATCGTGCAAAAAGGGAGAATGTTTCAATTATGAACATCGCATGATTTTAAATCCGTTGTGGTAGAACGCTGCGCAACGTACAATACAATTAACGGTTAAAAATAGAAACAGGATTCCTATACTTGCGCTTGGAGCGCAAAGCATACCATCGCTTGGAAAAGAGGAACGAAATATGCTAAAACAATATGCGTTAAAACTGCCGGGCAAGGTGTTTTGCGGCGAGAACGCGCTGGAGAAAATCAAAGATATTCTCGCGGCGGAGGGCGCGCGCCATGTTGCCGTGATTACCGATATGGGCATCCGCTCTGCCGGCTTGACCGATCTTGTGCTCCGCCAGATCGAAGCAGCAGCCGTGCCATACACTGTGTTTGACGATGTTCCGGTCGAGCCGTCTTATGCGCAGGCGCAGTCACTGGTCGATCAGTGCGGCAGTATCCATGCCGATCTGTTAATTGCCGTCGGTGGCGGTTCCGTCATGGACGCGGGCAAGCTCGCGAGCATGCTGGTGTCTGGTGCTCTGACCGTCAAAGACCTCCTCGAAACCCCCGGAAAAGCGAAAAAACAGATCAAGACCGTCATGGTGCCGACCACGGCGGGCACGGGCTCCGAGGCGACGCCAAACGCGATTGTCGCCGTTCCCGAAAAAGAGCTCAAGGTCGGTATCGTCAACGAAAACATGATTGCGGATTATGTGGTGCTCGATGCCGTGATGATTAAAAAACTGCCGCGTAAGATTGCGGCGGCAACGGGCCTCGACGCGCTGGCGCACGCGGTGGAGTGCTTTACCTCCAACAAGGCAAACCCGCTGAGCGACGCGTTCTCCCTGCCCGCGCTGAGGATGATTTTTCACAACATCGAGGCCGCCTGCGACGATCCCGACGCGGTGGACCAAAAGCAGGTGATGCAGCTTGCAAGTTTCTATGCGGGAATCGCCATCACCGCCTCCGGTACGACCGCGGTGCACGCGCTGAGCTACCCGCTTGGCGGAAAATATCACATTGCGCACGGGGTATCCAACGCGATTTTGCTCGTGCCAGTCATGCGCTTTAACCTCAACGACGAGGCGTTTTGCGCAAGGCTTGCCGAAGCTTATGACGCCTGCTATCCCGATAACACGTTGACTGGCTGCGCTGAAAAAGCCTGTGCGCTGATTGATCGCATGGACGAGATCGTGCGGCATCTGGATATTCCGACAAGCCTAAAGGAGTTCAATGTGCCGGAAAGCGACCTTGAAACATTGGTAGACGCGGGCATGCAGGTAACAAGACTGCTCGTGAACAACATGCGCGAGGTGAAAGCAGACGACGCGCGCGCAATCTATCGCCAGATTCTGTAAGAGTTTACTTTTGATACAGCAGAGGAAATCAGCACATGAATCATAAGACCGACATCAAAGGCATCGTAGCGCCAATCCTAACGCCCATGCTGACGGACGAGTCGATCCATTTTGAGGAGCTGCGCAGGCAGACAGACCGCTTGATTGCGGCGGGTTGCCATGCACTCTTTTGCTTCGGCACTAACGGCGAAGGATACGCGCTCAGTGGCATGGAGAAAAAGCAGGTTTTGGAATGCGTGATCGAGCAGGCGGATCATCGTGTGCCGGTCTATGCCGGAACGGGCTGCATCACAACGCGCGAGACCATCGCACAGAGCCTGATGGCGGAGGCCGCAGGTGCGGATGTGCTGTCGCTGGTGACGCCGAGCTTTGCGCAGGCGAGCCAGAGCGAGCTCTATGAGCACTACAAAGCGGTTGCGGAAGCGGTTCATCTGCCGATTGTGCTTTATAACATACCGGCGCGAACAGGTAACGCGCTCGCGCCGGAAACGGTAGAGAAACTCTCCCAGATCGACAACATCATCGGCGTGAAGGACTCTTCCGGCAGCTTTGAGAATATTCTAGCGTATCTGGAGGCGGGCAAATCGCGTAAAACGGGCGATTTTGCGACGCTCTCCGGCAACGATTCGTTGATTCTCAAGACCCTCCAGGCGGGCGGAAGCGGCGCGGTCGCGGGCTGCGCGAACGTCTACCCCCGCACGATGGTCAGCATCTACGAGCATTTCGTCAGCGGCGATCTTATCGCTGCAGAAACCGCGCAGGAGAGCATCGCCTCTTTCCGCGCGTGCTTCAAGTATGGCAACCCGAATACGATCGTGAAGACCTCGGTACGCTTGCTCGGGTACGATGTGGGTTTCTGCCGCAGGCCGTTCAACCAGCTCTCTGACGAAGGAATTGCGGCGCTAAATGCTGTGCTAACGGAAAACGAAGCGAAGGGCATGCGCTGACGCGTGTGCACGAACACGAACCATTGATTGACGGAATAGGATCGAACATATGAATCAAACACAGAATTCACTGCCGATTATCGGCGTCACGATGGGAGATCCCGCGGGCAACGGGCCGGAGCTTTCGCTCAAGGCACTCATGCACGCGCCTCTCTATTTACGCTGCCGCCCGATCATCATTGGCGACGCGACGGCGCTGGAGCAGGCGAAGTCTTTCATCGGCAACCCGAACCTCGTCATACACCGCTGCAAGACGGTAGCGGATGCGCGCTTCACGCCGGGTACGGTGGATGTATTACATCTCGACTTGATTGCGGATATACAGAAGATGCCGATCGGCAAAATCAGCGCGGAGGCCGGTATGGCGGCATTTCTGAGCGTGAGGAAGGCCATTGTACTTGCTCAGGCTGGTGAACTGGACGCAACGGTAACCAACGCTCTCAACAAAGAGGCGATGAACCTCGCGTTGGAGCCGCAAGGTCTGCATTTCGCGGGACATACGGAAATCTACGCGTACTACACGAATACGAAGACTTACGCGATGATGCTGACTCACAACGATCTGAGGGTAATTCACGTCTCCACGCATTGTTCACTGCGCGAGGCGTGTGATCGCGTCAAGAAGGCGCGTGTGCTGGACGTCATCCACACGGCCTACGACGCCTGCCGCCAGATTGGAATCGAACATCCGCGCATCGCCATCGCGGGACTCAACCCGCACGCGGGCGAAAACGGCCTGTTTGGCACGGAGGAGATTGACGAGATCATCCCCGCGATTGAGCTGGCGCGCGCGGAGGGAATCGATGCCATTGGCCCCGAACCCGCGGACAGTCTGTTTTCCAAGGCAATCGGCGGTTGGTATGACATCGTGGTAGCGATGTATCACGATCAGGGACATATTCCGCTCAAGACTGTCGGGTTTGTCTATGACCGCGAGCGGAAAAACTGGAAGTCGGTCGAGGGTGTGAATGTAACGCTCGGGCTTCCGATCATCCGCACATCGGTGGATCACGGCACGGGCTTTGATCAAGCGGGCAAGGGCACATCCAGCGAGCTGAGCCTCGTCAACGCGATTGACTACGCGATCACGATGGCAAACCACCGCGCCGCAAAATAGCGGCGAAACAATCCCAATCAATCCCGGCAAGCTGCGGCTTGGTTCGATAAAAACATGATTTCTCCATAGTACATTCTCTACTCGAATCAAAACGGCCATGATGTTATCCTCATGGCCGTTTTGATAGGTACGTCGTTCGATATTTTGTAAAAGAAGCTTCTTAATCCAGAGAAACCTTGACGATCGCCTTACGGCAGTCTTCCGGTTCGCCGTTCATGATCTTTGCGCGGTGGACATCCTCCGGCAGCATGATACAAAACATGCCGGGCAGGAGCTTGAAGTAGCTCAGCTCCGGCTCTTCAAAATAGATGGTCTCCGCACTGAGGTCGGAGCCCTGTTTCGGCGTTGCGTTCGAGCGGTCGCAATAGCCGATTACTTCCGTACCCTTGATGCAATAGTGGATGTCAGCGACGGTCGTGTGCGCCTCAATGTTGCAGTCTGCTTCGGGTTTGGAGACGTAGTTTCCGATGGAGATAGTCACTTTGCTGTCTTCGAGTGCGGCGGATTCCTTGGAGAACATGTCCTCGGTCATGAGATACGTGAGCGCGGAGGCAAAGCGGGAGCCGATGCCGTAGTATTTGTGTGCGTGTTCGATTCTGTCAATGATCATGCTTCACTACCTAAAAAACAGATTGGATGGCGCGCGTTACCACACCGTCTGCTTTTATCATATTTTGATTGGCGGTTTCAGACAAGCAAGCAGATGCCGGAATCCTGTTTGATATTGGAACATATGAGGGTTCTGGATCGCGGGATCAAAACGAAAAAGCGCACCCGAAGATACGGATGCGCATGGATTACGCTTGTTCGCTTACTGCTTGAGCATGCGCCAGAGCGTGGTTCGGCTGATGCCGAGGTTCTTTGCGGCAACGCTTTGGTTTCCGTTGTTCTGCTCAAGTATGATCTTTGCGATGTCCTGGTTGATCTCCTCCAGCGTCTGGGACAGATTCAATATCGTCTTAGCGGTGTTCGGCGTTTCACCCTGCACAAACGAAATCTCAACACGAAGCGCGTCGCTCACGTGCTGGCGGGTGATGGCATCGTCGCCAACCAAGAACGCGAGCTTTTCCATGACCCGCATAAGCTGCTCGTAGTTCTGCGGCCAGTCATACTGCACGAGAAGCGCTAGGGCTTCCGGCTGAATGAAGATCGGGGCGTGCTCGTATTTCACGTTGAAGTAGTTCATTAGCAAACGAACTGCGTTTTCGATGACGGCGTTTTGTCCGCGCAGCGGCAGCATGGAGATGATCAGGCACTTGAGCTTGTCAATCGTCTTGAGCACGAGCTGCTCTCGCAGGATACTCAGATTTCGCTGCTCAGAACGCGAGATTAAAATGTGATTTCGTTTCACCGCGTCGCCAACGGTGATTGCGGAGAGCAGCTGATCCAGCTTTTCATGATTCAGCGCGTCTATGTTCTTGATAAACAGTGTGTTGCCCGCGTCGCAGATTGGGGAATCCGGTTTCATGAGCAGATAGTTCCAGGTGCGGCTGTTGATCTGGCTGCAATCGATGACCACAAACGGATGACGGCTAAAACTGCTCCTCAGGTAGATCATCTTTGCGAGGTGATCCTTGCCGGAGCCGACCTCGCCGCTGATCAGCACGGGATCGTTGCGCGAGGTACACTGTTCGATCTCCGATGTATAGTAGCTCTCCACGTTGGTGATGCCAAATACGCTGGTTTTCAGTTCGTCCGCTACCTCGTCTGAGTCATAATACCGGATTCCGCGTTTCTCTCCGGATGAGGAAGGAACACGCCTGCTGATGAAAAACGCAAGATAGGACTGATCAAATACATCAATTTTTCGCGCGGTGATATGGAAAAACACACCGTTCAGCCGCTTGACCAGCTTAAAGGAATCGTCGGTCTGAAACCTCGGCAGAAGCTCAAACAAATAGTCGAAGATTGAGGAATCGCTCTGCGTGAGGGATGCGTAGTAGAGCTTGCGATCGGAGGTATAGACCACCGTCGCGCTCTCGTTATTCAGCGCAATCAGTTCCCGTAGAAATCGATTTTCCTCGCGCAGCTTCACGCTGGCATCGTGGTAGAACAACGCTTTTTGAAAGGCGTCCCGGATGCTGTCCTCGCCGGAGGTGATCAGAAAAGCGTTAAAGCCGTAGTTGCGGGCGGACTCGTAGGTGATCGTGTCGCAGAGAATCGAGCGAATGCCCTCCGACTCGATCGCTTGAAACGTCGTATCCAAATCATCGACATCGTCGATGCCGTAGACCTTATAGTCAAACGGCAACAGGTGCTCCAGCGATTCGATGGACTTCGTGATGCTGTGAAATCCTACAATCGCGAGCCGAGACGAAGTAGAGAGCGCATAATTCATCGCGTTGAGAATGTCGTTTAAGCGGGTTTCGATCTCGACGACGGGAATCGACACGGCTTTACGGATGTATTGCGCGGTGCCTCCGCGAGAAATGATATAGTCATATTTCTCGCTGTAGCTCTTCACAGCGTAGGCAAGGCCTTCGTTGAGGTTCCCGACCGTGACGTTGAGATTCACGTTCAAAAACTCCGCGGCGACCTTGCGCACGAGTGGAACCATGCCTTCATACGGGCAAATGACAAGAATCTTTACTTCATTGTTCATAGATTTGTCCTCAACTGTTTTATAATAGAACAACTGACGGTTTTTATTATACTAATTCTATCAAAATTCGTCAATCAGAACAGGAATGTTGCAAAAGTAAACATTTTTTTGGATTTCGTCACGTAGACTGGCGGGTTCCATTTGCATATACTGAATCCATAAAATCCGCATTATTCTTATTGGGTTCACCAAATATTTGCATTCTCAGCCTTCACCAGACAACGATTCTTTCACGAAATGGAAAACCATAGGTGTCAAATGAACAAACTGCTCATCATCGCGGATGACTTAACCGGGGCTCTCGACACGGGCGTTTGCTTTGCCTCAGCGGGAATCAGCACATGCGTGCGGCTACCGGTCAGCGCGAATCAACATACGACAAACGAAGACTACAGCGTGGATGTAGCGATTGTAGAATCCCGGCACATGCAAGCCGCGGAGGCATACAAAGCAGTGCACGAAATAATCCGACGGATGGCGGGCAATCGATATACCTACGTTTATAAGAAGACCGACTCCGCGCTGAGAGGCAACATCGGCGCAGAGCTCGCGGCGACACTGGATGCGACGAAAGAAAAAACGCTTCATTTCATTCCCGCGTTTCCGAAGATGAACCGCATCGTGCGGCAAGGTGTGCTATACATCGATGGTGCAACCCCGGTTGCGCAAAGCGTTTTTGCGACTGACCCGTTTAACCCCGTCAAGCATTCCGCAATTCTGGAGCTGATCGCGGAACAGACCGAGCGTAACGCCTACATCGCCGCGGAGGCAGAAGAAGCATATGACGACGGCATAGCGGTCTACAATGCGGAGACGGACGAGGACTTCATTCGGATCGGTCAAACCTTGATCCGCACGATTGGAGCCAAGCTCTTTGCGGGCTGCGCGGGGTTTGCAAATGCGTTGCCTCAACTGATTGCGTTTGATACGTGCTCCGAAGCGGTTCCGCTTCCCGCGGGAAAACTCGCGGTATTCTGCGGCAGCGTCAACCCGATCTCGCTTCAGCAGTGTGATTTTGCGGAGCAGGCGGGTTACCCGAGATTTCATCTGCAAAGAGCGGGAGAATTTCTCGACCGCGAAAGAATCACAAACCAGATGGTTGCGGCATCCCTCCGGCACGAGATTGTTGTACTGGACACAGGCGCGGAAGACCTAGGCGCAACCGATGACGAAGTGCTTGCCCGGAGCACAGTGGTTGCGAATCACTTTAGCCGCGTGATTGCGGACTTCCTCACGATGAATCCGAAGGTAACGCTCTTCATCATCGGCGGGGATACACTTCTGGCATTTGCGCGCGGCCTCGGAATTCATGCGATCCTGCCCGTACGTGAATTTCTGCCGGGCGTCGTGCTTTCCCGATATTTTTATGGCGGGGAATGGCGCTATCTGATCACAAAATCCGGTGGCTTCGGCGCAAACAACCTTTTTTACGAACTTTATCAAGAACTAAACAGACCAGCGGAAAACAACAGGGGGTAGGAGGGATTTTTGACAGGGTTTACGGGTATCCAAATCGCATCGTGCGAACCAAAGAAATATGCCTCTGGGGAGAGGCTAATGAAAAAGAGGAGTTAATATTATGCTCACAGCGTCTATGATTATCACCCTTGTGATCGTTGTCGCGATGATCATTGCGATCATCTCCGACAAACTCCCATTCGGCGCTCCGCCGTTGATTGCCTGCGTGTTGCTGGTTGTGACAAACCAAGCGACCGTTGCGCAAGCCTTTGGCGGGTTTGTGGACAAGAACGTCATCCTGATTGCCGGCTTTATG
Organism: Clostridia bacterium; assembly: GCA_035561095.1. GTDB lineage: Bacteria > Bacillota > Clostridia > Christensenellales > CAG-138 > UBA7703. The sequence continues at coordinate 44,133 of DATMYE010000050.1, read as the reverse complement.
GCAGCCATGGCTGCGCTGCAGAAAACCTCGTTCATCGCGAGCCTCAAGCGCGCGCTCGGCAACATGGCGGGTAAGGGCGGCTATAAAAACTACGTCCTGCTTCTGCTGATGATCATGTTCATCGCAAACTTCATCACCGGTACGGCGTACTATGTGCTGATCCTTGCTATCGTCTCCACGATTCCCTACAACAAGAAACTGCCGACATCCCGCATCGTCCTCCCCGCCGGTATGGCAACGGGCTACGGTGGTTGGATTCCAATCTCCACCGCGTTCTTTGTCGGTCTGATGTCGAGTCTGCTCGAATCCTCCGGCGTACCAGGCGTGACGATCCCGATCACAAAGTTCACGATCTACGCGGCAATCTGCGCCGTGCTGTTCCTCCTTTGGGCGCTCATCGGCTACAAACTGCTGCCGGATCGCGACATCAGCGACACGCTTGCAGATGCGCAGAAGGCTGATCTCGCAAAAGAAGAAGCGCACCAGCTCACCAAGTTCCAGGAAATCTGCGTTTATGTTGGCTTCGTCATCATGATCGCAAGCATGATCATGCTCAGCAAACTTCCGAACGAAGTCGGCTACGGCGTCCCAGGTCTCGTCGCGGGCCTCTTCCTCTGCGTCGGCGCGCTGAAGTTCAAAGAACTCCTCGGCAGCTGGTTCTCGCCACTGATCGTCATGATGGCGGGTGTCATCGGGGTCGCGAGCGCTATGTCCAACTGCGGCCTGACCGGCTTGCTCGGCGAGAAAATCGTCGCGTTGCTCGGCACGGCACCCAGCCCCTTCCTCGTGGTGCTTGTGTTCGCTTTCATCACCTCCATCAGCGCGACCTTCACGGGTGCAAGCTTCGGCTCGCTGTTCATCTTCGCCCCGATCGGCATCGCGGCCTGCTTACAGCTTGGCTATAACCCGATCGCACTGGCCTTCGCGCTGGTTCCAACCGCCTGGATCAACTGGGCGATGCCGATCGACGGCCTGCCCGCGATGGCGATGGGCCTTGGTAAATACAAGCTCACCGAATTCTGGAAGTTCCAGATTCCGCTCTGGCTCATTCAGATCGTTGCAACTTCGGCTATCGCCGTTGCGATGTTCCCCATGAAATAAGACCCCCTGAACAAGAATACCTCCTAGTAAGCGCAATGCCGCACAACATCATAGTGTTGTGCGGCATTGTGTCTTGAGAAGACACCAAGCAACACTCTTATCTACAGCAGCGAGTGGAAATAGAGTCAATCAATGTGCAAAGCAGAACTTCGGAACAAATAGACATTTCCGGCAAAAAATACGATACTAAACTTGGAACACTAATGCCTGCCTTGCAGGACTGAAGGATAAGAAATCTTCGATCGCGTTTGATCATACAGGAGGAACGGCATGAACGATATAATGGAAGAACTGGTACAGTTTTCGCAGCTTTCAGGCGCTTTGGTGCTGGAAACGGTCGCGGGCGAGAGCAATCAGAAAATCGAATATGAAAACGAAGTCCGCGCGCAAGCGGGCAAGGATCGCACGATGTATCTCTACGCGCCGAAGTCCGGCTGCCCGGACTCCAAGCAGTGCCAGGTATTGCTGGTGTTGCGCGATGGCAGCGACGAGGCTTCCGCGCAGGAGACGCTGAAGAAACTGGAACTCGACCGGCTTTCGGAAGAGGAGCATTTTATTGTGCTGTTTCCGAATCCTTTGGAATCCGGCTGGAACCATGGGAACGATCCCGCGCAAGACAGCGACACGGACTTTCTCGTGCGCTGCTTTGATGCGCTGAAGTCCTGCAAGGCGGGCGTCAACGGCTTCAACGGCATGATCTTTTACCTCGCGACATCGCCCGCCGCTTCCGCGATGCTGATGACGATGGCCACAACAAAACCGGTCAACGTCTCCGCGATGATGCTCTCCAAACTACCTGCATCGTATAGCATTCCATCGGATGCGCTGCACGTCGAGGTTGCGGCGTGGAGCGGCGATCACAGGGCAACAGAATATCTGCTGCTCGCAAACGGCGCAACCTGGCCTGTGGAAACAACGGATGGCGTGACCACTTATCTTGGAAAGAACCCGAATGTGCGGCTCCTGACCAGCGAATGCGAGACGAACGCCGAGGCGGTGCGCCTCGCGTGGGATCGCCTATTTTCGCAAAGCCGCCGCTGGCAGAACGATACCTACGGCACCTATCAGCCGCGCACGGATTTTGTCGCGCGCGGGTTCACGGCGCACGTGAAGGACGCAAGCCTCGGCGTGAACAACAATTTTCCACACACTTGGTATGAATATGTTCCGCCGCAGCTGCGCGAAACGAGCGAAAAGGTGCCGCTTGTGTTCTATTTCCACGGCGTAAACTGCGTGCCGCTATACGGCGCGGAGCAGAGCAACCTCCACGACGTCGCAGACCGGGAGAATTTCATCGTGGTTTACCCGGCTCCCGCAAGGAGCAAGTGTTGGAACATCTGGAACGAATCCCGCATCCCCAGCGATTTTGACTTTACCCTCGCGCTGATTGAACATATGAAAACGGTTCACCCCATCGACGAAACGAGGATTTACGCAACCGGCTTTTCGATGGGCGGCATGATGACGCACGCGATCACAGGCGCTTATCCTGAAATTTTTGCGGCGGGCGCGCCCTGCAACGCGTTCAACTTCGGCTATCTCAAAGAACCCGCGGGCATGCTCGCGCCGTTTATGAAGATGAAGCCGGAGGACTTTGAGAACGTCAATTACGCAAAGCTCCTCGCGGACGAGAAAAAGGCGAAGTATGACTACCGCATGCCGATTTTCCAGAACGCGGGCTATGACGATGCGACGATCTGCCTCTGGCCGGTGGACGGCAGCTGCGACGACGCGCGCACAAAGACCATCCAGCGCTGGAAGGAATACAACAATATTCCGATAAACCCGTGTCTCGATCCCGATCAGCTCTCCGGCCTTTGCGCGGACGAGTCGTTCTATATCGACGATGAGGAGCGTTTCCTTCACCAACGGTGGTATAGTAAAGATAAGGGTAATCCATCGCTTTTTGAAATGGTGATTGCAAAACGCATGCCGCACGCGATTCTACCGATTCAAATCGCTTGGGCGTGGGACTTTCTCAAGCACTTCTCCCGCGCAAAGGATGGTTCCCTGATCATCGATCATACCCGCTGAATAAACGAGGCACGAAATGATCGACAATATGAATGAGCTGACGCAGTTTTCGCCGCACGCGGGCAAGCTCTTTTTGCAGGCTGTTGCGGGCGACATCTCCGGCAGGCGCGAGGCGGAAAACAACGCGGTCGCGGGCGCGGGCACCCAGCGGAGCATGTTTTGCTACGCGCCGAAGTCCGGCTGCCCGGACGCGAAGCAGTGTCAGGTGATGATGGTGCTGCGCGACGAGAGCGGCGAGGCTTCCGCGCAGGCGCTGCTGACTTCGCTGGAACTCGACAAACTTGCGGAGGAGAAGCATTTCCTGCTGCTGTTCCCGAATCCAAAGGCGAACGGCTGGAACTATGCGGACGATCCCGCACGGGAAAGCGACATGGACTATCTTGTGCGCTGTTTCGGCATCCTCAAAGACAGCGAGATCGGCGTTTCCGGCTTCAACGGCATGATTTTTTATATCGCAGCATCGGAGTCAGCCTCCGCGCTGCTGATGACAATGGCGGCGCTCAAGCCGATTAACGTGCCCGCGATGATGCTCTCCGCGTTTCCAACGGGGTATGAAATTCCCGCAGGCGCGCTGAACATCGAAGTTGCTGCATGGAGCAGCAACCCGGCCGCAAGTGAGTACATCAAGTGGGCAAACTGCGTGGAAGAGTCTTCCGAAAGCGTCGACGGCGTGATCACCTACTACGGCAAAAATCCGAACGTGCGCCTGCTGACGACGGAGCGGACACTCGATGCCGATGCGGTCAAGATTGCTTGGGAGCAGCTGTTTTCCGAAACGCGCCGCTGGCAGAACGACACATACGGCACCTATCAGAAACGCACGAACTTCACCGCGCGGGGATTTGTCGGGCATGTTAACGAGGAGATTCTCGGCGTGAACCGCGGCTGCAAGCACACGTGGTATGAATACATCCCGCCGCAACTGCGCGGCACAAGCGAAAAAGTGCCGCTGCTGTTCTATTTTCACGGCGGCGGATGCGTTCCGCTCTACGGCGCGGAGCAGAGTGGCTGGCACGATGTGGCGGACGAGGAGAACTTCATCGTGGTCTACCCCAAGGCCGCGCAGAAGAAGATGTGGAACGTCTGGAACGATCCCATGTTGGAGTACAGCGATGAAGCATTTTTTCTCGCTTTGATCGATCACATGAAGACCGTGCATCCTATCGACGAAACGCGCATTTACGTTTCCGGCTTCTCGATGGGTGGCATGATGTCCAACTGCATGGCCTGTATTCAGCCGAATATCGTCTCCGCGGCGGCTCCCTGCAACGCTTATAACGAAGGCTATTTCAACAGCTTTGCTACGATGCTCAACCGCATCAATAACAATAACGCGATGAACATGTCGGATCGCTTTCCCGGTGAAACGGAGGAGATCACGCCTGTTCGCAAGCAAGCGGACGTAAAAAAGACGGCTTATAACTACCGCATGCCGATCATTCAGATTTCCGGCCTTCTGGATCAAACTTGGCCGATTACAAGCCCGCAGGACAGGCGTCTGATGACATTTGATTATTGGAAAGCGTACAACAACATCCACACTGAGCCGTTTGAGCAGGATAACACGCATGAATCCGGCCTGAAAGCGGACGAAACGTGGTATGACGGCGCGGACGAACGCTTTCTGCATCACCGCTGGTTCAGCTGCGATCCCGGCAACCCCGCGTTGTATGAGCTGTTCTTGGCAAAGCGGATGCCACACGCGCTGGACATCCGCACTGCAAGATATGCATGGAAGTTTTTAAAAATGTTCTCCCGCAATCCAGACGGATCACTGACCATCACGAAATGATTCTCAGCTAGACAGAAAGACAAAGGTGAACCATGACCCAATATCCGATTCTTCCCGATTTGACGCCGGATGGCACCATCTATCGTAACGAACACATGCATACGCTCGAAGCGATGCTGCCCACCGGCGGATATCGTTCCGCGCATTCTCCCGCGCTGCTGGAGTTGCCGAACGGCGATCTTCTCTGCGCGTGGTTTGCGGGCACATTTGAAGGCAGCCCGGACGTAAGTATTCTCTGCGCGCGTTTGCCGAAAGGCGCGCCGAAGTGGGAGGAGCCCATGATGGTCTCCGGCGATCCCGAACGCAGCGAACAGAACCCGAGCTTGTTTCTTGCGCCCGACGGTACCGTTTGGGCGATGTATACCGCACAGCTCGCGCGCGCAGAGGGCAAGGACAACATGCAGTTTACCTCAATCGTGCGCAGGCAGATCACCCGAGACGGCGGAAAGAGCTGGAGCGCGGCTGACGTGATGTTCCCGCGCGAGGGAACCTTCTGCCGACAGCCGATTCAGGTACTTAGTAACGGAAAATGGATCTTCTCCAACTGGATCTGTTCGGACAGCGCGGACGGCCTCGCGGGAGACCCGACCGTGTTCCAGATTTCGGACGATCAAGGGAAGACCTGGCGGCAGGTTGAGATGCCGAAGAGCAACGGTCGCGTACACGCTAATGTCGTGGAGCTCGACAATGGTCACCTAGTGACGTTTATGCGAAGCCGCGCCGCGGACAACATCTACCGCAGCGAGAGCCGCGATTTCGGCGAAAGCTGGAGCGCGCCCGTGCCCACCGTGCTGCCCAACAACAACTCGAGCGTGAGCGCCATCCGCCTCAAGAGCGGGCGCATCGCGATTGTCTATAACCCCACGCACACGCCAAATCCAGACCCGAACACCGCAGCTTGGCCGGGACTTCGCTGCCCGGTTGCCGTCGCTTTGTCGGAAGACGGGGGACTTACCTTCCCGCTGATTCGGCATATGGAGCTCGGCGAAGGGTTCGTGGGCGCGGAGAACAGCACAAACAACATGACATACGAATACCCCTACATCATGCAGGGAGCGGATGGCATGATTCATCTGGCGTTTACGTATCGCAGCAGAATCGGCATGAAATGGATGATGTTCTCGGAAGAAGAAGTCATCGGAAAGAAGCGCGAGGCAAATGGACTCTACAACCCGACCTCCGCGAAGGTTTCGTAATATGCGCCGATACGAACTCAAAGGCGAGATCAACTGTACCTATTATCTCTCGGAACAATGCCGCACATGGATCGCGGCAAAGACGATCTTCCTGCTCGCGCCCGATGAAATCGCTTCCTCAACCGAGCGGCTGGATGCGTTTGCCGCGTCCTCCGGCTGGCTCGACGCCGTTGAGCGGGACGGCGCCGTGTTTGTGCTGCCCCTCGCAAAAGACGGTTGGAAATCGGAGCCCACCGCACGCATCAAGCAAATCTACAAGGCTGTTTGGGCGGACGCACAGTCTCCCGATCCGGGCGATGTCCGCGGCACGGTCTGGTGCTGGGAAACGCTGATCTTCCTCGTAGGCTTTGACGAAGGAGCGGGGTTCGCGGGCAACTGTGCCGTTGCGCACCCGAACATGTTTGCGGATGTTGCGATGGTCAACGGCGTGCCGGATAATTTCAGCGAAGGCGAACAAAATTCCGATCAGTGGTTACTGCCGGATGCTTCGCCGGAATCGATGCGCAAGAATCGCGAGATTCCCGTGAGCGTTTTGATGCTTGGAAACGCGGACACAAAAGAAGCAGAACAGTATTTTCGCGCGTGTGCGACATCTCCTGATCAGTTGACGGTATCTTGCGGAGATTTTGTGGTAAACGCGGAGACGACGAAGCAGATAATGGCGGAGTTCGATACGCGCATCCGCTGGAAAAACTCTCCCGACGGAACGCCCGCGCGGTGCATCTCGAAGGAGGAGTTCGAACGATCCGGCGAGTACGTGGTGGATTATATCAGCCACAACGGGTTTCGCTATCCGTTTTACGCCCGTGTGCCAAAGGGGGTCACCTCGACCGAGGGAATGCCCGTCGTCATCAGCCTGCACGGGCACGGAGAGTCCGCGCGGCTCTTTTCCGGCAAGAACGGCTGGCCGCAGCTTTCGGACGAAACAGGGGAATTTCTGCTCGTTCTGCCGGACTCGCCGGAAAACGCATGGCACGTCGAGCGGGACGAAGGTATTCTCGCACCCATGATCGAGAAACTTGTTTTGCGCTATGGAATCGACCGCAGCCGTGTTTACTTGACCGGATTCTCCAATGGCGGCATGGGCACCTGCTGGTTTGGCACTAGACATCCGGCATTGTTTGCCGCGATTTCGCCTTGGAACCCGCCGATGCAAGCCTGGGAAAACGAGCTGCTGAAAGAAGGCTTCGAGATGCCGCTGTTTGCGGTCAACGGCGATAAGGATCACAAGATCGCGTTTGCGCTGAAGAATTTCGACGCGATGATGGAGACATATATTCGGCTCAACGGCGGCACGCCGCGGGCCACTGCGGAGAAAAAGCCTATGGTATGGGCGTTTGACGAGATTTGGAACGCGGAGAACACCTTCACCCGCGAGGCGGGTTACCGCGAAGGCGAACGCCTGAAAGCATATGTTTATCATAACGAACAGGGAAGCCCCCGCGTCTGCTTCATGGAAGTCAAGGACATGCCGCACGGCGCGATCCACGACGAGGCGCGCGCAACATGGCGGTTCCTGCGCAGGTTCTCGCGGTCGGGTAACGGGAAAAAGGTGATCGACGCTGAATAATCTGTGCTAGATTTGTTTTCGCGCATGTAGCTACCCTTCCCACGCTATAAATGATAGATGATGATGTTCTACGAATGATGTGCCCGTGAAAGAGCAGTCCACTTAATGCGAGAAAAACTATTTTAAACATCTTTGGATTCCTTTTTACAAAATTCAATCGACCGTAGTTATTGAAACAGCGCTGTACAGACGGAACTCGTTGTAGTCCCTTCGCCAGCCCTCTACTTTGTCTCTGGCGTCCTCCAACGACATAAACCAGTTCATGTTCAGGCATTCATCCCGGAAGCTGTCGTTGAACGATTCGATATACGGATGGTCAGTCGGCGTACCGGGCCGGGAATAGTCAAGATTGACTTTGTTGAAGTATGCCCAGGCATCCAGCACACGCGAGAAGAATTTAGGCCCGTTATCAACCTTGATCCGATTAGGCAGCCCGCGGGCTGCCTTGATTTTCCCGTTTTTCGCTGACCATCCATCGTTGATCGATTGTCCGCATAGATTGTTATGTCTTTTTTGGTTTGTATCATAATATGATACAAACCTCCAACCTAGCGAAAACAATAAATCCAACCAACTTTTCCCTTCTGGCACTGAAGAATAGGCTGAATGAAATCTCAACATCATATACCTGTTCGATGAGGATGGGCATTGGTTCATAGAGCTCCGCGTGAGTTGAGAATTAGAATTGTAGCAATTTATAACCTTATTTACCCTCAACCCGCAAATGTTGCGGGATTTTCTTTTTTGGAAATTGGCATCGAATTTTCTCTTGAAAAGCAAAAAGAGGTGAGTAATGAAAAAGGGAATTGCCATAAAATATATTATTTTAATGTACCGCATAACTTCACGCTTTTTGATTATTCGAACATTTGGTTGTATATATGGGCATTCAAAGACTGTTTATAATCCTCCGTGGGAGTTTTGGAGGATGATTTTTGAGAGTTCGCGCCCGTGCAAAGCTTGGATTCAAAACCGTCGGGTTTACATCAAATAAAGCTCAAAAAGGAATCCAAATAATATATTTTCACAAAAGTGATCGTTTTGTTTCCGCTTTTGAAAAGTCAAATTGTTTTATTTTTATAGGGGGAGAAGAGGTCAAACTCAGACTGCACCTTAAAAACCAAATATGGAGGACAAACCGTTGAAGTGCGAGAGCAAACAGGCTGCCGCCAGCGCTATGTTTAATCTCGGTCAATTGCTCTACGAGAAGACGACCGCGAAGCTCTCCGCTTCGGCGATGGACGTGCTGACCGCCGCGCAAGTCGATAGCTCCGCGCTGATCACGGGTACTGCGGAGCATCTGATTGCGGGAATGAAGTAACGGCAAACAACATATCGAGAAATGGGAGCGTCTTGCGAGGCGCTCCTTTTTTCGTTGGAGGAGATATGACACATAAGGAAAGAGAAGAAGTCCATCGTTTACGGCTCGAAGGGAAGAGTTACACCCAGATTGCGGGCATTGTTCGGCTTTCGCGAAACACTGTGAAATCGATCTGCCAGAGGATGGGGATCCAACCAAGTGAGACCGTAGGGGAGAAACCTGATTCCGCACATTGCAAGCAGTGCGGTGTAGTCCTTGTTCAGAATGCAACTGGGAAACGAAGACTGTTTTGTTGCGATCTATGCCGTAGAGACTGGTGGAAACAGCATCAAGACAAGCGAATTTTGAAATCCGCTGTCAAAGTAAAGTGCGCGTTCTGCGGCCGCGCTTTGAGGACTATCAAAAGAACCGCAGAAAGTACTGCTGCCATGCCTGCTTTATTCGCGCGCGCTTTGGAGATAAGAAATCACATGACAAACGAGCAGTTTGAACGGGAGATGCGTTATCGCGTATCGATGGCGGTGGCAAACAGTATGCTTCGCAAAGGCTTGATTTCGCAGGCAGAGCATGATGCCTTTGATGCTCTCATGATCGAGAAATACCGACCGCCGATCGGAAGTATCTTGCTGAAAACATCTGTTGATAAAGCGCCGGATGAGAGCTAATATGCCACATGATAGGAGCATAGGTATGAATCATGTGATACACAAAGTAAAGCCAACGATTCCGAAAATCCCGCAACGGATGCGAGTTGCCGCCTATGCTCGCGTGTCTAATGTTAAAATGGCTATGGTTGAATCTCTGGCGGCGCAGGTCGGTTACTACAGCGCACACATCCAGCGAAACCCACAATGGATCTAGGTCGGAGTATATGCGGACGAAGGATTGACAGGCACGAAAGACAATCGTCCAGAATTTCAACGGTTGATTTCCGATTGCTATGCAGGAAAAATCGACATGGTGATCACGAAATCACTCAGCCGATTCTCGCGAAACACGTTGGATACGCTGAATATTCTGCGCGAACTGAAACATAGGAGTGTGGACGTGTTCTTCGAACGAGAGAACATCCACAGCAATTCAGGGGATGGCGAGTTGATGCTCACCATCCTCTATTCCTATGCACAGGAAGAAAGCCGCTCCGCCTCGGAGAATATAAAATGGCGGATTCGAAAGAAGTTTGAACAGGGCGAAATCTCTGGATGGTGTCAATTGTACGGGTATACGATACAGCGCGGCAAGGTCTCAATTGACGCTTACAAAGCGTCGATCGTACGCAGGATTTTCTCAGAGTACCTTGCTGGCGATAGCGCCACCGTGATCGCAAAACGGCTCCGTCTTGAGGGTGTTCCCTGTGAACAGGGTGGACAGTGGAAACAGTTTACGGTTTCAGAAATACTCAGGAACGAAAAGTATACCGGCAATTAACTCCTGCAGAAGACGTTCACGAAAGACCATCTATCCAAACGTGTGAAAAAGAACCAAGGCGAATTGCCGCTCTATCTGGTCGAAAACGCGCATCCCGCGATTATTGATGCCGAGACTTATCAGCGCGCGATGAAGCGTAAGGAAGATAATCAGAAGTTATCGAAACGCCCTGAGCCGAAGATGGATAATCAGCTATTTCGGCGAAAAATAATCTGTTCACAATGCGGCAGACACTTCATTCGGAAGAACACAAACGGAACTCCCGGGTACGTTTGCAGCACCTATTCGGCGGAAGGGAAGGATTTCTGCCTGAGCAAAAAAATACCAGAGACAACTCTGATTGAATTGTCGTTGAGCGCATTAGCGATATCCGAGTTTGATAAAGAACTCTTTGATAAAGAGGTAAACCATATCGTTGCAAGATACCCTAACGAATTAGCATTCGTTTTTCGTGACGGTCATAACTGTGAGTATACATGGGAAGACCGATCTCGGGCGGAAAGTTGGACGGAAGAAATGAAAAAGTCAGCTGGGGATAAAACTAGATCTAGAAAAAGGAGTAATTCTCATGGAAGCCATCAAGAAAGTCACGAAGATTGATCGTGCGGTCGTTGCCAAAACATCAACAAATCAACTGATTTCGAGATTGCGTTGCGTTGCCGCGTATGCTCGAGTATCGACCGACAGTGACGAACAATGCACGAGTTTTGAGGCGCAGGTAGATTACTATACTCGCCAGATCACCGCTAATGCGGATTGGGCTTTAGTCGAAGTGTATACGGACGAAGCCATCAGCGGGACGAATACGAAGAAGTGCGATGGCTTCAACCGTATGATTGCGGACGCATTGTCTGGGAAGATCGACCTGATCATAACGAAAAGTATTTCACGCTTTGCCAGAAACACCGTTGATACGCTGACTGCGGTTCGACAGCTGAAGGAGAAGGGGGTAGAGGTGTATTTTGAGAAAGAGAACATCTACACCATGGACTCCAAAGGCGAGCTCCTGATCACGATTATGAGCTCGTTGGCGCAAGAAGAGGGCCGGTCGATCAGCGAGAACGTCGCCTGGGGCAAACGCGCGAAGTGCGAGGAGGGGAAGGTCTATCTTCCATATAAACAGTTCTTCGGCTACGAGAAGGGGCCTGACGGGCAGCCGCAGATAGTCGAAGAGCAGGCGAAGACCGTCCGGTTAATCTATTCGCTTTTTCTGGAAGGGCTCATGCCATCTGGTGTAGCGAAGATACTGGAAGCCATGGGGATTTTATCTCCCGCGGGGAAATCACGCTGGCAACCGGGCACAGTTGAAAGCATCTTGACGAATGAAAAATACAAGGGTGATGCGCTTTTACAGAAGACCTTTTGTATTGACTTTCTGACCAAGAAAATGAAGCGCAACGAAGGTGAACTGCCGCAATACTACGTAGAACAAAGCCACCCGGCAATCGTTTCGCCCGAAGTGTTCGACGAAGTACAGCATGAGTTGAAGCGCCGCCGTGAAGCTCGGTACGTTGGCAAGAGTGGGTGCTTTTCCAGCAAGATCATCTGCGGGGAGTGCGGCAGCTACTACGGCAGGAAGGTGTGGCATAGCAACGACAAATATCGCACGGTGATCTGGCGCTGCCAGCATAAGTACGATAACGGCGAACCATGCAAAACGCCGCACGTGACTGAAGATCAGATCAAGACGGCGTTTGTTGCGGAAATGAATCGGGTGATCGCGAATAAAGAACAGGCGCTGGCTGACATCAGGATGCTGATTGCGACACTGACCGATACGAGAGAGCTTGAAGAAAAGAAAACCGCTGCGACTAAAGAGCTGAACGCTGCATCAACATCAATGCGCAAGTTGGTGGACTATTATGCGCGAGCACTGATTGAACAGGGGGAGTACGACGATAGGTATGCAGAGTTATTGGATCAAAGCCGGGTGCTTGAGAGACAGATCGCCCAGATTGGGAGCAGCGTGAGCAACGCAAGACAAGGAAGCGCGAGCTGGATGCATTTCAAAGGGAACTGAAGGCGACGGGGCCGATAGTAGAGTTCGATGAGGAACTGTGGAATGTGGCGGTTGAGTCGGTATTAATGCGTGAAGACGGAAAAATAACGCTTTGCCTAAAAGCCGGATAAAGGATTGTTTTATCTAAAACGCAAAGTCTATGAAGGTTTTGAGTTTTCTAATCGGGGATATTATAAATCAAAGGGGAGTCAATATAGCGTCGCCGATTTTAATGCAATCGCAAGACTCTTATATGATATATCATCTTGTGCGTATTGCTCTGAATTTAATATTAAAAATGGTAATTCACCGATTAGGTCCTCCAGATGTTCTTTCCCTTCCTCAACATTTTCCAGCAGATTATCAATTGTCTCAAGCATCGTCTCAACAGCATCGTGTTTTTCTTCCCAGGAATCATATCTTGCCGAGAATATATCGGGTTCATTCTCATCAAGCTTATCAAGTTTTTCAGAAAGGACATTCTTCTTCTTTTCTAAGTACCTCAGTATATTATCATATGCAGGTAATACCAGAGAGAAAATTGAATGGGTATTCACTTCGTCTGCAAATTGCTTTATAGCAATTTCAAGAGAATCTGCGTCTCCTAATCCAGCAATTGCTAGTTTTATTATAATTCAAAAAATCTGTTTCATCCGTTAATGCGTTGTTTGAGTACTTATTTCCGCAAGAAGTGCAGAATAAATCCCCGCCTCGGATAAGGACACCGCATTTTCCACAATACATATCGAATATACCTCAACACCAAAATTACTAAATAATATACCTGCACTGTAATCGGTTGAATTACGAAAGAAAATCGCAGTACATAATCAAACGCTTTGATACATAAATAATGCGAGCATGCGCATCTTGTTATAACGAATCCACCAGCGAGCGGATTTTCGCAATCTCCGTTTTGGGATTCTTCCACCAGTTGGTGCTCCAGATCCGGTGGATGCGCCAACCGCGCGATTCAAGATATTTCTGTCGGTGGTAGTCCCGCTCCCGCGCGGATTTTGAGCAATGGTAGAGCTTGCCGTCGCACTCCACCCCGAGAATAAACTTTCCGTCCCGCTTGATTGCAAGATCGATGCTGTAGCCGCCGATGCCGACCTGTGTCTCTACCTGATAGCCGCACTTTGTTAGTTCGTCATATACCTGATTCTCAAAGTCGCTATCAAACGCAACATTGTTTGCTCTTCGCTCCGCGTCGCCAAATGAAAGCAGGATGCTCTGCGCTGCGGCTTTATCGCCGTCGTTTATCGCCTGTGCGTAGAGCAAGTATTTTTTCAAGATACGCGGACCGTCGTTCTTGGCGTCCTCCACCTGTAGCTCGTTGGCGTCAAATGAGGTGACGATCAACACCTTCTTTTTCGCGCGCGTGATGGCAACATTCAGTCGATTTTCGCCGCCTTTTTGATTCAGCCAACCGTAGTTACGCACTAGGCGCCCTGCCTCATTTCTCGCGTAGCCGATGGAGAACATAATCACATCGCGTTCGTCGCCCTGCACGCTTTCAATGTTTTTCACGAACAAGCCGATGTCTTCGCCGTTATCCGTGCGGCTGATTTCCGCCTTGACCGCGGCGGCAAAGGTTGCGTCTTTCACACTTTCCGCGTCAATCAAGTCTTCGATTAAATCTCTTTGCGAGCTGTTGAACGTAATGATGCCGATTGTCTCGTTGTTCTTGCGAGCCGTAAAGAAGTGCTTTAGTAGCTTGACAATCATCTCTGCTTCTTTTTGGTTCGAACGATTGACCCAGCGAGCATCGTCAACACGTAGCACTTGAATCGGAGGATGCTGTGTCTGCACGGTGTTCGGCGAGACATACAGCCTTCCTTTATAGAACGCATAATTGGAAAATGCGATGAGTTCCTCAAAGCGCGATCGATAATGGAAGTTGAGCAGGATATCCTGATAGCGGAAACGTGCCAAATCCAGCAGACTCTCTTCTTCGAGCGCGGCAGAAGAATCTTCCGCTTCTTCTTCCGTGAGATCGTCGTCGGTTTCGATTCGCCCTGCACCAAGTTTTGACGGGCGCAACTGCTTGTGATCTCCTGCAATGACAACTTTCTTCGCGCGCAGGATTGCCGGTACGCCTTTTTCTATGTACATCTGCGATGCCTCGTCGAAAATTACCAAATCAAACAACCCCGTTTGCAGCGGGATGATTTCCGAAACCACCTCCGGCGTCAGTAGCCAAACCTTTACACCGCGGAATAACTCGAAATCAAACTTTGATATAAATTTTGAAACGCTCCACTTTCTTCGACTCTCCGTCACACGAGCAATCTCGCCACTCCGTTTTGAATACGTGATGTTCTGCATGCTTTCCGCTAGAACACGCGCCAATTCTCTTCTGGTAAGCTCTCGCTTCTGTTGAATCGCTTGGCTCAAGTTGAAAATGACGCGGTCAAACGAATCGAGATTACCAAGCAGTTCTCTGTTCTTCGTTTCAAAATCAATGATTCGTTCGAATACAAGCTGATTGTAGAGTTCTTCATTGCAGGCAAGTAAAGGTGCACCAAGTTCTTTCTCCAGCTCGTACAAAGAATCAAAATAGATTCTTTCGGGATTCGTCAGTTTGTCATATAGTGGTTTTCTCTCGATATAAGCATTGTATCTGGACAAACTAGATCTCACTTCGGAACAATTCTCCAACAAGAAGGTGGAAGTTGACTTATCGTGTCTGGTCAGGAATTCATCGGCTATAAAACTGGCAGAATCAAGCAACTTGTGTTTTGTAAAAAGGCGAACAATCCAGGATTTCGATAGCCAAATGCCATAGTCCTTTTCTAGTCTTTCCAGCTTTTCGCCAAAATCAATCAAAGCATACTCTGTTAAGTTTCCACGAATATCTGCTATCCAAGGTGCGCACTCATCAATGATTCTGTATTCGTTCAGATTGCGTGTGAGGATATGATCTGAATACATCCGATGGATCGCGCTTAGTTCCGGATAGCGCAGCTGTAGCAGAGTATCATTTGCGTGAGAGCGCACAGCTCTATAGCGCTCCAACGAAGCTGGAATGCTTAGATCAATTCTCCGGTTTTCTATATATAGCTTATATGGTTCAATTCCAAATACATCCGGTGTATAAAGCTTTTGCGCAATGCGCTCTAGGAGTGAAACCTGCACGTCTATGGACTGCGAAAGCTGCTTCAAGTCCTGCTCTGGGTTGCGGCATGCGCCAAGATGCAGCATGCGGCTTAGTTGCTCATAGAACAGATCTTTATTCCCAACGTCATCGATAAGCAGAGTGTAATCCGAAAGCGTGCCAAGTCGCGAATAGACAACATCCAGTGCGGTTTTCTTTTCAGAGATCATTAAAACCGTCTTGCCTTGACAGGCAAATTCGGCAATCAGGTTTGTAATAGTTTGTGATTTGCCTGTGCCCGGTGGGCCTTGGACAACCAGCTCATCCATGTGCTGAATCGCATGCAGCACGTTCTCCTGTGCGCTGTTCAGCTCGTTAATGTATACTAAATCATGTTCTTTCAGCGACAGACTCTCAACTGGTTCAATGGTGTCTCGCTCGCCATAGATTGCATCATCACCGGTTGGAGCAGCATCTAGTGCAACCAGCAGGTCATAAAGCAGAGCATTGATTTCGTTCTTTTCCAAGATAGCATCAAAGTCTTTCTGGATCGAACTGGAATATGTGGGATATTTACCTATGACTAGATTGGGTACGATGTGCAGTTCTCCATATCCATATTCAGGGAATTCACCAGCAAGATACTCCGTAAACTTGAGGGACGCTGTCCCATTGTCATCAATCAAATGTATACCGCTTTCGCGGTAAAACACCTTGAGTTGTTCGGAAAATGTAGCTGCGCTATAGTCTTCTAGCACCGAATTCGGCAGAGGTTTGCTGACATTACTAAACTTCTGATGCGCTAAAATCAACGTATTATTCAACACAATATCGCGCGTTTCGTCCAAACGAACGGTGATGAATTGCGCATCTCGATCCAGAATCACCGGAAAGAGCGCCAATGGAGCTCTAATGTCGAAATTCTCTCCGGCAATTCGTCCTTCGACGAATGGATAACCGATGAAGAGATCGTATTGACCTTTATCGCGCAAATCCTTGTTTACCTCGCGAATTAGCTGTACAAGTTTGCGATATTTGTCTGCGCCCGTTTGGCCACGAGGTCCGGAGGCTTCTCTGGAATCGCAAAGCGCAACGCGCTTTAATCTACCAGAAAGAAAGTCGATCAGTTTGTTTCTGAGCGGTGTTTCGAACAGGTCGAACGCATATTTGTTTGTCAGCTTGGGGATGTAGAGAAGACGATTTCGGCGGTTGATGCTGATGAGCTTCTTTTCCAACTCCTTCATCGTTGCTGCGATCCCACTGCTCATCGGTATACCGATCTCGTTTTCCGTTTGCGCATGTTTTAAAATGACTTCTAAAAACGCGTCGCCATAATTCTCATAAAATGTATTTCCTAAGTCAGCGATTGCCCGAAAATCTTCTTTTTTCTGAGGAAGAAGGCGCACCATCTCTTCTAGCGCCACATCTGTGCAAACAATAGGTGCGCGACCATAAATCCAACGACCGTCGTCCTTAAACCCTTCACGCAAATCATCCAGTTCTTTGTATAGCTTTTGATTAAATTCCATGTATCCTCCAGGAAAGACAATAATACGATTGCAGAGATATTTGAGGATTTTAGGCTCTTATCTTCTCCACAATACTTTGAAAGCTCTCCATCGCTTCTTCAAGGTTTTCGAGGATCTCCGCGGCAAGGACGTCCGGATCGGGAAGGTTGTCGAGGTCGGCGAGGGACTTATCCTTGATCCAGAAGATGTCGAGGCTGGTTTTATCGCGGGACAGGATTTCGCCGATGTTATAGCGGCGGAAGCGACCTTCAGGATTCTCCGGCGACCAGGTCTCGCGGCGTTCGTGCCGATTCTCAGGATGATAGCAGACGAGAAACTCTCGTAGGTCTTCATACGCGAGCGGATGCTGTTTGAGAGTGAAGTGTATATTGGTCCGAAAATCGTAAATCCAAACCTCGCGTGTCTGCGTTTCCGGCGAGGCAGGGCGTTTGTCGAAAAATATCACATTCGCCTTGACGCCCGGCTTGTAGAAGATACCCGTCGGCAGGCGAAGGATGGTATGCAGGTCGCAGGTTTCCAGCAGCTTCTTACGGACGATTTCGCCGACTCCGCCTTCGAAGAGGACGTTGTCCGGCACGACGACTGCAGCCTTGCCCGTGGACTTGAGCAGGGTATGGATGTGCTGAATGAAGTTTAGCTGCTTATTGGAGCTGGTTGCCCAGAAATCCTGGCGGTTGTAGACCAGATCCTCGCGCTCCTGGTCGCCCTCCTCGTTGGTAAACGTCATGGACGATTTTCTGCCAAACGGCGGGTTTGTGAGCACATAGTCATAGCGCACGCCTGGATCGGCCAAAAGCGCATCGTTTCGCGTGACGGGAACTACGCCGTAAAGGTCGCCGATGTTATGCAAAAAGAGGTTCATCAGGCTCAGGCGATAGGTGGTGCGAACGATCTCCCAACCGTGGAAGGTTTCATTCTTGAGAAACTCCTTTTGGTCGCGCGTGAGCTGGTATTTACCGGAGATATACCGCTGCGCGGTGAGGAAGAAACCACCGCTGCCGCAGGCAGGGTCCACAATGGTCTTGCTGGGTTCGGGGCGCAGGCACTCGACCATCGCCTCAATGAGCGGGCGCGGGGTGAAGTATTGTCCGGCTCCGCTCTTGGTGTCTTCCGCGTTCTTTTGCAGCAGGCCTTCATAGATGTCGCCCTTGACGTCTGAGGACATGGAGACCCAGCTCTCCGCGTCGATCATCGTCACGATGCGCGCGAGCCGTGCGGGGTCGCTGATTTTGTTTTGTGCGCCGGTGAAGATTTCGCCGAGGATGCCGGGCTTGCCGCCTAGAGCGTCGAGGGTGCGCTTGTATTGCGCTTCAAGCGCCGCGCCGGCGAGGGAGCGAAGATCTGCCCAGCCGTTGCCGGCGGGGATGCCGAGGTTGCGGTTATAGGGCGGGCGCGCGTATTCGTCCGCCATTTTAAGGAAGATCATGTAGGTGAGCTGCTCGAGGTAGTCGCCGTAGGATACGCCTTCGTCGCGCAACACGTCGCACATCGACCAGACTTTGTTTAGGATGGTGGAGGGTTGTTCAGGCATGTTTTTTCTCCGATTCGATTCTGGTGTTGTCGAGTGAGAGGATTATAGTTTCCCCTCAAACGCTTTCTTTAATATACTCTGCCGCAGGCTTTCCGCTTTAGCAAGGGATTCGTCTACGGTTTGCTCGATTTTGTCGCAGACGGATAGGCGGGATTCTATTAGGTTGGCAATTTGAAGCTGTTTCTCATATGGCACGACTACGACGGGCGTTTCCATAACGGTTGCTTGATTGATTTTTGGCATGCTTCCAGAGGTACCCGTGGCGTTTGCTTTGAAGTATGATCTTGTTTTTCCTGATTGTAATTGATAAAGAATAAAAAAAGGATCGAAGCCCTTACGAGTGTGTACTTTCATCATTAAATCCGGATAAACATAGACGTTATCTACACCACGGTATATTGCAGCTGTGCCCACATAGTCAATTGTATTTGCTCGTTGAATTAATATGTCATCATGCTTAACCCAAAGGTAAGAATCGTCTTTTATGTCCAACTCGACATACTTGCAACAGCCTTCAATGAACTTGCCTCCAGTTGTCGCAGTTAACGTTAAATTCCGATATTTGGTTGGGAAACCAACTGGTTTCGGCGAGTAACCATTACGAGGTTTATCAGTAATTACTTCAGCAAGAGTTGCCTTTTTTGATTCTAAACCCTCAAACGCCTCTTTTAGCACCGCCTGCCGATACACCTTCAACTGCGCCTTGATCGTTTGCAGCGCTTCAACGCCCTTGTCCAATTCGGAGAAGAGCTCTTCAATCCGCGCGACGATGCGTTCTTGTTCGGGGAGAGGGGGGAGGGGCATTTCTATTTCAAGCAAAACACTTTTTGATAAACTTGGTATTGTGGTCGAATTATCGAGCTTAGTGAAGTTGAAACCACAACAGAAAAAGTATAGATATTTTGGGTTTAATTCTCTTCCCGGTACTAAACCGAAAGCTGTGTCAACGTTCCAGAACGGTTCATTTACATAGATCGGTCGGTTTATAGTGCCCTTTCTGCCAACAATTGTAGTGCCAGAAGGGCATAAAAAATCAGTGGCGTGGCCTATAACTCCACCACTTCCATAAATCGGGTATATACCTTCGGAGTTCGCAACATCCTTCTGGTTCTTCCCGTTTACGATTTGAAGAATGGACTTCCACTTAGGCGATGTACTACTAATTGGCATCTGCCAACTCCTTTATTCGATGAACAACACCAATATAATCTTGAGTTACGATTATGAGTAATATTATAGTTTCAATTGTGTTGATTACGTATTCTTCTTATAGAAGTCGCATTTACATACACTGCATCTCAATTTTGGCAAATTGTAAGAAGTATACTCATTCATTTGAATTAGTTTCTTGGTTGTTGACCAACAAGCAGCGCAATATTGAATTTCCAGAGGATCTTCAGATAAGGTAATATAAGGAGCTGAATGCCGTATAATCTTTGCTTCCAGATCGTGTTCTTTGAGCAGTCTTGCATTGTCTTCACGTAGCCGCGCAATCTCCGCTTGCATATCCAATGCCTGCTGGCCTAAATCCAAAAGCTGCCGATAGAGGTCGATATTATCGGCTTTCTGAATAACTTTTGCTACATCTTTAATTCCATCGTATAGGCTCATACTGCCTCCCATTATGCAAATGACTCATTCTACTCAATGTTTACCAAGTAAGCGGTGATCCTGTTACTGGAATCCGGTTAGCTAAAGAGGCATCGCAGACACCTGTCGTATAGCAAGACGGGCAAGTAAAATAACCAGTATGCAAATCTCTTACTTGAATCAGTGTCCGTTCTTTGGCATAACAGGTTGCGCAATACATTTCAGTTGCAGGATGCTCTTCAAGTGTAATAAAAGGTTCATCGTGTCGAATGACCTTGGCTTTTAGTTCTTGTGCTTCTCGAAGTTCTCTTGTTTCTTTTGTCAGCCTTTCAATCTCTGCTTGCATATCTAGCGCCTGTTGACATAAATCCAGAAGCTGCCGATAGAGGTCAACGTTATCGGCTTTCTGGATAACTTTTGCTACATCTTTAATTCCGTCGTATAAACTCATACTGCCTCCTATCCCACCAAAACCTCATTCATCTCTCTCAAAACATCCAAATACTGCGCGCCAAATAACACGTAAAACCGCCCAAGCCCACCCCGAGCATCAAACGGCGTATACTCCAAATCGCCTTCCTCAATACTCAGCGAGCACGCGACATGATCCTTGATCATTCGCAGCCACTCCATTTGCTCATTTGTGAAGTGGATCGGCCCCGCGTTCTTCGCCAACGTCCAGCGCATGAAGTTGAAATCGACAGTATCCGCAAACGGCGCGAGCTTGTCCACCTGCCCCAGCGCAAAACGCACGAGTGAAACGATATCTGCCAGCTGCTTCACGGCTGACCGCGGCTGCACCTGCTTGGGTGAAATGATACCATAGCTATCCCAAACTCGCTCCGGCACCAGCCCATTCTGACGCAGGATATCGTGAAGCTCCTGCACCATGCTCAGCGTGAGCGCACGCGTACGGTAGCTCCTGCTGTAGATGATACCGAGCGCGGCAAGCTCGTCCTTATTTGCCTCGATAAACGCCCGGAACGAATCGGTCAACTGCGCGGCGCGCGTGGCTTGTTGCTCACCCCAGCCCGCATAGTTCACATGATCAAGATTGACATTGTCGATGATCTGGTCGTGCGATTTACGAACATTCTCAACGTAATCTCGCACTTGTGGATTGTAAAACGGCACACAAGCGGCTTCCGCAAGCGCTGTATGCGCGTCATCCATCTGCTTAGGTGAAACATCCTGCTCCGCCGGAATTTCAAGATTCTTTCGCGCGTAAGATTCTATCACGTCGCCGTCAAACGCGTCCAACAGTTCCTGAACCACAGCGCGAATCGGCTTTCCGCCATTGATTTCGGCAAAACGCTTGCGCTCATTGTCCGTCATGCGCACATCCAGCCGTGTCAACCTGCCTGCGAGCGTCGTGAGCGTGTCCTCATCCCGATCTAGCATTGCGACGCTCATCATCAGATCCTTGAGCGGGACTGTCGGCTTTCGCTCCAGCGGCCGGGAGTCTGTCTTGAGAGTTCTCGTCACGCCTACCGCGTCGATGAGCACATAGCGAGCTTTTGCGTCCGTTGCCGAAGGAGAAACGTTCTGCAAATCGTCTTTCGATAAAACGCGCGTGCCGCGCCCCTTCATCTGCTCAAAATAATTGCGGCTTCGCACATCTCGCATGAACAACAGGCACTCGATGGGCTTTACGTCCGTACCCGTGGCGATCATGTCCACTGTAACCGCGATGCGAGGATAGTATCCGTTACGAAAGTTCGCGAGTATCGTCTTTGGCTGTTCTGCCTGATAGGTGATCTTCTGACAGAACTCGTTGCCCTCTCCGAACTCCTCGCGCACGATCTGAATGATATCTTCTGCGTGGCTGTCCGTCTTGGCAAAGATCAAGGTCTTTGGCACTTCTTTGCGTTCGGGGAATATATCGGTTAAGAGCTTGTCGCGAAATGCCTTGATGATCGCGCGAATCTGGCTGGGGTTGACAACATCCCGGTCTAGTTGTGTCCCGCTATAATTCACTTCCTCGTCCAGCTGTTCCCAACGACGCTTTCGGGTGAGCCGATCTCTGCGCTCGATGGACTGCTGGAGAATGACCGCGCCACTGCGGGTGATATCCGTTTCAATGGTATAGATGTCTCCACTGACGTTCACGCCATCGATGACCGCCTGTTCATGCGTGTATTCGCTCACCACGTTCTCATGAAAGAACGCATAAGTCCGTTGATCCGGTGTTGCAGTTAGGCCGATAAAGAACGCATCGAAATAATCCAGCACCTGCTGCCATGTGTTGTAGATCGAGCGGTGACACTCGTCAATCACGATGAAATCGAAGAACTCTGGCGGATAGTTTCCGTTATAAACAACCTCGCGCGGGCTGCCGGTGAGTGTATATTCGTTCGGAGACGTTTCCTCCAAGCTTTCGTCCATCTCTTCACCGCGCAGGATAGAATACATTCGTTGAATGGTGCTGATGCAGACCTTGGTATCGGTCGGAATATAACCAGAGTTCAACCGTCGAACCGTATATAACTCGGGGAACAGGCGCGCGTCATCATTGGGTTTATAACGAAGAAACTCGCTTTCAGCTTGCTCGCCGAGATTGCGAGTATCGACCAGAAAAAGGATGCGTTTTGCATTGACATGCTTTAGAAGGCGATAGACAGATGTGATCGCGGTGAAGGTTTTTCCCGCGCCAGTTGCCATCTGTATTAGGGCTCGCGGTTTAGCCTGCGAGAACGATTGTTCTAAATTGAGAATGGCTCGTGTTTGACAATCTCGAAATCCTGCGCTGTCAAAGGCAGGAAACGTACGCATGCGGTTGCGAAGAGTAGTGCTTTCGCCAAGCCACTCGACAAGCGTTTCGGGGCGAAAGAAAGAGAAAACCTCTCGAGCGCGCGCTTTGTCATCCGAATAGTCGGTCAATCTTGTAAGGATGTCCGTCGCTTCATAGGCAAATCGAACGGGGAAGGTCTGCTGCCCCCAGCGAATTTGACTCTTTGCGTAGCGCAAGGATTGTGTCTCGGCAACGGACAGGGTCTCACCAAGGTTGGATGCCTTTGCTTCGATTACGCCAACCGGTTTGCGGTTGACAAACAGCACATAGTCGACCGGACCGCTCGTGGTTGGGAATTCGCGCACCGCAACACCGCGCGAAGCCAGAGGGTTGAATTGCTTCAGATCCTGAATTATCCATCCCGCATCATGTAGCTTTTGATCAATGACCTCGCGTGCTTTTGCTTCCGGCGTCATAGAACAACCTTTCATACGACCCAGTTTCATTCATTATACTTTTTTCAGTTGTAGTGAACAAGGTTGTAGAACAAATTTTGAAAAGTTATTATTGTCTTATATTCTGAGAATATCTTATACTCTTGCGCGTTTCCTCTGGGGTGGGTGCAAATTTCCCTGCGTTTATAATGAGAGTTATGTTTTGCCAATTTCCGCGCGAACAAGTAAAAACTCATGAAGCCGAAAAGCCCAGAAAGTCTGGGCATTTTGCATAAAAAAAGTACCCACGAATTGTATCACTTCGTGAGTACTTAGCTGGCTCCCCCTGCTGGACTCGAACCAGCTCACGCGGCCTTCGCGCTGGTCGCGATGCGTCGGGGCTGAAGCCCGCTCCTATCGCTCCCGCGCTAGGCTTGCTCCGTCTCGCTGCATCCCGCACAGCGGGCGCTCGGCTCCGCAACAGTGAACACCCGCAGATGCGGCAATTAAGGCAATGTCGCAAGTTTGAACCCTCGAAAAAGCAAACAAAAACGGCCACCGAACTGGTGACCGTTTTGTTTGGCTCCCCCTGCTGGACTCGAACCAGCGACACTGCGGTTAACAGCCGCATGCTCTACCAACTGAGCTAAGGAGGAACGTTACTCGGAGATTTTACATGAATTCGACACGAGTTGCAATTGACACCGCGGACGATGAGCGGCGGTTATGATAAAATATGCAACGAATTCGCATGTTATCTCTGAAATACTCGTCTTTGATTGACGTTTTGAAGTCCGCAACCTATAATATTCACATGGAAGAGAACACCGTCGTCAATCTCCTCGCCATCGAAACCATTGCGCCGAAGTGGCGGATCGCCCGCTCTGCCGGGGCGGTGTACGTGATGCTCATCGTGCTGATGGTCGGGTGCATTTCCATCGGAAATCTGCTGTACAACAGTTTCCAGATTCCGCGCCATTTGACGCAGCCGATTCTTTACGCGCTGATCGCGATTTGTGGCTTTTACCTTTATCGGCGGCACTACATCTGCTATCGATACACACTCACGGAGGATCAGTTCGCGATCGAAGAAGTCGGCGGAAGGACGGAGAGGACCATCGCGGTGATCGCACTTGCTGATGTTCGCGCAATCACGCCATCTCATGATAACACAAATGCCACTGGAAAGATCATTCGCGCGTCGCTGCCGCCCAAAGAAACACAAACGCGGGTCAAGGCGATTGCTGACGGCATCGAAACGACATACATCGTCAGCGCAAGCGAAGAATTGATTCAAAAACTGACCGCGCAATGGAAGCATCGCGCAGAAAGCACCCTATAGTCAGCCATGGACAAACACCCGAAGACAACGACACAAACACTGCAGGAGACGCTGGGCGCGTATGAACGCGAGAACCCCGCGCGTTTTCATATGCCCGGGCACAAAGGCCGCGGTCTCTCCGGCTTCTGGCGCGAGGAGCTGCAGCTCTGGGATGTGACCGAACTGAGCAACACCGACAATCTCCATGCGCCCGCCGGTGCGATTGCCGCCGCGGAAGCGGGCATGGCGCAGGCATACGGCGCGAAGGCTTCTTTTTTTGTGGTTAACGGCGGAACGAACGCCGTACAGGCGATGATTCTCGCGCTTGGCGACGACGACAAGCTCCTGCTCGCGCGGGACTGCCACCGATGCGCCATCAGCGGCGCCGCGCTGCGCGGAATCGAGACCAGCTACATTTCTCCGCGGTATGACGAACAGCGCGGACTGCTCGGCATGGTCACACCTGACGACCTCGACCGCGCGCTCGCGGAGACGAAGGCTACCGCCGTGCTGATCACCTCGCCGAATGTATATGGGTTTTGCGCGGATGTCGCAGGACTTCGTGAGGCTGCGCACAAGCACGGCGCGCTTCTATTGGTCGACGGCGCACAAGGTGCACACTATCCCTTCTCTGAGACGCTCCCAAGCGGCCTCGGCGGAGTTGCCGACGTGTTTGTCCACTCGCAGCACAAGACCATGGACGCGCTCACACAGGCCGCGAGCCTGCACCTGAGCGAGTGCCGCATCTCACCGGAGCAGCTCCGGCGCACGCTGGCGATGACGGAGACGACGAGCCCTTCTTATTTATTGATGGCCTCGCTCGACTGGTCGGTCTATATGGCGAAACGCCGCGATTGGACGGGGCAGGTGAGCCGCTGCATCGCGTTTGAGAATAAGATCGAATTGCTCGATGGGCTTCGCGTGTTCCATGACCCGGTCGGGATCGGCGTCTGCGAGCGCGACAGAACACGCGTCGTCATCGACGTGACGGGACGCGGCTACAGCGGATACGAAGCGCAGGCGATTCTGGAGGAGCACAACATCTTCCTCGAGATGGCGGACGCACGCAGGCTGGTGCTCATCACCACGCCGAACGACGAACCGGTCTGGTACGAGAAACTCCTCGAGACGCTCGCGGATATGCCGAAGCGCAAGGCGGTCTCGGCGAAATCCGCGGGAGAAGAAATCCGCTTTGCCGCGAACGAGCAGAGCATGACTATTCGCGCGGCGACGTTTGCCAGGACGCGGCTTGTGCCGCTTTGCGAGGCGGAGGGAACGATCAGCGCGGAAGCCGTCGGCATCTATCCGCCGGGCATCGCGCTTGTGATGCCGGGTGAACGCTTCGACCGGCGCGCGATCGACTATCTTACCGCGCAGGAAAAAAACGGCGGCGCAATCTTCGGCATCTATGACGGCAGCGTGTTTGTCGTTGAAGTATAATAGAGAAGCAAGAAAATCAATTTGAGGAACGAAATGCAGAATCGACTGCTCGAAGCCATACAACAAGACCGTGCGCCGCACGCAATTCTGATCTCCGGGCCCGAAGGCAGCGGAAGGCGGGAGCTTGCGCGCCGCTGCGCCGCGTTCTTCTGCCTCGGCGAGGACACGCCGGAGCGGCTGATCAACTGCCCGAACTATTATGAAATCGGCGAAAGCACCGTCAAGGTAGACGACATCCGCCTGCTGCTTGCGTCCGCGGCGATGCAGGGCTTCAACGGCGGCCACCGCGCGTTTGTGTTTGTCAACGCGCAGCTGATGAGCACGCAGATTCAAAACACGCTCCTCAAGACGCTGGAGGAGCCGCACAGCGAGACGATGCTGATCCTCACGGGAAACGAATTCGGCCTCCTGCCGACGATTCGCTCCCGCTGTGTGATTGAGCGGCTCGGCGCGGGCAGCGTCGAGGAGACCGCACGTGCGCTTGCCGGTGAGGGATTGCCGCCGCAGGAGGCGCGCTTCTATGCGACGCTTTCGGACGGAATCCTCAGCCGCGCGCGCGCCTACGCCACCGACGAAACACGCACATTCCGCACCGATGCGCTCGCCATTCTGGATCGCGCGATGTTTGAATATGCGCCGTTTTCGGACGCGGCTGAGCTCGTCACAATCATGAGCGCGGAGCCGGAGCCGGATGATATCCCGGATGAGGAACCGAAAACCAAGGGCAAAAAGAAGAAAAAGGGAGACGTACAGCGCACGCTGAATCTCTTCACCATATGGATCAGTGTATTGCAGGACGCGCTGAACGAACAGCTGATGGGACACGCCCCGCGCAACAGTGACCAGAGGCTTCTGATCGGGAAGATTGCGTCACACTTTACAACAGCGCGGATACAAGGTATCATAGAAATGTTAAGCAGTTCACAGCAAAAGCTGACCGCGGGCGGAAGCGTGTATCTCACGCTCGACAGCGCGCTGGCAAGGCTGTTTGCGGATGCTTGACGAGATTTGCTTGACACCTGATCCGCGCGCAGCGCGCCGGATGCAGTAAGGAGTTTGAACACATGAAAGTAATCGGCGTACGATTCAAATCGAGCGGACGCATCTATTATTTCGATCCGTTGGAATTCGAGTTTCGTGAAGGCGACGGCGTCATCGTCGAGACCGCGCGCGGACAGGAATACGGCGAGGTTGCACAGGTTGCCATGGACGTGGAGGAGACGGCGATCGTCTCGCCGCTCAAGCCCGTTGTGCGCCCCGCGAGCGAAACGGATACGACGATGCGCGAGCAGAACTGCGCAAAAGAAGCCGACGCGTTCCGCGTCTGCCAGCAGAAGATCGACCAGCACAAGCTGGACATGCGCCTTGTCAGCGCGGAATATTCCTTTAACGGCAGCAAACTCGTGTTCTATTTCACGGCGGACGAGCGCGTTGATTTCCGCGACCTGGTCAAGGATCTAGCCTCCCAGTTCCGCACCCGCATCGAACTGAGGCAGATCGGCGTGCGCGACGAAGCGAAGATGCTCGGTGGTCTCGGCCCTTGCGGCAGAGTCGTCTGCTGCAAGCAGTTTCTGGACGATTTTCACCCTGTTTCGATCAAGATGGCGAAGGAACAGAACCTCTCGCTGAGCCCGACGAAGATCAGCGGGCTTTGCGGAAGGCTCATGTGCTGCCTGCAATATGAGCAGAGCGGCTATGAGGAGATGAAGCGGCGTATGCCGCACGTCAACCGCGATATCCTCACGCCCGACGGTGTCGGCACCGTGGTGGACAACAATGTCATCACAGAAAAGACGAAGGTGCGCCTGACCATGCCGGACGGGAGCATCGATCTTCGGGAATTCCACTATACGCTTCTGGCAAAGCCCGGCGAGCCGCTGCCCGTGCAGCCGCAGGCGGCTGTCCAAACCGCGCAGCCCGATCAAGCGCCGCAGCAGCCGCAGCAGCAAAGACCCGCGCAGCAGCAGCGACCCGCGCCGCAACCGCAGCGACAGGAGCGTGAACCGCAGCAGGCAGCAAACCCCGCAGCGGAGGGAGCCGCACAGGAGCGCAACCCCGAACACAAGCGCAGAAGGCGCGGAGGCCGCGGAAAGGGACAGCCCCGTCCGAACGGAGCGCCGGCACCGGAAGGCGCACCGCAGCAGGCAGCGCCGCAGCAGCCGCGGCAAAACCAGACGCGCCCGCAGAACCAGAATCAACAGCAACAGCAGCGCAGACCCGAAGGACAGCAGCCTCGACAGAACAACCAGCCGAGGCAGCAGCAGCCGCAAGGCCAGCAGGGTCAGCCGCAGCAGCAGAACCAGCCGCGTCAGCCCGGCGCGCCGGAAGGCCAGCGCAGCAATAACCGCCGCAGACGAGGAGGCGCAAACCGTCCGCGTCCGGAAGGTACCCCGCCGCAGAAGCAGGAATAGCGGCAAGCGGGCATGGATCATGGCGGATTTTCGCGATTTCGTGCAGAAACAGCGACAAAACTCGGCGTGATGCTGATTTTACACCCCGTTGTGTTGACGTTTTCATTCGCTGTGTTATAATGTTTACGAAAATTAGACATGGAGGAACATATCATGGCTTATAAAATTTCTGACGAGTGCATCGCTTGCGGCGCTTGCGCGCCCGAGTGCCCCACCGAAGCCATCAGCGAAGGCGCGATCTACGTGATCGATGCCGACAAGTGCATTGACTGCGGCAATTGCGCAGACGTTTGCCCGGTTGGCGCGCCCAAGCCCGAGTAAGCTGAGAAAAAGAAAAGCCCGAACGGCAACTGCCGTCCGGGCTTTTCTTGTTTTTGGCGTTGAGTGAATACCGAGCTGCTCTGCTCAACCGCAGCACGCGGCAAACGGAAGATCGTTATAGACGATCGGGAGCAGCACGTCCGTGATGTCGTCAAAGTTCGTCGGATCGGGCGTATAGAAGGTATAGCGCACGTCCTCATAGCTCCACTCGACAACTGCACCGCTCGCGCCGCCGTCGATGGTCTTGACCACGAGGCTGACCTTGAAGCCGGGGCCTTCGAGATCGAGCGACTGCGGATCGGGATCGAACGTCTCATACACGCCGGAGATATCCTCCGTCGTGACCGCGCCGCGGTAGGTGTAGGACTTTCCGTCGAGCGTGAAATTGATCTGCGCGACCTTGCCGCCGATGATGCTATAACTGACACTCTCCGCCTGCTGATGCGGTGTGATGATAAAGCCTAGGTCTGAGAAATCGGCGGAGCCTTCCACCTCGACGATGGGGTTCGGAATCTCGGCCTGTGCTTCCGGGGTTGCCTCCGGCACTGCGGTTGCGGTCTGCGCGGGTGCCGCCGCCTGCTCGTCCGCAAGTTTTTTGCAGGAGGCAAAGGCGAAGATCAGCACAAGCGCGATGACGATGGAAAGAATCTTTTTCATATCGGTTTCCTTTCGGGCTCCGTCCGTCACAGGACGGCACATGGATGATTTATAAATTTACAACGTATCATACCACATAATTGTGAAAAGAAAACGTGATCTACGCACACGATTCTCCGTGTGCGTTTTGCTTTCCTGCGCGAAAGCAGAATTATAAGAATTCGCCAAACCGCGAATTATCGTAATTTTTGGTGGTGTTTGTGCATTACGATTGCTTCGGCGGCAGAGAAAAAGCCTCAATATCAGCCGCCTCGCAAGAAAGGAGCACGAACGAATGGAATCGGCCAAATCCAAGAACCTCAAGGGCAAAATCGAAGCGTACTTTGCCGCATGCGATGCGACGGCGGAGCGCGTCACGCTCAAAACAGGCGGCGTGACCATCCGGCAGACGCCGTATACGCTGGCAGGCCTTGCCGAGCACCTTGCCATACCGCAGGGCGAGATCCTCGCAAAAGGACGAAAGGGTGGCGACAGCGCGGAGTGCAGGCACTTTGCCGACGCGCTCCGCAGGATTGGCCGCTACATCGTGGAGCACGCGCTGCTGGGGGAACTTCAGTACAGCGTGGCCGCGAAACTGCTGGAAGAACTCGGAACCGGCGAAAAACTGCCGCCGAGCGAGGAGGACCGCAGGATCGTCATCGTGCTGGAGGACAAGGAAGGCTGGGGTGAGTGACGTGGAATTCCAACTAAAGGGGTATCCAAATCCGCGTCAGCGGGCATTTTTCGAAAGCAGGGCACGGCATACCGCATACGGCGGCGCGCGCGGCGGCGGCAAAAGCTGGGCCATGCGAAGAAAGCTCGTCCTACTCGCCCTCCGCTATGAAGGACTCCAACTCCTGCTGCTCCGGAGAACGCTTTCGGAGCTGAATGAAAACCATGTGCGATCTCTGCAGACGGAATTATCAGGGTTTGTGGACTACAACCAAACGCAACGCGTATTCACGTTTCCGAACGGCAGCAGAATCAAGCTTGGCTATTGCGACAACGAACAGGACGTATACCGCTATCAGGGGCAGGAATACGACGTGATCGGACTGGAGGAAGCAACCCAGTTCACCGAGAGCCAGATGCAGTTCATCTCGACCTGCAACCGCTCGGTGCGAACGGACTTTACGCCGCGCATGTACTACACATGCAATCCCGGCGGCGTAGGGCACGCATGGGTCAAGCGCCTCTTCATCGACCGCAGGTATCGCGCAAGCGAACAAGCGGAGGATTACGTCTTCATTCCGGCGCGCGTGACGGACAATCCGGTCCTGATGCGGGACAAGTCCTATCTCATCACACTCGAAAACCTGCCGGAGCCGCTGCGGCGCGCCCACCTGGACGGGGACTGGGACGTGCTGGCGGGGCAGTACTTCAGCGAGTTTTCGAGAGAGCGACACGTCGTCGAGCCGTTTGAGATCCCGAAGTCGTGGCGCAGATTTCGCGCCATGGACTGGGGATACAACGACCCGTGCGCGGTGCTGTGGTTTGCGGTTTCGCCCGAGGGGCGGGTGTATGCGTATCGAGAATATTACGAGCGTCAGGTGCTCTCCAGCGAGACGGCACGGCGCATCCGTCAGTTGACGGGAGAAGAGAAGATCGCATACACCGTCGCCTCCCCGGACGCATGGCAGACAAGAGGCATGAACGCCTCCGGGGACATCGGCGGCATGAGCATCACGGAGGTGTTCGCCCACGGCGGCGTGCCGCTCATCCGCGCGGACAACGCCAGAATCCCCGGCTGGCAGCGCGTCCGCGAACACCTCGCTAGCGGGGACGACGGGCAGCCTAGGTTGCTGATCTTTCGCTGTTGCGAAAACCTGATCCGCACGCTGCCCGCGCTGACCTTTGACGAGCATTTCGTCGAGGACGTCAGCTCTCACTGCGAGGATCACGCGCCCGAGGCGCTGCGCTACGGGCTGATGTCGAGGCCATCCGCCGCAAGCGAGTGCGCAAAGAAGAAGGCGCGCGGTTATGACCCGTTTGCATCCGGTGAGCCGCATGCGGACGGATTCACCAGACTGTAAACGGGGAATCCCCCAAGGAGGAAACAATCATGAAAGGAACAGACGAAGGGCAGGCAAAGCGCGCGCTCTGCGAGAAGGCATACGGTCTTTTCCGCGAGTTTCGCGGGGCGTATGTCTCCGAATGGCAGCGGCTTGAAAACTGCGAGCGGATGTATCGCGGCGACCACTGGCACGATGTGCCGATGCTCGACCGCAACGAGCCGAGACCTGTCACGCCGATCATTCAAAGCACCGTGGAAAACATCAAAGCGGAGCTGCTAGATCGCGTGCCGGAGGCGGTCATCCTGCCCGAAAGCCCGAAGGACGGCGAGGTGGCGAAGGTCATCGAAGCCATCATCCGCCAGAACCATGATGCGGACGGCTACGTCAAGGAATACCGCAAGCTCGTGCACGACTTGTTGGTCGGCGGCTACTGCGTACAGGAGGTCGGCTACGACAATACCCTGAACGCGGGCCTCGGCGGCGCGTTTATCCGCCATGTGGACGCAAGATGCATTCTCTTTGACCCGCTCGCGACGGACGCGCAGGAGAGCAGAGCGGTCTTCAAGATCTCGCTCAAGACGCGCGAGTTCATCCAGTCCCGCTTCCCGAAAGCCGCGCCGTTTCTGACGGCGGACGCGTTCGGTACGCCCGACGCGGTGGAGGACGGCATCCTCCACGGCGACCGCAACGGCGCCATGCTCTTTTTAGAGTACTGGTGGCGGGAATTCGACGCGGAGACAGAGCGCTCCAGCGTACACATGGCGCAGATTGCTGGCAATCAGGTGCTCTCCGACAGCCGGGATACAAAGCCCGACGGGCTGTTTGAGCACGGGATGTATCCGTTTCTGATCACGCCGATGTTCGTGCGCAAGGGCTCGTGCCTGGGCTTAGGCCTTGTTGACATGTTCGAAACGCAGCAGCGGTACGCGGACAAGCTCGACCAGATCGTGCTCAAAAACGCGCTGATGGCGAGCCATAACAAGCTCCTTGTCACCGAGGCTTCCGGCTTTGACACCGAGGACCTGCGCGACTGGAGCCGGGAGGTGCACCGCGGCGAAAGCCTCGGCGGAGTCACGTGGTTTTCCACGCCGCCGCTGCCCGCCTACATCATCGGCTACATCGACAGCATCCGCGAGAGCATCAAGCAGGAGAGCGGAGCAAACGACTTCTCGCGCGGGTCGGCCGCCGGCGGAATCACCGCCGCAAGCGCGATTGCAGCGATGCAGGAGATGAGCAACAAGCGCGCCAGAATGATGGCGCGGCTTCTGCACGAGAGCTTCCGCGACGCGGTGCGGCTTGAGATCGAGGTCGAGCGCGAGTTCAACTTCTTTACCCGCCGTGTGAACATCACGCTAAACGGCGAGATGAAGGAGAGAACCTTCGAAAGCGCGATGCTGGTGCGCAAAGCGCCGGGAAACGTCGTGCTGCCGATCGAGTTCTATATCTCGGTCAAGGCGCAGCAGGAGACCAAGTACTCCGCGATGAGCCAGAACGAGCTCGCGCTCCAGATGCTCAGAAGCGGCATGATGACGCCCGCGCAGGCCGTGGAGCTCATGGTGTTCGAGGGCAAGGATCAGCTGCTCAAGCAGCTCAAGGAACAGAGCGAGAAAGCGGAAGCGCTCGCAAAACAACAGCAACAAGCTCTGCCGCAGATGGCCGGCGGAACGGGGAGGAACGCATGAAACCCATAAAAAACACGATGCAGCAGCGGCTGGACGCCGCAAACGGAAAGGTTCCGGCGGGAAACGCCGGGAACGATCCGGAGTTTGACGCGCTGGTGGACGAAATCTCTGCGCTGGTTCAGAAGGGCAAGCTGCCGGAAGGGTTCGACCTTGAATCCGCGGCAAAGGACCCGGAGCTCGCGGAGCTGATGCGCGCATACGGCGCGGAGGCGGGCATCCGCATCTACGCCGCGGAACTGCGCGCGGAGCAGGCGGAAGACAGCGCCATGGAGCGCGTCAGCGCCCGCGTTCGCGACCGCAGCGCGCTGCCCAAGAGCGTGCGCGGCGGCGGCGCGGCACCGACCGCCACCGACTATCAGGGTATGAGTTCGGAAGCATTCCGCGCGCTCATGCAGCAGATGAAGAAGACCGCCCGCAACGGCGGCAAGACCAGACTTTAAGTCAGGGAGGAACAACACATGAGCAACAGCAACACCACCGTAAACACCGCATCCACGACCTTCAGCAACAAGACGTTCTACGACAAGGCGCTGCTCGAGATCGCGAAGACGCGACTTGTGCACGCAAACTACGGCCAGAAGCGCAGCATCCCGCGCAACAGCGGCAAGCGCGTGGAATTCCGCCGCTACGAGCTCTTCTCGCCGAACCCCAATGCGCTCGTGCTCGAAGAGGGCGTAACGCCCGCAGGCCAGAGCCTCGCGCAGAGCAAGATCGAGGCCGAGGTCAAACAGTATGGCGCATACGTCGAGGTCAGCGATCTTCTGGATCTGACCAGCTTTGACCCCGTCCTCACGGAGAGCACGGAACTGCTCGGCGAGCAGCTCGGCACCGTGGTCGAGTGGATCACCCGCGACACGATGTGCGCGGGCACCAACGTCCAGTACGCCAACGGCAAGACCAACCGCCTCTCTCTCGAAGCGGGCGACAAGCTCACCGTCACCGAAATCCGCAAGGCCGTGCGCTCGCTGAAGAAGGCGAAGGCGCGCATGTTCAACAACGTCGATGGCGGCCTGGTGCGTAAACCCCACTTCGTCTGCATCTGCTCGCCGGACGCGACCTATGACCTGCAGAGCGATGCGCTCTGGCAGGACGTGTCCAAGTATTCCGACGTGGAGCAGATCTACTCCGGCGAAATCGGCAGACTCTTCGGCGTCGTCTTCGTCGAGAGCACCGAGGCCAAGGTCTTCTCGCAGAGCGTCCACACCACGGTTGCAGCGCACACGGCGGGCAGCGCGGTCGTGACCCTCACCGATATGCCGGAAGGCGCGGCGCTCTATCTCGTTGCGGGCGCGAAGATCAAGATCGGTTCGGCCGAATACACCGTCTCCTCCGCCAACGCCGCGGCAAAGACCGTCACCCTCAGCACAACCATCGCGAGCGCGATTGCCGCGGGCACCGCGGTTTACAGCGAGGATGCGGGCGTCATCGACGGCGCGACCAAGAAGGGCACGGACATCCACGCGACGCTTGTCTTCGGTGCGGATGCCTACGGCATCATCGACGTCGACGGCGAAGGGTGCCTGCAGACCATCGTCAAGCCCGTCGGCAGCGGCGGAGCTAGCGACCCGCTCGATCAGCGCGCGACGGTCGGCGCAAAGGTCGCGGCCTACACCGCGAAGATTCTCAACAATCTCTGGATTGTGCGCGTCGAGCACGGTGTGAGCCTGTAAGCGCAGGTAACAACGGGGAGGGCGGAGACGCTCTCCCCACTCTCAAACAATACAAGGAGGAAGCAACCATGCAGTATATGACGGAAGCGCAGATCGACAGCATCTCGACCGAGACCGGCAAGAGCCTCGCCAAAGAGGACAAGGTGACCATTACCATCCAGCCGGAGAGCGGCGATAGCCACTGGGAGGGCGGCATCAACGGGCACTTTTTCCGCATCCGCACCGGCGAGCCTGTGGATGTGCCGAAGAGCCTCGCAACACTGATCGCGCAGAGCGCGCAGGTGCGCTATGAGAGCGAAGCAAGAGTGCACGCCTACCGCAAGAGCGGCGGCAAAAAGGTTATTTAAAGGAGGGCGCATGCATGACGCTCAAAGAACTGCTCACGGGCGCGCTCCTGCAGCTCGACCGCGGGACCGACGCACAAACCCTGGAAAGCTGGCGCGACAAGCTCACGCGATACCTCAACGACGCGATGATCGACCTCACCAGCGAGTTACAGCCGCGCAGGAGCGACAATCTGACGCTCACAAGCGGCGTACTCGACCTGAAGAACCTGCCGCGGAGCGTGGTGAAGGTGATCTCACTCTCTCGCGGGGACACGCGGCTGCCGTTTTACTACGGGGCCGGCACAGAGCTCTTGCGCGTGCCTGCCGTTGCGGACGGCGAGGTACAGGTCACCTATCGCTATATGCCGCCCGCGCTGAAGGTGGACACCGATGTGCCGGAGCTGCCGGAATGGAGCCACGGCGCGATGATCGGCTATGCGGTAGGGCGTGAGCGCGCAAGCGGCGACGCAAGCAGCATCGCCTCCGCGCGCGCCAACTTTGAACTCTACAACGCCGCCAAGCGCATGATGCGCGCGCACCGCGGCGAGCTCGACGCCTATGCGATCGAGAACAGTTAGAAAGGAGGCGTTTTCATGGCACTGCGGCAATATCGCATTCCGGTCTTTTACGGAATTGCGCAGAACGTAACAGAAAACCGCCAGAACGACGGCGAAAGCCCCGACGCCTGCAACATGGACACGGCCTCCGGGAGACTCAGCGTGGCGAAGGGCTACGTCAGGGAGAGCGCGGTGGAGTTCCCCGATCCGGACGCTGTCCGCCGCCTCTATGTCTGGCGGCACGCGGGCACCAGAAAGCTCCTTGCTGCGACGGAAAGCAAGCTGTTCGTACTCGATGAGACGGCGAGCGAATGGAAGAGCATCTACGACTTTGGAACTTCCGCAACCGCCGCGCAGTATGACTTTCTGCCCGTGAAGATCGCGAGCACGGAATATCTCCTCATCGCGAACGGTACGGCGCGGATGGCGAAATGGGACGGGGTGAGCGCATCTGCTGCCGCCTTCGGCAGCACGGAGACGCTCTCCGACGCCGCGGTCAACTTCGTGGAGCTCTACTATGCGCGGCTCTTTGCGGCGGGAGACGCGGCAAACCCCAGCCGGCTTTACTACAGCCAGGCACCGGGCGATACGCGCACGATCGAGAATTGGACAGTCGCCACGGAGAGCGAAAACGTCAGCGGAGGGTTTGTCGAAGTCGGAACGGATTCCGATCCCATCACAGGCTTGTTTGCCATGAGTAACCAGCTGCTGATCTTCAAGCGCGACTCGCTCTATCGTCTGCTGGGCGACCGACCCGGCAACTTCCGCATCCAGCCCGTCAGCGGCACGATGCAGCAGCCGGTTCACACGGCCTGCGTCCGCGCGGGAGACGTGCTCTACTTTCTCACTGCGGGCGGCATGTACTATTTCGACGGGCAGTCGGTGCAGAAGAAAGCAGACGCGGACAAGGTGCAGCTGCTGTTGAAGAACGCAGATCTTTCCGCCTGCATGGCCTCCGCGCGCGGGGACAAGCTCTACTTCAGCTTCCGAGAGGCGGCGGGAGATGGAGCAAACAATGCCGTACTGATCTACGATCTCGCGCGCGGCACCTATATGCTCCGGCGCGGCTTCATGGCGCACGGGCTGTTCTCTGCGGGCGGGACACTGTTTCTGCTCGACGGTAACGGATTCGTCTGCCGTTTTGAGGAGGGCGAGACCTACGACGGCGCGCGCATCGATGCCTACTGGAAAACGCCGATGACCGACCTCGACAGCAAGGCCGTCAACAAGCGGCTGGAGGAGCTGTATCTGCGCGGCAGCGGCGGCATCCTCTCGGTGGAGGCGGTTACCGAAAGCGGTACCGTCTATAACGAGCGGCTCATGCCAGGCGTCAGCGAGCGCATTCTAGAGCTGGGCCTGACCGGCGAAGGCAGAGCGTTTCAGCTGGTGTTCCGCAATGTCAACGGCTCCTCGTTTATGATTGACGGCGGCGTAGAGCTGATCATGGACATGCAGCGGCGCGTGCTGTAGAAAGCGAGGAATCCGATGGCGTTTGAAAAGACAGGCATACAGGCCTTGTTTCCCGTCTATTTTTCCCGCAAGGCAGGGGAGCAGGCATCCAAAGAGGACTATGACATCGCCGTTGCGCAGAACGAGAGCAATCTCAACCAGAATCTGGAGACGCTGTATCAGAAGCTTCTGGAGCTGGAAGACTATCTCTCCGCGGCGGAATAAGGCGAACGAAAGGAGAAGAATACATGGCGACGAGAGTGGGACTTCTGCCGAGACGGCAGAACCCGACCGATCGATTTCAGGCGGACATTGAGCCGACAAAACTCCATTTTCCCAGCGCCGGCCCCTATGGCGGCGCAGCCGACCAGACCCTGAGCGACGAGGACGTGCTCAGCGGGTTTGTCGACGAGATGTATGCGCGCTTTGCCCCGCAGCAGGTCACCTATGATTCCCGCAGCGAGGAGGAGATCCGTGCGTCGGTTGCAGCATGGCTGCGCCCGAGCTACGAGCAGGCGATCGTCAACCGGCAGGAGCAGACGCGGATGAACAAGGCGAATCTGGACGCGGACGCGATTGCGCGCGGCATGGGGGCAAGCACCTATGTCACCGACGTGAAGAACCGCCAGCAAAACGCGGAGTCGAGCGACATCGCATCCCTGGAGGCGGACTATGGTTCCGTGCTGTCGAAATACGTGCTCGACAGCACGGACAGCGAGAAGAATCGCGCGCTGGAGGCGGAACAGTACAACGCCGATGCGCTGCAGGCGGCATACGACAAAGCGTACACAGCGGCTCTTTCGCTCTATGAGCAATACAAGAAAACCGCAGGAAAATCCAGAGTCGGCGGCGCAGCCGGAACATCGCTGGCAAATTGCGAATCGTTTCTCTCGATGCTCTCCGGCGAGGAGCGGCGCGCGGTGTATGAAGCGACGACAGCGCAGGGAGCGCAGTACCGCGCGGAGCTGATTGCATCCGTCGGCACAGCGGGCTATATCCGGCTCATGGATCAATATCCGGGTAAGCCGTAAACGGCAGGAGGATTTATCCCGCAAGCAGCGGTTCGGCACAACTGCCGGACTGCTGTTTTTTTTGCGCCGACCGCGGAAAAGCATCACAACACGATCAAACGCGGGTCATGCAGGGTTGATAGAACGCGCGGAATGCTTTATACTGACGATGGACATTTTTTGTATGGCATATCGAAAAAATGAATATTTGGGGGTACGTGTATGGAGTCTCAACTGCATTTGATCTGGAACCCTGTTGCCGGAAACGGCGCGGCGCTCGGGGCCTATCAACTCGTGACCGATGCACTCGCGGAGCGCGGCATTCCGTTTTCCGCGGAGAAGACCGAATATGCGGGCCACGCGACGGAGCTCGCGAGAGCTGCGGTTGAGAACGGCGCGAAAAAGGTCGTCGTACTCGGCGGAGACGGCACCATCCGCGAAGTGGCAAGCGCGCTGATGAACACGGACGTACCCCTCGGCATCATCTCCTGCGGCACGGGCAATGACATCATCCGCCCGCTGAAGATCCCCAAAGACCCGCTCGTCGCGCTGGACATCGTGCTCACCGGCGAAGCGAGGCATATGGACGCGGCGATGGCAAACGATCTATTGTATTTCAACGTCGCGGGCTTTGGTTTTGACGTGGATGTGCTGCACTATGTGGAGATCTACAAAAAGCGCATGAAGAACGGTTCTCTTGCGTATCTGCGCGGACTGCTCGCGGCGCTGCTGCACCTCTATTCGCGTAAGACGAAGATCAGCTGGCCGGGCGGCTCGATGGAAGCGGACGTGCTGATCATCGCCGCGGGCAACGGCACGCACTTCGGCGGCGGCATGATGGTTACCCCCAAGGCCGATCCGTTCGACGGACTTTTAGATATCTGCGTGATCACAAACATCTCCAAGCTCCGTGCCTACATGATTCTGCCTAAGTTCATGAAGGGCGAACACCTGAGCACGAAGTATGTGACGTACTTCAAAACCACCGAACTGACGGCTGTCTGCGACCCGGCTTCTCTGCTGGATGTGGACGGCGATGTGCACCCGGGAACGCCGGTTACGTTCAAGATTTTGCCCAAGTCCCTCTGGGTAATCGCGCCCCAGTAAAGCCGGGTCTATCGCCCGGCGGGACACAGAAAGTTTGCTTTACACCGTCCGTACGGGCTGATAGACTAAAGCGAAGCATAGGGGAATGAGAATACATGGCAACACAACAGGGCGGCGAGCGGGCGTACGAGCGGGGCTATAACGCCGGCAGCCAGACCCGCCGCAAAAAGAAGAAAAAGAGAAACAACACGCTGATTTTTTCCGTGATCACGCTCGGCGTACTCGGCATCGGGCTTGTGATCTTTCAGTTTATCTTCAACAAGCAAGCAGCGACCGTCTCGATGGACATCACGCCGATTTCCACCACGTCCACCTACATCAGCACGGGCGATGGTCTGCTGTATCAAACCGACGGCCAGATCCACTTTTACCATCTGACGGACAGCAAGAAGAACTATACCTACGGTATGGGCGCTTCGAATGTCCGCATGTCCGGCAGCGAATCCATGACCGTCGTGTTCAACGAATCCCAGATGCAGGTTGTCGGCGAAAAAACGCCGCTGACGTTCACCGGCATCGTCGAAGAGGTCGAGTGCGGCACAAATTATCTCGCCGTGCTGCGGCAGGCGGAAGACGGAACCGAGAGCCTTTCGATCATCACCAAGAGCGGCGAACAGGTCGAAGAACTGCCGTTTGCGGATCAGTGCATCGTCGATTTCGGCTTCTACAAGACCCAAAACGAAATGCTCTGGATCGAGACGCTGAATGTCGCCACCGGCACGCCGATGACCACGATCTCAACGTTCGACCTAGCTAAAAATGAAGTCACGGGCATGATCCACGTACAGAACCAGCTTGTCAACGACGTGTTCATCACGCCGAACAGTATGTTCGTCGTCTGCACCAACCAGATCATCCGCTATATCCACGAGGGGAACAAGGAGATCTACCGCACGACGATCTATGGCTATGAGGTGCTGGACTTTTCCTATGCATCCGGTACGCCGACGTTCCTTCTGACCACGCGCGGAGGAGACTTCCACACCGTCCGCATCCTGACCCTTGCGGAAGAGGACGCGCCCGCACCTGTCGAGACCACGCTGCAGCTGCCCGCAGAGGGCGTCAGCGCGTTCATCATGGGCGGCAGGCTCATCGTCGCATCCCGCGAGCAGATGTTTACCTACACCCTCAAGGGCAAGCTCTCCGCGACCGCAACGTTTGAGCAGCCGATCGATACGGCGATCAAGCTCACGGACGCAAAGCTGCTGCTCTCGAGCAACGGCATGTACTATCTTGCGAATGCAGGCTGATCAGCGCGCACAAAAGCCGCAGAAACGGAGGGCAAACGCATGAACTTCATCGACATCGCAATATTATTGATCCTCGCGATCACGATTCTCGGCGGGCTTTACCGTGGCTTCGTGAACACGGCGCTGAACGTCTGCGCGACGCTGGTTGCGATTCTGTTCGGGCGGATTCTGATTCCGCTCGTCTCCGGCATCGTCAAAGGCAGCGCGGATCTGTTCCAGATGCTGCTGTACTACACGGAAGGCTCCGAATACGTCGCCATTACGGATGTAGAGCTCACGCGTGCACCGATTTCGGCGATCTCGTCCGACCAGCTGCACACGGTGCTGCAAAACGCGGATATGCCGCTGCCGATGGACCGCTGCGTGCTCAAAAACATCGCGTCCGAGGCGTTCAGCAAGAGCGGCGTGACGACGCTCGGTGACTATTTCAACCAGACCATCGTTTGTGTGGTCATCAATATCCTTGCGTTGCTGCTGCTGTTTACCATTCTCCGGCTCCTGTTCGGGTTCATCATCCGCGGGGTGGAGTTCGGGCGCGGCGGCTATCCGGTGCTCACGCGCGGAGACGGCATCATCGGCGCGGGCGTGGGGCTCATCAACGGCGTTCTGCTGCTGTTCGTGATCTTCCTGCTGGTTCCCGTGATGCTGACCGTGCTGCCGAAGCTGTATGAATTTTTAAGCGAATCCTTTTTCGGCGAATTTTTCTACAAGGCGAATTTCCTGCTCTCAATCATTCCGTCCACCTAAACCGGGCGGTTTGATTTTTATAGCGGCATCCCACCGGAGAACCGGCGGCTGCCGTGCGGAAGAATCGGCGGCGCTTTGGCGCGAAAGGCAGGGTTGGATCTATGGTCGGTTTTTTGCGTAAGTGGCTGGTGCTCCTGCTTGCGGGGCTGCTGCTGATCGGCATTGCGATTGCATTTATTCCGTTTTCGCGGCATATGGAATCCCGCGCGGAGTCGGAGCTCAAGCTCCTGATGGATCGCGCGTTTGCGCGCATTGAGGCGGGGGATCAACTCGCCGACCCGATGATTGCGGCGCAGGAAGAGAATCTTTTGAGCAAGGCTGCGGCGGTTTCGCGCATCCTGACGCATGACGACTCGCTGCTGGCGAGCGATGCGCTCGCCGCGCTTTGCGAACAGCTCACCATCGATCGAATCGACGTTGCCGATGTCGAAGGAAATATTACCGCGTCTTCGGATGCGGCGCGCATCGGCATCCCGATCGGTCAGCAGCCGGAGTTTACCTGGACGATGAGCGCAGCAACCGATGCAACCGCGCAGCTGACGCAGCAGGATGTGAGCAATCCGATAATGCTCTACGCATGCGTCGGGCGCTCCGATATCGAAGGATTTGTGCTATTGATGCGCGAGGACACGAATGTGCGCGACGCGCTGGCGCTTTCCGGCGCGGAGTCGATCACGAGCGATATGCCGTATGGCGGAGACGTGCTCTTCCCGGCGGAAGCAGGTGCGGATGGGTTCTTCTACGAATCCGGCAATCTGTGCCTTCGTCAGACCGAGGGCGACGTCACGCTGATTGCGGCGCGCCCGACCACAGAGGTATACGCGGTGCGCACGGCGGCGATTCTCGCCTTCGGCGTGGCCTTTGCGTGCATCATGATCTGCGGCGTTGCCGCGTATCTGCTGCGCCTTGAGCCTGTTTCGACGGAGGAAGAAGAAACCGAGGAAACGCAGGAGGCGCTCCCGCCGGAGGGAGAACCACAGACGGAGCAGCTCACGGAGCCGGAACAACCGCGCGAGCGACGCAGACTCTTCCGCAAACGCGAACGCGAGGAGGAAGAGGCGACAGAACCGATCGATGACGAAGTTGCCGAGCAGCACGAGCAGGCCGTCGAGCATGCGCCGCGTCAGGTCTCCCGCACGAAGAAGCGCGCGCACGACGAGCAGGCGCAGGAGACGGACAGCGAAAACGGGTTCGAAAAGATCGTTGAATAACATCATAACGTGATAACAAACAAAGGCCGCCCATTCGGGCGGCCTTGTTGCATCGTTGATATTACTCCGCGAAAGCGACGTTCAAAATTACCTCCGGATCAAGCGTCTTGATCACGGGGTCCAGAAGATGGAGCACCTGCGAGAGCGCCGCGACGTCCGCCTTTGCGAGCATGTCGCCGCTCTCGAGCTGCTCCTGCATCGCACTCTGAATATTCTGCTCCAGCAGGTTGAGCTGCTCGTTGGTGAGCTTGATCTCGCCGAACGCGAACAGCGCTTTCTTCGTCTCCTCGAACTCGGTTTTTTCCACATCTACCGTCACATACGATAGTGCGGCGTGCGGGATCGTAATCGTGACGAGGTTGAGCTTTGGATCAAACGTAATGTCGTCCGCCGAGAGCTTGGAAAGATCGACCGTGTATACGCCCGTGCCAAAGGAGCGGATCACCTGCGATTTTTCAAACAGCGCGAGATTCGCCAGCGCCTGGGACACGCGGGTGGAGACCTCGACATCCTGCTCCAGCACCACAAAGTCGCTCTTGGTGCGGCTTTCGCCGAGGATCGCGTCGGAATAGTCGATCTGGTTGTAGCCCATCTTTTCATCAGGCAGGAGCGCATGGAGAGAATCCGGCATGTCGATGTTGATGTCCGGCGTGAGAGCGTCCTTGATCTTCGGCAGAAGGAACAGCACGGCGATGAGAATCGCAATCAGTACGCTGCCGCGGATGATCCACTTGAGGTGGTGCAGACGAAACTTGCCGCGCGGCTCGCGGTCATAGCGCTCGATCTCGTCCGGCTGCGCTCTGCGGCTTTTGCGCGCGGCCTCGCGGCGCACCGCGGCGGAGCGTGCTTCATCCCGCAGCTGATCATCGGTAGGTCGGGTAGTCTCCGGCATAGACGCATCCTCCTGCTCATCACATGATCTCTCTGTTTTCAGTATAGGAAGCGAAATTCTGCATGTCAACAAACAGGGGCAAACGAAACAGAAGGTTTGCTCATTCGTCACGTTTCCTAAAAACGCTGAGATAATAATTCAAAGGAAAAGGAGCCGGTTACACAAAAAAACCGCTCCTGGAAGGAGCGGTTGGAAGAGCATCTCCGAATTATCCTTCGACTTCCACATGGAAGCCGCCATACATCATCTTCGACATATCAAACGGCATCGCGAAGTCTTCCATATCGCCCATCTGGCTCATCTCTTCGTTGACCTTGGCGTTGACCTCGTCGCGATGCTCCCTGGACTTGAACACGATAAAGGAAAACCAAATATCGTCATCCCGCGAGGCGCCGTATAGATCCGTGAATGCACGGGTTTTCATATCTCCCATGACCATGGGACTCAAGTCGTCACCCTTGGTTTCGTAATATTCCAGCGCGCCGTGCTTCATCCACGAATCGCGACCCATCTCTGCCATTTTTCTATATTCTTCCCGTTTGTCTTTGGGGATGATCAGTACAAATCCGTCTACATATTTTGACATAGCTCTTTACCTCCTTGGAAGTTTTACTAACTTCATACTACCATTTTGCGTGTTGAAATCAATAGGTTCCAACCCGTGTTGTGTGAGCATGTTACAAAAGGCAGAAGACGCAGGGGAGATCACCGAAGGCGACAGGATTATATATAATT
>DATMYE010000049.1:0-46127 GCA_035561095.1 Clostridia bacterium | reverse complement strand
GAACAGTACTGTTGCAATATGTCTTGAACTAAAGGCAAAATTATGAAATCTTTTATTCTAAGGCTTTTCTCATCATAATCAATTTCAGATAGTGCTTCGTCTATCTCCTGCAAAAAGGCTTCTAGCAAACCATCGCTTAGGGCGTTGTTGCAAGTATAACTATTACAAGCGGCCTTTATCGATTCAAAAAGTACTGTCCCACAAATGCTGGTTAGAGTTCCAAATACAAATGGATCCATATATAATACTCCT
This sequence comes from Clostridia bacterium, assembly GCA_035561095.1. GTDB lineage: Bacteria > Bacillota > Clostridia > Christensenellales > CAG-138 > UBA7703. The sequence goes on along the minus strand of DATMYE010000049.1, from coordinate 45,875 downwards.
AAAGTTGATATGATTGAATAATGCGATCGTATATCAAATAGCATAAAAAATCAACTAAATAGTAAAACGGACTGTAATAACTCACCCCCCACCCGTAACAAAGTCACCGACTATCGATCACGGAATATCGTATCCTAGAACCAAACAGGAAAGGACATTTCTTGGATGGAACAGGACACCACAACCCAAACCCCAAAACAGAAAAGCTGGAAGCGGTATTTGCCGATGATGATTCTCGCAATCGTTGGCGCCGCAGCCGGCTTTTTGTATTATCGTTTGGTCGGCTGCGCAAGCGGAACCTGCCCCATCACATCCAATCCGTACATTTCTACGGTTTACGGCGGCGTGCTGGGCACGCTGATCGGGTATATCGTTACCCCGGGCAAGAAGAAAGTGGAGGAACAGGGCAAATGAAAAAAGTTGTGATCATCGGCGGCGTAGCGGGTGGAGCCAGCTGCGCGGCAAGACTGCGCAGGCTCGACGAAACCGCGCAGATCGTTTTGTTGGAACGTGGGGAATACATCTCCTACGCAAACTGCGGGCTTCCCTATCACGTCGGCGACGTGATCAAATCCCGGCAGGCGCTGCTACTGCAGACGCCGGAAGCCATGAAGAAAAAGTTTGAAATCGACGTCCGCGTGCAGAACGAGGTCGTCTCCATCGATCGCGACAAGAAGACCGTGCTCGTCCGCCGCGTCGACTCCGGCGAAACCTATACCGAAAGCTACGACGTGCTGGTGGTCTCCACCGGTTCCTCGCCGCTCCGTCCGCCGATCCCCGGCATCGAATCCTCCCGCGTGCAGACGCTCTGGACTGTGCCGGATACCGATCGCATCCGCGCGCTCGTGCGCGAGCAGGGCGTGAGGAGCGCGGCCGTCATCGGCGGCGGCTTTATCGGCCTCGAGATGGCGGAAAACCTCAAGCACGCAGGCCTGACCGTCAGCCTCATCGAAGCACTCGATCAGGTCATGTCACCCATCGATTTTGAGATGGCACAGCTGCTGCACGAGTCCCTCGTGCAAAACGGCGTGGAGCTGCACCTCAGCGACGCGGTGGAATCGTTTGTCGATGTCACCGGCGGCGTGGACATCAAGCTCAAGAGCGGAAAAGTCGTCAACGCCGAGCTCGTGATCCTCTCCATCGGCGTGCGCCCGAACGGCCAGCTCGCCAAGGAAGCGGGGCTCGCTGTCAACGCACGCGGCGGCATCGTGGTCAACGACCATATGCTCACTTCCGATCCTTCGATCTACGCCGTCGGCGACGTGGTCGAGGTCGAGGACTTCATCAGCAAAGAAGCGACGATGATCCCGCTGGCAGGCCCCGCCAACAAGCAGGGACGCATCGCGGCGGACAACATCGCGGGTCTCGACGCGGCCTACCACGGCACGCAGGGTTCGTCCATCGCGAAGGTGTTCGACCTCACGGTCGCGAGCACGGGCGAGAACGAAAAATCGCTTGTCAAGCGCGGCCTCGTCAAGGGCAAGGATTTCGAGGCGATCATCATCACGCAGAACAACCACGCGAGCTATTACCCCGGCGCGGTACCCATGACGCTCAAGCTGCTTTTTACGAAAGACGGCAAGCAGATCCTCGGCGCGCAGATCGTGGGCAAGGACGGCGTGGATAAGCGCATCGACGTGCTCGGCGTGGCGACGCGCATGGGCGCGACGGTCGCAGACCTCAAGGAGCTGGAGTTTGCGTATGCGCCTCCGTACTCCTCCGCCAAAGACCCGGTCAACATGCTGGGTTTCGTCGCGGAAAACGTGATGAACGGGCTTGTGAAGATCGCGCCGTGGAACATCGCGGAGACGGACAAGAGTGCAGTCCTGCTGGACGTGCGCGAGAGCGCGGAGCTGCTGGCGTTCTCGATTCCTGGCGCCGTGCATATCCCGCTGGGGCAGCTTCGTAACCGCCTCGGCGAGCTCGACAAGAACCGCCATGTGGTGGTCTTCTGCGCAATCGGCGTCCGCGCCTACAACGGCGCGCGCATCCTCGGCCAGCACGACTTCACCACCGTTTCGGTCTATCCCGGCGGCGCACGCTTCTATCAATCGACGCATTATAAGGAGGTCAACCCCATGCCCTATACGAAGAACGAGCCGGTTCACGACAGCGGACAGGCGGAGACCGCCAATATTCCCGTCGCCGCGATGCGCATCGACTGCAGCGGCATGCAGTGCCCGGGTCCGATCATGAAGGTGTTTGAGACCATGAAGGAGATGAAGGACGGGCAGGTCATGGAGGTTGCCGCGAGCGATCCCGGCTTTGCGCGGGATATCGTCGCCTGGTCGCGCAGAACGGGCAACACGTTGCTTTCTAACGAACGGCGCGGGGACGACTACGTGGCGCTGATCAAGAAGGGCACGGGCGCGGTCGTCACCCAGCAGATTCCGCAGACCATGGCGGGCGACGGCAAGACCATCGTCGTCTTCAGTGGCGATCTCGACAAGGTGCTCGCGGGGTTCATCATCGCAAACGGCGCGGCTGCCATGGGCAGACCCGTGACCATGTTCTTCACCTTCTGGGGGCTCAATGCGCTCCGTAAATCCAGCAGGATCAAGGTGGAGAAGAACTTCATCGAGACGATGTTTGGCGGCATGATGCCGCGGGGAGCAGGCAAGCTCAAGATCAGCCGGATGAATATGGGCGGCATCGGCACCGCGATGATCAAGGACATCATGCGCAAGAAGAACGTCGATTCCCTCGAAACCCTGATCCAGAAGGCGATGAAGGCTGGCGTGAAGATCGTCGCCTGCACGATGAGCATGGAGCTCATGGGCATTCAGGAGAAGGAGCTGATCGAGGGCGTGGAGCTCGGCGGCGTCGGCGCTTACCTTGGCGACGCGGAGGAGAGCAACGTCAACCTCTTTATCTAAACGGTATCTGGACAAGGCGCGCTGCGGCGACACGGCGCGTCTTTTTATTTGCGCAAAACGCGCGGGAAATTGCGTTTTTTCGCGCGTTTGCTATAATGAAATCAAACCAATCTATGATCTTACTAACTGACCGACCGACAACAAAATAGAGGAGGAGAGCCGTATGAAACAGGACTTGATGCAGGAGATCTCCGTGCAGCTTTCTGCGCTGGGGCTGCCCGTGTTTCCCTCGGATAAGACCGACCTTGCCATCGACGCGGAGCTGCTGGATGCCGCGGTGCTCGGCGGCAAGAAGAAGCTCAAGTACGAGGCGATGATCCTGCTCGACGAAGGCGACAAGCAAGTCAGGATGTATGAAAAGACGACGGAGATCAACGTCGGCGTTTCCTTCGGCATGAACGCGGAAAGCTCGTTTCAAAGCGGGAGCACGCTGATGCGCAAGGTGAAGTTTGTGCAGATCGACCCCACGGGAAAGACGATGGAGTTTCATTTTGACCTCGGCGCGATCAGCAAGAGCGTCAAGGCGGCCGCCGCCGCGCACGGGTGGGGGTTCAAGACGGTTATTATCAAGAAAAACGCCATGTACAGATGATTTTTCTCAAAAACTGCACTGTTTCTTCCAAAAACCGCTTGCATCTGCCAACGGGAATTATTACAATGTAACGGCTGGAGAAATTCACGCGCAAGCGTGACCCAAGCGGAGCGTAAGGTAAGCCGCCTTTCCGGAAGAGATTTCCGCGGGCGGTTTTGCATTTTTGGGTTTCGCGGCTAGTGCGCTTTGTGCAGTTCGCACAATCCGCGCTATTCAAGGACAGCGGGGTATGATATAATTCGATCAATTCTATGATACGGAGGACACATGCATGGCAGACGTCGTTTGGAAGGATCGCAAACGCATCATCTTCGGCTTGCCGTGGACGTTTACGCGATATTCCCTGACGCAGGACAAACTCGTGATCGACACGGGCTTCATCAGCCGCAAGGAAGACGAAATCCGCCTCTATCGAATCCTCGATATTACGCTGGATCGTCCCTTGAGCCAGCGCATCTGGGGCCTTGGTTCCATTCGCCTCAATACGGCGGACAAAACCTCGCCGGAAGTCGTGATCAAGCGCATCAAGCACGCAAAAACGGTCAAGGACATGCTCTCGGACATGGTCGAAAAAGAACGCGACGAGAAGCGCATTGCCGCGCGCGAATTCATGGGCAACGGCGATGTGGACGATGTGGATCACGTCAACTAAGCAAATTTGAATACGATTGGAACGGGTTGACGCTCTGTGCGCGTTCGCCCGTTTCTTTTTGGTCAAGGTTCCATTCTTAACACCGTGTTGAAATACAAACACTTTTCTTTTTAAATCGATACTATCGCCGTTTGAACCTGTTATAATATACAAAATACCAAATACGAATTTACGCGAGGTCTATCGTCAGAATCCGCTTTCAGGTGCCGGGGCATCTGTTTTCTTTGGCGTTCAATATGAGAAGGGAGAACTGGGATGGAATTTAACTCGAACAGCACATTCATGTACATCGTGGTCACCATCGTGATCCTGTTTGTACTGCTGCAGTCCGTCGTGTTTTTTGTGAAAGCATGGCGGCGCGGCAAGGAACTCGGCATGGACACAAAGGCGCTGAAAAAGACGGTCGGCACGTCTGCAATCTTCACGATCGCGCCGGCGTTTGCGATTCTGCTCGGCGTCATCGCGTTGAGCAACGCCCTCGGCTTCCCGCTGCCGTGGCTGAGGCTTTCGGTCATCGGCTCGCTGACGTATGAGGCGACGGCAGCTGCCGCCGCGGCGAACGCGGTCGGCTCCTCGCTCGCGGAGCGCATCACTGATCCCAAGATCTTCGCGGTCATCGCGTGGGTTATGGCGCTGGGCATCATCCCCGGCCTTGTGCTGGTTCCCGCGTTTGGCAAAAAGATCGAAAACGGCATCAGCAATATTAAGAGCAAGGACTCCAAGTGGGGCAAAATCTTCCTCTCCGGCCTGTTCATGGGCATGATCTCCGCCTTCCTCGGCCTCGTGTTCGCCAAAGTGCATACGGGTCTCGTGGGCTGGATTCCCGTGTTTGTCATGTTCGCGAGCGCGCTGCTGATGCTGGTATGCGGCCTCATCCGTAAGCTCTTCAACGCGAAGTGGATCGAAGAATACGCCCTGCCCATCAGCCTTTTGGGCGGCATGGCGCTCTCGATTCCGATCACCAATCTCGTCATGAGCCTGGTCGGCTGAGGAGGAAGCATATGAAAAAGGAATTGAGCTATCGCGACAGCGTACACCGCATGGGCCGCGTCTGGATTCTCAGCGCGCTTGCCCTGCTGCTGGCCGTGCCCGCGGCAATCTGCATCTATTACAAAGCCTGGCCTCCGGTGACCGGCATCCTCAAGGGACTTTTGAGCATCGTGCCGATCTTCTGGACGGTCGGCGTGATCGAAGTGTTCACCTATGTGCCGATGCTTGGCACGGGCGGCTCCTACCTCGGCTTCGTGACCGGTAACCTCGCGAACCTGAAGGTGCCCTGCGCGTTGAACTCCATGGATCGCGCGGGTGTGCAGGCGGGTACCGAGGAGGGCGAGGTGATCTCCACGCTCGCCATCGCCACAAGCTCCATCGTTACCACCGTGATCATCGCGGCTGGCGTGCTGCTGCTCTCGCAGATCGCGCCTGTGCTGCAGAGTCCCGTGCTCCAGCCCGCGTTTGAAAACATTCTGCCCGCGCTGTTCGGCGCTCTCGGCGTCGTGTTTATCGCTAAGGACTGGAAGATCGCAATCGCTCCTCTTGCGGTGATGGTCACGCTGTTCCTGCTCGTGCCTTCGCTGGCAAGCGCGGTGGGCATTCTCGTGCCCGTCGGCGCGCTGATCGCCATCGGCGTGGCGCGAATTCTCTATAAAAAGAATCTGCTGTAACTGAACAGTAGATAGGAAAACCATACGTATACCAAGTTTCCCGCTTCCCGAAGGGAAGAGGAGAAGGAGAATCATTTATCATGTTGTATTTCTGGTTGGCGCTTGCCGCGCTGGTCGTCGCGTTTTTCGCGGTGATACTCATCCGCGCGCTGCGATTCACGCCCAAGGCAACGGCAAAGGTGGAACCCACCGAAGTCGCGGTGGAGGAAGCTGCCATCGTCGAGCACTTTGTGGACATGATCCGCTGCAAGACGATCTCCTATTATGAGGACGAGCGCATCGACAAGGCGGAGTTCCAAAAATTCCGCGCGCTGCTGAAAAAGCTCTACCCGCACGTGAGCAAAGCCTGCATCTATGAAGAGATCGGGCCTAGCGGCGTGCTGTTCCATCTCAAAGGCAAGCGTGCGGAGAAGCCCTCCGTATTCATGTCGCACTACGACGTCGTGCCCGTGAACGAGGAGCAGTGGACGAAGCCCGCGTTCGACGGTTTGATCGAAAATGGCATCCTCTACGGGCGCGGCACGCTGGACACCAAGGGCACGCTGCTCGGCGTCATGGAAGCCGCAGAACAGCTCCTCAAGGGCGGATTCGTGCCGGAGAACGACATGTATTTCGCCTTCGCGGGAGACGAAGAGGTCGCCGGAAAATCGCAGCCTGTGATCGTCGAAACCATGCGCGCGCGCGGTATTGTGCCAGCGCTGGTGCTTGATGAAGGCGGCGCGGTTGTCGAGGGCATCTTCCCCGGTGTCAAGCAGCCGTGCGCCCTGATCGGCATCGCGGAAAAGGGACTCATGGACGCGCAGTTCGTGATCGAGGGCGCGGGCGGACACGCCTCCGCGCCGCCGCCGCACACCGGCATCGGCCGGCTTGCCGCCGCCGTCACGCGCATCGAGGCAAAGCCGTTCCCGGTGAAGCTGACCAAGCCCGTTGCGGAGATGTTCGATACGCTCGGACGCCGCTCGTCGTTTGTGTATAAGCTGATCTTCGCGAACCTCTGGTGCTTCCTGCCTGTGCTGGACGCGATGTGCAAGAAGTCCGGCGGCGAGCTCAACGCCATGATGCGCACCACCTGCGCGTTTACGATGGCGGAGGGCAGCAAGGCCAGCAACGTCCTGCCCCCGCGTGCGCGGATGGTCGCAAACCTCCGCATCATCAGCGGCGAAACGTGCGAAGGCACGCTGGCGCGGCTGAAGGAACTGACCGCGGACGAGGGCATCACCGCGAGCATCATGCACGGCACCGACCCGTGCAAGATTTCGCGTACGGAAGGCTATGGCTGGGAGAAGCTCACGCACGCCATCTCCGAAACATGGCCGGATGCGGAGATTTCGCCGTATCTGATGTTTGCCGCGTCCGATTCGCGCCACTACAGCGCGATTTCGGAGAACGTCTACCGCTTCTCCACGATGGAGCTCACCAAGGAGGAGCGCGCGGGCATCCACGGCCACGACGAGCACATCCCGCTTGACAAAATCATCAAGACGGTGCAATTCTATGTGCGCCTGATGAAGACCCTGTAATACAACGCAAGATACGCAAACGCCACCCCGTGCGGGGTGGCGTTTTTGCGTGAAGTTTGTTTCGATGCGTTCTTTGCAGGGGCGGATATCATCCGCCCGCAGGTTCCGTTTCGAATCTCTAAACCTGTTTTTTCCGAATCCCCGCGACGCAGAGCGCGGATTGCACCGCCATGAGCGCAGCAGAGACCCAGAGCGCGGGCAGAATGTCGGAAGCCTGCATGTCTCCGGTCAGGAGTCCCAGCCCGTCGCCGAGGTGCGACGGAAGAAAGCGTGTGAGATCGGGCAGCATGCTCAGCGCGAACAGCAGCGCATAGACCCCGCCCGTGAGCAGCAGCGCGTACATGCCGGAGGACAAACCCGACGCAAACGCGAGCTCCAGCGAGAGGAGCCACACACCCATCATGTAGGCGCAGATTGTTGCCAGCCAGATGCCGGAGGGCAGCGCGTTGTCCCAGAAGTAGGCGGTGTAACCCAGCGTGATGCCGAATGTCAGCCAGTAGCAAACCGTCCAAGCGATCAGCACCGCGAGGAGCTTGGAAGCCGCGACCTTCCCGCGCGAAACACCCTTGGTCAGGAGGTTGATCAGCGTACCGCTCTGGTATTCCTGCGCGAAGATGCCACTAAACATCGCAAGAATCAGGATGTACTCCATCATCAGGTTCTTGAAATACTGCGTCCATGCGGTTAGCGCGTCGACCGAGATTGCGCCGATGGTGATGCCCTGCTCCGCAAGGGACTGTCCCATCAGCGAGAGCATCCACGGCGTAAGCTTCGCGAGAGCTGGGTTCATGATGCCGAAGATGCCGAAGACGATCAGCAGCACCATCGCCTTTTTCGTGCGGACGAGCTCCAGTAGCTCTTTTTTGAGCAATAATACAAGCTGTCTCATGTTGCCGATGCCTCCATAAACAGAGATTCCAGCGAAGGCTCTCGCTGCTCGATCTTCAGCGGGCAGAGGGAGAGCGCGTTCAGCCGCGCCATCGCAGCAAGCATATCCGCGCGGGTGCCGTTGGGGTAGACGAGGCGGGCAGGCGTGTCCTGTTCGCCGCCGGGATGGGCCGAGAGGAACGAGGAAGCCTCGCTCTCCTCTGCGAACTCCACGACAAAGCCGCTTTTGGCGTGCATGGCGCGGATTTCCTCCAGCCGTCCGCTGAGTGCGAGCCTGCCGCCGTGCAAGAGCCCGATCCGGTCGCAGACGCGCTCGATATCCGGCAGGATATGCGTGGAGAAGAGCACCGTCGTCTCGTTTTTGATCGCGCGGAGGATGTCGATGATGTCCTTGCGTCCGGCGGGGTCGAGCGCGGAGGTCGGCTCGTCGCAGATCAAAAGCTTCGGGCGGTGGATTAGCGCCTGCGCGATGCCGAGGCGCTGCTTCATGCCGCGCGAAAACCCGCCGATGCGGCGGTTCGCGCTTTCGCTCAATCCGACGAGCTCCAGCAGCTCATCCGCGCGCTTGCTTACTTCGTGCGACGAAACGCCCGCAAGCCCGCCGCACAGCGCGAGATATTCCCGCGGGGTGAGGTAGCCGTAGAATTCCGGCACATCCGGCAGATAGCCGACGAAGCGGTTCGTGCGCGTCTGCCCGTAGCCGACCTTTTCGCCGCAGATGCGGATTTCGCCGCCGTCCGACGCGAGAAGGCCTAAGATCAGCTTCATCGTCGTGGTCTTGCCCGCGCCGTTTTCGCCGATGAAGCCGTAGATCGTGCCTTCCGGCACCTGCAGCGAGAGATCCTGGAGTACCTGCCGCTCGCCGAAGCGCTTCTGCACATGGCTCAGTTCCAACACATCCATTGTAATGTTCCTCTGTATCATCTGGTTACGATTCGCCGTGTCCGAAACTCAGTCCTCTTTGCCGAGGATGAAGTAGAGGATCGGTCCAACGAACTCCATACCCACGATCGCGACCACGAGCCAGAGCACGCGGGTGCCGCGCTTATATCGTTCGTGGGTGAGGATGTGCCGCAGCGTGATGCCAAGCAGCACGAACTGCGCGATCACCAGCGGAATCAGAAACGGGAGAAACTCTTTGATTTGATCCATTTTTTGCTCCTTTGAGCGAAATTGGAATCGATTTTTGCTTGTTTTCGCTCTTACAGTCTACACGCTAACATATGACGTAACGTCACGAGCAAGGGCGTTTTGAAAAATAATGGGAATATATTTTTTTACGCAAAAAAAGAGGTCCGTTTGACAACGAACCTCTTGGTTTGAGCTATAGTTTCATGAAATAGACGATCTCGCCGTAGATGACCCGTCCGTCCGGCACGAAGCCGAGGCTTTCGTAAAGCGACTTTGCCGCCTCGTTCTCCGGCTCAAAGCTGATGTAGATGCGGTCGTGATCCTCGTCCGAGAGTCCCCGGATGCGCTCGATCAAGAGCTGCATCGCCTCTCTGCCGTAGCCAACGCCCTGAAAGCGCTGATCGATCATCAGCCGGTAGATCCAGTACTGGTGATCCTCTTGATCGAGGCTGTACATCGCAAACCCCACCGGGCGGTTCTCAGCGTAGAGCGCGAACGGCACGCATTCCGGCATGACATAGGCCTGCGCAAGCGAGTATTGATTCGACGCGACAAAGCTCTTCTGCTCCGCCGAAACGGAGAGATCCAGCACCGAAAGGTAGTTGTAGCGGTCGATCTCAACCAAGTGCAGCATAGGCTTCCCGCTTTCCTTTATAGGATGCGCGCGGATCAGGCGTCTTGCGACTCAATCTGCTTGGAGTACTTCATGCGCTGATCCTTGCTCAGGTAGCGCTTGCGCATGCGGATGCTCTTGGGGGTCACTTCGACGAGCTCGTCGTCCGCAATGAACTCGAGGCACTGCTCCAGAGAGAGCACCACCGGAGGCGTCAGGCGCAGCGCATCGTCCGAACCGGAAGCGCGCATGTTGGTGACGTGCTTCTTTTTGCAGACGTTGACCACGATATCTCCTGCGCGCGCGTTTTCGCCGACGACCTGGCCTTCATACACGGGGATGCCGGAGCCGACAAACAGCTTGCCGCGATCCTGCGTGTTGAACAGGCCGTAGGAGCTGGTGTCGCCCGTCTCGTGCGCGACCAGAGAACCCGTCTTGCGTTCCTCGATCGGACCGCGATATGCTTCGTAATCATGGAAGATGTGGCTCATCACGCCGTTGCCGCGCGTGTCGGTCAAGAGCTCCGAGCGATAGCCCATGAGTCCGCGTGCGGGCACGAGAAACTGGAGGCGGACGCTGTTGTCGCCTTGATTCGTCATGTCCTGCAGCTCCGCTTTGCGCTGGCCGAGTTTTTCCATGACCGCGCCGACGTAGTCCACCGGCACGTCGATGGTCAGCTCTTCGATCGGTTCAAGCAGGTTGCCGTCCTTGTCCTTGTGGAAGATGACCTTCGGGCGGGAGACCGCGAATTCGTATCCCTGGCGGCGCATGGTCTCAATGAGGATCGAAAGATGCAGCTCGCCTCTGCCGCTGACGCGGAACGAGTCGGTGGTCTCCGTCTCCTCCACGCGCATGGAGATGTTGGTCTTGACTTCGGTAAAGAGCCTGTCGCGGAGGTTGCGGCCGGTGACGTATTTGCCTTCGCGGCCTGCAAACGGGCTGTCGTTGAGCATGAACATCATGCTCACGGTCGGCTCGTCGATGTGCACAAAGGGCAGCGGCTCGATGCAGTTCGGGTCGCAAACGGTTTCACCGACGTTGAGGAACTCCATGCCCGCCACGCATATGATGTCTCCGCACGGGGCTTCGTCGACCTCGACGCGCTTGAGACCTTCATATCGATAGAGGCGCGTGATCTTGGTGTCTATTTGGCGATTGTCTTCGCCGCCGCAGATGACGACCGGCATACCCTTTTTCGCGGTGCCGCGCTCAATGCGCCCGACGCCGATGCGGCCGACATAATCGTCATAGTCGATCGAGGAGAAGAGAATTTGCAGCGGTTCGTCCGGCTGAAATTTCGGCGCGGGAATCGCGGAAAGGATCGTATCAAACAGCGCGACCATGTTGTTTTCCATGGTATCCGGCGTGTGTCCGCTCATGTTGTCGCGCGCGCTGGCGTAGACCACCGGGAAATCCAGCTGCTCCGCGGAGGCACCAAGCTCGATGAAGAGCTCCAGTGCCTGATCCACGACTTCAATGGGACGCGAACCGGGGCGATCGACTTTATTGACCACCAGAATCGGAATTTTGTTGAGTTCGAGAGATTTCCGAAGTACGAAGCGCGTCTGCGGCATGCAGCCTTCAAACGCGTCGACGAGCAGCAACACGCCGTCGACCATCTGGAGGATGCGCTCGACTTCACCGCCGAAGTCCGCGTGACCGGGGGTGTCGACGATGTTGATGCGCGTGCCGCCGTAGGTGACCGCCGTGTTTTTGGAAAGGATGGTGATTCCGCGCTCGCGTTCGAGATCGTTGGAGTCCATAATGCGCTCGACGTCCTGTTCGCCTCTGCGCAGCACGCCCGCGTCCCGCAGCATCTGATCGACCAGCGTTGTCTTGCCGTGGTCGACATGCGCGATGATGGCGACGTTTCGAATGTCCATTTGAGTACCTTCTTTCTAAATAACGAAAACAAGTTATTATAAACCAAGACATGGGGTTAGGACAAGCAATATTGCGTAGTTTGCGGTTTTTTTACGATTTCCTGATGAAAATGCGACCAAATCCGTCTCTTTTGAATAATATAATGAAGAAAACCCTCTGAAAACAAGGGCGGAAAGAATAAAAAGAAAATTTGAAAAAATTCTCTTGACAGTGCCGGTGTATTAATGTATAACTGTGTTAAGACAATAATACAGCGACACACGAAAGGGGGAACATGCATTGGCTTGGCAATTTACATCGAATCGCCCGATCTATCAACAGATCGTCGACGAGATAGAACTGCGCATTCTCAACGGCACCTATGAAATGGGAATGCGGCTGCCCAGCGTACGCGATCTCGCGGTACTGGCGGCGGTCAACCCGAACACAATGCAACGAGCACTCGCAGAACTGGAGGAAATGGGATTGGTTACCACGCAGAGAAACACCGGACGAACGGTGACGACGGACGAAACCGCTGTCTCCCGCGCGAGGGATATCAAGGCGGACTTACTCGCGGAGACGTTTATGATGCAGATGCAGGCGCTTGGCTTGAGCCGCAAAGAAGTGCTGGATCGTCTCGCGAAAGGGGAACACAAGGAGGGGGAACATGCAGTCAATTCTTGAAACCAGAGCGCTGAGTAAGCGATACGGCTCCACGCTTGCGCTCAACAACGTAGACCTGAATTTGCCCAAGGGCAAGATCGTGGGTCTGTTGGGGCCGAACGGCAGCGGAAAAACTACGCTGCTCAAGATCGTCGCGGGATTGCTCACGCCGACGACCGGAACCGTGCTTGTGGACAATCAGCCCGTTGGTGAGGGGACCAAGGCGCTGATTTCCTACCTGCCGGAGCGCACCTACCTGCCGGACTGGATGACGGTGGAAGACTGCCTGGATTACTTCGCGGACTTCTACAAGGATTTCGACATGGCGCGCGCCAGAGAGATGCTCTCCCGGCTGAACGTGCCCGCCGGCAAGCGCATGAAGCAGCTGAGCAAAGGCACGCGGGAAAAGATGCAGCTCGTGCTGGTCATGTCCCGCAGAGCGAAGCTCTACCTGCTCGATGAACCCATCGGCGGCGTCGACCCGGCAACACGGGACTACATCCTCGACACGATCATCGGCAACTACGACAACGAGGCGACCATCCTCATCTCCACGCATCTGATTGCGGACGTGGAAAAGGTGCTGGACGAGTTCCTCTTCCTCAAAGAAGGCGTCATCACCATGCATGACACGACGGACAATGTCCGCGAAACGCAGGGCAAGTCGCTGGACGAGCTGTTCCGGGAGGTATTCAGATGCTAAAGAAATTGATGAAACATGACTTCCGCGCGCTTTCGCGCACGCTTGTCCCGATGCAGATCGGCGTTCTCGGCGGCGGCCTCGTGGCGACGCTGCTCACCGCGCTGACCATCCGCCTCGGCGAAAACACGGCCAATACCGGCGGCTCCGCGCTGCTGCGCCAGCTGATCATGGGCCTTTCCGCCACCGCATCGGTGCTCATCGGCATCGCGATCATCGCCTCCGCGCTGGTGACGCTGCTCTTGATCTGCTACCACTTCTACCGCAGCTTTCTTGCGGACGAAGGATACCTGACCTTCACGCTTCCGGTCTCCACCAGCAAGCTGATCTGGTCAAAACTGCTCACCGGCATGTTCTGGATTCTGATCAACGCGCTGGTGGTGATGGTCACGCTGGTCATCTTCTCGGTGTTCGGCACCACGAGCAGCGGTATCGTCAATCAGGAAGTGCTCCAGGGCTACCGGATGTTCTTCACCGAACTGTTGCCGCAGGCAAGCCGGTACGTGAACGTTCCGGTCATGTCGGTTGAAATCGCCGTCATCGGTGTTCTGGCGCTCGGTGCCCAGATGCTGGAGATCTACTTCGCGATCGTGGTCGGCGGCCAGATCGCCAAGAAACACCGAATCCTCGCCGCGATCGGCATGTATCTGCTGATCAATATGGGTGTCGGCATGATCAGCACGGCGTTTATGTCGGTGGTTGCCTTCGGCGAAGGCGCAGCGACGCTGGCGCTCAACACGGTGCCGGAAGTGACGCGGTTTATGACCTCGACCTTCGGCTGGTATGGCGTGGTCTTCGCGGGCCTCGGCGTGCTCTTCTTCTTCCTGATCCGTTCGATCTTCAAGAAGAACCTGAATCTACAATAATACAAAAAATCTCGCGAACTTCTTGCGAGCAGGGGCGGCGCAAGCCGCCCTTGTTGATTGGAAGAACCTGAATCTCCAGTAATCAAAAATCCTGTAATGATTCTTACAGGCAGGGGCGGCTTCGGCCGCCCTTGTTGCGTTTTGATCTCTTTATCGCCGTAAATGGAACGCGTCGCGTAAAAAGCTTGCGTTTCCCGTAAAATACCCACTATAATATCCCTCATGAAACGAGTTTTGGGCAGCATTCGCCGCGCGGACGAGCGGTATCACATGATTGAAGACGGAGACAAGATCTGCATCGGCGTCTCCGGCGGCAAGGATTCCCTGTTGTTGATGGAGGCGATGAAGCTCTATCAGCGGTTTTCGTATACGAAGTTTGAGGTCATCGCGGTGATGCTCGACCTCGGCCTCAAGCAGCAGGACGTCTCCCGCATCCACGAATACGCCGAGCGCATCGGCATCGACTTCGAGGTCGTCTATACCGACATCGGCAAGGTCGTGTTTGAATACCGCGAGGAGCGGAGCCCCTGCGCGCTCTGCGCAAAGCTTCGCCGGGGGGCACTGAACACTTACGCCGTCGAGCACGGCTGCAACAAGGTGGCGCTTGGGCATAACCGCGACGACGTGATACAGACGTTCTTCATGAGCATGCTCTACGAAGGCAGGATCAACACCTTCGCGCCGGTGACGTATCTTTCCCGCCGGGATGTGACCGTCATCCGCCCGCTGATCTTTTTGCCGGAGAAGCACGCGCTCTCGATTGCCAAGGCGCACGAGCTGCCGATTCTCCCCGCGAACTGCGACGTCGCCGGACACACCAAGCGCGAGGAGGCAAAGGGCATCATCAAGTATTTAACCGGCATGGTGCCGGACTTCGAGGAGAAGTTCATGCACGCGCTCTCGACCACGGAAACGTATGGACTTTGGGACCGGATGCGGCTCAAAGGCGACGAGAGCCATAAGAGATAAAACACAAGCGCCCTGACGGGCGCTTTTTGTTTGGCGCGGACTTGTGCACGTTTCGCAAACGAAAATCGCGGATGCGGGACAGGTTTCGCGAGTACCATAAACAATTTTCATATGCCGAATCCCGTGCAGGGGTTGTGCGCGCGGGCAAAAACTATGTTAAAATAGAACTTAGCGAGAGCAAAATACTGAGTTGCATTGAGGTGAGATAATGAAGAAACTTGTGAAAAACAATGTATTTTGGGTCGGGAAAACCGATTGGGAGCTTGAATTCTTTCACGGCGCGGACTACACGATCAATCATGGTTCAAGCCAGAATTCCTATCTGATTATGGAAGAGAAGACGGTACTCATCGACACCGTCTGGATGCCGCATGCGCCGGAATTCGTAGCAAACCTTGCGTCAGAGGTCGATCTCAACCGGATTGATTTCCTCGTGATCAACCACGGCGAGGTGGATCACAGCGGCGCGCTGCCCGCGCTGATGGAGAAGATTCCGAATACGCCGATCTATTGCACCGCCAGCGCGATCAAGTCCCTGACGGGACAATATCATCATCCGGAGTGGAATTTTCACGTCGTCAAGACGGGGGATTCCGTCGACATCGGAAACGGGAAGAAGCTCGTGTTCGTGGAGATGAAGATGCTGCACTGGCCGGACAGCATGGCGACCTATCTCACGGGTGACAATATTCTGTTTTCAAACGACGCGTTCGGCCAGCATTACGCGGTGGAGGAACTGTTCAACGATGCAGCCGACACCTGCCTGCTCTGGGCGGAGGCGCAAAAATATTATGCAAACATTCTGACGCCGTTTTCCATGCTGGTCAAACGGAAGATCGAGGAGATTCTTGCGCTGAACCTGACCATCGATATCATCGCGCCGAGTCACGGAGCGATCTGGAGAGAGAACCCGCTTCGCATCGTCGAGAAATACTACGAATGGTCGAAGGACTATCAGGAAGACCAGATTACCATCGTATACGACACCATGTGGGACGGGACCATGCGGCTTGCGCACAGAATCGGCAAGGAGATCTCCATCAAATCTCCCGCAACCAAGGTGAAGATATTCAATGTTTCCAAGACCAACAAGAACGACATCATGACCGAGGTCTTCAAGTCCAAAGCCATCGTGGTCGGCAGCCCGACCGTCGGATCAAACATCCTCTCGTCTGTCGGCGGGTGGCTGGAGTTTCTCAAAGAGTTGAAATTCAAGAACAAGAAGGCTGCGGTATTCGGCTGCTACGGCTGGAGTGGAGAATCGACCAAGGTGCTGCGCGAGCGGCTGACGGAAGCCGGGTTTTCGGTGGTCGAGCCGGAACTCAGATGGAACTGGACGCCGGTTGACGAAGAGCTGACCGGGGCTGCTGAAATTGCTGCTGCTTTGTGCGAATAGGGTTTTTGATGCTGTTTTAGGAGAATCGCGAACAGAAAGGAGACTCATATGAACTTTGCAAGTGAAGATTTGAAACATGAACACGAGAGCGTACTCTTCGGGCTTGATGTTCTGGAGAGGATGGCGCAGCAGGTCAAAAAAACCGGCACGGCGGATACCGGAGATATCGGGGATATGGTCAACTTTCTTCAGCTCTTTGCGGACAAGTGCCACCACGGGAAGGAAGAGAAGCTGCTGTTCCCCGCGCTGGAAGCCGCGGGAATTCCCAATGAAGGCGGCCCGATCGGGCAGATGCTGCTCGAGCACATTCAGGGCAGGCGGTTTATCGCGGAGATGGGCATCTCCGTCGCGGAAGGAAAGCTGGATGCCGATACGTTTCTCGATGCGGCAAACGGGTATCTCAAGCTGATGCGTCCGCACATCAACAAGGAGAACATGATTCTCTTTCCGATGGGAGATCAGGTGCTGCCGGCTGAGAAACAGGCGCAGCTGCTGCAGCAGTTTGAGGCGTATGAAGCGGAAGTCATGGGACAGGGCGTACACGAGAAACTGCACGCGGTCCTTGACCGGTTTGAGGAAAAGTATCTAGGGGCGTAATCATAGCCAGAACGGTTACTGATTCATAGGATACCGCTCGAATACAAGCACATACAGAAAAGAGACCTGCGCGGTCTCTTTTTTTGCTTTCGTTCTGGAATGCAGTCCGCCGGATTCGTGCCCGCATGACCACGGAGGCGTAAGGACTGTGGGTTCGGATGCGGCTCAAAGGCGACGAGAGTCACAAGAGATAATTTTTTGCCCCTGTGGGGGAGATAATACAACCGAAAAGTTCCTTAACGAGGGACTGTTTTTGTTTAACAGAGAGAAATACAAACATTGACTTTGCAGCAGTAGACTTCTAGAATGAGATTAAGCATAGCTAATATTAACCAAGCGCGATATCAAAAGATATTTAGAGGGATAAACGATGAAACACTTTAAATAATTCTTCGCATAGTCCATAGTTGTTTTTAATGGCAAAGATCTCCGTCTACGTTCCAAATTTGATTGTATCACTCTAGTTGACCTTTAGTTATTATTCGCATACGAGCATGCGCGAGATGAATCGTTTCTTATACACGAAGTAAGCTTTTTCCAAATTTGTTGATAAGAAAGATGAGAGTATTATGGGATGCGGGGTTTTTATTGATTCGGCAACCATTTATGATGTTACAGCTATTACACGAACCGGGAATACCAATAATATATGTAATTGGATCAAGCAAAGCGCTCTTGCATCTACTACTGCATTGATTAACATGCCTAATCTTAAGATAGCTCCTGCGCCAAGTCAATCAGGGGCGGCATCTGGAATATATGATTATTTAATGAGAGGATTGTCAGATGTAGTTGGTGTTGTTGAATCGCAAGAAATATATAAAAAAAAGGCATTAAAAAAAACAAAAGACCTTAATGGGGAGCTTGTTAAAACAGCATATTCAACGGTAATCGATGATAAAAGTTTTCAGCAGTGGCTAGAGCAAAGTATTGAATTTGCTTGGGTCGAACACTCTTCAAGATTAAATGGCCTTTTTAATAGAGAATTTATACCTCAGTTAACAAGTATCATAGGAGTTGATGAAAAGTACTTATTTGAAGTTTGGAAGCTAAGCTGCGATGTTAATTATATTCACACAATCGCCGAAAAGAATATAGACAATGATGAAGTTCTTACAATGAAAAAGGCTTATATGATATCTGCCTTGTTAAGAGGATATTTTCATGATACTTATGCGAAAGCAGCGGGATTATCGATTATTCATCATCCCTTTAGAAAACCAATTTTGCCAAAGTTGGATTCAGAGAAAATCTCATTTCAAGAATCTAATACCGAAAGTTACCTTTCAAATATAATTTTATCTGGTGCGTTATTTCAAAGTAAACAAAAAAATAGAATCAATGTTTGGCTAGATAACATCAGGAAGGCAAGAAAGGGGGTTCTTTCTGGAGATTTTAAGTTGAGTGAAGAAGTCTCCGACGGCGATGCTTTGGATTTAGCTATTAAAGCGGCAAAGAAACTAGAGCTATGTACAAGTGCTAAGTGGATTGATGAGGCAATTGATATTTCCATAAATGTCGGATCCATTGTTACATCTTCGTTTATACTTCAAAACTGGGACAGCTTAATTTTTTCAGCCGCAGCGTATGTACTATTTAGCAAACTAAAAATTGGTACTAAAGTTAACACTCTAGTATCAAACTGCAATTCAAGACTTAGCAAGTTGGCTATAATGAATGCAGGTCGTATTGAACATGTGAACAATAATTCGAATTTGAAAGTTTAATACATCTTAAAGTCATTTAGAAAAAATCACATGGTTAGAAGGCTCTTATAATTAATCATTCAGTTGGTATTCACGTTTAATAGAATTTCTAATGATTTTGTATTTCTTTCTTAACAGTTATGTAAAAATATGATGCTCATCATAAATTCTGCTTCGTGTAAAAAAGAACCGCCGAAAGGCGGTTCTGATTCTGCTAAGTCCTCTGGGGTTTGTGTGCTGTGTTTTGGTCGCTTACTCTGCCACGTAGGGCATGAGGGCGACGGTGCGCGCGCGCTTGATGGCGATCGCAAGATCACGCTGATGCTTGGCGCACATGCCCGACATACGACGGGGCATGATTTTGCCGTTCTCGCTTGCGAATTTCTCAAGGGTACGGATATCCTTGTAGTCGATCTTCGCGTTTTTATCAGCGCAGAACTTGCAAACCTTGCGGCGGCCACGCTTCATACGGGGACGCATTTTACGGTCTTCCATGTTGCAAGCCTCCTAATTCGAAAATTTTGTCTCGCGGGTTTTGCCCGCATTGGTTCAAAACGGGATGTCGTCGGACTGGATGTCGGTAAACCCGGCCATATCCTGCGCGTTGTCGGCGCGGCCAGAGGGCGCGGCTCCATCTTCCTGCTGCTTGGGCGAGAGGAACTCGACTTCGTCCGCCTGCACGTCGAGTGACATGCGGGTCGTGCCGTCCTTCGCCTCGTAGGTGCGCGCCTGGAGTTCGCCAATGACGGCGACCTTGCGGCCCTTGCTGAGGTAACGGGCGCACGTTTCGCCGAGCTGACGCCAGGCGTTGATGCGGAAGAAATCCGTCGGGCGCTCGCCGCCCGCACCGCTGGCGAACCTGCGGTTGACTGCGATGGTGAAGGAGCAAACGGTGACGCCGTTGGGCGTGGAACGCACTTCGGGGTCATGCGTCAGGTTTCCGATGAGAGTGATTTTATTCATGCTTCATCCATCCTTTCGGCACTGCTCTGTTCGTTACTCGCCTTTGCGGGTCACGAGATAGCGGAGAATCGCTTCGTCGTTCTTAAAGTTACGCTCGAGTTCTTTGGGAACTTCCGGCGCACACGTAAACGACATCAAGACGTAGTAGCCCTCGGTCTTGTATTCGATCGGGTATGCAAGACGCTTCTTGCCCCACTCGTCGACCGCAGTCACTTCACCGCCGTTGGTTGCGACAATCCCTTTGAACTTTTCGACGGATGCTTTCATCGCTTCCTCGTCCTGGGTGGGCACGATGATGTAAAGAGCTTCGTATTGATTCATTCATTTCACCTCCTTATGGTCTATTGGCCCGGCGTCTCTGCACCGAGCAAGAAGGACGTTAGCGGAAGGTAGTGTATCACAAGAAACGGCGTATTGCAAGGAAATTCGCAGGAAAACGGCATCGGCGGGGGTCTGATCGTGTAAATTTCTTTGCGAAGCTTTCTTTTCGAAAGAAAGCGAAAGGAGGACGGTTTTCCGTCCTCCTGTTCTCTTATTTTTTCTCCACGCCGAGGGTGACGGCCTCTTTGTTGACGTCCCAATCTTTCGTGTAGCCTTTGGCGCCGCGGCTCAGGGTTTCGCCCAGCGTTTCGGAGAGTATTTCGTCACCGAAACGGGAGAAGATCTCCTCGATCTTTGCGCTGCCTTCGTAGGAGAGCGCGATGTGGTCGCTGACCTCGAAGCCCGCCTCTTTGCGCATGGTCTGCACCTTGCTGATCAGCTCGCGGACGAAGCCTTCATCGATGAGCTCGGGCGTCAGCTTGGTGTCGAGCACCACGATGGTCTCATTGTCCGTCGCCGCGACAAAGCCGTCGGTCTTGCCGGTGGAGACGAGCACATCTTCGGGCGCCAGCACCACATAGACTTCTTCGATGGTGACTTCATAGTTTTTGCCCGCCGCGTGCGCGCGGACGACGAGGTTGCCTACGCCGCTCTCGCTCAGATGCGCACCGATCTTCGGCAGGATCTTGCCGTAGCGCGGCCCAAGCGTCTTAAGCTGCGGCTTGACCTGATAGCTCAGGAAACCGGATGCGTCGTTGACGAACTCCGCCTTCTTGACGTTGAGCTCCTCGGTGACGATCTTCACGTAGTGCTCGTTCATCGCTTCGCCCTGGATGTACATGAGCGCGAGCGGCTGGCGGGTCTTGACGTTGCCGTCGTTGCGGGCCGCGCGGCCGAGGGTGACGATATCGAGCACGCGCGCCATGTTCGCTTCCAGATCGGCGTCGATTCTGCTCTCGTCCGCATCGGGATAGTCACAGAAGTGCACGCTCTCCGGCGCGTTTTGATCCACCGTACGCACGAGGTTTTGATAGATCTCCTCGGTCATAAACGGGAGGAAGGGAGCTGTCAACAGCGTCAGCGTCCTGAGGCACGTAAACAGCGTCATGTACGCGGCCTTCTTGTCCTCGCTCATCTCGCTGCCCCAGTAGCGCTCGCGGCAGCGGCGGACGTACCAGTTAGAAAGCTCGTCCGAGAATGCCTGCAGCGCTCTGCCGCCTTCGGTGATGCGGAGCTTTTCGAGGTTGCCGTCCACAGTCTTGACCAGCGTGTTCAGGCGCGAGAGCACCCAGCGGTCCATCTCGGAGAGCACGCAATCCTCCAGCTTATACTGCGTGGGATCGAACTTGTCGATCTCCGCGTAGAGGATGTAGAACGCGTAGGTGTTCCAGAAGGTGCCGATGAACTTTCTCTGCGCCTCGCTGACCGCTTCTGCCGAGAAGCGGCTGGGCAGCCACGGCATGGAGCCGATGTAGAAATACCAGCGCACGGCATCCGCGCCCTGCGCGTCCAGCACCGTCCACGGATCGACCACGTTACCGAGGTGCTTGCTCATCTTACGGCCTTCCATGTCCTGCACGTGTCCCATGACGATGCAGTTCTGGAACGCGGCCTCGTCAAAGAGGCACGTCGAGATGGCGAGAAGCGAATAGAACCAGCCACGCGTCTGGTCGATGGCTTCGCTGATGAACTGCGCGGGATAGCGCCGCTCGAACTCCTCTTTATTCTCAAATGGATAGTGCCACTGCGCAAAGGGCATCGCGCCGCTGTCAAACCAGCAGTCGATGACAACCGGCTCGCGCTTCATCGTCTTGCCGCACTTCTCGCAAGGGAAAGTCACTTCGTCGATGTAGGGCTTATGCAGCTCGATATCGGGAGACACCGAGGGATTCAGCTTCTGCAGCTCCTCGCGGGAACCGACGACGTGCACATGCCCGCATTCGCACATCCAAACGGGCAGCGGCGTGCCCCAGTAGCGCTCACGGGAGACGCTCCAGTCGATGACGTTTTCGAGGAAGTTGCCCATGCGGCCTTCCTTGATCGTCTCCGGGATCCAGTTGACGCTGCGGTTGAAGGCGATGAGCTTTTCCTTGACCGCGGTCATCTTGATGAACCAGCTCTCTCTGGCGTAGTAGATCAGCGGGGTGTCGCAGCGCCAGCAGTAGGGGTAGCTGTGCTCAAACGACAGCGCGGCAAAGAGCTTGTTGCTCGCCTTCAGCGCGTCGAGGATGGGCTTGTCCGCGTCCTTGACAAACAGACCGTCCCAGGGTGTGCCGCCGAACATGTGGCCGCTCGCGTTGACGAACTGCAAAAACGGCAGATCCCACTTTTTGCCCACGCGGGAGTCGTCTTCGCCGAATGCGGGCGCGATGTGGACGACGCCGGAGCCGTCTTCGAGCGAGACGTACTCGTCCGCGACGACACGGTAGCCCTTCTTATTGCCGAAATTCACGGGCAGCGTAAACAGCGGCTCGTATTCGGTGCCGACGAGGTCTGCGCCCTTGCAGGTGGAGATGATTTCGGCGTTTTCGCCGAGTACGCTCTTCACCAGCGCTTCCGCGAGGATGTAGGTTTCGCCGCCCTGTTTCGCGGTGGCGTAGGTTTCCTTTGCGTTCACGCAGAGGGCGACGTTGCTCGGCAGCGTCCAGGGCGTGGTCGTCCAGGCGAGGATTGCAACAGAGGGATCGTTCTTGAGGAAGAACTTCGCAATCGCGGAGGTCTCCTTAACGTCCTTATAACCTTGCGCGACCTCGTGGCTACTAAGAGCCGTTCCGCAGCGCGGGCAATACGGCACGATCTTGTGCCCTTTGTAGAGGAGGCCCTTCTCGTGGATCGTCTTGAGCGCCCACCAGATGCTCTCGATGTAGTTGTTGTCATAGGTGATGTACGGGTCTTCCATATCCGCCCAGAAACCGACGCGGTCGGACATGGTTTCCCAGTCGGTCTTGTATTTCCAGACCGATTTTTTGCATTCCTTGATGAACGGCTCGATACCGTAGGCTTCGATCTGCTCTTTGCCGTCGAGGCCGAGGTGCTTTTCGACTTCGATTTCGACCGGCAGGCCGTGGGTGTCCCAGCCGGCTTTCCGCAGCACGTCGAACCCTTTCATGGTCTTATAGCGCGGGATGATGTCCTTGATCGAGCGCGTGAGCACGTGGCCGATGTGCGGCTTTCCGTTTGCCGTCGGGGGGCCATCGAAGAAGGTATAGGGCTTTGCGCCTTTTCTGAGGCGCACGCTCTTTTGGAAGATCTGCTTGTCCTTCCAAAACGCGAGCACTTCTTTCTCGCGCGGGACGAAATTCAGCTCGCTCGATACTTTTTTGTACATCTGTTTCGCTCTCCTTGTTCTGTGTGTCAGAAAATCTTTCAATCTTATCTGGCGGGAAAACGGGTAAAAAAATAGCCTTCCGCCCCGAAAAAGAGGGACGAAAAGCACGAAACTCCTGCTTTGCGCGGTACCACCCTGCTTGGCGAAAAAAATCGCCCGCTCAAGAACCCCTTAACGCGGGGTATACGTCACGCGTTACACGGCCTCCGCCTTTGGCGCGCGCGCTCACGGGTGATACCAACTGGTCTCAATCCACAACCGCCTTGCACCGTACGCGGCTCGCTTCTATGGATGAACATGAAACCCGGACTGTCCCGATCATCGCTGTAATAGCAGAAGTATAGCGGGTTTTTTCCGCTTTGTAAAGAGCGCGCGGGTCGGAAATGCGCTGCATAAGCGCGGCTTTATGCGTTTTTCTGCCGAAAACGCCAGTTTTGCCTTAACA
This sequence comes from Clostridia bacterium, assembly GCA_035561095.1. Taxonomy (GTDB): domain Bacteria; phylum Bacillota; class Clostridia; order Christensenellales; family CAG-138; genus UBA7703. The sequence continues at coordinate 22,119 of DATMYE010000049.1, read as the reverse complement.
GACGGGGAATTGTTTGATATAATCATTCATTACGAAACGCAACCAACGATGTGTTCGCACACAACGATAGTAAGGAAACGACCGATGGACTTTAAACAGGCAATCGCATCCGCTCTCTCCGTCCCCACGGCGCTGCCCGCGGAGGAGCTCGCAACTTGGCTCGAAACACCGCCTACGCCGGAGATGGGCGATTTTGCTTTCCCCTGCTTCAAACTCGCAAAGACACTGCGTAAAGCTCCGCCGGTCATCGCGGGCGAGCTTGCCGCGAATATTGTTCTGCCGAAAGGCGTCGCAAAGGCCGAAGCCGCGGGCGGATATGTGAATTTCTACTTCGACAAGAGCGCGCAGGCAAAGGCAGTTCTTTCGCGCGTGTTTGCCGAGGGCGCGCGCTACGGCGGCTCCGATCTGGGGCAGAAGCGCAACGTCTGCATCGATTATTCCTCGGTCAACATCGCAAAGCCGTTCCACATTGGCCACCTGCCCACGACCGTGATCGGCAGCGCGCTGTACCGCATCTATAACCACCTCGGCTTTACGTCCGTGGGCATCAACCACCTCGGCGACTGGGGCACCCAGTTCGGCAAGATGATCGTAGCCTATAAGCTCTGGGGCGATCATGACGTGATCGATCAGGGCGGCGTGGACGAGCTGGTCAAAATCTACGTGCGCTATCATCAGGAGGTGGAGTCAAACCCGTCTCTGGATGACGAAGCGCGCGCATGGTTCAAGAGGATCGAGGACGGCGATCTAGAAGCGCTGGAGCTCTTCGACTGGTTTAAAAAGATTACGCTCAAAGAGGTCGAGGAGGTCTACGGCATCCTCGGCATCCACTTTGACAGCTATGCCGGCGAGAGCTTTTATAACGACAAGATGGGCCGCGTGGTGGACGAGCTGAAGGAGAAGAACCTCCTCAAACTCGATCAGGGCGCGCAGATCGTCGATCTAGCCGACTACAAGATGCCGCCGTGCATCATCCTGCGTTCCGACGGAGCCACGCTCTACGCTACGCGCGATATCGCCGCCGCGCTCTACCGCAAGGATACCTACGATTTTGCAAAGTGCCTCTATGTGGTCGCGTACCAGCAGGATCTGCATTTTAGACAGTGGTTCAAGGTTGTCGAGCTGATGGGTTACGACTGGGCGAAGGACCTCATCCACGTCTCCTTTGGCATGGTCAGCGGAACCGACGGCGCGTTTTCCACCCGCAAGGGGAACATGGTGAAGCTCCGCGACGTGCTCTCCGCCGCCTGCGATAAGACCTATGAGATCATCCGCGAAAAGAGCCCCGATCTCGAGGATAAGGAGACCATCGCCAAACAGGTCGGCATCGGCGCGCTGATCTGGAACAGCCTCTACAACGGCCGCATCAAGGATGTGGTGTTCGACTGGGACGCCGTGCTGAATTTCGACGGCGAAACCGGCCCGTACGCGCAGTATACCCACGCTCGTGCCTGCTCGGTGCTCCGCAAAGCGGACTACGCGCCCGCCGACGTGGACTTTAGCCAGCTCACGGACGCGGAAGCCTCCGCCGTCATCGCCGCGCTCGGCGCATTTCCGGATGCCGTCGTGGACGCGATGGAGAAGAACGAGCCGTATCTCGTGACCCGCGCAATCATCGCGATCTGTGCCGCGTTCAACAAGTTTTATTACGAGCAGCGCATCATGGCGGACGATGCCGCCGTGCGGCAGGCGCGCCTCGCGCTGACCGACGCCACGCGTAAGGTCGTTGCCATCGGGCTGGGCCTGCTCGGCATCGCCGCGCCGGAGCGCATGTAAACGCTGGCATCGGTTATTTCCCCGCCGGAGGCGGGGAAATAACCGTAAAAAATACTTTTGCAACAAATAAACGGATTCAATCAACAGTTTGCTGGATTTTAATTGGATTGACATAGGGGGATCGTATGCTGGACATCAAGCTCATCCGCACGCAGCCGGAGCTGGTCAAAGAGAACATCAAAAAGAAGTTTCAGTTCGACAAGCTGGCGTTGGTGGACGAAGTCATCGCGCTCGACGCGGAGTTTCGCGAGGCGCACACCCGTGCGGACTATCTCAGATCGCAGCGCAACTCGATCAGCAAATCCATCGGCTCCATGATGGCGAAAGGCCAGAAGGAAGAGGCGGAAGCCGCCAAGAAACAGGTCAACGACATGGCGGACGAGATGGCGCGGCTGGATGTCCGCGAGACCGAGCTGACGGCGGAAATCCGTAAGCGCATGCTCGTGATTCCGAACATCATCGATGCCTCCGTGCCGATCGGCAAGGACGACTCCGAGAACGTCGAAATCGAGCGCTTCGGCGAGCCGGTCGTGCCGGAATACGAGATTCCCTACCATGTGGACATCATGGAGAAGTTCAAGGGCATCGACCTCGACGCCGCGCGAAAGACCAGCGGCAACGGGTTTTACTATCTTTGCGGCGATATCGCGCTGCTGCAGTCGGCCATACTCGCCTACGCGCGGGATTTCATGGTCGAGCGCGGCTTTACCTATTATATCCCGCCGTTCATGATTCGCAGCGGCGTGGTCACCGGGGTCATGAGCTTTGCCGAGATGGAAGGCATGATGTACAAGATCGAGGGAGAAGATCTCTATCTCATCGGCACCAGCGAGCACTCCATGATCGGCAAGTTCATCGACACCTTCCTCGAAGAGAGCGAGCTGCCGCAGACGCTGACGAGCTACTCGCCCTGCTTCCGTAAAGAAGTCGGCGCGCACGGCATCGAGGAGCGCGGCGTCTACCGCATCCATCAGTTTGAAAAGCAGGAGATGATCGTCGTCTGCAAACCGGAAGAGAGCATGGCGTGGTTTGAAACCCTGCTCAAGAACACCATCGACTTCTTCCGCACGCTGGATATCCCCGTGCGCTCGCTGGAGTGCTGCTCGGGCGATCTTGCCGACCTCAAGGTCAAGAGCATGGACGTCGAAGCATGGTCTCCGCGCCAGAAGAAGTATTTTGAGGTGGGCAGCTGCTCGAACTTAGGCGATGCGCAGGCGCGCCGCCTCGGCATCCGCGTGAAGAACAAGGAGACGGGCAACTACTTCCCGCATACGCTCAACAACACGGTGGTCGCCCCGCCGCGCATGCTGATCGCGTTCCTCGAAAACAACCTCCGTGAAGACGGCAGCGTTGCGATTCCCGCGGCATTGAGACCGTATTTCCGGAACAAGACGGAGATTCGGTAAGAAAACTCTTCATTCTTAAAAGAAAGAAGCAAAGAATTTCGTTACAACAAAGATTCACACAAAAAGGAACTGCTCTCGCAGTTCCTTTTTGTGTTGCTTGTGTGCAACTTCCATTTAATCCTCATATAGTGCAGCAATGGCGCGCGCTTTGCGCTTCATCTCCGCGCGGACGCGCGGCGGTTCAAGGCACTCACATTTGTCGCCAAGACCCAGCAGTAGATCATAGTAATAGTCGTTTTCGATCAGCGGGTAGCGCACGAGGTAGTGATCTTGGCCGTCCGGCATAATGTCCTCGTCATTGCAGTAATCGAGGATTCGTTCCAGAATGGATTTGTGGATGCGGAGCGTGATCGGGGTTTGAAGCGCTGCCGCAGCTTCCGAGAAATCCAGCTGCGGCTTCGGGTGTTCGCGCGGGACAAAGGTTTCCTCAAGCATCGTCAGGTTGAACGTGCGGGAGAGCTTGAACAGGCGAAAATCCTGCTTCACACGGCAAAACCCCTGCCAATACCAATGGCTGCCCTTGAGCACGAGTTGATACGGCTCCGCGACGCGCGAAGTCCGGTTTCCCGTTTGATTGAGATAGTCAAACGCGAGCAGCCTTCGCTCCTGCAGCGCCTGCTTGATCCGCTCCAGATACGGCTGCGTCTGCTTGCTGCCCGTCCACGGGGTCAGGTCGATCAACACCTGATTGGTTTTCAGCTCGATATCCTTCGCGCGTTCGGCGGGGATAAAGCTCTTGACCTTCGCGAGCGCATGGACAAGCTCCTCGCCGTGCATCACGTCGGAAAGGCTCGAAAGCCCCATCAGAATTGCGGAAAGATCGGCGGTCGAGAAGACCTTTTTGTCGATCTTGTATTGCTCCATGATCTCAAACCCGCCGTTGACGCCGGGAACCGCGCGCACGGGAACACCCGCCATATTGATGGCGTCGATGTCGCGGTAGATCGTGCGCGGGGACACCTCAAACCGCTCCGCGAGCTCCTGCGCGCCGATGCGCTCTTTTTCAAGCAGTATCATGATGATGCTGACGAGCCTGTCGATCTTCATTTGCCGAACGCCTCTCTTTCTAATCCAATTTTATCTTAGATTGATGACATAAGGATGTCAACAATTGCGCGTTATAATCGAGAAAAAGAGAAACGTGTGAGGAGAGCATATGCAGAACAAGGCGCTGGTCGTCATCGACATTCAAAACGACATCACGAAGAACTACAAGGAGATCATCGGCAACATCAACAGCGCGATCGATCGGGCGGCAGCGCTGGGGATGCATGTCGTCTACATCCGGCACGAGAACCTCTCCGACGGCACGCGGACGTTCAAGCCCGGCACGCGCGGCGCGGAGCTGGCGCCGGATATGAAGCTCGTCTCAGACAACATCTTCACCAAGAGCAAGGGCAACGCGCTGACCAGCGAACCGTTTGCCGCGTTCATCCGCGAAAACGGCATCGATGAATTCTATGTTGCGGGCGCAGACGCCACCGCCTGCGTCAAGGCGACGACCTACAACATGCGTCTCGCGAACCATAGCGTACATGTGCTGAAGGACTGCATCACGAGCTATGACAAGCGCAAGATCGACGAGATGCTGCGCTATTATGAGAGCAAGGGCTGCGAAATCATCACGCTGGACAACCTTTAATCATTCTCCGTAAAGACACTTTTGCGCAAAAAAAAGGAACTGCCGGAGCAGTTCCTTTTTGTGTGGCTTTCGTGAAATCAACCTGCAGGTTGTTCCGCCGTGGTGTCGGTCGTGGTGCCGGCTGCCGCTTCGTCAAGCTTCGCCTGTGCGCCGCCCGCGCAGACATCGCACGGATCCCAGCGGTTTGCCGCAAACGCGTCGTCCAGCGAACCCGCAAACAGCGTGCCGCCTTCGGCTGCGGGGGTCTTATCAACGATGTACGGACAGTTGCGGTCGAAGTGATAGCTCTTGCCGAACTTCGTCCAGTAGACTTCGCCGACGGCTTCCGCCTGCGCTTCCTGCTGCATCTGCTGCACCTGCGCTTCGGTCGGCTGCTGATAGTCCACCGAGGCGGCACCGGCGCCGACGAAGAGGGCCGCAAGCAGAGCAAGGAGGATCGTCTTGGTCTTCTTATTCAGCTTGTCGGATTTCAAAACCAGGAAGATGCCGATCGGCAGGAAGCAAACGAGCACCATGATCACGCCAAGCTGATGCCAGAGCGTACGCACGAGCTTGCTGTCCGAAAGGTTCGGGCGGATGCGGTTTGCTTTCTTCCAGAGCTGCGCCGCGACGATGCAGAAGATCGCGTCGAGCACCAGCGCGCCGACGAGCAGCTGCATTTCGATGTCCGCAAACGTCAGCGCCTGATTGCGCATGGCATAGCTGAACGCAAAGAACGCGCCGACTTCCGCGGCAAGGGCGAGCACCCAGAGGATGATCGCGCCGATGCGCAGACCCTTGACGGAGCCTTTTCCGCCGGAAGCGGGGGCTTCCTCGACCGTTTCGGGTGCGCTTTCCAGCACTTCTTCAATTGTTTCCGGCTTTGCGGGCGCCTTTTTCGGCGCGGCCTTCGCGGGTGTGGATTTGGTTGCCGTACTCTTGGATTGCGCTGCTTTCTTCGCGGCAGCTGCCTTCTTAGCGGCTTCTGCTTTTGCCGCGTCGGAAACGGGTTTCTTCTCCATAGATTACCTCCACGATTCAAACCAGTATTTGACTACAGTATAACAATAACAAAAATCGTTTGCAAGAACTCCACAAACGCCCAATCGAATCTATGGCGCGCAACACCGTCGACTGCTATAATAATAGCGCACCCCGACAAAACAGCACGCCGGAGCGAACCGCGGGAAGCCTTTGCGGGGGAGCGCAATCTTACATTCATTTCATCTTAGGAGCGAAACCAAGACATGTTGAATTTTGAATTTTACTCTCCGACGCGCCTGATCGTAGGAAAAGGCACGGCGGATCAGATCGGCGCCCAGGTTGCGCCGCTGGCGAAAAAAGTGCTCCTGCACTACGGCAGCGACCGCGTGGTCAAGGACGGCCTACTCAAGCGCGTGACGGATTCCCTGACGGCAAGCGGCGTTTCCTATGTCACTCTCGGCGGCGTGATTCCGAATCCCGACGTCAAGCTGGTGCGCGAGGGCATCGCGCTTGCGAAAGCGGAGAACGTGGAGCTCGTGCTCTGCGTCGGCGGCGGCTCGGTCATCGACTCCGGCAAGGGCATCGCGCTCGGCGTGAAAAACCCGGATCTCGACATCTGGGAGGTCTACGAAAACCAGCTGCAAACCACGGGCGCGCTTCCGGTCGCGTGCCTGCTGACCTTCCCGGCTGCAGGCTCGGAGGCCAGCAACAGCACGGTGCTGAGTAACTACAAGACGCAGAAAAAGTGCGGCTACAACCGCGAATGGAACCGCCCCGTGCTCGCGGTGATCGATCCCGCGCTGTTTGAGACGATTCCGAAATTCCAGATCGCAGCCGGCATTGCGGACATGATGAGCCACATCTTTGAGCGGTATTTTTCGAACACCGAGCACACGGAGCTTTCCGACGCGCTGAGCGAGGCGACCTTGCGCACGCTGATCACCTTCGGTGAGAAGGTTGTCAGCAATCCTGCGGACTACGATTCGTGGTGCCAGGTCGCGCTCTGCGGCACGATTGCGCACAACAATATGCTGGGTGTGGGCAGAGAGCAGGACTGGGCCTGCCACAAGCTCGACCACGAGCTGACCGCGCGCTTCGGCGTCACCCACGGCGCGGGGCTTGCGGTGCTGACGCCCGCGTGGATGCGCTATGTCTGGCGAGTCAACCCCAAGCGCTTCTACGATTTTTCCGTGCGCATCATGGGGCAGGAGGATCAGCCGAAGGCGATCGCCGCGACCATCGAGAGCGGCGTCTCCGCGCTGGAGACGTTCTATTCGCGGCTGGGTCTGCCCAGCAGACTCGTCAAGCTCGGCGTCGATCCCGCGCAGATTGCGGAAATGGCGCGCGTCGTGACCCACATGCCGGATGGCTCGGATCGCCCCGTCGGCTTCTTCAAGCGGCTCACGGAAGCGGACGTCAAGGCAATCTACGAACGGGCGATCTAAACCAAAACACAAAAGAGAGGCTTGCGCCTCTCTTTTTTTGCGTTTGTGTGATTATTTTCCCGCGAGCCGTTTGATCGCCTCGGCGATGAGCGTCGTATCAAAGCGGATGCTCTCGATCGGGCAGGATTCATCGGGCATGTGCGCCTGTGAGGGCACGCCCTCCGGCTCGACGCCGAACGCGACCGCGTTTTCAAACGAGCGCGCATAGGTGCCGCCGCCGATGGAGAGGGGCTCGGCCTTCTTGCCCGTGGCTTCGCTGTAGATGTTCAGCAGCTCCTTCACCAGCTCGCAGTCCGGCGCGATGTAGTGCCCCTTGGAGATCTTCTGCCAGGTGCGGGTGAAGCCGATCTGCGCGAACTTCTCGTCCTCCGCTTTCAGCAGCTGCTCGGGCGAGACGCTGAAGGGGAAGCGGCAGTCGAGCGTGATGGTGACGGAATCTTCCGTCCACTCGATCATATTGGGGGACAGGGTCAGCCTGCCGGAATCGTCCGTGACGTCGAGACCGAAGGCTTCGCCGTGTTGATCAAACGCGAGCAGCGCCGCGAGGGAAGACGCGGTTGCGAGGTCTTCCGCGTTCAGCGGCTGCTCCTTCAGCGCGTCCAGAAGCGCAAGCAGCGCGTTCTGCGCGTCCTGCGGGGTGGAGGCGTGGCCCGCGCGGCCGACGGCGCGGAGCTCGCCCTCTTTACCGGAGAGCAGCATGCCGTGCTTGGCGTCCACGGGTTCGGGCGTAAACGGCAGATAGGCCACCGCTTCGCCGGGGATGACGTTCGGCGCGGTGCCGCAGGAGATGCGCACCTCGCTACCATTGAGTTTCTTGACAAACGTGGTCTGGCCGATGTTCTTCTCGCTGTTGATGACGGGGTATTCGCCGTCCGGCGTGAAGGCCATCGTGGGGTTCGGCTCGGTCTTTTTGTAGCGCTCGACGCAGCTCCAGCCGCGCTCTTCGTCGCAGCCGAGGAAGATGCGCACGCGGCGTTTGAGCGGGATGCCCGCCTCTTTGATGGCGCGGAGGGCGTAGAGCGAGGAGATCGCGGGGCCTTTGTCGTCCATGACGCCGCGGCCGGTGAGCCGCCCGTCCTTTTGCGTGAGGGTGAAGGGATCGCTCGTCCAGCCGTTGCCGGCGGGCACGACGTCAAGGTGCGCCATGATCATGAGCATTTCGTCGCCTTCGCCGTAGTCGACGACGCCGCAGTAGCCATCGAGCGAGCGGGCGGAGAAGCCCATCTCGCGCGCAAGATCGAGGGTATAGGTGAGCGCGTTGTGGATATGCCGTCCCAGCGGCATGCCCTCTTCCGGCTCGCCCTGGGAAACGCTCGGAAACGCGATGAGCTTGCCCAACGCGGAAATCTGCTCGTCAAAATGCTGGTCGATCAGGGTTTTATACATGGGTTTGCCTCCATATGATGCGCAACGTGCGCAATTACGCTCCATCTATCATACCGACCGCGCCGAAAAAAAGCAAGCCGCGCGGGTGCATAGAGGCACGATTGCGGTTGACTTTTATGCGCGGGATTGGTACGCTTTCTGCCATGGAACAACACGAAAACAGCTACACAAGTGCGCTTTCCAACGGACAGCGGCTCACGATCTCAGCGGATTGCGATGCGGTGCAGGCGGCGCGCGCACGCGGCGAGATTGCGGTCTATGACGACCGGCACACGGGTAACCCGTCGTTTCGGGTATTTGACTCCTACCGCATCCGCAGAAACAGCCTCAAACGCGAGATTCTCCGCGCGATGATCGACTACAACGCCGCAAACCCGAGCGAGCCCGCATGGCAGCGGACGGAGCACAATCTCGTGTTGGAGTGGATGGAGCACAACTTCGCCTATCGCGTGGGCTTTCTGCGCAGCCGCGCGCAAAACGTCGACCTCGACAACCACGCGGAGGGCAAGGGCGCGCTGGGGTACTTCATCAAGAGTGCTTTAGAAGTGATCAAGGGATATTTTCCAAATAAAAAATGAGAGGCCGAGCCTCTCACTTTTATTTTACTCCGTTACATCCCCAGCGCTTCGTGTACGTCCCGCATGCCGAGAATGCTCTTATGGATGACATCTTCCAGCGGCAGCCCCAGCAGCTCGCAGCCGCCGAGGATGACGTCGCGGTTGACGCCCGCGGCAAAGCCCTTGTCCTTGAACTTCTTCTTCACGCTGGAGACTTCCATGTCCATCACGCTTCTGCTGGGCCGCATGTAGGCCGCGGCGGTGATCAGGCCCGTGAGCTCGTCGATGGTGTACAGCACGGTCTCCATGTGCTTCTCGGGTTTGACATCGACGCAGAGACCCCAGCCGTGCGCGAGCACCGCGTGGATGAACGCCTCATCATAGCCCGCTTCGGCGAGCAACCGGGGTGCTACCTTCAGGTGCTCCTCCGGCCACTGTTCATAGTCCACGTCGTGAAGCAGCCCGACAAGCCCCCAATAGTTCTCGTCCTCGCCCGCCTCGCGTGCAAAATAACGCATCACGCCCTCGACCGCATACGCGTGCTTGAGGAGTGCTTCGCTCTTGGTATACGTTTCCAGCGTGGAGAGCGCATGTTCTCTCGTTAAATCCATTTCACCTTTACCTCGCTGTTCAGAATATTTTATTCCTGCCCTGCCACCGTATTTTCCGTATTCTGCGCGCGTTTTTTCGCAGCGGAAAGGGATTTGTTACGGCGTCATTTGTATGTCTCTGGCCCGACAAATGCAAGCACGGGGGCATTTTTCAATATCATATAATAAAAATATCAAAAAGGGCAATATATTTTAGAATCTTTTCTTGACACGGGGCAAAGAGGATGATATCATTCATGATTGACTTATGATCGCATAACTGTCGAAATATGCCCAAAATCGGGTTTTTCAGCGGGTTTCGCGCAGAAAACAAGACGTTGGGCCATTTTTGACCGCCAAGCGCAACATAGGCCGTGCAACAGGTTTTTGACACGAAAAAATGCGAAGGCGCGTCTTGCAAGCGCGCCGGCAAGGGGAGTACGCGATGATGCATGACGTTCAAATGGGCAGACAGACGCGAAAGAGCTTTTCCAGAATTCGGGAAGTGCTCGACATGCCGGATTTGATTGAGATCCAAAAGAATTCGTACTATCGTTTTTTGAAGGAGGACCTGAAAGAGGTTTTTGACGATATTTCCCCGATAACCGATTATTCCGGCAAACTGGTGTTAGAGTTTGTCGATTACCGTATCGATCTGGACAGTCCGAAATACTCGATGGAAGAGAGCAAGGAGCGCGACGTGAACTTCGCGGCTCCGCTTCGCGTTACCGTCCGCCTGATCAACAAGGAGACGGGCGAAGTCAAGCAGCAGGAAGTCTTTATGGGCGATTTCCCGCTGATGACGCCGCAGGGCACCTTCATCATCAACGGTGCGGAGCGCGTCATCGTCTCCCAGCTCGTCCGTTCGCCGGGCGTCTACTTCTCCGAAAGCTTTGACAAAGTCGGCAAGCAGCTTTTCTCCGCACAGGTGATTCCGAACCGCGGCGCTTGGCTGGAGTATGAGACCGACTCGAACGGCGTGCTCTACGTCAAGATCGACCGCCAGCGCAAGGTGCATATCACGGCGCTCGTGCGTGCCCTTGGCTACGGCTCCAATCCGCAGATCCTCGACCTCTTCGGCGACGACGAGCGTCTTTCCGCAACCCTGCAGAAGGACCCGACGCATTCCGAAGCGGAAGGCCTCATCGAAATCTACAAGCGTCAGCGCCCCGGCGAGCCGCCGACGGAAGAGAGCGCCCGCTCGCTTCTGAATTCGCTGTTCTTCGACAAGCGCTATGACCTCGCGCGCGTCGGCCGCTATAAGTTCAACAAAAAGCTCGCCATCCGCGCGCGCATCCGCAACCACGTTGCGGCGGATACGATCGTCAACCCCCTCACCGGCGAAATCCTCGTCGAGGCAGGGCAGACCATCGACCGCTTTGTCGCGGGCGACATCCAGAACGCCGGCATCAACGAAGTCTGGCTGCAGATCGGCGAAAACCGTGTCAAGGTCATCGGCAACAACTTTGTCCGCGCCAACGAGTGGCTGGAGTTTGACCCCCGCGAGGCGGGCATCAACGAAGACGTCCATCTGCCGACCCTCAAGGCCGCGCTCAAGGACGGCGAAGGCATGAGCAAAGATGAGCTGAAAGCTCTGCTCAAGTCCCGTTACTATGATCTCATCCCGCGGCACATCATCCCGGATGATATGATCGCGTCGATCGCTTACCTGATCGGTATGCCCTACGGCATCGGCCGCAAGGACGACATCGACCACCTTGGCAACCGCCGCATCCGCAGCGTCGGCGAACTGCTGCAAAACCAGATCCGCGTGGGTCTCACCCGCCTCGAGCGCGTCGTGCGCGAGCGCATGGGTCTGCAGGATATGGATGTCGCAATGCCCAGTAACCTGATCAACATCCGTCCTGTCACGGCGGCGATCAAGGAGTTCTTCGGCTCCTCGCAGCTGTCTCAGTTCATGGATCAGACCAACCCGCTGGCAGAGCTCACGCATAAGCGCCGTCTCTCCGCGCTGGGCCCTGGCGGTCTCAACCGCGAACGCGCAACGTTCGATGTCCGCGACGTTCACTTCTCGCATTACGGCCGTATGTGCCCCATCGAGACGCCGGAAGGTCCGAACATCGGACTGATCAACTCGCTCTCGACCTATGCCCGCATCAACGAGTACGGCTTCATCGAAGCGCCGTATCGCCGCGTGGACGGCAAGAAGCACATCATCACCGACGAGATCGAATACCTGACCGCGGACGAAGAGGATAACTTCATCGTTGCGCAGGCCAACGAGCCGATCAACGAGGATATCCACTGGTTCAAGAAAGAGCGCGTCATCGCGCGCCTGCTCGACCAGATCATCGAAGTCAAGGCGTCGGAAGTCGACTATATGGACGTTTCCCCGAAGCAGCTGGTCTCGGTTGCAACGGCGATGATCCCCTTCCTCGAAAACGACGACGCAAACCGCGCGCTGATGGGCTCGAACATGCAGCGTCAGGCCGTTCCGCTGCTGATCCCGGAATCCCCGGTGGTCGCAACGGGTATGGAATACAAGGCAGCGCACGACTCCGGCATCGTGCTGATCGCCCGCGAGGACGGCGTGGTTTCCCGCGTGTCCGCAAAAGCGATCGTGATCACGGATAAAATCGGCGTGGAGCACGTGTATAAGCTCACGAAGTTCCAGCGCAGCAACCAGGGCACCTGCCTCAACCAGCGTCCGATCGTCCGCAAGGGCGACATCGTCGTCAAGGGCGATGTGATCGCCGACGGCGCCTCGACCGAAAACGGCGAGATCGCGCTCGGCAGAAACATCCTCATCGGATTCATGACCTGGGAAGGCTATAACTACGAGGACGCGGTTCTCATCAGCGAAAAGCTCGTCAAGGACGACGTCTTTACCTCCATCCACATCGAGGAGCACGAGGTTGAGGCGCGCGATACGAAGCTCGGGCCCGAAGAGATCACCCGCGACATCCCGAACATCGGCGAAGACGCGCTGGCGCAGCTCGACGAGAGCGGCATCATCCGCCCCGGCGCAGAAGTCCGCAGCGGCGACATCCTCGTGGGCAAGGTCACCCCGAAGGGCGAGACCGAGCTGACCGCGGAAGAGCGCCTCCTGCGCGCCATCTTCGGCGAAAAGGCGCGCGATGTGCGCGACACCTCCCTGCGCGTTCCGCACGGCGAAGGCGGCATCGTGGTCGATGTCAAGATCTTCACGCGCGAACATAAAGATGAACTCAGCCCCGGCGTGAACCAGATGGTGCGCGTCTACATCGCCCAGAAGCGCAAGATCAGCGTCGGCGACAAGATGGCAGGCCGCCACGGCAACAAGGGTGTTATCTCCCGCATTCTGCCGGAAGAGGACATGCCGTTCCTGCCGGACGGTACGCCGCTGCAGATCGTGCTCAACCCGCTCGGCGTTCCCTCGCGTATGAACATCGGCCAGATTCTGGAGCTGCACCTCGGCGCCGCTTGCAAAAACCTCGGCATCAAGATCGCGACCCCGGTTTTCGACGGCGCGACCGAGACCGACATCAAGGAACTGCTCGTCAAGGCAGGCCTCAACGAGGACGGCAAGACGACGCTATACGACGGGCGCAGCGGCGAAGCGTTTGAAAACCGCGTCTCCGTCGGCTACATGTATTACCTCAAGCTCGCCCACCTTGTCGACGACAAGATCCACGCGCGCTCGACCGGCCCGTACTCGCTGGTTACCCAGCAGCCTCTGGGCGGCAAGGCGCAGTTCGGCGGACAGCGTTTCGGCGAAATGGAAGTCTGGGCGCTGGAAGCGTACGGCGCGGCCTACACCCTGCAGGAGATCCTCACGGTCAAGTCGGACGACGTGGTCGGCCGCGTGAAGACCTACGAGGCGATCGTCAAGGGCGACAACGTGCCGCCTGCCGGCGTACCGGAATCCTTCAAGGTGCTCATCAAGGAGCTTCAGTCCCTCGCGCTGGACATCAAAGTGCTGTCCGACACGCGCGATGAGATCTTCATCAACGAGGATGAGGACGACGACGCAGTGCCGATCGATGTCAACCTCGCGGGTCTCGAGGATACCCCCGCCTTTGCGCCGCTCGGCGGCGAGGAGGACGATCTGGAAGACTTCGACGACTTCGAGGATTTTGAGGACGCCGAAGAGGAACCCGCGGTTACCGAAGACCTTGAATCTGCGGACGAAGGACTCGACGGGCTCGACGAAGATCTTGCCGAGCTTTCCGACACGCTGGATCTCGACATCGACAAGGACATCGAATAACGGCAGCAAGGAGAGATAGACTGTGTTTGAATTGACAAACTTTGACGCGTTGCAAATCGGGCTCGCATCGCCCGAGAAGATACTCGAATGGTCCCATGGCGAGGTCAAGAAACCGGAAACGATCAACTACCGCACCCTCAAGCCCGAAAAGGACGGCCTCTTCTGTGAGCGCATCTTCGGGCCGACGAAGGACTGGGAGTGCCATTGCGGACGTTACAAGCGCGGCCGTTATAAGGGCATCGTCTGCGAAAAGTGCGGCGTGGAAGTCACCCGCGCGAAGGTTCGCCGCGAGCGCATGGGCCACATCGAGCTCGCCGTTCCGGTCAGCCACATCTGGTACTTCAAGGGCATTCCGTGCCGCATGAAGATGCTGCTGGATATGAGCCCGCGCTCTTTGGAGCAGGTGCTCTATTTCGGCGCATATGTGGTCATCGATCCGGGTCACACCGCGCTTGGCTACAAGCAAATCCTCACCGATAAAGAATACCGCGAAGCGCAGGAGCAGTATGGCGCGAAGGCGTTCCGCGCGGGCATGGGCGCGGAAGCGATCCGTGAGCTACTGACGCATCTCGACCTGCCGAAGCTCAACAAAGAGCTCCGCGCGGAGATCGAAAACGCCTCCGGCCAGAAGCGTGCAAACGCGATCAAGCGCCTCGAGGTGGTCGAAGCCTTCATCACCAGCGGCAACAAGCCGGAGTGGATCATCCTCACGGTGATCCCGGTCATCCCGCCGGAAATCCGCCCGATGGTGCAGCTCGACGGCGGCCGCTTTGCAACGAGCGACCTCAACGACCTCTACCGCCGCGTGATCAACCGCAATAACCGCCTCAAGCGGCTCCTGGAGCTCCGCGCGCCGGACATCATCGTCCGCAACGAAAAGCGCATGCTGCAGGAAGCGGTCGACTCCCTGATCGACAACGGCCGGCGTACCCGCCCCGTCACGGGCCCTGGCAACCGCCCGCTCAAGTCCCTTTCGGACATGCTGCGCGGCAAACAGGGCCGTTTCCGCCAGAACCTCCTCGGTAAGCGCGTCGACTATTCCGGCCGTAGCGTTATCGTCGTGGGTCCCGACCTTCAGATGTATCAGTGCGGTCTCCCGAAGGAGATGGCGCTGGAGCTGTTCAAGCCGTTTGTGATGAAGAAGCTCGTCAAGGGCGGCTTCGCGCAGAATGTCAAGGGTGCAAAACGCATGGTGGAACGCGTCGACCAGGCCGTCTGGGGCGTGCTGGAAGACGTCATCAAAGACCACCCCGTGCTCCTAAACCGCGCACCAACGCTGCATCGTCTGGGCATCCAGGCGTTTGAGCCGATCCTTGTTGAAGGCCGCGCGCTCAAGCTCCATCCGCTCGTCTGCACCGCGTACAACGCGGACTTCGACGGAGACCAGATGGCAGTTCACGTGCCGCTCTCGGTCGAGGCGCAGGCGGAAGCCCGCTTCCTCATGCTCGCGAGCAACAACATCTTAAAGCCGCAGGATGGCCGCCCCGTCGTCTCCCCGACGCAGGATATGGTCATGGGCTGCTACTATCTGACCATGGTTCGCCCCGGCGCAAAGGGCGAAGGCAAGATCTTCCACAGCGAAGACGAAGCCATCATGGCCTACCAGACCGGCGAAATCGCGCTGCAGTCGCGGGTGAAAATCCGCCTGGAGCGTACTTGGAACGGCGAGAAGCGCAGGAAGGTCGTGGACACCACGGTCGGCCGCGTGATCTTCAACAACGCCATTCCGCAGGATCTCGGCTTTGTCGATCGTTCGACGGAGGAAAACCTCTTCGTTCTGGAGATCGACAAGCTGGTCGCGAAAAAGGACCTCGGCAACATCGTGGACAGCTGCTATCGCAAGTACGGCCCCACGACCACGTCGCAGGTGCTCGACCGCATCAAGAAGCTCGGTTTCACCTATTCCACGCGCGGCGGCATCACCGTCGGCTTCCAGGATATTCAGGTGCCCGCCGAGAAGAAGCAGATGATTGCGGACGCGGAGGTCAAAATCGAGGAGATCGACGAGCTCTTCCGCATGGGTATGCTCTCTAACGCCGAGCGCAAGGAGCGCGTCATCAAGGTTTGGGAAAAGACCACCGACCTTGTGGCAAAGAAGCTCATGAGCTCGCTCGACGAATTCAACCCCATCTACATGATGGCAAACTCCGGCGCGCGCGGCAGCACGGCTCAGATCCGTCAGCTGGCCGGTATGCGCGGACTGATGGCCGACCCGAGCGGCCAGATCATCGAGGTGCCGATCCGCGCGAACTTCCGCGAAGGCCTCTCGGTTCTGGAGTTCTTCATCTCCTCCCACGGCGCGCGCAAAGGTCTTGCCGATACCGCGCTGCGTACGGCGGACTCCGGTTACCTCACCCGCCGTCTGGTCGACGTTTCTCAGGACGTCATCGTGCGCGAAGAGGATTGCTATGCAAACCGCGGCGAAGCGCCCAAGGGCATGGTGCTCTCTGAGATCAAGGACGGCAACAAGCTCATCGAGCCGCTCCGCTCCCGCGTGATCGGGCGCTATGCAGTCGAGACCGTCGTGCATCCCGAAACCGGCGAAGTCATCGTCGAGGCGGGCACGCTGATCTCCTATGAGCAGGCCGAGGCGATTGAAAAAGCAAACATCAAGAGTGTGCATTGCCGCTCGGTCTTCACCTGCCGCGCGGAACGCGGCGTCTGCGCCAAGTGCTACGGCGCAAACCTTGCCACCGGTACGCCGGTGAACATCGGCGAAGCGGTCGGCATCATCGCGGCGCAGGCCATCGGCGAACCCGGCACGCAGCTGACGATGCGTACGTTCCACACCGGCGGCGTCGCCAGCGCGGACGATATCACGCAGGGTCTCCCGCGCGTCGAGGAACTCTTCGAGGCGCGCAAGCCCAAGGGTCTCGCCGTCATCAGCGAGATCAACGGCATCGTGCACATTGACGACAGCAAGAAGCGCAAAGAGGCGGTTGTTACCAACGAGGACGGAGAAGCAGAAAGCTACCTCATCCCGTTCGGCAGCAAGCTCAAGATTGCGGACGGCACCGCGGTCGAGGCGGGCGACGAGCTCACCGAAGGCAGCGTGAACCCGCACGACATCCTCAAGATCAAGGGCGTCAAGGGCGTGCAGGCTTACCTTCTTAAGGAAGTCCAGAGCGTCTACCGCCTGCAGGGCGTTGAAATCGCGGATAAGCACATCGAAGTCATCATCCGCCAGATGCTCCGTAAGGTGCAGATCGAGGAGAACGGCGACACCGCAATGCTGCCGGGCGAACTGATCGACATCTTCCGCTTCGAGGAAGAGAACGAGCGCGTCATCCAGACGGAAGGCCGTCCGGCCATCGCAAAGCGCAAGCTGTTGGGTATCACCAAGGCTTCGCTCGCGACCGACTCCTTCCTCTCCGCCGCGTCCTTCCAGGAGACCACCCGCGTGCTGACCGAAGCCGCCATCAAGGGCAAGATCGATCCGCTCGTCGGCCTCAAGGAAAACGTCATCATCGGCAAGCTGATCCCCGCGGGCATCGGTCTTCGCAGATACCGCAACGTCGTCGTGACGGACAACAAGTAAAAAAGCCGAAACCGCAAGGTGCGGCACAACGAAACAAGCAGCCGCCGCGCCGGATGACCTCCGGCGCGACGGTTTCCCAAGAGAAGCCGACTCCCGAAAGGAGCAGATATGGAAAAACTGCCTGTCAATCCCAACTGTGAACTGTCCGGCACGAAATACTGCGCGATGCTGAATATGCACACCTGCGCTGCCTGCACCGTTCGCGATTCGGCCAACAAGGCGGAGATCATTGCCGATCTCGACCTGGTTGAAACACTCCTGCCGGAAGGCGGCATTGCGCGGCTCTTTGAAAGCAAGGACTGCCAGTTCTGCAAGACGCCGGAGAAGGGCAAGCGGCGCGGCTATGCGATTCTCGACATGGCGCACCCCGAGCCAAAGCGCGTACAAAAGTGGCTCTTCGGCAGCCGCACCGCGCGCATCGGCACCATGATCCCGCTGCAGATGAGCGTTTGCCCCAAGTGCCGCAGACGGTTTCTGCTGATGGAATATCTGCCGGTGGTGATTCCGGTTGTCGTAGGCTTTGCCGCGCTGATCGTGGTTTCGATGGATTCCGTGCGCAATCCGCTGGTGAATCTTTCGATGTTTGCGCCGTTCGGTGCGTGGATCATTGCGACGCTGCTCGGTGTCATCGCGGGCAAGCTCCTTACCGACGGGCTCGAGCGCGGCTGGTCGAAGGAGATGGAGACCAACGTGATGCGTCATCCCGTCATCGTGGAGATGACCAACAAGGGCTGGACGCCGATCACGGCAAAAAGCCGCACGAAGCTGCTGTTTTCTAAGAGCCGTCTGGCAAAAGGCCTCGGCACCGGAGACAGCGAGCAGCCACTCTAATAAGAAAATTGTGCTTTTGTCCCTACGCGAAACACTATATATAGGAAGTGATCGCGCAGGACGAGAAAGCGTTTGACAAGCGGCGTCAATGCTGATAAAATACTGCGTTGGCGGTTCCTGTTTGCGGCAGCGAGTTTTGGAAAACATGCTGGTTTTTCATGAACTTGATGCAAACCAAACGCCGTTTTGACCGGAGTATGAAAAACTTCGGGTAAAATATCCTCCGGAGCGCCGGATGAAACCGAATACAATGCTCCCTTGCAGGGTTGCAGGGAGCGGTAATACAGATAGATAAAAGATTTTACCGAAAAGATTTGAAGGAGATTATTCATGCCGACCATTAACCAGTTGGTTCGTAAAGGCAGAGAGCAAGTGGAATACAAGTCCACGGCTCCTATTCTGAAGCAGTGCCCGCAGCGCCGCGGTGTCTGCACGGCGGTCCGTACGATGACCCCGAAAAAGCCGAACTCCGCGCTGCGTAAAATTGCCCGTATCCGTCTGACCGACGGCCTCGAGGGCACAGCATACATCCCCGGCATCGGCCACAACCTGCAGGAGCACTCTGTTGTGCTCATCCGCGGCGGCCGCGTCAAGGACCTCCCGGGCGTTCGTTACCACATCATCCGCGGCGCACTTGACACCGCGGGCGTTGCCAACCGCAAGCAGAGCCGCTCGCTGTATGGCGCGAAGAAATCCCAGAAACAGACCAAGAAGAAATAAGGGAGGGCCGAAGAATGCCGAGAAGAGGATTTATTCCCAAGCGTGAAGTGCTGGCCGACCCGATCTACAACTCCGTGGTCGTGACCAAGCTCATCAACCAGGTTATGAACGATGGCAAACGCGGCGTCGCCCAGAAGGCCGTTTACGATGCGTTTGATTCTATCCGCGAAAAGACCGGCCGTGAGCCGGGCGAAGTCTTTGAGCAGGCGATGAACAATATCATGCCCGTGCTCGAAGTCAAAGCCCGCCGCGTCGGTGGTGCGACCTATCAGGTCCCGATCGAGATCCGTGTAGAGCGTCGCCAGACGCTGGGGCTCCGCTGGCTCGTGTCGTACGCCCGCAAGCGCGGCGAACGCACCATCAGCGCGCGCCTTGCCGGCGAAATCATGGACGCCGCCAACAGCCAGGGCAACGCCTTCAAAAAGAAGGAAGACACCCACAAGATGGCCGAGGCGAACAAGGCGTTCGCGCACTATCGCTGGTAAACCACCTCTCCGCAAGTGTGCGGAAGGCGGCCTGAGCACGAAGGGATTGTCCCGGTTCATCCACGCGAAAGCGGCATGATCACGGGAAACAATGAAGGAATCAACAGCCACGGGCCTGCGGTTCGGTGCAATCTATCCGAACCGCAGACCCGCGCAATACTGTAGGGAACAAATATTAACGACGAGTAAAGGGAAACGATTTTGCCTAGAGATACTTCACTGCAAATGACCCGCAATATCGGGATCATGGCGCACATTGACGCCGGCAAAACCACGACGACCGAGCGAATCCTGTACTATACGGGCAAGATTCACAAGATCGGCGAGGTGCACGAAGGCGCAGCCGCCATGGACTATATGATTCAGGAGCAGGAGCGCGGCATCACGATTACGTCCGCCGCGACGACTGCCTATTGGCGTTCGCACCGCATCAACATCATCGATACGCCCGGCCACGTGGACTTCACGATGGAGGTTGAGCGTTCGCTTCGCGTGCTCGACGGCGCGGTTGCCGTCTTCTGCGCGAAAGGCGGCGTAGAGCCGCAGTCCGAGACGGTTTGGCGTCAGGCGAGAAAGTACGGCGTGCCGTGCATCGCCTATGTCAACAAGATGGACATCACCGGCGCGAACTTTGAGAACGTCTGCAAGATGATGCGCGAGCGCCTCGGCGCAAACGCGCTGCCCATCCAGCTTCCCATCGGCGCAGAAGGCGACTTCCGCGGCATCATCGACCTTGTGGCGATGAAGGCGGAGGTTTATTACAACGACGACGGCACGGATGTCCGCGAAGAAGAGATTCCCGCAGACATGCTGCCCTATGTCAAAGAACAGCGCGCAAAGCTGTTGGATTCCATCATCGAAGAAGACGAAAACCTGATGGAGCGTTATTTCGGCGGTGAATGGTTCAAGGCGGAGGAGCTGATCCCCTGTATTCGTAAAGCGACGCTGTCCGGCAGAATCGTGCCCGTCACCTGCGGCACGAGCTACCGCAACAAGGGCGTACAGCCGCTTCTCAACGCGATTGTCGACTATCTGCCGAGCCCGCTGGACATCGATCCCGCCAAGGGCACCGATAAGAACGGCGAAGGCGAGATCATCGTCGAGCCGCGTGACGACGGCCCGTTTGCCGCGCTGGCGTTCAAGATCCTGTCCGACCCTTATGTCGGCAAGCTCTCGTTCATCCGCATCTACGGCGGCACGCTCAAGAGCGGATCGTACATCTACAATGCGAGCAAGGGCAAGCGCGAGCGCGTCGGCCGCATCATGATGATGCACGCCGATACCCGCACCGAGATCGAAGAAGCTTACGCTGGCGACATCATCGCACTTGTGGGCATGAAGGACACCGGAACGGGCGACACGCTTTGCACCGAGAACAACCAGCTGCTCCTTGAGAGCATGGACTTCCCGGAACCTGTCATTCAGGTTGCCATCGAGCCCAAGACCAAGGCCGGTCAGGAAAAGATGAGCCTTGCGCTGATCAAGCTCGCGGAGGAAGACCCGACGTTCCGCACCTATACGGACGCCGAGACCGGGCAGACCATCATCGCGGGCATGGGTGAGCTCCATCTGGAGATCATCGTGGATCGTATGATCCGCGAGTTCCATGTTGAAGCGCGCGTGGGCAACCCGCAGGTTTCCTACAAAGAAAGCATCAAAGCCCCCGTCAAAGCGGATTGCCGCTATGTCCGTCAGTCCGGCGGTCGCGGTCAGTACGGTCACGTCATCATCGAGCTGGCTCCGCGTGAGCCGGGCGCAGGTTACGAGTTCGTTGACAAGGTTGTCGGCGGCGCGATCCCGCGCGAGTACATCCCCGCGGTGGACAAGGGCATGCGCGAAGCGCTCAAGAGCGGCAAGCTCGGCGGCTACGAAGTGGTCGACGTGTCTGCAACGCTGTTGGACGGTTCCTATCACGAGGTCGACTCCTCCGAAATGGCGTTCACCATCGCGGGTTCTCTCGCCATCAAGGAAGCGCTCGAAAAAGCGCAGTGCTCGCTGCTCGAGCCGATGATGAAGGTCGAAGTGCTCGTGCCGGAAGATTACCTCGGCGACGTGATGGGCAACATCACCTCCCGCCGCGGCAAGCTCAGCGGCATGGAGACCCGCCAGAACGTTCAGGTGATCGATGCACTCGTGCCGCTCTCCGAAATGTTCGGCTACGCGACGGACCTTCGCAGCCGCACCCAGGGCCGCGGCACCTTCACGATGCAGTTTGCGCATTACGAAGAGGTTCCCAAGTCGATTGCGGACAACGTGGTCGGCAAGAAGGAATATAAACTCTAATTCGATGGACGGTCCTTAACAGCCGGACTTCAGAACAGATTGATTTAGAAAAGAGGAGAATTTCAATGGCAAAGGCAAAATTCGAACGCACGAAGCCGCACGTAAACGTAGGCACGATTGGCCACGTTGACCACGGCAAGACGACTTTGACGGCGGCGATCACGATGGCGCTGTCGCAGCAGGGCGAAGCCAAGGCGATGCGCTATGACGAAATCGACAAGGCGCCGGAAGAGAAAGCGCGTGGAATCACGATCAACACCGCGCACGTCGAGTATGAGACGAAGTCG
>DATMYE010000048.1:0-136128 GCA_035561095.1 Clostridia bacterium | reverse complement strand
ATACTAATAATTAGATGAGCAAACGTGGAGGCGGAATCCGAATCTCCGCACACGGCAGGGCACGGAAAGGGCACGACACCATGGCAAAGAAGATCGGTTTTATCGGATACGGCCTTCGCTCCCGCACGATGATGAAAGCCTTCGGCGCGATTGAAGCGGAGATCGAGGTCGCCGCGGTCTGCGATCCCCGCGCGGAGCAGATCCGCAACGAGACTGCGGAAGACACACGGTTTGCGCATACTCAATATGTAGAAAGCGCGGAGGCGCTGCTCCGGGTTGGCGGGCTCGACGGCGTGTTCGTTGGAACCCGCTGTTCGCTCCATACGCCGTTTGCAAAGCGCGTGTTGGAGAGTGGCATTCCGCTCTATCTGGAAAAGCCGGTTTGCATCAACGAGGAACAGTATGAAACCCTGCGCGCAGCAGCCGAAGGCAAAACCGACCGCGCGGTGGTCTCCTTCCCGCTGCGGGTGTCCCCGCTCGTGCGCGAGATGAAGCGCATCGTGGAGAGCGGACTCCTCGGCAAGCTCACCATGGTGCAGGCGGTCAATAATGTTCCCTACGGCAGCGTGTATTATCACAGCTGGTACCGCGATCCCAAGGAAACGGGCGGTTTGTTCCTGCAAAAGGCCACGCACGATGTCGATTACATCGCCTATTTAACCGGAGAAGTTCCGGCTTCCGCGTTTGCGCGCACGGCGAAGCTTCATTATAGAGGAAACAAACCCGCGGGGCTTCGTTGCCCGGACTGCGCGGAGTATCAAACCTGCCGCGAGTCGAGCTACGTGGTCAAGCACATCTTAAAGGAAGAAGTCACGGGAGACGCCTGCTGCTTTGCCGTCGATACGGGCAACGAAGACTGCGCTTCTGCGATCTTCACGCTGCCGAGCGGCGCGATTGTCTCCTACAACCAGAACTTCGTGGTGAAAAAAGGCGCGGCGCGCCGCGGCTGCCGCCTCATCGGCACCACTGCCTGCGTAGAGTTCGATTTTTACACGGGCGAGATCCGCGAGGATCGCTACGATATGCCCCAAACGGTCAACCACGTGTTCCAGAGCGGCGCGCACTCGCATTTCGGCGGGGACGAAGCCCTCGCGCTGGAGTTCCTCGGCCTGATGGACGGCAAAAAGCCGGAATCCGACCTGCGTGCGGGTCTCAGCAGCGCGGCGGTCTGCCTCGCGGCCAAGCGCAGCAGCGAGACTGGGAATCTGGAGCAGGTTCGGTTATGATGAAGAGGACGCGGGCAGGTTCAAGCAAACCCGCGCAATCTGGGAAACGGAAGTGGAAAGCGCGATGATGCAGGCGCAGCGGACAATCTATTTGCCCAACATCGAGGGCAGCATCCTCACTTTTGACGCGGGCACGAGCGCGATGAAAGCCGCGCTGTTTACCGCGGAGCTGGAGCTGGTCGCGCTCGCTTCGGTCGCATATCAGGCGCGAACGGACGAGGGGTTTGTCGAAATGGAGCCCGGCGACTACCTCTGCGCGATGAAGGAATGCACGGCGGCGCTCGGCATGCCGCGAAAGCTCTCCGCCATCGGCATCACCACGCAGGGCGAGACGCTGATTCCTGTCGGTTCAGCGGGCGAACCGCTCCGGCGCGCGATCGTCTGGCTGGACGCGCGGGCGGAGCAGGAGGCAGAGCGGCTTTCCGCCGCGCTGGACGCGGACACGTTCTACCAAACCACGGGGCTTCCGGAGATCAACGGCGCGCTGCCGCTGACCAAGGCGATGTGGCTGCGGCAAAACGAGCCGGATGTGTTTGAACGCACGGACAGATTGCTCTTATTGGAAGATTATCTCCGCCTGTTTCTAACGGGTGAAACAGCGACGCACGCAAGCCTCGCTACCAGCACGGGCTGGCTCGACATCCATTCGGGTGGCTACTGGCATGCGGCGCTCGACGCGGCAGGGCTGCCGCGCAGGATGCTGCCGGAGCTGCTGCCTTCCGGCGCGCCGGCGGGACAGGTCACAACTTCGGCCGCGAAATACCTCGGTCTCCGCGCGGGCGTACCCGTGTTCACGGGCGCGATGGATCAAACGGCGGCGGTGCTCGCGCTCTGTTCGCGGGCAAACACCGCGGTGGAGACCCTCGGCACCGCGCACGTGGTCGCGGCGGCAACCGGCAAGCCGGTGTTCGATCTTGTGCGCCGGGTGACGATCTACGCCCACGCGCTGGAGGGACAGTTTGTCTGCCTTCCGATCGGCAACACCGGCGGCATGGCGCTGACGTGGTTTTTGCGGGAGTTCGGCATGCGCGGGGAAGATTACGCGTCTCTCGACCGCCTTGCCTCTACGGCGCAGCCCGGCTGCAACGGGGTGACGTTTTTGCCGTATCTCTGCGGCTGCGTCAATCCGGAGCCGATTCACAACGCGCGGGCGGGATTTTTCGGCGCGGGACTTGCGAGCACGCGGGCGGAGTTTGCGCGCGCGCTGCTGGAGTCCGCGGGCTATGAACTAAGATTATTTTTAGAGCTGCTGCGGGAGCAGGGGTGCGCGACAGAGCGCGTCTGCGCGATCGGCGGCGGCGCAAAGAGCGCGCTCTGGACGCAGATGCGCGCGGATATCACCGGTCGCGCGCTGGTCGTGCCCGCCGTGACGGAGGCCGCCTCCGCGGGTGCCGCGCTGCTAGCCGCGTGGGGCGCTGGTCTCGTGCCGCGCGAAACGTATCCCGCGGCGCTCACGCGCGAAAAGGCGCTGCTGGAGCCGGACGGCGCAACCGCTGCCGCCTACGCGACGGGATACAGGAGGTTTTTTGCGATGTTTGAGGCGCTCAAAAGCGTTTATGAAAAGGAAGGGTGTTTTTGATGGATACGACGCGGAACGCGATAACGCTACCCAAGCTCGGCGTGCTTGCGCTGATGCTGGAGGCGTATGAGCCGATTTTTTCGGGCATCACAGAGCGGCAGACGGCCTATGTAAAGGAAGTGCTTGCTTCGCTTGCGGATACGGCGGAGTTCCGCTTTGACGCGCTTGCGCTCAACCGCGGCGATATCGAGCGGATGACCGCGGCGTATAACCGCGAAGCCCTCGACGGCATCCTGATTTTGCTGTGCAGTTATTCGCAGGGGCAGTATCTCGTCCGCGCGATGCAGCAGAACCGCCTGCCGCTTGCGCTCGCGCTCATCCAGCCGGATGAGACGGTCGGGGACGATTTTGAGGAGCTGGAGCTGACGGTCAACCAGGGCATCCATGGCTCGCAGGACAACGCAAATGCGCTCTTGCGCGCGGGCATCCCTTGTGCTTACTACGCGGGCAGCCGGTTCGACGGCAAGCTCCGCGCGTTTGTCGCGGACTTTAGCGCGGCGGCGCGCACGGTGCAGCGCATGAAGACCATGCGCATCGGCATCATCGGCAAGCTCGCGGGCATGGGCGACGTGGTCACGGACGACATGGCGTTTTTCCGCAAGCTCGGGCCGGAGTTTATCTATGATTCCATCGGCACAGTAACGAAGTACGTCGAGCAGGTTTCGCAGCACGAGATCGAAGAGCGCGTCGCACTGGAGCGGGAGCTGTTCGACGTCGATCCCGCGATGCCGCCGGAACGGCACGCCTATGCGGTGCGGCTCTATCTCGGCCTGAAACGCTATGTGGAAGAAAACGGATACGCGGGCTACACCGCGCACTTCGAGGAGTTTGGCGCGGACGGAAGATATTTGCAGCTGCCGCTGCTCGCGGCGAGCAACCTCCTCGCGGAAGGTTACGGCTATGCGGCGGAAGGCGACGCAAGCTGCGCTGCGATGGTCGCAAGCCTTGGCACGCTCTGCGGCATCGCGAATTTTTCCGAGATGTACATGATGGATCTCAAGCGGGACGCAATCCTGCTCTGCCACGCGGGCGAAGGCAACTGGAAGACCTGCCGCAAGGACAAAAAGCCGTTTCTGATGGATCGCGTGTTCAACGAAGGGGGCTTGAGTAACCCGCCGACGCCGATCTTTGCGCCGGACGCAGGCAGGGCAAGCCTTGTCAGCATCGTGCACCTCGGCGGCGAACGCTTCCGCCTCGTTGTCTCGCACGGCACGCTGCCGGAGCAGCCCGTGCTTCGCAAGATCGACATGCCGTATATCTTCTTTCAGCCGGATTCCGGCGCGGCGACGCTTGCACAGCGCTGGCTGGAGGCGGGCGGCACGCACCACGAAACGGTGGTCTACGGCGATTACCGCGCGCGGCTGAAGCTCTTTGCGCGGCTACTTGACGTCGAGTACATGGAGCTTTGATCCAACATTTTGACTACGCGGCTCAAGAACCAAGAATATCCGGAGGTAGCAACAGTGTTTCAAAATTTCTCGCGTTCGCTGGCGGATCTCGCCGGCGAGGATTACACAAACCATGTCTGCGCGGCCAGCGCGGCGTTGACCGGAGAGAGCGAAGCGGCGCTTCGACTGCTCGCGCACGAGGTCGTGCCGTTTTGCCCCGTAGAATTTTTTGCGCGGCAAGAGGCGCTGATCTCCCGCACGGGCGAGCAGATCGCCCCCGCGATGGACACCGCCGAGAGCGGTGCGCCGAGCGATTCCTACCGCGCGGCGCAGCATAACGCGCAGGCTCCGCTTGCGGGCTTCGGCGGCTTTCGCGTCGGCGAAGACGGGCGGCTCTACTATGCCGCAAAGAGCGAGCACTATCATATTCCGCTTGGGCACAGCTTCCCCGGCTATCGCCTGATCGATATCGCAAAGCGCCTCGGCATCCCGAACGCGACGCACAACAACACGCGCGGATTTTTGACCCGCTCGACCGAGCGGCGGCTCATCGCCGCGGCAAACGGCGTTTCCTGCGAGAGCGCGGAGGTGGAGACAATTCTCGCCTCGCGCGAGCCGGGTGTGATCAACCGCGCCATCAACCTCGAAACCGGGTCGCTCGCGGTCGAAGCCGCGATCAAGATGATGCTCGCGCGGTTTTACCCCATCGACGGCGCAACAGCGCCCTGCGAAGGACGGATTCCCGTGTTCCTCGTCATGGCGGACAACGCGGGCGGCATCACGGCGGGGTATCACGGCACGACGGTGATTGCGCAGACGCTCCGCGGGCTCTGGCCTGCGTTCGGCAAGAAGGCGGAGGAAAGCGGGCTTTACCGCGTGGTGGGCGTGCCGATCAACGATGCGGTGGGGTTCGAAGCGGCGATCAAGCGCTGGAACGAGCCGCCGTACCAGACCGCGGGCTTCCTCCACGAAATCATCATGATGAACTACGGCGGCATCCGCCTCGATGAAGCGTTTCTGCAGCAGGCGTACCGCCTCTGCCGCGCGAGCGGAACGCCTGTGCTCTGCGATGAGATTCAGTCCTGCGCGTGGTATGATGGCCTGTTCCTCTTCCGCAAATACGACATCCGGCCGGACTTTGTCTCGATCGGCAAGGGTTTTCCCGGCGGAAACTATGCCGCAAGCAAGCTGCTCTTCTCCGGCGCGTTCGACAGCCTCAGCCAATTCGGCGCGCTGGTCACCAACGGGCAGGAGGAGCTGGCGAGCCTCGCGTATCTCGTGACGATGGAGTTCATCGCAGAAAACGGCGCGGAGATTGCGCGCGTGGGCGCGCTCTATCATGAGGCGATGGCGGCGCTTGCCGCAAAGCACGGCGGTCTCATCACGGCGGCCGCGGGCGACGCGCACATGAGCGCGCTGAGCTTTGAAAGCGTGCCGGACGCAGTGGAGTTCTGCAAGCGCATGCAGTTTACCTATGGCGTGGACATCAGCGCGCAGACGTATAAGCCGAACTGCCCGCCCGTCGCACTGACGAAGCTGCCGGTCATCACCACGGAATTGATGGCGCGCTCACTGGTAGAAAAGATGGATCGCTGCCTGACCACGATGGAGGAAGAGAAACATGCCTGAACAAACCGTCAACTTCGGCGTCATCGGCTGCGGGCTGATGGGCCGTGAATTCGCGAGCGCATCGCTGCGCTGGCTGCATCTGCTGGGCGATATCCCGCGCCCTGCGATCATCGCCGCGTGCGACACCAACGCGCAGAACCTCGACTGGTTCCGTCGCGACCCGGACACGAAATATTTTTACAGCGATTATCATGAGATGCTGCAAAACCCGGAGATCGACGCGGTCTATGCCGCGGTTCCGCACCATCTGCACGCGAAGGTATATGGCGATGTGATCCGCGCGGGCAAGCACCTGATCGGCGAAAAGCCGTTCGGACTCGATCGGGAGGCGTTCGGCGAGATCCGGCGCGCGATGGACGAGCACCCGGAGGTGCTCGTGCGCTGCTCAAGCGAGTTTCCGTTCTATCCCGCCGTGCAAAAGATGGTAGAATGGTACAAAAGCGGGGCATTCGGCCAGATCATCGAGGCGAAGTTTGCGATCAAGCACTCGTCCGATATGGATCTGAATAAGCCAATTAACTGGAAGCGCACACTCTCCGCAAACGGCGAATACGGATGTATGGGCGACCTCGGCATCCATACGCAGCATCTGCCGTTCCGCCTCGGCATGCGGCCTGTGAGCGTGTCCGCGCGGCTGAGCAACATCGCAAAGCAGCGCCCGAATCAGGACGGTGTGCTCGTGCCCTGCGAAACCTGGGACAACGCGACGCTCCTCTGCGACGGCGCGAACGAACAAGGCGACGAGTTCCCGATCACGTTTGAGATGAAGCGCATGGCGCCGGGCTGCACCAACACGGTGGAATACGAGATCTACGGCATGAATCTTTCGGCAAAGTTCAGCTCGGACGACCCGAACGCGATTCATTTCACGAAGAACGACGGCAGAGAACAGGCCTGGAGCAGGCTCGTGGTCGGCAGCAAGCCCGCGTTTCCGACCATTACGGGCAGCATCTTCGAGTTCGGGTTCTCCGATTCGCTTTTGCAGATGTTTGCGGCGTTTGTCTCCGAGCTGCGCGGCTTGCCCTGCCCCTTTGCGTGCTTCACGCCGGACGAGGCACAGCTCAGCCACCGCGTGCTGACCGCGGCGCTGCTTGCGCAGAAGGAACAGCGGAGCGTTCCGGTTTCGGAAATTGATTGAGTTATTTTCGTTAAAAGAAACTAAAGGAGTGACGCAGATGGAACAACAATTCGGCCACGGATTGACCGCGAAACAAGCCGAGCGCCGCATCCTCTATACGCCCGACGTGCGCCCGGGCTTTGTGGCGTGGACGACGTGCTTTACCTATGGCGACGGCAGAATCGGCCTTTCGTTGAAGGAGACCGTGCGCGAGAAAGACCCGCACTATCAGCCGCCGCTACTGGAGATGGGCGAGGCGGTCGGCGCTCCCGTTTCCTATTGCTCGGTGGAGTGCGGAAGCGAACTGGAGCGATCCTACCGCGTATACATGGTCTCCTCGGACAACGGAAAGACGTTCGCCGAGACAGGCCGCTGTCCGCTGGAGGAAGGCTCGTTTTGCAACATGGGTTTCCCGGACGGGCGCATCATCGGCTACGACGTGCCGCGCATCAACGACCAGAGAACCGGCTGGTTCGACGGAATCAAGATGCGCGAAAGCCTCGATGGCGGCACGACCTGGCGCGAAATCGGCGTGCTGCTCGAGGGCTGCGCGCCGTATCTCTGGCGCGCGCGGAGGCTCAAGGACGGCACGCTGCTGCTCTTGACCTGCCTCTACGGCACACCCTGGGGTCTCGGCAAAGAGCGCACCACGCGCAACACCATGCTGCCGGGCGAGACGTATATCAATAAGATTCAGACCTGCTTCCTCGCAAGCCGTGACGGCGTGCATTTCACCGGCCCGCACTATGTGCTGCCGGGCATCGGTGCGCATGAATACGACGTCTGCGAATGCCCGGACGGGAGGCTCCTGTTCATCGCGGGAGACGTGCAGGCGACGCCCGTCGGCAGGCAGTTTGTGGAGCGCAGGGGAGATAGCTTTATCAACGGCACGTTCTTCGGCATCCGCCGGGGAGCTCCGCAGGATCCGAAACATGACCCCATGGGCGGGTTTGTGCCGGAGAGCCTCGTCATGCGCGAGGACGGTCTGATCATCGGCAGCCGCCGCAACAAGCCGTACTCCTGCAGCAATGATTTCGGCGAAAACTGGTATGAGGTGGACGGACTCCCGACGAGCCTGTATCAGCCGTTTCTGATCGCGGCGGAGGACGGAGCCATCCTGAATTTCGGCCACAAGGGCGGCGATATGGCGCTAGGTCAGGAGGATATGGTCATCGGCGTGGATCGATTCCAGGTCGAAAACCGCATGCCTCAGAGCTGCGCGCTCACGCTCACGCGCGAGATGGACGCGGACAAGACGCACTATATCAACGCGTTTTCCGCGCGGCTGACAGCAGGCGGCAAACCCGTCGCCGGACAACAGGTGCTCTTCCGTGCGCATCCGGTCTGGAACGCGGACGGCAGCTTCAGTACGATTCCGCAGAGCGAGGCAAGCCTGCAGGTTCCGGCGGCGACAGCCGGAGACGGAACCGCCTGCGTGGCGTTTCCGATGTTTGACAACCGACCGGACATCCATTTTTACTACAACATCGATGTGGTGTTCCGCCCGGACGAGAGCGAAGGATTCGCCCCGTGCGATGGGCCCATGATGTGCGTGAGCGGCATGACGCCGCACCGCAAGGAACGCTGGCCTTATGATGCGTATCTCGCGGAGGGCAAGCTCTTTCTCTCGCCGCAGCTGCAGCGGGATATCCCCGAAGCGATGGCCGAGATCAACGCCCTCGGCAGCCGCAGACCCGTGCAGAAGGGCGAGCTTTCGGAAGCGCTGCTCAAGCGCCTGCTCGCCGCGCATCTTCTGACCAAGACGCCGGAGGGACACGTTTGGTACGCCTGCGTGCACCCGAAAGACCCGTTTGAAGCCATGGATATGGGCAGCGGGGACTGGTACATCTGATTTTAGGCGCGCTCCGCGCAACAAAAAAAGGCCGTGAGGCCTTTTTGTTTGTGATCAAAGGAAAGTGCGTTTTAAGAACTTGCACCCATGAGTATAGACGCTGATTGGATATTTACCATTCGTATCCAGAAAGCGTCCTTCGTTTGTTGAGGAATCGATCAGGATCGGAAGGCACGCCTGCCAGACCGGCATCGGCATCGTTGTTTCTGCGGTCAAATAGAATTTAGAAAGATCTCGGAGCGACTCCAAATCAGAATCTTTAACGTCCTTCTTTGATACAAAGAGCAGAAGGCACACGCTACCGGATTCGTTTCGTGCTTCTACTGCATTCATTGTTTCTTCGAAAACATCCTTAAGCGGGATCGCATCGAAACACTTCGCATAGTAGCAGATGGAATCTTTCAAAGCGGAGAACACTTTTTTCCGAAAGAACCCGTCGCCGACATCCTTGAAGTGATGCTCGACTAATCTTGTTTGAACACTACCCGGAAAGAGCCCCATTAAACTTTGTAATGGCAGTGCATCAGCTTTCTTTTCCTTCGATTCGATTTCGTGCGTCAGTATATCTTTCCGAAAAATAATCAGCAATGCTAGAGCGGAAAGATCAAGCGCAAAGAAACCCACCATTCCTACGAGCGGCCACCAGAAATCGCCGTAACCATTATCCTTTAATATTCCGCTCACGATCATCACTGCAAAACTGCCAAAAAACAGTATCAAAGTGATAACTTTTATGATAGTAACTTGCTTTTTCGACCGAACTGGTTTCTCCATATTAGTTTCCTCTTTTGTTTTTGTATTAATATATAGAATGGTGTATCCCGCTTAGTATACCATAATCAATAGTATTTACAAGTGTTGAATCAGCGATTCCGCGCAACAAAAAAGGCCTTAAGGCCTTTTTTGATTGCGTTTGTTTGTGCTTATTTGCCCGCCTCGCGGAGCGCGGG
This sequence comes from Clostridia bacterium, assembly GCA_035561095.1. GTDB lineage: Bacteria > Bacillota > Clostridia > Christensenellales > CAG-138 > UBA7703. The sequence continues at coordinate 126,387 of DATMYE010000048.1, read as the reverse complement.
AAGCCCGGCGGATGCGCCGAGGGACATGAGGCCAATGTCGCTGCTCCACATGTTCAGCTGCATTCCGTGCGAGATCCAAGGAAGAAGCGGCGCGGAAGCCCCGAAGTGCGCGCCGGAGAATTTGCCGTGCGCTTTCGCCGCGGCGACCACGCGGGAGATCGCGTCCACGATCTCCGGATCGTCGAAGTGATCCAGCTTGCCGTAGTCCTGCGTCATGTCGTTCGGGCCGATCAACGCTGCGTCAATGCCGTCCACCGCCATGATTTCGTCGATGTGTGCAACGCCCGCCCTGCTCTCGATCTGACAAAGAAGAATATTCTCCTCGTTCGCGCGCGCCATATAGGAGCGGCCTTCCACCTTCGCAAAGTCGGTGTGCGGGCGGGAGAGGGAGACGCCGCGGTGCCCCATCGGCGCATACTTGGTGCAGTCGACGAGCATCTGCGCCTGCTCCGCGCTCTCGGTATTGGGCAGCAGCAGCCCGTTTGCACCCATCTCCGTGAACTTCAGCGCGTGTTCGCGCCGCATCTCGGGGATGCGCACCATCGCGGGAAGGCCGATCGCGCGGGCGACGGCAATCATATCCGCGACCTCGCGCGTGGTAAACGCGCCGTGCTCGCAGTCGATGATGAAAAAGTCGAACCCGTACTGCTGCAGGAGCTTTGCCATATCGGCGGAGGCAAACGTGGTCACCATCGTGCCCAGCAGGTGCTCGCCGGCGTGTAAACGTTGTTTGAGATTCATTGTATTTCCTCCGTTGGGGTTATTCCAGACTCTCGAGCGGCACGACGCGCACGCGGCAGGGCTTCGTCGCCATCAGGGCGTCAACCTCTGCGAGGGTGGGAATCGCCTGTCCGATTGCGCCGCGTTTTGTGACCACGAGCGTACCCGCACAGTTGCAGAAGACCGCGGTTTCCGAGAGGCACATGCCGCGCTGAAGCGCGACGACCAGTGCCGCGGCAAAGGTGTCTCCCGCGCCGGTCGGGTCGATGACGGGCACGTCGATGCCGTCGCAGAGCGCGACCTCGCCGTTCCGGCTGACTGCGGCGCCGTCCTTGTCCTGCGTGAGCGCGATGACACTTGGGCCCATCGCGTGCAGCGCGCGGAGCACATCTCCCGTGCTCTCTTTGCCTGTGATGATCTGCCCTTCCGCGAGGGTCGGGGCGATCACGTCCGCCATGCGGATGACGGAGATCATGCGCTCGAGCGACTCGCTGCCGTTGAGCTCCGCGCGGATGTTGGGATCAAAACTCAACAGCGCGCCCTTCTCCTTTGCGGCGTGTGCGGCAAAAAGGCTCGTCTCGCGCAGCTCCGGAGAGAGATCCAACAGCATCCCCGGAAAATGCAGCGCAAACGCGCCCTTGAGTGCATCCGCGTCCAGCTCGTCCCGGCGGTAAAGGCTGCCGACCGAGCGGGAGCGGTAATATTCATAGTTGCGTCTGCCGTCCGGCAGGTATTCGATGAACGCAAGGCCGATCTGGCCTTCGTCCGATTCCACGACGTGATCCATGTTGACGCCGGAATCGCGCACGGTGGAATACACCATGCGGCTCAGCGCATCCCTGCCGACCTTGCCGAGAAAGCCGCTCTCTGCGTCGAGCGCCGCGACGGCGCAAGCGAAAATACCAGCGCTTCCGCTGGCTACCTTTAATACGGCGCCCGTCTGTTCAATCCGGCCGCCCGCTTCCACCGGGATCAGGTCTACCAAGAGCTCGCCGAGCGAGAAAATCGTTCCGCCTTTGCGGGGCTGTGCTTGCGCGTTGCATGCGTTTGTCATAATGCGTTTCCCTTGGGCGCAGGTGCTGCGCCGGGTCTTCATTCTTCCTCTCGGAATTGCAACGCGACTGGAGACGGCCTAACTAATACTCACATCTAATAAAATAGCAAACCGGAGCAAAAAAGTCAATATTGCAAAAGAATCGAAATTGCGTTTTTGTCCCGATTTTCGATAATCTTTCAAAAAAACGCCGTTTTCGATGAGAAACAGTGCATGAAGCGAGAAATCGTTTGACAAAACGGCGGATTTTGGGTATCATTTATTAGGAAATATTAGTATAATTTGCAGCGTTTGAGGGGAAATATTTGCATGAAAAAAGTCACGTCGCAGGATGTCGCCGCGCGCGCGGGCGTATCCCAGTCCGCCGTATCGCTGATTCTCAACGAGAGCGATAAGGTGCTCTTCAACGAGGAGACCAAGCAGCGCGTGATGCAGGCGGCGCAGGAGCTAGGCTACGAGCTGCCCAAGCGCAAGAAACGCATGCCCAGCTCCCGCACGGGCATTTTGCTGCTCTTCACCCCGACGCTGAACAACCCGTTTTACGCGGAGCTCGTGCAGACGGTGGAAAGCTATGCCGATGCCTGCGGCTATTGCGTAATCGTCTGCAACACGCTCCGTAAACCGGAACTGGAGCGCTATTATCTGGAGACATTCCTCAAGACGCGCATCGACGGCATGATCTTTACGTTCCTGCCGAGCTTTCCGGAGATCGTGGAAAATGTGGCGGACACCGTGCCTTCCGTGCTGATCGGCGAAAAGCGCGCGGAGCAGCCGATCTGCTCCATCGAGCTGAGCAATGAGCGCGCGGGAAAAATCCTCTCGGAGCATCTCTATGCGCTGGGGCACCGCAAGTTTTTGTTTGTGTCCACGCCTTTTAACCAGCTTACCCTTGCGCGCCAGCAGCGTCTGGAGGGCATCCGCGCGTACCTGCGCGCGCAGGGACTCGGCGAGGACAGCCTGGAGCTGCTCGCTTCCGAGGCGCAGACGGAAACCGACGCGCTGCCGGACGCGATGCCGTATGAATACGCCGTCGGGCGCAGGCTCATGGGTCAGGCCCTGGAGCAGGGCGTGAAGGCGACCGCGATCATCGGCGTCAACGACATGACCGCCATCGGCCTCATCGACGAGATCAAGGCGCGCGGCTACAGCGTGCCCGGCGATTTCTCGGTCTGCGGGTTTGACAATATCTTCACCTCCGCGATCTCCACGCCGCAGCTGACCACCATCGACCACCATCTGCAGGTGCGCTGCAAGGCTGCGGTGGATCAGATCACCGCGCGCAGACGCGAGCTCAGCGAGGCGCTGCTGCCGCCCGTGATCAACAAGGTGGAGTATTCGCCGCGGCTCGTCGTCCGCGCGTCCACGGGCCCCGCGCGCGAGGGCGCGGCGGGCAGAAAGCGCGAGAAGAATGTTTAAGGGCTTGTTTTTCCCGAAACCGCCGCTGGAGGATCTGCCGCCGCAGCAGCGGCCAAAGACGCGAAAAGAGCTGCTTCGGCAGACATTTTCGAATTACTGGAGCTGGTTTTTCGCGGTCAATCTGGTGTGCTATCTGTTTTATCTGCCCGCGAGCATCTGGACGGAGCTTTCGCTGGAGTCGCTGATCTCGCAGGAGACGAGCGCGTTTCAAACCGCGCCGTTTATGGGCGCGTATCTCGCGGGGCTGGCCGCGTGCCTCTTTCTCACGGGACCCATGCTCGCGGGAATTTCGCTCCTGATGCGCAACTGGTCTCGCGGGGAACCCTGCATGCGCTGGCAAACGCTGTTCGGCGGCATGAAGCGGAACTTTTTGCAGGCGCTGGGCTTTTCGCTGATCGAAGGACTGATGCCGCTCGCGGCCTACAGTGCGCTGCGCTATTACGGCAACCTCGGCGACAGTGCGGGGGGTGGGTACTATGTGCTCTTTGGGTTTGTCGCGCTGGTTGTGATCTTCTCGCTGCTGATGCGGCAGCTCGTGTACACATTGATGGTCACCTACCGGCTTTCGTTCGGGCAGATCATCAAAAACGCGTTCCTGATCACGTTTCTGGAGCTGCCGGGAAGCGTGCTCACGCTCTTAAAAAACCTGATCCCCGTCGCAGTCATCGCGCTGTTGCTGTGGCTGCTGCCCGCGTATTCCGGCATTCTCGTCGTGCTCGCGCTGGCGTACTATGCGCTCTTCGGCATCGCGCTAGAACGCTTTCTCTCCGCGTCGTTTGCAAACCGCGCGCTGGAGAAGCACATCAACACGAAACTGCCCGGCGCAAAGATGGATATCGGCATGGCAAGCGAGCACTCGGTCGAATAAGAGTAACTTTGAGTGCAGTAAAAAAGGCAACCCGCGCGGGTTGCCTTTTTATGTGGGTTGCCCGGCTTGCGCGGGCTCCGGCGGGCTGGTTCGCTCCCGCTGACGGTATTGCGTCGGGGAAAGCCCCGCGTGCTGCTTGAAAAAAAGCGAGAGCTTGTTGTCCTCCAGAAAGCCCGTCTTTTCCGCGACGGCGCGCACCGGAAGATCGGTGTACTTGAGATAGTATTTGATGTACGCAACCCGCGCTTCAATCAGCTTTTGCTTAAATGAAGTGCCGTAGAGCTCACGGATCACGCGGTTGAGGCTGCTGGGGCTGATGTGTACCTGTTCGCAGAGGTCTTCGATGCGCGCGGAGCCGTCCAGTGCCTGACCGAAGAAGCCGTCGATGATGAGCCTCCGCGCGGGGTCGCTTTCGGCGCGGAGCTTCGGAGCACCGGTGTCTTTTGCGCCGTAGAGGCGGCTGAGCTCCGCAAACACGCTGGAAAACAGCGCGGAGAGAAGCCCCGCGAGCACCAGAAGCGCGGAGGATTCGCTGGAGCAGACGGCGTCGGAGAGCAGGTTTGCAAGAGAGACGATCTGGCTGTTTGCGCAGAACTGCGCGTACTGCTCTTTTCTCAGCCGTTCCAGCGCTGCGGCAAGCGCGGGTTCGCAGCGGCCGGAAAACGCGGCGGCCTCCGGCAGGATGAAGCGGATGGAGCAGCGCACCTCCGCCGAGCCGGGGTTTGCGATATGTGCATGGGTGACAAAGGGCGCGAGCAGGAATACCGATTCGTCCTCATATGCGTGCGCAACGCCCTCGATGAACTGGTGCCCGCTGCCCTTGCGGCAGAGCAGCAGTTCAAAGCTCGCGTGGACGTGGTCTTCCGAAAACGACGGGCGCGCCTGCGGGACTTCCTCTAAAAACCCGCGCGCGGAAAGAAAGCACTCCACGGGCAGATCGCCCGCGAACGCGCGCACGGTGAATACCTGATCGATGGCGGGGAAGTGCTCCATGCGGCATGGTTCCTTTCTCAAGGCTACTTTCTCAAGGCTACATTCTAGAAATCATTATAGCGCGCATTGGGCGGGAAGCGTCAAGCCATGGTTGGTATGAAAACCGCGCGAATGAAAAAAAACACGCGCGGTTTCGGCATGGCGGGCAAACGGCCTTCCAGATATGATACGGATACATCCTGCGGAACCCTCCGCAGATTTTCATGCAGTGATTATGATTTGGAGGAATACAACCATGTCCAGCAAAGCCATTCAGGGAGACGCTTCCGGCCGCGGTGCGGTCGCGGGCTACCGTGTTTCGATCCCCGCGCGTCAGCGCCCGTACACCGAAGAAGAGATCGCTGAAGTCGTCCGCGTGATGCGCGATGTCCCAGGACAGACCCAGGGCGCGATGCAGGAGCAGTTTCAGGCGGACTTCAAGGCCTTCACCGGCGCGAACCACGCCTTTGCCGTCGGCAACGCGACGCAGGCGCTGAGCCTTGCCGCGACGCTCTGCGGCGTGAAGCCCGGCGACGAGGTCATCATCCCCGCCTACACCTTCTGCGCCTCCGCTCTTCCCTTCGGCAAAGAGGGCGCGAAGATCGTCTGGTCGGATATCGATCCCGAAACGTGGGTGGTCAGCGTCAAGGACATCGAGCGCAAGATCACCAAGAAGACGAAGGCCATCGTCTGCGTCCACCTGCTGGGCATGCCCTGCGATATGCCCGCCATCATGGCGCTCGCGAAGAAGCACAACCTCCGCGTGGTCGAAGACTGTGCGCAGGCGCTGGATTCCCGCATCAACGGCCAGCACGTCGGCACCTTCGGCGACTTCGGGTGCTTCAGCTTCCACGGCGCGAAGACTATGACCACCCTCGGCGAGGGCGGCATGCTGACCGTCAAGAGCGATGCGGACGCGAAGCTCGTGCCCGGCATCCGCCACAACGGCGTCTGCGGCTTCACATACCCGCGTGAGCGGTACTGGGTGCCCGCGATGAGCAACGTGGACATGGACATCGAAGGCTTCTGGCCGAACAATTTCTGCATCGGTGAGGCGCAGTGCGCACTCGGCAGCATGGAACTCAAAAACCTCTCCAAATTCACGGACAGGATCATCGCGCAGAACGACAAGCTCCGCGCGCTTCTCAAGGACGTGCCGGAGATCACCTTTAACAAGATTCCGGAAGGCTACCGCCATGTCCGCCACCAGTATATCCAGCATTTTGACGGCAGCGCGTTCGGCAAGGATCGCAACGATTTGCTCGACCTTCTGACCACCAAGTACGGCATCCGCAGCATCGTGCAGTACTATCCGCTCTATCGTTACCCGCTCTTCCAGAAGCTCGGTCAGGGCGATCACGACTGCCCGGTTCTGGAACAATTCTGGGACAACTCTTTCTCCGTCCCGATGTGGTGCGGCATGGAAGACGACGTGCTCGAGACCATTGCGGACTCGATCAAGGCTGCCATTGCCGACCTCAAGGCCGCGAAATAACGCAACACGACAGAGGAGAACAACTATGGCTCTCAAGCCGGTGACGGGCGGGGTATTGGTCCCCGCCTGCTCTCCCTGCGACGCGCAGGATCGCTTTCTGGAAACCGAATTTGCCGACATGCTGGAGGCGGGGATGCGCGAGCCGCTCGACGGCGCATATCTTTGCGGCGGCACGGGAGACGGTATGAAGATGCGCGTTTCCGAGCGGAAAGCGGCAGCCGAAATCGGCATCGAGATCTGCCACCGGCACGGAAAATCCGCGCTGGTGCAGGTCGGTGCGTTTACCATGCGGGACGCGCTGGAGCTTGCGCAGCACGCGGCGGATCGCGGTGCGGACGGGATTTCGTCCGTCCCGCTGCCCGGTGCGGGGCACGCACAGCAGATGCAATATTACCGCGCGCTGAGCGAGGCCGCGCAGATTCCCGTGATCCTCTACTATATGCCGCAGCCGGGCGTGAGCTTTTCGCTTTGCGAGGTGCTGGAGACGCTGACCGTGCCGGGTGTGACGGGGGTAAAGTCCTCCACCAACGACTTTTTCTTTACCCAGCAGCTGATCGCGGAAAAGCCGCAGGGGATAGCCGTGTTCAACGGCAAGGATGAGTATCTCGCGCCCGCCGTGATCCACGGCGCAGACGGTGGCATCGGCATGTGGGCGACGGTGTTCCCGAAAGCCTACACGGGCATCTACCGCGCGGCAAAATCGGGCGATCTGGCGCGCGCATTTGCGCTGCAAAGCACGCTCAATGCGCTGTGCGTCATCGTCATGCGGCGGGGGCTTTTGCAGAGCTTTGCCTGCATTCTGCACGAGCTGGGCCTGCCGGATCGCGTGTTCCGCGCGCCCGCACCGCAGTACGACGCGGCGTTTTCGAAAACATTTATGGCGGAGGCAAAGCCGCTGATCGAACAGCTCCGTGCGGTTGACTAACAACAAAGAAGGGACAAAACGAGAGATGAACCGAATTCCAAAAACCGAGATTTCCGTGTCCCCGGTAACGCTGGGCACGATGACGTTTGGCTCTCCCGTCGCGTTTGACGACGCGGTGAAGCTCACGCGATATGCGCTCTCGCGCGGGGTCAACCACATCGACACCGCGAACATGTATGAAGGCTACAACCGCGTCGCGGGAAGCGCGGGCGGCGTTGCCGAGGAGATTGTGGGTGCGGCGATCCGCGGGATGTCCCGCGGCAGCGTGATCGTCTCCACCAAGGTCGGCATGAAGGTAGGCCAGGAGCCGGAGGACGAGGGCACCAGCGCAAAGGCGATTGAAAAACAGCTGAACGCGAGCCTGAAGCGCCTGAACACCGACTATATCGACCTGTATTATCTGCACCGCTTCGACGGAAACGTCCCCGCGGAGGAGATTCTCCGCGCGCTGCAGAAGGCTGTGTTCGCGGGCAAAATCCGCTACTACGGTGTGAGTAACTACTCTGCGGAGCAGCTCCGCGCGCTGCTGACCACCGCCGACGCGCTGCATCTGCCGCGCCCCGTGGTCTGCCAGCCGCCGCTGAGCATGCTCAAGCAGGACGCGCTGACGGAGCTCATCCCGCTCTGCGCGGCGGAGGATATCGCCGTGATTCCGTACCAGATCTATCAGGGCGGATTGCTCACGGGCAAATATCAGCGCGGCATGGAGCCCCCGAAGGGCTCCCGCGCGGAAGAGAAACCCGCTTGGCTCGCCTCGCCGGACGACATGCTCTATGATAAACTGGAGGCGATTGAAGCAGGCGCAAAGCTCCGCGGCATCACGATGAGTGCGTACGCGCTGCGCTGGACGCTGGAACAGCCCGCGGTGGTCTCCGCCATCGTCGGCGTCAAGAGCGAACAGCAGCTCGACGACGCGATTGCAGCCGTCGGCTGAGAACGAAAGAAGAGGAACACTGCCATGAAGACAGTCACCTATCAGGACGCGTTGAAGGGCTTCCGCGCCGTTGGCATTGAGCCGGGCGATACCGTGCTGCTGCAGTCTGCGATGCGTCCGTTCGGCTATGTCGAAGGCGCGGGCAAAGCCATCGGCGAGGCGCTCTATGAAGCGTTGGGCAAGAGCGCGGGCACGTTGGTTGCCCCGGCGTTTACCTTTATCCACGAGGTAGAGGAGCACCCCGTGATCGATCCCGTGAACGACAAATCCGAGATGGGAGCGATCAGCGAAGCCATCCGGCATTTTCCGGGAGCGTTGCGCAGCATCGCCTTCCGCCACAGCTTTTCCGCGGTAGGTAAACACGCGGAAATGATTACGAATGTCGATCCCGCGATCTCCGCCTTTGACCTGAGAAGCGCGTTTGGCAAGATGCTCGCGCTGGACACCAAGGTCGTGCTCGCGGGAGTGACCTATGTAAACTCCACGAGCCATCACTTCGGACAGTATCTCGCGCAGGTGCCGGATCGCCACACCATCGAGCGTCAGGTGACCCTGCGTCATGCGGACGGTACGCTGGAACAGCGCATGATGATGGACTATCAGCCGCGGCCCACGACCACGGGCGATTACTATGAGTTTCCATATGACTTCAATAAACTTGGCCTGTGGCTGGAGCAGGCGGGGAAAGTGCGCATCTCGACCATCGGCAACGCGGTCATCCGCAGCTTCCGTATGCGGGATCTGATCCAGCTCGTGCTGGCGAAATACCCTGTCGATCAGTGGATTTTCTTTCAGGATGAGCAGCCCGTCGATCTGCCGTTTGGCAAAAACGCCACGCGGGACTATGTCGACGAGGCAGGCCGCGAGGACACCGCCATCTGGGCGGTGGTCGATCCGGACGAAATCTGCGACCGCAGCAAAAAGTGATTCTTTTTTTCACAACGCAAGGTACCAAAATGACCCAGACGATGATAAAATTCGTTTGGGCCAATTCCGTTAGAAGGAGAAAATACCATGAAAATTGTCGTATTGGACGGCTTTACCCTCAACCCCGGCGACCTCAGCTGGAGCGGACTGGAGCAGCTCGGGTCTGTGACGGTCTATGACCGCACGCCGAAGGAAGAGATCATCTCCCGCATCGGTGATGCGGACGCAATATTGACCAACAAAACGCCGATCTCGGCAGAGACGCTGGCAGCCTGCCCGAATGTCAAATACATCGGCGTGCTCGCAACGGGCTATAACGTCGTGGATACATTAGCTGCCAAAGAGCGCGGCATTCCCGTTTGCAATATCCCAACCTACGGCACCGCCGCGGTGGGACAGTTTGCCATCGCGATGCTGCTGGAGATCTGCCACCATGTGGCGCACCACAGCGATGCTGTGCATGCGGGTCGCTGGAGCAACAACGTCGACTGGTGTTTCTGGGACTATCCGCTCATCGAGCTGGAAGGCAAGACCATGGGCATCATCGGCTTTGGACGCATCGGCCAGCGCACGGGCGAGATCGCCAAGGCGCTGGGTATGCGCGTGCTCGCGTTCGATGCATATCAAAACGACGCGGGAAAGGCCATCGGCAGCTATGTCGACCTCGACACACTACTTCGCGAATCCGACGTGATCAGCCTGCACTGCCCGCTGTTCCCGGAGACGAAGGGAATCGTCAACGCCGCCTCCATCGCGAAGATGAAAGACGGCGTGATCCTCCTCAACAACAGTCGTGGACCTTTGATCGTCGAGCAGGACCTTGCGGACGCGCTCAACAGCGGCAAGGTGTTCGCGGCGGGGCTGGACGTGGTTTCCGAGGAGCCGATTCGGGAGAATAACCCGCTGCTGACCGCGAAAAACTGCATCATCACGCCGCACATCAGCTGGGCGCCGAAGGAAAGCCGCCAGCGCCTGATGGACGCCGCGGTGCAAAACCTTGCGGCCTGGGTCGGCAATCGTGCGCAAAACGTGGTGAATCCGTGACAGAATCGCGCTCGCTCAAGTTAAAGGGAGTGCTGTATTCGGTGCTCTCCGCCGTGATCTTCGGTACGTCTCCGATCTTCTTTAAAACCATCGTGGCCTTGGGCATCAACACCACCACACAGGTGGTGCTGCGCTCGATTGTAACCATGGTGCTCGCGGGCATCCTCGCCGCGGTCAACCGCCAGCCGATCCTGCTCAAAGGAAGACTCCTGGTGGACGCGCTGCTTGCGTTTGTCGCGGGGCAGGGCGTGACCGCGATTCTGCTCAACTCGTCCTACGCCTATCTGCCCGCGGGCATGTCCACCTCGCTGCACTTTGTCTATCCTTCGGTGGTGATGATCGCGTGCGTGGCGCTGTTCCGCGAAAAGATCAATCTGCCGAAGCTCGCGGCGCTGCTGTTAAGCATCGCAGCCATCGCGCTGATGACCGATCTTTCCGCACACGGGCAGCTCATCGGGGTTCTGCTCGCGGTCGGCTCCGGCTGCAGCTATGCGTTCTATATCCTCTATCTGGAGCGCACGCAACTACGGGATATCCCCGTCTGGACGTTTGCGTTCTGGAGCTCGCTGGGCTGCCTCGTGGCCGCAGGCGGGCTGGGGCTTTCGACAAACACGCTGGATGTATCGGGCGCGACGCTCAAGGGGCTTTCGCTGCTTGCGATCATGGTGCCGCTGCAGAGCGTGCTAGCCGTGCGGCTCTTTCAGCTCGGCGTGCGGTATTCCGGTTCGACCGCAGCATCGCTGCTCAGCACCATGGAGCCTGTGACGAGCACCATCCTCGGCATGCTGATTCTGCACGAGACCATGGGTATCAACAAACTCGTCGGCTGCGGCGCGATCGTGCTCAGCGTGATCCTCGTGGTCGTTGGCGAGCAGCGGAGCGCGGCGAAGCAATCGCTTCCGGCATAAGTCCATGCAACAAGCACCTGCGCGGTAGACTGTGCGGGTGTTTTTTTATTGCCCGCAGCTACACAACCAAAGACAAAAGAACGCATCCGCCATCGTAGGCGAACAAACCCCGGGTTCGGTATAATGCAAACGTAACATTCTGTGCACGCGCTGTCCCGTTCGGGCGGCGAAACGGTGCCGGACGGAGGACATCTGCATGCGATACGGATATTTTGACAATGAGCACCGAGAATATGTGATTGACCGGGTGGATACGCCCGTTTCCTGGACGAACTATATCGGAACAAAGGATATGTGCGGCGTCGTCAACCAGACCGCGGGCGGCTATCTCTTCTCCGGTTCCAGCGAATACCACCGCATCACGCGCTTTCGTCCCAACGGCGTGCCGATGGATTTTCCGGGGCACTATGTGTATCTGCGGGACGAGGCGGACGGCGATTTCTGGAGCGTCAGTTGGCAGCCGGTCGGGAAACCCCTCGATCAGGCGAAGTACGTCTGCCGCCACGGGCTTTCCTATAGCAAGTACCTCTGCGACTATCGTGGCATCCACGCGGAGCAGACGCTGTTTGTCGTCGAGGACGACCCGGTGGAGATCTGGGACGTGGTCATCCGCAACGACAGCAACCGCGTGCGGAATCTTTCCGCCTATTCCTACTGCGAGTTTTCCTTCCATCAGATCGACATGGACAACCGCAATTTCCAAATGAGTCTCTATGCCGCGGGATCGCGCTATGCGGGTGGCGTGATCGAGCACGATCTGTATTATGAAGAGGACGGGTATCAGTTTTTTACATCGGGCTTTGAACCGGACGGTTACGATTGCCTGCGGGATTCGTTCATCGGTACGTATCACACTGAGCGCAACCCTGTCGCGGTGGAGCGCGGCGTGTGCTCCGGCAGAGCGGAGCTCGGCGGTAACCACTGCGGCGCGCTGCAGAAAAAAATCACGCTCCAGCCCGGCGAAAGCGTGCGGCTGATCTTCCTGCTCGGCGAAGGCGGCGCTGAGGCGGGCAAAGTCATGCGGCAGAAGTACGCAAACGCAGCCGCGGTTGACGCGCAGTTCGAGAAACTGCGCCTGTTCTGGGTCAACAAGCTTGAAAAGCTGCAGATCAACACGCCGAATGACGGCATGAATGCGCTGATCAACATCTGGACGCTCTACCAGAGCGAGATCAACGTGATCTTCTCGCGTTTCTCCTCGTTCATCGAGGTCGGCGGGCGCACGGGGCTTGGGTATCGCGACACCGCGCAGGACGCGATGTGCGTGCCGCACAGCAACCCCGACAAGTGCCGCCAGCGCATCGTGGAGCTGCTCCGCGCCGAGACAACGGCGGGCTACGGCCTGCATCTCTTTGAGCCGCGCTGGTTTGAGCCGGAGACAAAACAGCAGAGCTTCCGCTCTCCTACCGTGATCCCCATGCCGGACCGCGCGAGCATCGTACACGGGCTCAAGGACGCCTGCTCGGACGACGCGCTCTGGCTCGTGGTCTCCGTCACGCAGTATATCCGCGAGACAGGCGATCTCGGCTTTGCCGACGAGCGGATCACCTACGCCGACGGCGGCGAGGAGAGCGTGTACGATCATCTCCGGCGCATCCTGAATTTCTCCGCCGAGCAGGTTGGGCAGAACGGCATCTGCAAAGGCCTCCGCGCGGACTGGAACGACTGCCTGAATCTCGGCGGCGGCGAGAGCGCGATGGTGAGTTTTTTGCACTATTGGGCGCTGGATCACTTTGTTCCGCTCGCGGAAAAGCTCGGCAAAAGCGAGGATGCAGCCTACTACCGCGCGATGGCGCAGCACGTCAAGGACGTCTGCGAGCGTGTGCTCTGGGACGGAAACTGGTATATCCGCGGCATCACGGCGGACAATCGAAAGATCGGCACACATACGGACGCGGAGGGGAAGGTGCACCTTGAGAGCAACGCCTGGGCGGTGCTCTCCGGCGTCGCGTCGAAAGAGCGCGGGGAACTCGCGCTGCGCGCGATTCAGGACTATCTCTACACGCCATACGGCATTATCCTCAACGCGCCGCCGTATACCAAGCCGGACGACGGCATCGGGTTCGTGACGCGGGTCTATCCCGGCCTCAAGGAGAACGGCGCGATCTTCTCGCATCCGAATCCATGGGCGTGGGGCGCCGCCTGCGCGCTGGGCGACGGAGAAGCCGCGATGACGTTCTATGACGCATTGTGCCCGTACCACCAAAATGATAAAATCGAGGTGCGGCAGTCCGAACCCTATGTCTACTGCCAGTTTGTGGTGGGCAAGGCGCATACGGCGTTCGGGCGTGCGCGGCATCCGTTCATGACGGGCTCCGCCGGCTGGTCGTATTATGCCGCGACGGAGTATATCCTCGGCATCAAGCCGGACTACGACTGCCTCACGGTCGATCCCTGCATCCCCGTAAACTGGAAGGAATTCTCCGTCACCCGCGTCTGGCGCGGTGCCACCTACGACATCCATGTGAAAAACCCCAACGGCGTCACCTGCGGCGTGAAGCGCATGCTGCTCGACGGCGAACCCGTGGAGCAGATTCCGCAGCTTCCGGCGGGTGTGCGCTGCCGCGTCGAGGTGGAGCTTGGCTAAGACCGTTTGTCAAGACTGACACGCGCAGGCTTCGGTTTCTTCCGGAGCCTGTGTTCACTTCTTTACCGCGGAGGTTTGATCATGCCGGAACGGACAAAAAAAGGCGTCTCCCTTAAGCGCGGGTTGATCGCGCTGATCGCCGTGTGCTGGGTGCTGCCGGTGCTGCTGATTTTGACGCTGACGGGCTATTTCATCCGCAACAATCTCCAGATCCGCATCGACGAAACCATCGAAACCAGCGTCACCAACGCCATCGACCTCACCAAAGCCAGCATCGACTCCGCGCTGGCGGCTTCGCGCGCGGCAAGCTATGATAACGTCATCCAGCGCGCTTGGTCGCAGTATACGGAGGACGACGACGCGGTTGCGCTCTATGCGAGCGTGACGGAGTATCTCTCTCAGCAATATTCTTACGACGAGAACTTTCGCGGCGTAATGCTCTATTTCGTCAACAGCCCGAATACGATCTACTACACCAGCAACCGCTCCAACATGGGCAAGACCGACCCCATCCGCAACTACCGCGCCTACGCGCACGATCTGGCGTTGGAGTTGTCAAAAGAATCCAGCACGCGTGTCCGTTTTTTTGAGGCGAACGGCGTGCTATACATGCTGCGCAACATCGTCGACAGCGCGTTTGAGCCGTTTGCCGTGATTGTCATGGAGTGCGACGAGCGCGCGCTGTTTGCGCCGCTGAACAACATCGTCTGGCTGACCAGTGCAAGCGTGGACATCAACGGCATCTCGCGCGTGATCGCAGGAGAGGGCGTGTCGCCGGACGCGGCGCAGGGCGCGGACGCGCTCTACCCCATCGAGCGTACGCTCCGCACCTCCGACTATACGCTGACCCTGCTGGCCCGCGCGGACGGCGCGCAGATCACGAACACACTGCCGAGCTCCATGCGTTTTCTGATCTTTGTGATGCTGCTGGCAATTCCCTTGATGGCGTTTGTCGTCTGGGCGTTCTACCGTTTCGTGACGGAGCCGCTCGCGCGGCTTGTCGATGCGGCGCGGCATGTCAAGAGCGGAGAACGCGGCTATGCGATCTCGCCGCTGCCGCAGAGTCAGGAGTTCCGCTCGCTCGCCGAGCATTTCAACAGCATGTCCGCGGAGCTCAAGACGCAGTTTGAGCAGAGCTATGAGGAGCAGCTCGCCCTGCAGGACGCGCGCGTCAAGGCGCTCCAAAGCCAGATCAGCCCGCATTTTCTGAATAACACGCTGGAGATCATCAACTGGGAAGCGCGCATGGCGAACAACGAGAAGGCCTGCCGCATGATCGAGGCGCTGAGTACCATGCTCGACGCCGCGATGGCGCGCGGGGGTAGCTCCTATGTCAGCGTGACAGAGGAACTGCGGTATGTGGACGCGTATCTCTACATCCTATCAGAGCGCTATGGGGAGCGGCTGCGCGTAGACAAGCAGATCGACGAATCGCTGCTGGACTACTATGTGCCGCGGCTGATCCTCCAGCCCATCGTGGAAAACGCGATGGAGCACGGCATCGAAAAGCGCGGAAACGGCGCGATCACGCTCCGGATCTTCGCGGAAAAGCACCTCTATCTGGAGGTGGAGAACGACGGCACCATGACGCAGCAGGATCGGGAAAATATCGCGCGGCTCTTGAGCTGGGACGGCAGGAGCGAAGGCGGAGAGGCGAAGACGGGTCGCATCGGCATCCGCAACGTCAACCGCAGGCTCAAGATTCTCTACGGCGGAGAGTTCGGCCTTTCGATTGAGGAGATCGCGCCGGGCAGCATACTCGCGCGCATCAAACTGCCCCTGATCCGGGGAAACGACGAAATTATTGTATGATGCAATTGGTATATATGTATGGAACTATTTGCTGGCATGCCAACGAGAGACAACATAGCAAGCACGTGCAAAATACGCCAAGAGCGTGTCTTATTTGCGGGCGCTGGCGCGACCTATAATGAGACCATCGAAGGCAAATCCTATTTGCATTTCTAACAAATCGATACGGAGGAAAGAGACCATGAAGAAAACCATAGCGCTCATTCTGGTTCTGGCAATGTGCCTGTCCGCGTTTGCGGCTTGCCAGCCGACCGCTCCCGCCACCACGGAAGAACCCGCAGCGACCGAAGAAGTTGCAGCTGCGACCGAAGCTCCCGCTGCGGCAGAACCCGTTAGCCTTACGGTCGTCACCTCTTACGGCGGCGACGACGGCAACCGCGCCAACTACGAAGCAGCCCTCGCCGGCTACGAAGCCGCGACCGGCAACAAAGTGCTCGACGCTTCCGCCACTTCCAACGAAGAGTGGAAAGCCAAAGTCATGACCGACTTTGAAACCGGCACCGAACCCGATGTGCTCTTCTACTTCAACGGCAATGACTCCGATGCAATCGTCTCCGCGGGCAAGGTCGTCTCTCTGGACGAAATCCGCGCAGCATACCCCGAATTTGCGACCAACATGAAGGACGAGATGCTCGTTCCCTCCGCCGTGGACGGCAAGGTCTACAGCGTTCCGGTCAACGGGTACTGGGAAAGCATGTATGTCAACACCAAGGTTCTCGAAGCAGCCGGCGTGACCATGCCCGGCGCAGACTACACCTGGGATCAGTTCCTGCTCGACTGCCAGAAGATCAAAGACGCTGGCTTTACGCCGGTCGCCGTCTCCCTGCAGGAAGTTCCGCACTATTGGTTTGAGTTCTCTGTTTACAACAACGGCAACACGGGCAACCATCTCAACGTGCCCGCCATCTCCAGCGACGAAACCGGCATGAAGTGGGCAAAGGGCCTCGAAGACATCAAAGCCCTCTACGACGCAGGCTACCTGCCTGAGAACACCCTGACCGCAACCGACGCCGAGACCGTTCAGCTCATGGCCGACGGCCAGGCCGCGTTCCTCATCGACGGCAGCTGGAAGATCGGTTTCTTCCAGGCCAACACCGCGGATCACCTCGAAGACTTCGCGCTGACCTACGTGCCCGCCAAGGGCGAGCGCCAGGCCACCGACCTCATCGGCGGTATCTCCATGGGTTACTTCATCACCAAGAAGGCTTGGGACGATCCTGCCAAGCGTGAAGCCGCCGTCAAGTTCGTCGAGTTCATGACGAGTGACGAGCAGGTCTCCATCTTCTCCGTCACGGCCGTGACCGCGCTGAAGAACGGCGTTATCCCGGCGGACACCCTCGACAGCCTCCAGAAATCCGCCATTGCGATGTGCGCAGGGGCTACGAGCGTTGTCGGCGCCGTGCAGGATAAGCTCACGGCGGAACAGCGCGGCGACCTCTTCGCGAATGTGAAGAACATCGTCACGGGCAAGATCACAGCGCCCGAAGCTATCGACTCCGCGCTCGCCAAATAAGGCAGCGTTCTACGTAACCAAACAGGGGTCGACCGAGTGATCGGCCGACCCCTGACCATCTTTTATTCATGCACGTATTCTCCCGAAAGCGGGACAATTTGGATCACGAGGCACGGTTTGGCAACGCGAGGCCGGAGCAGACGGAGGCACCTATGAATTCCATGATCTACAAGAAAAAAGCGCCGCTGCTGTTTTTTCTTCTGCCAGCGTTTTTGTTTTTGATCGTGTATCTCTACTATCCCTTCATTCAGAACATCATCAACAGTTTTTTAGCCATCAGCGGACTCGGCACGAAGGCCGCGGGCGTCAACACCCCGTGGTATACAAACTACGTCGAGCTCTGGAACGATCCCAGCATGCGCATCGCGGTGAAGAATACGCTCTTGCTCGTTCTTTGCACGCTGGTGTTTCAGGTGGGCACGGCGCTCGTGCTCGCGCTGATCGTCGACCGCATCCGTGTGGGGCAGAAATTCTTCCGCACCTTGTACTTTTTCCCGATCGTCATCAGCGCAACCGCGCTGGGACTGCTCTTTAACCTGATCTTCCTCTATAACGGCGGCATGCTCAACCAGCTGCTGCAAAACCTCGGCATCACGACAGCAAACATCGACTGGAAGGGCGAGAAGCACTATTTCTTTACGATGCTGCTGCCGGTGCTCTGGCAGTATGTCGGGTTCTATTTCGTGATTCTCGTCACGGGTCTCAACAATATCTCCACCGATGTCTACGAGGCCGCGGAGCTCGACGGCGCGACGGGCTGGAAGCGCGTGCGATTCATCACGCTGCCGCTGCTGCGAAACGTGATCTGCACGTGCCTGATTCTCGCGGTCACCGGCGCCTTGAAGGTATTCGACCTGCCGTGGGTGATGATGGGCGCGGGTATTCCGCTCGATCAATCGTGGCTGACCGGCACGTATATGTATAACCAGACCTTTACGCGCGGCAACGTGGACTACGGCTCCGCCATCGCGGTGGTGATCGTGGTGCTGGGTGTGCTGCTCGCGCGGGTTGCAAACCGCGTGTTCAAAGAGAAAGAATATTGAGGGAGGAGACGACGATGAAAGAACAGCAAGCACTTCGCAATCGCGCTCCGCTCTCCAAGGTGATTTCCTATGTGATTCTCACCTTCTGGGCGATCACCACGGCGTATCCGTTTCTCTGGGTCATCCTCAACTCCTTTCGCGTACGCGGGGAGATCCGCTCGGATTCGTTTTCGATTCCGTGGCCCTGGACGCAGAGCTTTACGTTTGACAACTACACCACCGCCGCCGATCGCAGCGACTTTGCCGCGGGCTATACCAACAGCATCCTGATCTCCGTGGTGGTAACGGTCGTTGTCGTGCTGCTCGCGGGGCTCTTTGCCTACGGCATGGTGCGATACAAATTCCGCGGGCAGAAATTCGTCCACGGCATGATCATCGCGGCGATGATGTTTCCGGTGTTCTCGACGATCATCCCCGTGTTCCGCATGGAGGTCATGTGGGGCATCGCGAGCACGCAGAACCGCTGGCTTTCGCTGCTTTCCACGATGCTGCCGCAGATTGCGGGCAACCTCGCGTTTGCCATCGTCGTGCTGATGGGCTTTATCCGCAGTGTGCCGATCGATCTGGAGGAGGCGGCTTACCTAGACGGCTGCAACGTGTTCCAGATCTACTTCAAGATCATCATCCCCGTCGCCAAGCCCTCGTTTGCGACGGTTGCGATATTCTCCTTCCTCTGGTCGTATAACGACCTGTTTACGCAGACGTTCTTTCTGCGCTACCCGAAGGAGAAGACGATTACGCTGCTCATCAACGAGATCAGCTCGCAGGCGGGCGTCAACTACGGCCTCATGGCGGCCTCGGTCGTGCTGGTGGTCGTTCCGGTGCTGATCGTCTACGTGCTGCTGCAGAAGAACATCATCAAGGGGCTGACCGTCGGCGCGGTCAAAGGCTGATGCGCGCCGTTGCGGCAGGCGGATTATGGTATAATGGTCGGGAAGGAGTATCCCGATGATTCGAGTTGTATTGATCGATGACGAAGCCATTATCCTCGAGGGCCTGAAAAAGGTCGTCGATTGGTCGGGCTTTGGCTGCGAGGTGGTCGCCACCGCGCAAAACGCG
Organism: Clostridia bacterium; assembly: GCA_035561095.1. GTDB lineage: Bacteria > Bacillota > Clostridia > Christensenellales > CAG-138 > UBA7703. Next base: position 107,110 of record DATMYE010000048.1, on the reverse strand, counting down.
ACAACCGGCGCGGAGATGATCCGCCGCCATCAGCCGCAGATCGTGATTACCGACATCAAGATGCCGGATCAGGATGGCCTGACCATGCTCGCTGGGCTTAAAAGCGAGTTTCCCGCGCTGGAAGTCACCGTGCTGACAGGCTATCGTGACTTTGCCTATGCGCAGGAGGCGATTCGCCTTGGCGTGACGCGGCTGCTGCTCAAGCCCTCCAAGATGGACGAGATCAACGAAGCTATGCGCACGATGACCGAACATCTGCGTGCGGCGGGGCTGACGAAGGACGAGACGCCGGAGGAGGCGCAGCCCGCGGGAAGCTTCCTCGTGCGCGAAGCGGTGCAGTTCATGGAGCAGCGCTTTGCGGACAAGATCACGCTGCAGGACGTCGCCGACCACTGTTACGTCTCCCAGTGGCACCTGAGTAAACTCCTCAACCGCCATTTGGAGAAGAGCTTTTACGACCTGCTCAACGAGATTCGCGTGAAAAGGGCGCAGCAGCTGCTTGCCGACCCGAAGCTGAAGATCGGCGATATCGGCGAGCGCGTCGGGTATTGCGACCCAGGCCATTTCGCGCGGACATTCAAGAAGATCACGGGCATGAGCGCCTATGAATACCGCAACAGCAAGGGCTAAAGGCGCTTTTTGAAATCGAATGTTGAAAACGAAAGAGAATGATCTGGTACGGATCATTCTCGTTTTATGAAAGGGACTTTTTATGATTTGTTTCGGTACCGGCGGCTGGCGCGCGGAAATCGGCAAGGACTTCTACATGGCGAATATTCAGCGCGTGGCGCAGGGGATGGCGGCGACGCTGCTTGCGGACAACAAGACGGATAAACCCGTCGTGATCGGCTACGATCGCCGCTTTCTCTCCGCAGAGGCTGCAACCTGGATGGCGGAGGTGCTCGCGGCAAACGGCATCCTTGTCTGGTTCATGCAGCGTAGCGTGCCCACGCCGCTTGTGATGTATCTCGTCAAGCAGCATGGTCTCTACCGCGGCATCGAGATCACCGCCTCCCACAACCCCAGCAACTACAACGGCATCAAGATCATCGTCGAGGAGGGCAGAGATGCTCCCCTGGACGTCACCGAACGGCTGGAGCGCGAGATCAACGCGCTGTCGGAGGTGAAGACGCTCTCGCTTTCGGAGGCGGAGGAACAGGGACTTTTGACGTATCTCAAGAACCCGTTCAACGACTTTCTCGATTCGGTTTTGAGCGTGATCGATACGGACGCGATCCGCGCCCGCGGGCCGAGAATCCTGTTTGATTCCATGCACGGCTCGTCCACCTATCCGCTGACGGTAATCCTCAACACCGCGCGCTGCACCGTGGATCAGATCCACGGCGAAAAGGACGCCTACTTTGGCGGCATGATGCCCGCTCCCACCGAGGACACGATGACGGAGCTTCGTAACCGCGTCGTCTACGGCAAGTACGATCTGGGCATCGCGGTGGACGGAGACGGAGACCGCCTCGGCATCATCGACGGCACAGGACGGTACATCAGCGCAAACGAGATCCTCGTGCTGCTGTATACGTACCTGCACGAATACAAGGGCTGGAAAGGCCCCGTCGTGCGGAATCTTTCCACCACACATCTTCTGGATCGTGTGGCGGAATCGTTCGGCGAAACGTGTTATGAGGTGCCGGTGGGCTTCAAGCATATCTCCTCGAAGATCGACGAGGTGGACGCTGTGCTTGGCGGTGAATCCTCCGGGGGACTTACCGTGCGCGGGCATATCCACGGTAAGGATTCCGTCTATTCCTCCGCGCTGTTTGTGGAGATGATCTGCAAGACCGGCAAGCACCCGAGCGAGATGATCGCCGAGATTTCGCAAAAGCTCGGCAACTATATCATGAAGGAGTGCAACGTGCCCTTCTCCGCGCCGCTGCGCGAGCAGCTTACGCGCACGATCTTCACCGAGTGCGCGCTGCCGAAGTTTGCGGCGTCGCCCGTCCGCGTGAGTTATCAGGACGGCTGCAAGGTCTATTTTGCGGACGATTCGTTCGTCGTCTGCCGCTTTTCCGGCACGGAGCCGCTGCTGCGTATCTTCGCGGAAGGACACACGGAGGAGCAGGCGCTCTCGTACATCGCGGCATGGAAAGAGCTGCTACATCTATAAATCGCGCATGAAACAACAAAACCCCGCGGGTCACCGCGGGGTTTTTGCGTTCGTGAATGTTTTTTACGTTCTCAGCGTCCGGTGAACGCGGAAAGCAGCGCTTTGACGTCCGCTTCCGTGTCCTGCGCGCAGGCTTGTTCCGCAACCGCGCGGCACTGCTCCAGCGTAGCGTGGCTCAGCGCGCGCTTGACCGAGGCGACAGCGCTCGCGTTCATGCTGAATTTCCGCAGCCCAAGCCCTGCGAGCGCTGGCGCGGCAAGCGGATTCCCCGCGAGCTCGCCGCAGACGGAGACAGGCTTGCCCGCAGCGGTGAAGGCTTCGAAGATCGTCTTCAGTGTGCGGAACATCGCGGGCGAAAAGCTCTGGTAATATGCTTCCGTCTGCGGGTTCATGCGATCCGCCGCATGGAGATACTGGCAGAGGTCGTTGGTGCCGACGCTGGCGAAGTCGCATTCCTGCGCGGCGCGGTCGGCGATCATCGCGATCGACGGAATCTCGATCATGATGCCCACGCGCACCTTCGGATCAAACGGGATTCCGCGCTCTTCCAGTTGCCGCTGCGCCTCCTGCACGGCAGTCTTTGCCGCGCGGATATCGTCCAGCGTGCCGACCATCGGGAACATCAGCCAGAGGTTGCCGTAGACGGAGGCGCGGAGCGCTGCGCGCAGCTGTGTGTAAAATAGCTCCTTGTGGGTCAGGCAAAGGCGAAGCGCGCGGTTGCCGAGGAACGGGTTTTCCTCGTGCGGCATCGGCAGTCCCGGCAGGGTCTTGTCGCCGCCGATATCGAGCGTGCGCAATGTTACGGGCTTGCCCGCGGCGTCCGCCAGCACGCGGCGATACGCGTCGAACTGCTCCTCCTCGTTCGGGAGCGTTTCGGTCTGCATATAGAGAAACTCGGTACGGAAGAGGCCGACGAAATCGCAGTTCCTGAGTGCGCCGGTGTCATCTTCTGACCCGATATTGAGGCCGATCTCGATGCGCGTGCCGTCGGCAAGCCTGCCTTCGGCGGCGAGATACCGCGCGGCATCCTGTTTATCGGCCGCAAACGCATCCTTCTTTTCGTGCAGGAGCTTGAGCGATTCTTCGTCCGGTTCCAGATAGACTTCTCCCGCCATCGCGTCCACGGCGGCAAAACTGCCGTCCGGCAGCGCGCTCGTCGCGTCCGGCACGCCGAGCACTGCGGGGATGCCGTAGCTGCGCGCAAGGATCGCGGAATGCGACGTCGTTCCGCCGACTTCGGTGATGATCGCGAGCACGTTTTGTTTATCCAGCGTGGCGGTATCGCTCGGCAGCAGATCGTGTGCGACCACGATCGCGGGCGCGCCGAGGCGGGAGAGATTTTTCTCCGCTTCGCCGTGGAGAATCCGCACCACGCGATTTCGCACATCCCGGATATCCGCGGCACGGGCTGCGATCAGCGCGTCGCCCGCTTTGGCGAGCAGCGTCGCAAACGCCGTGTACACGCTGTCCACCGCGAAATCCGCGCTCTTGCTCTCGTCGAGAATGGCCATGCGGATTTCGTCCGCAATCTCCTCATCGTCGAGAATCTCGCGGTGCGCGGAGAAGATCTTCGCCTTGTCCGCGTCGGTTTCGGCAAAGGAGCGGATGATCGCGACGAGCTCCGCATCTGCCGCGTGCACGGCGGCCTGATAGACCTCAAACGTCTCCTGCTCGCGCCCTTCGGGCACATAGGATTCAAACACGTCGCAGCTGAACGCCTGATAGAGATATATTGTTCCCTCCGCGATGCCGGGAGAGACAGGGGTTCCGCGGAAGATTTTCATGCGTTCAATCCTCGCCGATGCCGGATTCAACCAAGGCAATCAGCTTCTCGACGGCTTGCTGCTCGTCGGCACCCTCGGCGGAGATCTCCAGCCGTGTGCCGGTTGGGATTCCTTCCGCAAGCACGCGCACGATGGATTTCGCGTTGATGGGCGCGGCATCCGGCTTGTCGAGATTGAGCAGGCAGACGCGGGACTCAAAGAGCTTGGCCTGGGCGACGAATTCCGAAGCGGGGCGCGCGTGCAGGCCGGAGGCGTTTTTCAGCGTGGTCGTCTTGGCGAACATGAGAGTGCTCCTTCCTTAATTCCAGTGGCTGAGCAGATATTCTTCCGCCTCCGCGCACCAAAGTCCGCGGTTTGCGGAGACGAGGTCGTGGAGCTTTTGATAGCGCGGGTCGCTTTCGCCCAGCTTGGCGAAGTCGGTCAGCGCGGTCATCGGCATGGAGATGTGGTTGTAGACGAGCTTCTTGCCGCCCGGGATGTGCGGGAGATTGAGGATCGTCTCCGCGGCGGAGTCGAGGCCGCCGACGTGTGTGATCATCACCGCGGGCTCGATGCGGCAGGCTTCCGTCAGCCGGAGGGACTCGATCAGATCGTCGGTGTTGCCGCCGGTGGTGCCCATCAGGTGGGTTGAGTTATAGTGCACGTCGTAGAGGTTGACGCGCGCACCGAAATTCGTGTCCGTGGGACCCGCAAAGAAGTTCAGGCATCCGTCGCGCCCGAGAATCGCATTACCGAGTTCGAACGCCGCCGCAACGGGCGCAAAGACGAACACGTCGTCAAAGCCCTTGCCGCCCGCAAGTGCGCGAAGGTCCGCAGCGGGATCGCTCATCTTGCTGGTGTCCACAAATTCGACCGCGATGCCGCTCTTTGCGGCCTTGTCGCGGAAGATTTCTTCTCCGCGGGACAATCTCGCGTGGTCGATATCTGTGACGACCACGTGGGCGGGTCTGCGGTCGCAGCTGATCGCGTAGTCCAGCGCGCCGAGTCCCATGGGGCCTGCGCCCGCGACAATCGCGAGCGAGCCGCCGTCCACGATGCCCATCAGGTGCTGATAATCGCCCATGCGTGTGTGATAGGCCGCGTGGAACGCGCCGATGCAGCAGCTCATGGGTTCCGCGAGCGACGCTTCAAAATAGGCGCGCCCGTCGTATTCGAGGAAGCAACCCAGCTCCATGACCTCCGGCGGGATGATGCAGTAGGTCGCGTTTCCGCCAAAGTATTGGTACGAGTACCCCGGCGACCACATGGAACCTTTATAGTTCAGCGCGGGCTGGAGGGTAAACTTCGCGCCCTCGCGGAACTGGCCTTCATACATCTTTCCGACCTTGACGATGTTGCCCGCCATCTCGTGTCCCATGATGGTCGGGTTATGCGCAACATCCGGCGGAACGCGCTTGTGCTCCTGCCCGAGAATCGCGCATTTATAGGTGGACATACAGACGCTGTCGGAGATGACCTCGACGAGGATTTCGTCGTCCATGATTTCCGGCAGGTCGAATTCTTCGAGTCGTAAATCCTTTGCGCCGTAGAGGCGCACGGCCTTTGTTTTCATCGGTGCTTCTCCTTACTGTAACGCTGATACGATGACGAGATCGTGATACCGGCGGATCGCTTCCATGCTCGGCGGGCTGCTGCCGGGGCAGGTGACCTTCGCCGTTGCGGTGGCGACGGCGAGCTTCGCCGTCTCCTCGCGCGAGAGCCCGCGATCCAGCGCCGAGAGCAGCGCCGCGGTGAGCGCGTCTCCCGCGCCGACGGTGCTGACGGCATCCACCCGGACGCCCTCCGCGTAGAGCACGCCCTGCCCGTCCGCGAACAGCGCTCCGCGCGAGCCGAGGGAGATCGCAACATGCGCGATGCCGTCGCGGACGAGGCCACGGGCTGCCTTTACAAGGGTTGGGAGTTCGATATCGGGAAGGGACAGGAGTTCTTTCAGCTCAGCATCGTTGGGTTTGATCAAAAACGGTTTTGCCGCGAGCATGGCTTTCAGCTGTGCGCCGTCCTGATCTGCGGCGACCAGAACGCCGCGCGCGGCGAGCTTCTTCGCCCAGTCCGCGGTCGTGTGTTCCGGTATTCCGCGCGGCGCGCTGCCCGCGAACAGCACGATGTCGCCCGGCTTTGCGAGCGCAAGCAGCTTTTCTTCCAGCTTGGCGATGTCTTCCGCGCAGACGGGGTCGCCCGGCTCGTTGATGTCGGTATACGTCTTTCGCGCGGGGTCGTAGATCTTCAGGTTTGTGCGCGTTTCGCCCGCGACGCGGACAAAATCATGCCGAATGCCGAGCACGTCCAGCGCGGAGGCAATCGCGTTTCCCGCGCTGCCGCCGAGAAAGCCGGTGGCGATGGAGTCAGCACCCATGGCGGAAAGCACTTTGCTGACGTTGATGCCCTTGCCGCCGGGGTCGATGCGGGAACCGGTCGCGCGGTTGACCGCGTCCGCGGTAAACTGCGGAACGGTCAGCGAGCGGTCGAGCGCGGGATTGCAGGTGACGGTGATGATCATCGGGATGTTCCTCCGGCTATGCGCCGTGTGTTCGCTTAGTCCTCAAACCCGCCGCTGAGCAGGCTTTCGTAGATGAACTTGGCGTCGGTGGAGTGCTTGATGGCCTCAATGCGCTCCTCGTCGAGCATGATGGTCGCAAGCGCCTGTAAAATCGGCAGATGCTCCTCCTCAAGCCCCGCGATGCCGACCACGAGATACGCTTTTTCGTCTCCGAACGGCACGCCTTCGGGAAACTGCAGCACGGCAAGGCCGGTCTTTTTGATGAACTGCTTCGCGGCGCCGACGCCGTGCGGAATCGCGACGCCCTCGCCGATGTAGGTGGTGACGACTTCTTCGCGCGCGAGCATCGCGTCGATGTAGGACGCCTCGACGCATCCGCGGGCAACGAGCTGTTCGCCCGCCATGCGGATTGCGGCTGTCTTATCCGGCGCGGATAGTCCCGTTCGGACATCCTCCGGACGCAGGCAGGAAAAGCAGGCGGGGACTTGGTTGGTTGTGCGGGTCATGTTGTTCTCCTTCTATATGGGTAATATAAACATATGTCAGGCGGCGAAACCTACTGCCGCGAGATCTCGTTATAATAGCTGTTCAGCACACGCTCGATGGCGGCGTAGCAGCGTTTTTGATCCGCGGAGCGGAGCGTTTCGAGGAAGGTCTCGCTCTCCACGATCTCGCGCGAAAGCGAACCGAGCGTGCCGAGGGTTTGCTTGCTTGCGTTCTTTGGCGCGAGCATGACGAGGACGGTATCCGGCGCAATCTCGTCTCCGCGATAGGTGTAGCGAAGCGCCTGCGGGCGGATGACGCCGAACCAGACGCGATCCACGCCCTGCGTGCGGCAGTGCAGCAGCATCGTGCGGGCGTCCGCCGTGATCGTGCTGCCGAAGCGCTCGCGCTCGACGAGATCGTTTCGCACGACCGCGATCTGCGTTTCCGAGGCGGAGGTGTGCATGGCGACGCTGTCGATCACCTGATCCATCGATGTGTACGCTGCGTCCTGCTCGACAAAGAGATTCGAGAGCACCTGCAGAATCGTGTCGATGACGTTGCGCGTGCGGGCAAGCGTGGTCGCAAGATCGGCAAGAGACGCGTGCTCCGGCTGCGGGTGCGGCTCGCTCTTGCAGCGCTTGAGCACCTGCCAGACGGCGTCCTTTTCCGCGTCGGTCAAAAACGGGGAAACCTGCACGCAGGGGATATTTTTACAGGTCAGCGGCACGGTGGAGATGATCATCTCCACGTTGTTCTGCGCAAACTGGTCAAAGTCGAGGTTGGAGGTGGAGACCACGTCCGCCGTCTCGATATCCGGAAACTCGCGGTTGACGCGCAGTGCTAAAAGCTGGGCGGTCACCATGCCGCTGGGGCAGCAGACCACGGCACGGCAGCGGCGGGAATAGTAGCTGCGGCTGTCCTCCAACGCGACGCCGAGGTGCACCGCGAGATACCCGAGCTCCTGATCCGGCACGGCCACGCCGAGCTCCTCCTCGATGGCGATGCCGCACTCTTTGGCGAGCTGATAGAGCTCTTGATAGTGCAGCTTGACATCCTCCAGGATGGGGTTTCGAATCTCCATACCCATCGAAAGCCGCGCCAGCGTTGGCACGAGGTGCTTCTTCAGCGCGTCGGTGAAGCCGCCGCCGGGGTCAATCATAGCGCCCGTGCGCGCCTCCGCCATGCTGATCATGCGCGTGGCGATGCGTTCCGCGCGGGCTTCCGCCTCTTCGTCGGAGATACCGCCGAGGCCCTTTGCCGTATGCATCAGCGTCGCGAGATACGCGCGCTCTCCCGCGGGAATGCGAAGCATGAAACGCTCCTCCAGTGCGCAGATGAGCGCGTCGGCGAGGCGCTTTGCGACATCGTCGTCATTCCGCGTGGCGGCGGTCTCGCTGACGATGCCCGCGCCCTGACACACGCGCAGGAGGATCATATACAGGTGTACGACGATGGCGCTGCGGCTTCTGTCGTTTTGAATCAGGCCGTCGAGCTGGCTGACGTGATCTAAAAGCGCGTTGATCTCTGCGATCTTGTCCGGATCGAACAGCCGCCGCACATCCATCGCGTTGGGCAGCCGCTCCGCGCGGCTTCCGGTGGTCTCGTCCTGAATGTTGTAGTAGAGGCGAACCATCGCCTGCCTGCGCTGCCATTCGTCCGCCTGCACGTAGACGCCGACGCCGGGTCTGCGCACCAGCTCGATGCCGTTGTCCCGCAGCCACTTTTCGCAGAGGTTGAGATCCTGGCCGACGGTGGTCTCGGTCACCCCGAGTTCGCGCGTAAAGGTATAGATCTTGCGCGGCTCGTTGGAGGTCAACAGCGCCAGCAGCACCGCAAACACCCGCTCGTTTTGCGAAAACACGGGGCGCAGGCGGTTGAGTCCGCGCATGCTGGAAAACAGCCTCAGCCGCGCCTCCTCGTCTCCGCAGAATCGCACACCATAGCCGGTCTTTTTCTCGATGAGGATCTTATCCCCTTCGAGATACCCGGCGATCGTGTCCAACTCCCGCTGCACCGTGCGTGTGCTCAGACGAAATCGGGAAGCGATGGAGGACATGGTGACAAATCCCGTGCCCTGCAGCACATAGGCGAGAATCTCATACTGCCGTGTGGTGAGCATATGCTTTCCCTCCATGTTTGAAATAGTTGAGGAGAGAGCGCCTGTGATGAGGCGCTCCCTCCTGCCTGAGTCGGAGGTACAATGGAACTTACTTCGTCAACTCCGTGATGATCGAATCGTATTCTTTCGCGTTCATGAAGTTGTCGATGGTGAAGATCTTTGCCTTGGGCGCTTTGGCGCGTGCACGATCTGCCAGAGAGCTCTGCGTGAGCACAAACTGCGCGTCCGCGGGAATCTCTTCGATGGAGCTATGCTGCACCTTTACGTCGTAGCCCGCCTTGTTGAGCTGCTTGCGGAGGGTTGTTGCGCCCATCGCGGAGGAGCCCATGCCTGCGTCGCAGGCGAACACGATCTTGGAGGACAGCGCCTTGAGCTGGCCCATGCCCTTGCTCTCGGCCTTCATGCCGGCGAGCTTTTCCTGCGCTGCGTCGAGCTCATCTACACCATCGGCCGAGGCACGCTTGGAAGCGGCCTTGACAAACGGAGAAGCGACGAGGAAGGCAACCGCACAGGAGAGGATTGCGCTGAGGATAACCCAGACGAGGTCGCCCTTGGGCGACATGGCGATCATCATGATGATGCTGCCCGGCGCCGGAGAGGCGTACAGACCCGTGTGGAAGATCACGTTGGTGAGCACGCCCGTTGCGCCGCCCGCGATGACCGCGAGAACCAGAACGGGGTTCATCAGCACGTAGGGGAAGTAGATCTCGTGAATACCGCCGAGGAAGTGGATGACGGCGGCTCCGGGTGCGAGGCTCTTGCTCTGGCCTTTGCCGAAGAGCCAGTACGCGAGGATGATGCCCATGCCCGGGCCGGGGTTGGTCTCGATGAGGTACATGATGGACTTGCCGGCTTCCGCAACCTGCTGTGCCGCGATGGTGTCCATGATGCCGTGGTTGATTGCGTTATTGAGGAAGAGGATCTTGGCCGGTTCGACGAAGATGGAGATCAGCGGCAGCAGCTTCATCTTGGTCATCCATTCCGCTCCGCCCTTGAGAATCATGGTGAGTCCCGACATGAGTGGGCCGACTACGAAGAAGCCGACGATGGCGAACAGCATACCGATGAGACCGATGGAGAAGCACTCCACGAGCATCTCGAAGCCGACGCGGACTTTGCCGTCGATGAGCTGGTCAAACTTCTTGATGACCCATGCTGCCAGCGGCGCGTAGATCATCACGCCGAGGATCATGACGGTTTCGGTGCCCATGATGACGCCGAAGCAGGCGATGCTCGCCATGACGGCGCCGCGCGTTCCGTAGACATTCTTGCCCGCGGTGTACGCAATCAGCATCGTCAGCAGCATGCGAAGCATCGGGCCGACCATCGTGGCGAGGCGCTCGTTCGGCCACCAGCCGACCGAGATGAACAGTGACGTGATGAGACCCCAAGCGATAAACGCGCCAAGGTTCGGCATCACCATTGCGCTCATGCTGCGGCCGACCCGCTGCACGGCAACTCTGACATTTCCTTTGGACATTTGACTACCCCCTGATTTGATTTGTTTGGAATTGAAATGGATTGGAAGAGAAGGACGCAGGTTTGTCCCTAGGAAAAGTATACGGTTGGTGCAGCGCGGGATTCAATCGAAAGAAACCCTGTCTTGACCGATGCCGATGTCGACAAAACTGTATTACCATAAATTTGTCCAGATTGCAATATCATCAGCACTTTTGGGGTTTTTGGCGGGCGCAGAACAGGAAGAGCACCGCGCACGGAACAACGATTGACGCCGAGGCGCTTGGAAGACTACAATCTAGATGTGCCCGTTTGCTGCGGGCATCCAGCTCGCCGTAACTGGGATTGTTTCCAACGGAAAAAGAATCCTTTCATAGAAAGCAGAGTTTCATGAATGTAGACCATCTCTGGATCGTCATCTGCGCGTGCTTCGTGTTTTTCATGCAGGCAGGCTTCATCTGTTATGAGGTCGGATTTGTGCGCCCGAAAAACGTCGTCAGCGTCGCGATGGAGAATATCATCGCGTTCGTGATTGCGACGCTTGCCTATTGCGTGATCGGCTTTGCGTTCATGTTCGGCAAGACGCAGGCGGGCTTTGTCGGCGTCAGCAACTTCTTTTTGCAGCACCTCACGGGGGATTACGACTACATCTTCGTTCTCTACGAGCTGATGTTTGCCGGAACCGCGGTGACGATCTTCGCGGGCAGCATGTCCGAGCGCACGAAGCTCAAGGCGCTCGTGATCGCCGCGATCGTGACCGGAGCCGTGATCTATCCGGTGTTCGGGCACTGGGTCTGGGGCGGAAACTATATCCCGCAGCATACGTTCCTGAGTGATCTCGGCTTTATGGACTACGCGGGCGCTACGGTCGTGCATTCGACGGCGGCTTGGATCGCGCTCGCGGGTACCATCGTACTCGGACCGCGCAAGGATCGCTGGGACGAGAACGGAAAACCGCGCAGGATGGGGCGCTCCAACATCCCTTTTGCCGCGCTCGGCACCTTTATTCTATGGTTCAGCTGGTTCGGCTTCAACGGCGGCAACCTGTTCCATTTTGGAGACAAGGTAGGCTTGATTCTGCTCAACACCAACATCGCGGCCTCGGCAGGCGTCGTCGGTGCGATGATCGTAACGAGACTCTTCGCGCGCGACCAGAGCTTTATGGAGGCGATCTTCAACGGCGCGCTGGGCGGGCTCGTCGCGATCACCGCGAGCTCGGATATCCTCACGATCTGGCAGGCGGTGCTGGTCGGGCTGATCGCGGGCGGCGCAACGGTGTTCGGCAGTGTGCTGCTGCTCAAGCTCAAGATCGACGACGCTGTCAACGCGATTCCCATCCACGGCATCGGCGGCGCATGCGGCGCGATTCTCTGCGCGGCGTTCGCGTCTCCCGATAAGCTCCTTTTGCCGTCACGCGGGGCACAGCTGCTCGTGCAGGTGCTGGGCGTTGCGGTCAACTTCGTTTGGGCATTCGGCATCGGATACCTGATGTTCTGGGTGATCAATAAGACCATCGGCCTGCGCGTATCGGAGGAAGAGGAGGAAAAGGGCCTCAACGTCGTGGAGTTTTCGGATATCGCCTCATGGCTCCAACACCTCAAGGAGGAGCACTACGAGCAGCTCACGCAGGACCTCTATCGCACGATTCAGAAGCAGAACGTCGATCTCCAGCGGCAGAGCGACCTGCTGGTTGCAACGCAGGAGCGCGAGCGCAAGAAGATCGCGCGCGACCTGCACGACGGCGTGGGACAGTCGCTGGTCGCGCTCAAGATCAATCTGGGGCTGCTGCCGGTCGGCTCTAAGGACGAAGCGCTCAAGGCGAAAGCGGGCAGGACGATGAAGATGGTGGACGAGGCGATTGCCGAAATTCGCAACGTCATCGGCAATCTGGAGCCTGCCGCGCTCAAGAAGGAAGGGCTCTCCGCGAGCGTCCGGCACCTCTGCGAAAAGCTCGAGGAGATCAGCCATATCCGCTTTCACTGCACGGTTACAGACAGGATGCCCGCCTGGAACGAGACCGAGGAGCTCAACCTGTTCCGCATCATACAGGAGTGCCTGACGAACATCATCAAGCATTCCGGCGCGACAGAGGCCGACATCAACATGCTCACGCTCGACGAGCACCGCTTCCTGGTCAGCGTGATCGACAACGGGCGGGGCTTTCAGATGCAGACGGTGGAGTCCGGCTTCGGGCTGACCTCGATAAGAGAGCGCAGCGCGATGCTCAACGCAAAGATCGTCATCGACAGCGCGGAGGGCATGGGAACGAGAGTGATTCTGGAGGTGCCGTATGAATAGAATCCGCGTGTTTCTGGCGGACGACCACAAGATTCTGCGCGAATCGCTGGTCATCCTGCTTTCTCAAAAGGAGAATATCGAGGTGGTCGGCGCGGCGGGCGACGGGCAGGAGGCATACCGGAAGATTCTGGAGCTCAGGCCGGATATCGCCGTATTGGATATCTCCATCCCGCGGCTCAACGGGCTCGACCTTGCCGAAAAACTCAAAGCCGAGCTGCCGGAGGTGAAGGTCGTCATCCTCACGATGCACAAATCCGGCGAGTTCGTCAGCAAGGCGCTCTGCGCGGGCGTGCGCGGCTATGTGCTGAAGGACAACGCGTTGGAGGAGCTGATCGAGTGCATCGAGCTCGTCTACGCAAACAAGATCTACCTTTCGCAGGATATTACGGGCATCGTGGTCGAAGGCTTTGTGCACAACAGCCGGGAGACCGTGGAGACCGGCGAGAGCGCGATCTCCCCGCGTGAGCGGGAGATTTTACAGCTGCTGGCCGAGGGAAAGTCCAACAAGGATATTTCGGATCTGCTCAACCTCAGCATCAAGACCGTGGAAACCCACCGTGCAAACATCATGCGCAAGCTCAACTTCAAAAACATCACCGATCTTGTGCTGTATGCGGTGCGGAACCACATCATCGAGCCGTAACGCGTACACAGTTACCCCGATTAAGTTACAGGTTTTCCCCGATCAAAATCAGACCTGACCGGATAGGATGCCTCCCGCAGAACCGATAGAATGGTTTCATCGGATTTTGTGTGGAGGCATTTTTACATGACGATCAACACGGGGGATACAGCGTTTGTCCTAATCTGCGCGGCTTTGGTGTGCTTTATGACGCCGGGGCTCGCGTTTTTCTATGGCGGTCTGGTGCGCAAAAAGAACATGCTGACCATCATGATGCAGAGCTTCATCGCCATGGGCGTTGTCGCGGTCATCTGGTTTTTTTGCGGATTCAGCCTCGCCTTCGGCGGAGACGTCGGCGGCGTGATCGGCAACCTGCAATATGCGTTCCTCAACGGCGTGGGTATGGAACCCAACGCAGCCTATGCGGGAACGATTCCGTTTGCGGTGTTCTTCCTCTTCCAGCTCATGTTTGCGGTGATCACGCCCGCGCTGATTACAGGCGCGTTTGCGGACCGCATGACGTTTAAGAGCTACCTGATCTTTCTGTCCCTCTGGTCGCTGCTCGTGTATGTGCCGAGCGCGCACTGGGTCTGGGGCGGCGGCTTCCTCCAGAAGCTCGGCGTTGCGGACTTTGCAGGCGGCATCGCGATTCATACCAGCGCGGGCGTCGCGGCGCTCGTCTCCGTGCTCGTACTGGGCGCGAGGAAGATGAGCGGCGAGGAAGGCAAGCCCGCGAGCCTCACGCTGTTTGCCATCGGCACCGCGATCCTCTGGTTCGGCTGGTTCGGCTTCAACGGCGGCAGCGCGCTCGCCGCAAACGGCAAGGCTGCCATCGCGTTTGTCAATACGGCGCTCGCCGGCGGCGTCACGATGGTGACTTGGCTTGCCATCAGCTGGAACCACAGCAAGCACCCGAGCGTTGCGGAAGCGCTGACGGGCGCGGTCGCGGGATTTGTCGCGATTACGCCTGCCGCGGGTTATGTTGCGCCTTGGGCTGCGGTGGTCATCGGCTTTGTTGCGGCGTTTGTCTGCTACGGCGCGGTGCAGTTCCGCCGCAAAAAGGGTCTGGATGACGCGCTGGACGTCGTCGGTGTGCATGGCGTCGGCGGCATCTTAGGGTCCCTGCTGGTCGGCGTCTTTGCACAGCAGATGATCGGCGGCGTGGACGGCCTCATCGCCGGAAACGCGCACCAGCTACTTGTCCAGCTGATCGGCGTTGTCGCGGTAGCCGCGTACTCCGCCGTGATCACATTTGTGCTGCTCAAGCTCATCAATAAATTCACGCCAATCCGCGCATCCGAAGCGCTGGAGCAGGCAGGGCTTGACACAGAGTTTCACGAGGAAGCCTGATCCGAGACCGGATTACGAAGCAAATTGCAGCGCAAAAGGCCCCCGTTTGGCGGGGGTCTTTTGTTGCGAACAAGGGCGTACTTTGGTATAATGCATCGAACGATTGAGGTGGAAGTATTATGAAAATCAAAGCGTTTTTGAAACTGGTCGAAATCCAAACCAAGGTAGCGAGCGTCATCCCCTACACGACGACGCTTCTCTACGTGCTCTACAGCACCAAGCACTTAAACTGGCTCAACATGCTCATCATGTTCTTCTCGATGTTGATCTTCGACATGACGGTCACCGCGCTGAACAACTATTTTGACTTCAAACGGGCAGAAAAAAAGCACGGCTACAATTATGAAATCCATAATTCTATCGTGCAATACGGGTTGAAAACGTCTACCGTCAAGGCGACGATCGCGGTGATGGTCGTGCTCTCCGCGCTGCTGGGGCTGCTGCTTGTCTACCGCACAAACCTGATCACGCTCGTGCTTGGCGGCCTCTGCTTCGTCATCGGCTTTGCCTATTCCTACGGACCGCTGCCGATCTCCCGCACGCCGGTTGGCGAGATTTTCTCCGGGCTTACGATGGGACTCGGCATCCCGTTTATCACCTATTACGTCAACGTCTATGACAGCAATGTGCTGAATCTCTCGCTGGTCGGGCAGGGCTTGACCGTTTCGATGGACATCTACCAGCTCGCGGGCATCCTGCTCGTGTCGCTGCCCGCGGTGTTCGGAATCGCGAACATCATGCTCGCCAACAACATCTGCGATGTCGAGGACGACCTGCCGAACAAGCGCTATACGCTGCCCATCGTGGTCGGCCGCGAGAAGGCGATCACGCTGTTAAAGATCCTGTTCGCGCTCGCCTATGTCGCCATCGTTGGTGCGGTCATGCTCGGCGTGCTGCCGCTGTATTCGCTGCTCGCGCTTCTGACGATCATCCCGCTGAGCAAGAACGTGAAGATGTTTGTTGCAAACCCGACGAAGAAGGATACGTTCGGTGCCATCGTCGGCTGCTTTGTCATGCAGAACGTAGCTCTGCTGCTCACGATCGGACTTGGGCTGCTCGACGGCGCGTTTCTGCACTTTCTGGTGAAATAAGCTGCGTCAGTTTTTCAGGTCGGACAGCTGATCGGTAATCGTATAATTCTGAATCAGGTCTTCCTGCGTCACATAACGGTCTCTCAGACCTTCCGTGAAGTACACAAAGTGATCCTTCGTGATCAAGATCGCCTCGACGCCGTCGAGCGACTCGATCAGCTGGATCCCTTTTTGTACGCCCAGAAGCAGCACGGAGGTGGATAATCCATCCGCCTTCTGGGAGTTTGCGGTCACGATGGTCACCTGCTTGATGTTGGTCTCCGCCGGGAATCCCGTCTTGGGGTTGAGAATATGGTGGTAGACCTTGCCGTTGTAGACAAAGAACCGCTCATAATCGCCCGAGGAGACCACGGATTCATCGTCGACCTTGATGCTGAACAGATAATTCCCAAGCGGGCTGTTCGGGTCCTGAATGCCGACGACAAAACTGCTGCCGTCCGGCTTGGAGCCGAGCGCGAGCACGTTTCCGCCGAGGTTGATCAGCGCGCTCTTGACGCCTCTGCTGAGTAGATACGACTTCAGCTCGTCCGCAATGGTGCCCTTGGCGATTGCGCCGAGGTCGATAGTCATGCCTTTGTCCGCAAGTTCAATCTGGTTGTTGTCCATGAATTGGATCTTGTGGTAGTCGATCAGCGGCAGGGTAGCACTCAGCTCCTCCTGCGTGGGATAGTGGCCGTTCGGCGGATCGATCGCCCAGAGGTTGACCAGAGGGCCTGTGGTGATGTCGAAGAGCCCACCGGTCTTCTCGCTGAAGAACAGCGAATCCTTCAGCACACGGTAGGTCAGGTCGCTGACGGTGACGGGAGCGACGCCCGCGCTCTTGTTGAGGCGGTCGATATCGCTGCCTTCGATGTGCCTGCTCAGTGTGTTTTCCAGCTGATCCATCTGATCAAACGTGTCGTCGATCAGCGTGTCGCGGTCTTTGTTGGGGTATTGGTAGATCTTCACCTCGACGAGCGTATCCAGCCCGAAGGTGTTTCCGTCGAGGACTTTCTGCTTAGACGAGCAGGCAGTGAGCAGCAAGACCAGCGCAAGCGCCGGAAGCAAGAGTTTTTTACGCATGTATCGTTCCTTTTTCAGATGGTTTCGCGAAGTAGATCGCGTTATTTGGCATCCGTTTGATGTTCCGTAAAGATGTATCGTTTTTGCGGGCGGCCGACCTCGCCATACTCCAGCTCGGTGTCCAGAACGCCTGTTTCACTCATCCGCTCCAGATATTTCCGGATCGTGATGCGCGAAAGCCCGGTTTCTGCGGCGATATCCGCCGCGGAGAAGCTGCCGCTGCGCTTGGAGACTATGCTCTTGACGAAGTTGAAGGTCTCGTTGCAGATGCCCTTGCCCTTGTCGGTGTTCGGCGCAAGATAGACGCTCCGCGCGATGCACTGGTCGATCTCGTCCTGCGTCATGGTTTGATATTGCAGCAGGCACTCTCGCTTGCTGACGGCGCGCATCACGGCCTCGCTGAAGCGCTTGCAGGTGCTGGGCTTGAGCAGATAGTCGGAGACGCCGTAGCTGAACGCCTGCGAGATGTACTCCAGCGTGTTATCCTCCGACATCATGATCACGCAGACGAAAATCTTCTCCGCGCGAATCTGGCGGAGCAGATTCATGTTATCCTCTTTGGAGGGCCCGAGATCGAGGATCACGATATCGTAGGCGTACCGCTTGAGCTTCGTGATCGCTTGTTCGGCGGTCGCAGCCCCCGCAACGGAGGAAAACAATTTCAGATCACGGATAAATTGAATTTTCTCGTCACCAAACGCTTCGATTTCACTTACGACCAGACACTTCATCGGAAGCCTCCTCGCACGCTGCATCTTATGATAATCCACTGTATCCATTATATACGACAACGTCTCCAATGCAATTGTTTACGCGGGAAGCAAATTAGAAAGCCGGCAGGGCTGTGATCCGGCGGGATGTCGTTCGCATCCGCTCAAAATAAGAAAGAAGGCATGGCCGACTGACCATGCCTTCTTGGTTGCTGTCGTACTGTCAGCGATTATTTGCCGAACGCCTGATTAAAGAGAGCATAGAAACCGGCAGCGTGGATCGAAACGCTCGCGACGGTGTCCGCATAACCATCTGCGTTGACAGCGAAGATGTCCTGGTTGTCAACAATGTACTGCTCGAGGAGCTGTGCCTGCTGATACCATTCCAGTGCGCTGCCCGCTGCGGTCATGCCGTAGCCTTCTTTGATCTGGTCCTTGGAGAGCGGGGTGACGGTGTCGCCATCGACCTTGAAGTACTGCGCGTTGGCGTTTTCGCCTTCGGCAACATACTCTTTGGAATAGAGACCGTCATAGTTCGCGTCAACGATCGTGCCGTTCACAACGATGAACTCGGCGAGATCTTTCCAGCCCTGTTCGGACGGTTCACCGGCAACGGTGACAACGCGGGTTTCGCCGTATTTGCCTGCCGGAACCGGCTCAGAGGCCAGCGCCTGCGCGGCAAGGGTGAAGAAGCTCTTGACATGGATGGAGACGCTGGCACCGGTGTCGGTGGTCAGAGCGGCGGTGTGGCCTTCTTCATCGCTGTAGAGGGAGTCAAACTTCGCCGGATCCTGATTCTCGATCAACCAGGCTTCGGCTGCTTTGGCCTGTTCGTACCACTGGGTCTTCGCGCCACCATAGGTGACCATGTCGTAGCCGCCGTTTTCCGAGATGAGGCGTTTGTCGCCCTGCGGAACGGTGTTGGTGCCGCCCCAGTACGCATCGACGATCTTGCCCTTTTCAACCGTCACGACGACGAAGTCGCGCCAGTCGTTGCTGTACTCGCCTTTGGCAAAGTACACGCCGTCTTTATACTTGGCTGCGGAGCAACCAGCAAACATGGAGACGACGAGGATGAGGGCCATAACAACAAGCAGAATTCTTTTTTTCATAAAACATACCTCCAAAAAACTAGATTCAGTATAACGCATCTGACCGGGTTTCAGCAATTAAAGTAATTAAAATGAATTTTGTAATTTAAGTAATCAAATACTGATATGCGACATCTATACATGCTTCTGTCGCGCATTCGATGCTATCATTACTGATCCATCCTCTCCCGGGTGCAGACATTATATCACAGATTTTTGCGAATGGAGTTGCATTTCTAACAAAATCAGTATATATTATCGTTTTGTCGGCCAATCTGTTTCGTATCTATTGCGCCCTACTTGATAAATCTGGCTCATGCGTTATAATGGAACAGGATTATATCACGATATCGATATTCGATCAAGCGATTGCAGGAGTTTTGCCGGGCATCGCAGAGCATCGGGAAGGAAGCAAATGAAAACTAGAATACTCATCATCGGCGGAAGCTACGCGGGCGTAAAAGCGGGCAAAACGCTCCACAAGATCTTCAAGAAAAACGACGACGTAGAGATTACGCTCATCGACAAGAACCCATTCCACACGCTGATGACCGAGCTGCACGAGGTGGCTGGCCACCGCACGGAAGCGGACTCCATCAAGATCGATCTGAGGAAGATCTTCCGCGGGCGCAAGGTAAACGTGGTCACGGACGAGATCACCCAGTGCGATATCCCCAACCATAAAGTCGCGAGCAAAAAGCGCGTCTATGAGTTTGATTATCTCATCCTCGCCATCGGCAGCGAGCCGAACTTCTTCGGCGTCAAGGGCGCAGATGAAAACTCCCATACTCTCTGGTCGTATCAGGACGCGATCAAGTTGCGCGCGCATGTTGAGCACATGTTTGAGCGCGCTTCCTATGAGGACGATCCTCTGGAGAGAAAGCGCCTGCTGACGTTCGCGGTCTGCGGCGGCGGCTTCACCGGCGTGGAGATGGTTGGCGAGCTCGGCGAGTCGAAGAAGCATTTCTGCCTCAAGTACAACATCGATCCCAACGATGTCACCATCTATAATATCGAAGCGCTTGACCGCATCCTCGGCATGCTCGAGAGCGACAAGCTCGTTAAGAAGATCGAAGACAAGTATTTCAAGAAGCTTGGCGTGACGCTTTTGAAGAAATCCGCGATCGTCGAGGTCAAGCCGGATTCCTTCACCCTTGCGGACGGCACGGTCATCCCGAGCTACACGCTGATCTGGTCGGCGGGCATCAAGTGCGTCGAAGGCGCGACGGATTTCTGCCTCGACAAGGGCAAGGGCTCGCGCATCAACGTCAACGAATATATGCAGGGCCTGCAGGATGGTCAGCCGATCCACGGCATCTATGTCGCGGGCGACTGCGCTTCCTATCATGACGCAAAGGGCTTTATGCCGCAGATCGTGCAGGCGGCCGAGCAGTCCGCGCACACCGCGGCGCTGAACATCGCAGAAGAGATCAACGGCACGGGTAAGCTGCACGTCCACGAGCAGAAGTACAACGGCTTCATGGTCTCCGTGGGTTCGCGTCAGGGCGTTGCGAACATCGGTTTCCTCGCGTCGGGCTGGTTCGCCATCTTCGTCAAGCACTTTGTCAATGTCTATTATCAGTTCATGGTTGCGGGCTTCATGCAGGTTGCAAACTACCTCAGGCATGAAATCTTCAACATCAAGAACAAGCGCTCCTTCGTCGGCGGGCATTTCTCCAAGCGCAGCCCGAATTTCTGGATGGTGCCGCTCCGTGTTTGGCTCGGCTTCATGTGGCTGACAGAGGGCGTGGTGAAGATCGCGGAGGGCTGGTTCAAGTCCCCGCAGGTCGTCAACACCGTCAACTATCTCGCGGGCAACGTTGCATCTGCGGCAACCGACGCGGTCACCGCCGCAACGGGAGCTGCGCAGGGAGCGGCGGACGCCGTCAGCGCAGCAACAGGAGCAGCAGCGGGCGCAGCGGATGCCGTCACCGCGGCAACGGGCGCCGCGACGCAGGCCGCAGCAACGGTCAGCGAGACGGTTGCGAAGCTGCCGGGCATCTTCCAGTGGGTGGTCGACCATAAGCCTTCCGGCTACGGCGAAGCGCTGATCAAAGCGCCGAAGTTCGTGGTCTGGATCATGAACCACTGGATCGCACCCATCGAAGTCCCCGTGCAGATCATGATGGTCATCATGGAAATCCTGATCGGTCTAGCCTTCATGGGCGGTCTGTTCACCTTCCCGATGGCGCTCATCAGCATCGTGATGACAATCGCCATCGCCATGACCGGCATGGCGGACATCACCATGATGTGGTATTTCGTCGGCGCAATCGCGATCCTCATGGGCGCGGGCCGCACGATCGGCCTCGACTATTATGTGATTCCGTGGCTCAAAAAGCACTGGATCAACTCCAAGCTTGCCGGCAAGAGCTATCTGTACTACGACCACACGGACGACGAATAACAGGCGACCTGACAGCGATCCAATATCTCTGCAACAGGGATATTGGATCGCGTTGCCTCTCAACATAGAATGAAGAAGAAAGAAATTGTGATCCTTGCGATCGTCGTGGTCGTACTCGCCGCCATCATGCTTGTCATGAACCTGCTCGGCGGCGCAGACGCGCGGAAACTCGTGATCTCCATCGACGGAGAAAAGACCCGCACGATCGCACTGACGGATCAGACCAACATGCACTTTACGATCGATACCCCTTATGGTTACAACGAGGTTGTGATCACCGACGGGGTGGTGGATGTCGTATCCTCCGACTGTCACAATCAGATCTGTGTGGATACCCATCCTGCGAGCAAAGTGTACGATAAGATCGTCTGCCTGCCGCATAAGCTCGTGCTTGAAATCGTCGGCAGCGGCAATGGAACGGATTAATCAATGAAGCGAAACAGCACCCGATACCTGACATTCATGGCGATGATGATCACGCTTGCGCTGATCCTGAGCTATTTTGAAACCCTGATTCCCGCGATTCCGATCCCCGGCGCAAAGATCGGGCTGCCGAACCTTGTGACGCTGCTTGTGCTCTCCACGCTGGGTTTCTTTGATGCACTCGTGATCCTGATCATCCGCACGACGGTCGTCTCGATGCTCTTTACCTCCGTGCTGTCGCTGGCGTATTCGCTCTCCGGCGGGTTCCTTGCGCTGGTTGTGATGTATCTGGTCATCCGCTTTCTCAAGGACAGGGTCTCGATTGTGGCGACCAGCGTGATCGGAGCAAGTATGCACAGCGTGGGACAGATTCTCTGCGCGATGCTGATCGTCGAATCGCTGAGCCTCGCGACGCTGCTGCCGATTTTGATCCTGATCTCGATCGTCACGGGGCTGATCGTGGGCTTTTCCGCAAAATTTACGCTCAAGCATTTCAATCTTCTGCTGAGTAAAGGAACCACATGAGCAATTATTGGATGGAATATCCATTTTTACAGTCGGAGCTGGAATCGGTCAGGCAGTTTATGCTCGATTCTGTTTCCGATGCCATACCGATGGTGCGCGAGCCGCTGACGGAGGTCATCCTCTCCGGCGGAAAGATGCTGCGCCCCGCGATGGTCATCCTCGGTGCAAAGCTCGGGCGATATAATTCTAGCCGCGTGATCCCGATTGCGGCGTGCGTCGAGCTTCTGCACACGGCGACGCTGATTCACGACGATATCATCGACGAGAGCAGGCTGCGCCGCGGCATCGAGACCACGCACAGCAAGTATTCCAAGGAAGTCGCCGTTCTCGTCGGGGACTATGTGTTTGCAAAGACGTTTGAAATCCTCGCGGGTGACTATCCCGCGGAGATGTTGAAAAACCTTTCGCACAGCATCATGAAGATCTGCGAAGGCGAGCTTTCACAGTATGCGCACCGCTACAGCGACACGCTGGAGCTGGATCAGTATATCGAGATCATCGCAGGCAAGACCGCGGCGCTGTTCTCCATGAGCTTGTTTGCGGGCGCGTATGAAGCAAAGGTGAAGAACCCCGCGCAGCGCTTTCTGGTACAGGCGGGTTACTGCATTGGCATGATGTTCCAGATCATTGACGACTGCCTCGACTATCTCGGCACCGCCGAAACCATCGGCAAAAACGTCGCAAACGACATCAAGCAGGGCGATATCACGCTGCCGCTGTTGATGGCGCTCCGCAATGAACCGACGGGAATGCTCCGCGGGCTGGTCTTTGAAAGTCAGCTGGCGGAAGAAAACGTCGCCCAGATCTGCTCGCTCGTCAAGACGAACAACGGCGTCGCACTCGCGCAGGAAAAGGCGCAGGAGTATGGACGGGATGCGCTGACCGCGCTGAGCAAGATCAAGAAATGCGAGAGCCGCACCATTCTGGAGCAGATTGTGACGTCCATCCTCGAATCGCCGGATAAGAAAGCCTGAGCAATCAGCAAAACTGTGTTTCGCGAACCAAAACAAGACAAACACAATCAACCCTGCGGTGAAGAACGCTTTGCCGCAGGGTTCTTTCGAAAATCAGCACAATTCAAATAAACCCGACGCAGGAGGCCCGTTTGAACCAGAATCTACCGTATCAGCTTGTCGCATTTGATCTGGACAACACCACGCTCTACCGCGGGGAGCTTTCTCGCGCGAACCGGAACGCGCTCGCAACACTGAACAATCTGGGCGTTGTCACCGTCGCCGCGACCGGACGCCACATCTCGCTGATTCCGAATTTCATCCGCTGCAGCAGGCACATCGACTACATCCTCTGCGTCACCGGCGCTTCGCTCTACAGCGTGAAAACGCGCGAGATGCAGTATCTCTGCTCGCTGTCTGCGGACACGGCAAAGATCGCTGTGGAGATTTGTAAGCACATCGGCGGACGGATGAATCTGGTCACGCGGGAGCGCGCGCTCGCGGAGCGGGCGGCGTTTCAGTCGTTTGTGAAGAGCCCGCAGGTGAAAGGACATTCGCGCAGCAAGCCTTCCCTCAAGCAGGTTCTGCACCTGATGCGGATGATGACGGCCTCCAAGCTGATGGACGATGCGGCAGCGTATCTGGATGAGCATCCTCTGGTCGCAGTGGAGAAGATGGACGCGTTTTTTGACGACGACGCGCAGACGGGCGAGGCTGTTCGAAAGCTGGAAGAAAGCGGTCTTTACGAGGTTGCGGTTTCTCCGCGCTATCTGGAGATCACCGCGAAAGGTTGCAGCAAGGGAACGGGGCTTGCGCGGCTCTATGAGATGCTCGGACTCACGAAAGCCGATGCCGTCGCGTTCGGAGACAGCGGAAACGATCTGTCGATGGCGGATCACGCAGGCTTGTTCGTTGCGATGGGAAACGCGGAGCCCGCGGTTCTGGCGCGCGCGGGGCGCATCGCGCCGGATGTGCGCGCGGATGGGTTTGCAGCCATGATTGCAGAAATGTTCTGACCATCGCGGTTGCTGCCTTCGTTTTCCACATTTTAGAAACTAAAAAAGCACACATTCTGCTTCATCGGCAGCTATGTGTGCTTTGCTGTTGATAAGACTATTTACGGAACCGTGATCTTGTAGGCGGTGCGCATGTGCCCTTTGTAGAGCTTACCGCTTTGCGTGTCGTTGCCCTCGCGGATCGCGCCCGCAACGGAGATCTGATACGTTCCGGGTTCGAGCTGGGTTAGGTCGATGCTCGCGAAAAAGCGGCAGTTCATGGCGGTATAGGTTTCAAACACATAGGTTTGATCCGTACTCTTTAGGATGATGGTCGCGCGGCCGAGCAGATAGGACTTGCCCTGCTTCGTGAGCGTTCCGTCTATGATCAGCCGCCCGTTTTCGTTGCAGATCCGGTGGAAGGACACGCTGATCCCGCCTCCGTACACGACCGGCGCCTGAACCGTGTCGTCCAATTCGTTGTTGTCGTTTGTGCCGAGGCGGATGCCCTGCACCTGACCCAGCTGATACGCAAAGCTCGAATCGGAGTAGAGCGTGAGCCGCTCGGCCTGATAGGTTTCCGCCGAGCTGGAATATGCGTTTTCGTGTGCGGCGACCTCGAATACGACCTGCTGATCCGCGGTGACCTCGACGATGCGGGAGTTCACGACGAGCCCGCCAAACACGCCCGCGACGATGGTATCGACCGGTTCGCCGTTGCTCCTGAGTTGGCCGCCGAAGCAGAGCAGGCGGTTCTGCGTCCGGCTCAGCAGGTCGGCGTCGCCAAGGAACGTCGCGTAGCAGTCGCTGCCGCGTTCGCGACCAAATTCCCAGAGCTGCTCCATGGTCTTTTCCTTCTGATGAATCCGGTAGCAGACCCCGCGGGAGTAATTGTCCTTCGCGTCGACAGCGGTCGCCTCGTCAAAGCTCCGGTTCTGTCCGTTGTCGAGCAGGATCAGATCGATCGTGTCGGGATCGTGATCCGTGTCCGGCAGGATCGACGGCGCGTGCTGGCACCATTGCCACTCAAAATCGTCTCCGACCGGCGTGAGCAGGTATTTTGCGAGATACGCGGACGTGCCCTCGTAGCCCTCGTGCGGGCCGAGAATCCAGTTGATCTCGCCTGTTTTGAGCGAAAGACTGACCACCATGCTCTGGATGGGCGAGGAAACGATAAGGCTATTGCTGTCCGCGTCGTAGACGGCTGCGTTCATGTGCATCCAGTCGACGTTGAGCGCGTTGACGATATTCGGGTGAAAGTGATGGAACGGCGCGCGTGTTTCATCCAGAATCTTCCGAAAATCGAACGTCCGGATCACATCGCCCGTCGCGCGGTCAATGATGATTGCAACATCCTCCCGCGTCCCGGTTGTGCCCATATCGACGTTGTTGGAAACCGCGAGGATATCGCCGTTTGGCAGCTCGCTGATGTCGTGATGCACGGCGTTCGGAACCTCATACTCGCGGAACACCTTGCCGAGCCAGTTGAACTCCCAAAGCGAGGTCATGTTGTAGGGTTCCTGCTTGTACTCATCTCCGGTGGCCAGCATGTCTCCGTTCTGCAGCTGGATGACGGACGTGCCGTGCGCCATATACTGGTTGGAAAGATAGCCGCGCACATCGGCATTGCAGTCGATCAGCGCGGTATAGGAGTGCTCAAAACACGCAACGCAAAGCGTAACCCCCGGCTCCATGCGCGCGGGAATCGACTGCACCAGCTCGTACTGCTGAAAATCGACCGGAAGCGCTTCCGTCTCGATGGTGATGTTCGCCTGATGACCGGAGGCATCCTCCAGCCGCACGTCGTTCTTCGTTCCGGCGTACAGGCCGACGATCGGCACCTCGACATGTGTGCCGCTGCCGGTCTTTGTATAGGTGATGGTGGAGTTTTCGTCTTTTCCGGCGATGGTGACGCGGATATCGCCCGGATGGTCGGTCTCAAACAGTATCAGCGCCGAGCAGGGGTTCATCTCGTACGGGTCGTCGATCACAAACGGCGCATCGATGGTATATGTCCCCGCGGCATAATTCGCGAGGATTTCGTTCTCCCGCGCAGACTGCCAGCTGAGGATGTCGTATGCGGGCACCTCCTGTAGCTTTGCGAGGGATTGCTCAGTCGGCGTCGTCAAAATCCCGCTGCGGATGAATATGGCGGCGGCAGCGAGCACGCACAATAAGATCAGCGCGACCCAGAGGATGCGCTGTTTCTTCGGCTTGGTTGACTTCTCCACCCGGTTCTCCATTTAGTTAAGAGGAATGCTGGCGGTCGTGCCGTCGGATTCGTAGCAAAGCGTCAGCTTGCCGGACGCCTGCTGTTCCGGCAGTTCAAAACAGATCGAGCCTTCGTTTTTGCCGAGGGTCAGGTCGGTTGAATTCTGCCGCGCATAGCCGTAGCTTTCCAGAAAGCTGTCGTTCTCCATGCGCGCATACTTGTTTCCGCTTGCGTCCTGCACCCAGAGCTGATCCCAAACAAATGCCGCGGCGCCAGCCTGCTGCTTCTCAAGTGTCAGCGTCACAAGGACAAACACGTTTCCCTCGTCCGGCAGCTCCTGAATCTTGCTCTGTATCGTCTCTCCGTTGTACTGCACGGAGCTTTGCTCCGCCTGAAGATCCTTGGTCACGAGCAGGTTTGTAACCGTCAGACTCCAGACACCGATGGCCTCGCTTGCGGGGAGCTTGCCGCCCGCGGCAGAGCAGCCGGAAAGGAGTGCCGCGCAGAAAAGGCACAGCAGTGAAACGAGAATTGCTTTATTGGACTTCATAGTATGAGAATACCTCCGCAGGGATGAGATTGATGGCTTCGCTGCCATAGACGCTGTCTGTCGTGCCCTGGCTGTAGATCGGCATGCGCGTGACGCGGAATTCGATCAGCATGCCGTCCTTCTGCTTGGTGCAGGCCTCCGTCTGCCAAACGAGATTGGAATCCTTGTCGATCTCGCGATAGTCCACGCGGAAGGTTTTGCCAAGCGCGAGGCAGTAGGACGCGACAAGATTTCCGTTTGCAACGGGCGTTGCGTTGCCGCGCGAATTTGCGTACAGCGCCTCGCCGAGCTCTTTGCCATACTGCCAGATCTGACGAATCGTATGGTTCACTTCGTCGATCTGATAGTGCACGATTCGGGTATACGGCTCCGCATCTTCGCTGATCGAGCGCTGGTCTCCGTTGTCATAGACCAATAGGTCCATCGTGTCGGGGTTGTTATCCTGATCGGGCAGAATCAACGGCGAATGCTGATTGTACGACCACTCAAACTCGTCGCCGATTGGTGTCAGCAAATATTTCTGGAACATCTCGGACCAGTCGTCATGCGCGGCTAGAATCCATTGGATCGCCCCGTCCGGCCAGGAAATGCGCGCGACAAACGATTGGTTCCGCGAGGAGATGATGATATCGTTGGTGCCCTTGACCCATTCGATGTCGTTTAGGTGGAGCCAGTCCGGGTTCTCGGGCTCCAAAAACCCCGCGCGCACACGCTGGAACACGGTCTTGAGATCCAATGTTTGTACGATTTCGCCCGTCGTCGTGTTCATCTCGTAGATCAGGTCTTCGATCGTCTCGCCCTTGCTTCCGGCTACCAGAATGGAGTCGCCTTCATATTGCTCCATGATGTGATGGCAGGCATAAGGCGTATACAGCACCTTGAAGATTCTGCCGAGCGGGTTGATCTCCAGAAACAGCGCGGGGTTTTCCACGTAGGAACTGCCAAGCATCACCAGAAAATGTCCGTTTTGATATTCATAATTGGTGGGGAACTGATAGTCGCCCTTGAGGTACCAGCGGAACTCTCCGTTGACATCAAACGCGGCCTTCGTCTGATACATGAAATTCAGGCCGGGCTGATAGCGGCTCGGCTGCACCAAATCTGTGCGCAGCACGATGTTGTCGATCTCGTCCGATAATGCTTCGGTTTCGATGTCGACCGTTGTACTCTGCTTTGCGCCGTCCTTCGTTGTCGCAGTCAGCGAGACGGTGTTCACCGTGTCCGCATACAGCCCGTAGACGGGAACGATGTGCTCCGTTCCGTAGTCCTCAAACGAGAAGTCGACATCCGAGAGCGAATCCACGCCCGGCACATGCACGAATATATTGGCGGGCGCATCGGTTGTGAACACCACGACGGCGGAAAGCGGCGAAATCCCGTATGGATTGACGACGACAAGAGGTTGATCGAAGGTATATTCTCCGGTTGCGAGCTCCGCCTGAATAGATGCATCCATGTCGCTCTGCACCGCGAGCTGATCCATGACGAACTGCAGCTTAAGCTGGAAATTATTTTCATCTTCGGGTGTGCTGCCGGAGGAAGCCGCCTGATCGTGCGATCCGGGAGACTTGCCATCGAACACCCAAATGCCCGCTACCACAAGAATCAGCGCAAGCAGCGCGAGGATGCCGCGTATCCAGACTGCTTTATTCTCCCTGTTCGTCATGTTGTTTCCCCGCAGTCAGTTTGACAAGCAGCAGCGCGAGATTCGGAAAAATCACCGCGCCAAGCAGCGACAGGGCCGCGTATTTGACCAGCCTTGAGATCGGCGAAAACAGCATCGTCCATTCATGATCTCCATATCCTCTGAGGTAAAAAATACCCAGCAGGAACAGAGCGATGACGAACGAAAACACAACCGCGGCACTCAGAAAGTAGACCGGGCTGATCGTTCGCTTCAGCAGCCGGTTAAAATACAATGCCGCGAGGATTCCCGGAGCAATCAGCCATAGTGCGATCAACATATATTCACCTGCTATCCTGTTGTGTTGGTAAAAAAGGTTCGGTTTGGATCGTCGTGTTCAATCTTTGGGTTTACTTCTTGCCCTGCTTCGGTCGGCGCAGTTCGGCGTTCATGGGAATGCCGAGGTGCTCAATCCCGCGCCGGATCGTATAGCCGACGCCGTGATCCCGAATGCAGCGGATCAATCCTGCGATCGGCTGCCTGCGCTTGCTGACTTTTTGCGAGGAGCTACTGATCGATCCGTGCTCGGCATGCAGTTGGTGCAATTGCAGCGGCAGCAGCAGGAATTTACCCTGTTTCGCGCGGGCGGACGGCAGCAGCCGAACATCGACCGCAGCGTTTGCCCGGAGGCACAGCTCGTAAACTTCCGGCTGGCTCAGCTGTCCTGTAATCGCCTCTGCAAACTCCTCTTCAAGGCGCTGAACCGTCCGCGCGTGCAGCTTCGGTAAGTTCGCATCACGCGAAAGAATCAGGTTGTCCGTCAGCCCCTGCAGCAATCCCGCAACCTTCTCCGCGTTCCAATCAAGCGGACGCTCGCTGAGGCGGTAGAGATAGACCTCGGCGGGAACGGCGGCAAAGCGCGTGGCTGCGATCATGGCGCGCACCAGAAACGGCGGGTCCTGAAATCTCCGGTATGGCGGGAACGAAATCTGATGCTGTTCCAGCAGCGCGCGCTGGAACAGAAAATTCTGATAGTGGTAGTCGTATTGAAAGTCCACATAGGGGATCACGATGCCCTGCGGCTTGCGCTTTAGCTCCCGCCGAAAGAGGGAGTGCAGGGTGATGCTCCCGTCGGGGTGCAGCAACTGGCGGAATCCGCCGCAGATAGAAACGTCGAACCGTTTTGCCGCGGAGTAGAGCTCCTGAAGACAAGTATCTGAGGCATAGCGGTCGTCCGCGTCCAGAAACGAAAGAAACTCGCCCTTCGCCTCAGACATCGCGAGGTTTCTCGCGCTGCCCGCGCCCTGGTTCGGTTGGCGGAACACGCGGATACGTTTGTCCCCGGAGGCAAGCGACTCCATCAGCGTCAGGCTCTGATCGGAGGAACCGTCGTCCACGCAGAGAATCTCGATGGATTGCAGCGTTTGACTGCGCGCGGAATCGATGCACGCAGCGATGTGCGCCTGCGCGTTGTATACGGGTATGATGATCGAAACCGCAATCGATGCAATCATGCTTCAAGCCTTCCGCTTCAGGCGTTTTTTGATCTTCCTAAAAAAGTGCTGGATCGAGTATAGCAGTCCGTGATCTTGATAGCACTGCACGCCGCCCTTGAATTTCCGAACCAGCCAAGCCCCGGTACCATTCAAGCGAACGGACGCGTCGCCGAGCCGTTGCCTGATTGAGCCCGTGAGCATCTGGTCTCTCAACGTGTCATACGCGCGTGATGTCAACCGGTACTTTGTAAACACATAGTCCATGCAACTCGTGCTCCGGCAGAGCTCCACTAACCCCTCGAACTTGGTTTTGTCATAATAGAAGGAGGGGGTTTCCAGGTCGTCTCCGAAGAGCGGAAACAATACGCCTTTGATCTGCGAATACATCGCCTGCATCGCTTCACTGGTCTGAAATCCGTTCAGGTTATAGAGGATGCGCGTGAGCAAGTTATTTAGATAACTCTGGCGCAATTGCTCGTACAACCCAAGCTCTTTGAGTTTTTCGTACAGCAGCAGGCTGCCTTCCACCGGAGCCAGCGGAAATCTGTCCTTCGCGCCTTCGAGGCTGGTTTGCCCGTTCCCCGTGCGATACAGGATCGTTTGCACGGGCAACGCCTTGATTCTCGCGGCCACTGCCAGAGCCCAGTAGACGAACGGGAAGTCCTCCGCGCGGGGGAGAGCAGGGAAACGAATTTGATTTCGATTTAAGAAATCAAGGAGGTATAGTTTTCCCCAGGGTGCGCCGCCCGTGATTTGGAAAAGGAATTTTGCGCAGTGAGAAAGATGAAACACGCTGGACAAGGGAAGGTAATCTTCCGCAAGGGACCATTTTGCGACGCTGCGGCTATTGACATCGTCGCCGAAATAATGCGCAGAGGAGATCACAACGTCGCCATTCGACTGCTCCGCGGCTTCATAAAACGATTCCAGCGCGTCGGGCAGCATCAGGTCGTCGCTGTCCAGAAAGGTCACATACTTGCCCGCGGCATGGTCCAGGCCGTTGTTCCGCGCGACGCCTGCATACTGGTTCTGTTGGACGAGGATCTGAATCCGGCTGTCCATGGCAGCGTATTTCCGAAGAATGGCCAAAGAGGAGTCTGTAGAACCGTCATCGACAAAGATCGCTTCAAAATTCTGATACGTTTGAGAAAGCAGGCTTTCTATACTGTTGATCAGGTACGCTTCGGCGTTATAAACCGGAACGATGACGGAGATCTGCGGTTTCTCAATAGCCTGCCGCTGGCGGAAGTTGTCCAGAATCGACTGATATTGACAGTCGTTATTCAGGATCTTCTCCTGATAGCAGCTTCGGTGGTTTTCAATTCTGCGAAACGGCGAATCGATGAAACACAAAAACCACTCCTCGGAGCCGATTACGTTATGGTATTTCCAGGGCTTCTTCGGTGTGCAGAAATGGATTATTTTTGCGCACGTATAGAAGCTCTCGATATCCGGTAGCTCAATGGCGTAGTACGTGCAAAGCGCATCACGGCTCTTTTTTGCCCAGCAGGAGTACAGCATATTGTACAGATACGAAAAATGGACGACATTCTCTTCAAATACGACGTTGAATGCGTCCTGATCCATGAAGTCGTTGATGCCGTTTTGCTTATAGTGCATCAACTTTTGCGAGAGGCCTTCTTCCCGCAAGAGCTTGAGGTTTAACAGCATCACGCCGGAGTTGAAATAGAATTTGTGTTTGATCTTCAGGCGCCTTTGAAACGGCGCGGGATAACTTGCCGCGCCGAAATCCTTGCAGACGGCGGCATATTTGCCTGATATGTTTGTGTCGTACAGCTCTTCCAGAGAATCGCGGATGAGGATATCCCCGTCCAGATACAGCACCTTGTCGATGCCGGAAAGCAGCTGCGGCAGCTCAAACTTTAAAAGCGCGGTCGCGGAGACATGCTGCGCATAGTGCATGCGGTTGAAGTGCTTGAATTTCTTCTCGCCCGAAACGTCGAACACTTCCACGACGAAGTTCGGTCCGGAGAACGCAAGAAACAACGCCCGCTTCTCTTCGGGAACGTTGTCCGCAAAGAGATAGACGTGATACTTGCGCTCGGGGTTTCGGTGCTGATACAGCGATGTCAGCGCAACGCCCGTGCACAGCACATATTCTTCGTCAAAAATAAATGCGATTCGAATGGTTTCCTGCATGCTTGTTCCCAAAGACTTCCTCATGTTTGCGCGTGTGAAACGAACGAATGAACTGGACTTCTGCGACGAAAGCAGAGCCGTCGCATCAGAAGTACAGCGAAATATGGATACAAGTATAGTGTACGGCCTTCTGGAAAACAATGAGAATCATTCGCGTTTTTCTAAAAATGCCTGATACCGCTCGCAGATCGGCAGCGTTTCGCCAAACGCAATCTGCTTACCCTTGTCCATCCAGAGCGTCTTGTTGCACATGCTTTGAATCTGCTCCAGCGAGTGCGAAACGAGTATCGTCGTGGTGCCGCCGGAGATGATGGAGCGCATCTTCTCCTCACTTTTGACGCGGAAGGCAGCGTCACCGACCGAGAGCACCTCGTCGAGAATCAGGATATCCGGCTGCACAAGGCTCGCGATGGAGAAAGCGATGCGGGATTTCATGCCGGTCGAGAGCTGGCGAAACGGCCGATCCTGATACTCCTGAAGCTCCGCAAAGGCGATGATTTCGTCGTATTTTTCGTTCATGAACGCGCGCGTGTAGCCGAGCATAGCGCCGCGCAGATACGCGTTCTCGCGCACGGTCAAATCGCCGTCAAACCCGGAGGCGAGCTCCAGAAGCGCCGCGACCTTGCCATGTGCGGTCACCTTGCCCTTGGTCGGCGTCATGACGCTACTGATCGCCTTGAGCAGCGTGGATTTTCCCGCGCCGTTGGAGCCGATGATTCCTAGCATATCGCCTTTTTCCAGCTGGAACGAAACATCGTTGACCGCCCAGAATTCCTTTGCGTAGTATTGGTGGGTCAGCTTGCGCATCAAAAACTCTTTTAAGCCGATGTTCTTGAAGTCACCGACCTTATACATGATGGACACATGATCGACGTCCAGAACGACCGAATCAAACATAATACATGAACCTCTGATTGTTCTTTTTGTAGATCATTCCGCCGACAAACAGCGCTGCCGCAGCCCAAACCAGCGGCAGCAGATGGAATGCAGCGCTCGGGATGGTGTTGTCGATGACGATCGAACGGAAATACGAGATATACACATACACAGGATTCAGCAAAAACAGATGCTGCACCGCAACGGGGAATGTCGTGATCTGATAAAAGATCGCGGAAAGATACATCAACAGCAGCGTGACCACATTGTAGAGATATTGTGTATCCCGGAAAAAGACGTAGATCGCGGACAGGATGAGCCCCATGCCGATATTGAACGCCATCAGGCACAACGTCGGATAGATCAGCATCAGAAATTTCCACGAGAAGGTGACGCCGTCAATGGCGGCGAAGATGAAGAACACGACGAGCGTGACCAGGAAGTTGATCAGCGAGGAGACGTTGCTTGAGAGCACGAACATATACTTCGGGATGTTCACCTTGGAGTAGATGTCCGCGTTGTTGATCAGCGTGGACATGCCGAGCGTGGTCGATTCCTTGAAATAGGAGAAGATCAGGTTGCCCGCAAAGAGGTAGGTCGTATAAAACGGCGTGCTCCTGCCAAAGAATGTACCGAAGACGAGCTTCATGACAAACAGCGTCAAAAGCGGCGAAAGCACGCTCCAGAATACGCCGAGTATGGTGCGCTTATATTTTTTCCGGAAGTCCCTTTTGGTCAGCTCTTCCAGCAGGAACTGATATTCCTTCAGCTTTTGAAACATGATTCCTCCACTTGGCTGAGTGCGCGATCAAAATAATACCCGGCGCGGATGCGCGCGCCTTCTTCTGCGGCGTTTTTACGCATATGCGCGTAGGCTTCCGGGCTAAGAGCCGCGATCTTTGCCGCAATCTCCTGCAGGGAATCGACGCAGAGGCCGAGCCCGTTTTGCGCGATATATCCTGCGAGTGCGGCTCCGCTCCAGATGATCACCGGGATTCCGGCGCAGAGATAGAGCGAGACCTTGTGCGGGTTGTTGATGGATAAGTATGCGCCGTACTCGCCGGAACAGGTGTCTGTGCGGTCTCCGTCCCAGACAAGCCCGATCATGCCGCGCAGCAGGCAGGGCAGCGTTTCCGGCGGCGCGAACCCTTCATATTGAACGAAACTGCCGTCGATTGCGAAATCCAGTCCGGTTCCGTAGAGATGGACGCGAAAGCCCGGATCGGAGGAGAGCAGCTCCTGTAAATACGCGCTCTTCTCGCGGCTGAGATTGCCCGCGATGTTGACGGACGGCGTGAGCACAGCTTCGTCAGCAGGGGAGCAAACCTCCGCGAGATAGTCAAACACACCGAGCGGGACGAGGCGATCCCGGTCAAATCCCTGATGGATCAGATACTCCCGCATGCGCTCGTTATGGCAAATGACAACATCAAACGCGCGGAGGAAACGCTGGTCGGAATAGACTGCGGCTTTCCCGAAGGTCTTTCGCACCGAGTTCAGGTCGTGAACCAGGGCTGCGAACGTGACCTGCTTCGTCCGCTGAATGATGCGCATCATGTGGCGCGCAAGCACCGCCGACTTCATCGGATAGTGCGGATACTGAAACAGCACGAGCGAACCGGGCGCCACGGTTCTGAATAGATGGAGCCAGTTGCGGATGCCAAGCAGCAGCAGCTGCACGCGCTTGATCAGGCTCCGGTTTGCCGTGGTGCCGCCGAGAAACTCGATGCGCCGCATTGCGTGGCGTTCCGCCAGCGTCTCGATGTCCCGGCGCGCTTTGGTACCCGCGAAGTTATCCGGCGTGATCGGAGTTGCGATATAGTAGCGTTGCTTCATCGCTCGTACCCGCTTTGTTCGGGGAGGATGCGGTTAAACGCGCGCTGCAGCCTCGCCTGCTCTTCCGCGAAACGGTCGCCGACCAGCGGGCAGTCGTTGAGGCAGACCATCGGCAGGCGCTGATCTTCCAGACATTCATAAAGCTCACGATTGTCCGGCTTCAGCGGGAACACGCCGTCCTTGAGCGGACGCATCGGGATGAAATTCCCCTCCGCTAGCTGGCGGTAGCGGATGTACCAGTGGTTGACATCGTGGTCGGTGCGGATCCGGTCTCGGCAGGTTGCGTCCAGCACGTCAAAATCATCCGCCCACGCTTCCGTAAAGGACGAGCGGAGATACGGCTGCGGCAGATGGCGGTCGACAAACCCGACGAACCGGTTCCACGGCAGGAGCAGCAGATTGCGTAGCAGGTTCGCGCCATAGTTTGGATGGAACCACTTCAGCGGATGCTGTTTGACGCAGTTACGCATGGAGTAGCGCACATTGAGGTGATTTGTGTCGTTGTACGGCATATAGAAGATTCTCTCGTCGCCGTTGCCTTCCTTCAGATCCAACGTGTGCGCGGGGTTCATGATCGCGTAGTCGCGCGGCAATCCGTTGCGAAAAAACACGTCGGAAGACACCGGACGCAGCAGGAACATGTCGTCGTTGAAGTAGATGAACCGATCCGCGAGACCCGGAATTCGATGGATATTGAGCTCGATGGTGTTTGCGCTGAATGTCGGCAGATATTCCGCGGGAATAAAGTCCGTGTGCCGCACGATGTGCAGCTTCGGGCAGTCCAGATTCAGCCACGGCGGCAGATGCCCCCATGTGACGAAATGCACGGTGCCGACCCACGGCGCGAACTGCTCCAGCCCGCGGAAGAGATAGGGAAGCAAGTTCCAGTCGCGGTAGCGGATGTCCCGGTCATCGGCAAGCGGCGTCGCGGAGACGCGCGCCTTCTCGGCCTGCCAGGCGGGATCGTTCCCGTCCACCCAGAGGATGACGACATCGATTCTGTTTTGATCCGTGCGTTGTTCGGGCAATTGTCTCTCCGTCCTGCGTTGTTTATGTTTTTACGAGTTAACGTTAGTATCTATTCCGAATTTTACCATAGATATCCCAGAAGCGGTCAAATATCCGCGGCCCTGCGAGCGCGAGCAGAACACCCGCCTTGTCGCGCATCGGCGCGCGCAGGTCAAGCAGAACGCTCTTTGCGCCCGCGCGGATGATCGCCGTGCACCGCGCGAGATCTTCAGCAGCCGAAGCATCGGCATAGACGAACAGCCGCCGGATGCTCATTGCGGCGTGTACCCGCCTTCTCGTGCAACCTGCGGACAGGTCGGGATATCGCAGCAGCACGCTTTCCGCGAGATGATCCGCAGCGAGCAGATAGTCCCAGCGTTTGCCGACGGGAGTGCCCTTGCTGATCGTTTGCTCTTGGAAGCGATAGTGATACTTGGGTTCGCTGCCAAAGGCAACGCCGGCAGCCGTGAAAACAAGGTCTGCGATGAGATATGTATCCTCAAAGAGCATGCCCTCCGGATAGCGAAGCTCGTCAAACAGCTCTCTTGCATACAGCTTTCCCCAGGGGCTCGCGTCCGGCGGCAAATGATAAAGCAGGTTCTCCGCCGACTGCCGCTGCGTCAGGATGCAGACTTCGTGGTTCACCGGATACTTCGCGTGGTCGCGCTCGCGGGCATATACGAAGTGGTTGCAGGCGGAGAGCGCAACGTCATGATCCAGAAGAAGCTTCAATAGATACGAAAGATAGTCCGGCTCGACCCAGTCGTCCGCGTCGACAAACGAGATGTATGCGCCTTTTGCCTGCGCAAGCCCCGTGTTTCTTGCCGCGGAAACGCCCTTGTTCTCCTGATGGAACACGCGCACGCGGGCGTCCTTAGCCGCATATGCATCGCAGATTGCGCCGCTGCCGTCCGGCGAGCCGTCATCGATTAAGATCACTTCGATGTTCCGGTGCGTCTGGCTGAGCACGGAGTCCAAACAAATCGAAAGATATGCTTCTGCGCGAAATACGGGCACGATGAGCGTAATCAACGGTTCGTTTGTCATACGGTCTCCTTTCTGCGCATTCGCCATCTCACATTGCTCGGTGCTGCTGAATTTTACGCATCAGAAAACGATAGATCTTTGTCGGCCAGTGCTGCTTTTCGAGATTGACGACCGGCAGCTCCACATATGAAATCTGATTGCGTTCGAGCCAGATATCAATCAGCCGCTCGGAGATCAGCCCGAAGACACGCCTGTTGATTCCGGTATAGCCGGAGATATCGAGGCGATGCTCAAGCGCAAAGAGCACGTCGAACAGCCAGGTCAGATACGCGTCCAGCACGGGCTTTTTCATCACGAAGATATTGAACCGGTGCCCGTAGGTGCGCCGCATGACGCGCTCCCAGGCAGGCAGATAGTCGGGATACCGTTCCTCCAGAATCTCGCGCGTGAGCAGTAGGTCGTGCTCGTTGTGTGCGTGGGCATACTGCGAATAGTTGGTTTCGATGTAATAATGCCGCGCTTTGGGTAGTATCACGTCCGCACGGGTAAGCGCGCGCTCGATGGCCTTTTGCCCGGCGATGCGCTTGCGCTTGGAGAGGTGGATCGGCTCGGCGAAGTAGCGGCGGTAGTGCGCAAGGCCGATATAGTCCGCTTCGAGATTCTTCCAGGCCCAATAGATACCTGTGAGCTCACAAAAAGAGGGGTTGCGCGCGCTGATGTGTTCGCCCGTGTCATCGCGCAAAAAACCTTCGATAGACGGCAGCCCCGCGCTCCCGACAAACAGCGGCAGATAGAGCGGGGAATCCGGCATCCAGTATGGCTTGTGTGAGGCGGCGATGATGGCGACGTTCATGCGCTGATCTCCCTGTCTGCGGCTGTTAGCGCGGAGAGGATCACATCGTCCATATCATAATAGCTGTATTCGCCGAGCCTGCCGCCAAAGAGAACGTTCTCTTCCGCCTGCGCAAGCTTGCGGTAGTTTTCATAGAGCATCTGGTTCCTTTCGTCGCCAACGGGGTAAAACGGCTCTGCACCCGGCGTCCATTCGGCGGGGTATTCGCGCGTGATCACGGTGCGCTTTTGCGTGCCGAAGGCAAAGTGCTTGTGTTCGATCACGCGGGTATAGGGGGTTTCCGCGTCGGTATCGTTCACGACCGCACGCGACTGATAGTCGGGGCAGTCGAGCGTTTCGGTTTCAAAGCGCAGGCTCCGGTACGCAAGATGCCCCAGTGCGTATGTAAAATAGGCATCGATCGGGCCCGTAAAAACGATCTTGGCGGCAAGCGGGCGCAACGCATCCCGCTCCAGCAGATAGTCGGTGCCGAGGCGCACCTCGATGCCCTCCAGCAGCCGGGAGACGAGCGCGGTGTATCCTTCTGTCGGGACGCCCTCAAAGCGGTCGTCAAAGTAGCGGTTGTCGTAGGTAAAGCGCACCGGGAGGCGGAGGATGATCGACGCGGGCAGCTCCGTGCACGGGCGTCCCCACTGCTTCTGCGAATAGCCCTTGATCAGCGTCTCGTAGATATCCGTGCCGACAAGCCGGATGGCCTGCTCCTCCAGATTGCGCGGCTCACCTGCCACTGCGCCGGTTTGCTGGCTTTTGATCTTCTGCTGCGCTTCCTCCGGCGTGGCGATGCCCCACATGGCGGAGAAGGTATTCATATTAAACGGAAGCGGATACAGCTTTCCGTGATGATTTGCCAAAACGGTGTGTGTATAGTTGTTGAATGCAGCGAAGCGGTTGACATAGGGCCAGACGCGCTCATTTGAGGTATGGAACACGTGCGCGCCATAGACATGCACGTCGATGCCATCCATATTTTCAGTGTAGATGTTTCCGGCGATGTGGCCGCGGCGCTCGACAACGAGGCATTTTTTGCCCGCGTCGGTCATCTGCCGCGCGAACACCGCGCCGTACAGCCCCGCGCCAACGATCAAGTAGTCATACTGCATATCATAACTCAAATTATCCATTCATCTGCCAACCGATCCAACGCTTTTACCTGCTGCCGGGGTTACCGACAGGCTGTGTGAGAAAGCAGCATTTTTTGTGTATTCATGAACATACCCGCAGAAATAATTATATACGGTAATGAATTTTACGTGAAGTAAACAAATAAGGCAAATCACATAAATTGGCCACAGGAATAGCGGTTTTCGGACGAAATTCACGGTCAATCCGACAAAATGATCAGCGCGCGCGGCAAGACGGTTGAAACAATGCAAAAATTCGAATCCGATCCTGATTGTTCCGTCCAAACATCCTCCTGACAGACAAAGAAACCGAACGAATCGGTTTCTTTGCATATCGTCTGTGCCGGTATTCACCGGCGTGATGATGACTGGAAATGCTTACTGCGCGCTGCCCGTGAAATCGGCGGCCGTTGGGATCACGACCTGATCTCCCGCGGAGAGGCCGGACACGATCTCGACCATGGTGCCGTCCGAAATGCCGAGCGTGACAGGCGTCTTCGTCTGCTCGCTTCCGGCCAGCGTCACATAGGTGCCGTTGCTGTCCTCCTGAATTGCCTCAACCGGCAGCACGAGCACGTCTGTCTGCTGGTTGATCACGATCTTCACGGTGCCGTTCAGGCCGGATTTCAGCGTGCCGTCGTCCGTCACCTTCAGCGTGACGGCATAGGTCGTAAACCCGTTTGCAACCTGACCCACGCCGGCGATCTTGCTCACAGTCGCGTCAAAGGTCTTGTCGGGGATTCCGTCAAACTGGATGGTCGCGCTTTGTCCGAGCACGACGCTGAAGATATCCAGCTCGTCCACCGCGACGGTGAACTCAAACTCGCCCTTGGGGTACACATCGGCGATCTTTGTTCCGCTGGGATAGGTTCCCTCCGGCAGGATGAAGGCGATGACGCCGTCCTGCTCCGCAAGGAACGCGCCCTGATCCCGGAGCGCACGCGCGGCGTCGAGATCGTCCTGTGCGCGTGCCAACTGATCCAGAACCGCCTGATACGCGTCTCCCGCCGTGATGTATTTGATCGCGGCAACCTTCGAAAAGGGGTAGAGCATGTCGTTGATCTTTACGCTCACGCTGGTGACGATGCCGCCGTCCGCGGAGAGCAGATAGGGCAGATCGATCTGCGCCTGACCGGAGCCAAGC
The DNA here is from genome assembly GCA_035561095.1 of Clostridia bacterium. Classification (GTDB taxonomy): domain Bacteria; phylum Bacillota; class Clostridia; order Christensenellales; family CAG-138; genus UBA7703. The sequence goes on along the minus strand of DATMYE010000048.1, from coordinate 67,250 downwards.
AGCACGTCTTTTTGGTAAACATCCACCGTATCGCCGGGGAGCACCTTGTCGTCGGGGAAGCTGACGGTCATCGTGCCATCATCGACCTTGGATACGTTGCCCTTGACGTGGTATTTGTCCATTTTAATGACGACTTCATCGTTTGCCTTGAGGCCGCTTGCAGAAATCTGAACGGTCATTTTGCCGTCGGCAGAGATCAGGACGATGCCGCCCTTCTCCTGCACGATCGGGTCGACCGCATCGCCTTCTGCGACATAGATCGCCTTGACGCGGCCGGAGACGCCCGCAGTGAGCGTTTTCTTGCTGTGGAAGGAGAGGGCGAGGCCCTGCTCCTGCTGGCGTAGCTGGGTCACCGTCGTGTTGAGCTTCGCGATGTCGGCGGAAAGCGCCGCCGCGTCGTATTCCGCGATGGGATCGCCTTTGGCGACGACGTCGCCGACCTTGACATCCGTCTTGGTCACCTTGACGTTGACTGGCGTTTTCTGCGCAACCGGATCGACAAACTTGACGACGCCCGGACCGGATACGGTCTGGACGATGTCGCCCGTCGTCACCGCGACGCTCTGGTTTGCGGGTGCGGCGGTTGCGGAAGAGCCCGCAAAGGCCGAACAACCCAGGAATACAACTGCACTGATCAGGCTCAGCGCGGCAATGATCACTTTTTTCATATGCTTCATCCTCCGGTTAACCGAGTTCGATCGTCACGGTCGCGTTGGTGCCGATCAGATTTTCCAGATCCACGGAATCCGTGATTTGAATCTTGATGGGGATCAGCTGCGTGACCTTGGTATAGGTGCCGCTCGTGCTGTAGCTCATCGTGTTGCCGGCGATCGCGGTCTGCGTGGTGCGGTCGATCTCCCGCACAAAACCTGCGAACGTCTGCCCCGGATAGGCGTCGAGCTTGAGCTTGACGTTCTGGCCGACCTTGATCTTCGCGATCTCGGTCTCCTCGATATTCGCCTGCACATAGATATCCGCGGTATCCGCAACGACTGCGGTGACCGTCGTGACGCCTACCATCTGATTGACGGAGGCGTTGACCTGCACGATCTCGCCGTCGATCGGGGAGCGCAGATAGCCCACGTTATCGACCTTGCCGATGATCTCGTTGGCGTTAACCACGCTGCCGACATGGACGGAAAGCTTGGAGAGCTTGCCCGGGCCCGCGGGTGTAATCGCGTAAAACTTTGCGGCGACCTTTGCGTTGTCGGTCGTGAGCTGGCTGCTTCCGCTCCAGATGAAATAGGCACCGATCCCTGCGCCGATGAGGATCAGCAGCGCCAGTACGCCGGCGATTTTTGTGCCGAGCTTGCCTTTCTTCTTTGCGGGTTGTTCGGTTTGGACGGCTGCGTCTTTTTCCATAGTGATACTCCTTTTCTAGCATGAAACGCTGTGTAAACCCTGCTGATGCCGATGCTTTTGCGCCCTGACCGGGTTTGCGCACCGGCGAAAATAAACTTACTCGGGATTGAACTGGGAATGATAGAGGTCTGCATAGAAGCCGTTTGACTCAAGCAGCTGCGCGTGGTTGCCCTGCTCCACAATGTCGCCGTCGCGCATGACGAGGATCAGATCCGCGTTCTTGATCGTAGACAGGCGGTGCGCGATGATGAAGCTCGTACGTCCGTGCATCAGGTCGTCCATCGCGCTCTGGATGAGCAGCTCCGTGCGCGTATCGACAGAGCTTGTCGCCTCGTCCAGAATCAGAATCTTGGGATCGGACAGCACCACACGGGCGATGGTCAAGAGCTGCTTTTGACCCTGCGAGAGGTTGCTTGCCTCCTCATTGAGCTCCATCTGGTATCCGCCGGGCAGCGCCTGAATAAACTCGTGGCAGCGCGCGGCTTTCGCGGCGGCGATGACCTGCTCGTCTGAAGCGCAGAATGTGCCGTAACGGATATTCTCCAGAATCGTCGTGTTATACAGCCACGTATCCTGCAGCACCATGCCAAAGTGCGCGCGCAGGTCGTTTCGCGTGTAGTGCTGGATGTCCTCGACGTCGATGAGGATCTGACCGCTGTTGATGTCGTAGAAGCGCATCAAGAGCTTGACGATCGTCGTCTTGCCCGCGCCGGTAGGGCCAACGATGGCGATCTTCTGGCCGGGTTTGATCTCCGCGGAGAAGTCCTTGATGATGATCTTCTCGTGGTTATAGCCAAAGCGCACATGCCGGAAACTGACCGCGCCCTGCGTCGCCATGGTCGCGGTTGCCGACGGGGTATCCGGCGTTTCTTCCGGCTCACCCAGAAACGCGAACACCCGCTCCGCCGCGGCGGAGGTGGACTGCAGCGTATTGGAGATCGACGAAAGCTGCGCAATCGGCTGGGTGAAGCTGCGCATATACTGGATGAACGACTGGATATCGCCGATCTCGACGACTTTTTTCACCGCGAGATAACCGCCGAGGATGCAGACCGCGACATAGCCGAGGTTTCCGACCGCGTTCATCGCGGGCATCATGATGCCGGTGAAGAACTGGGATTTGACGGCGACGGTGCGGAGTTTGGCGTTGGTTTCCTCAAATTTCTCCTGAGACTCCGCCTCGCCGTTGAACGCCTGTACGATGTTGTGCCCGCTGTACATCTCCTCGACGTGACCATTGAGCTCGCCGAGGTGCTTTTGCTGATCCGCAAAGAATACCTGTGACTTTTTGACGATGCCCATAACGATCACCGCGGATAACGGTAATACGATCAGTGCAAGCAGCGTCATCAGCACATTGATGGACAGCATCATCACGAGGATGCCGAGGATCATCGTTGCAGACGTGACCATCTGCGTGAGGCTTTGGCTCAGCGACTGGTTGATCAAATCGACGTCGTTGGTGATGTGGCTGAGCACCTCGCCGTGGGTCTTGGTGTCGTAGTATTTCAGCGGCAGGCGGTTCATCTTCTCGGAGATGGCGCGCCGCAGATCGTAGGTGACGTTGTTGGACACCTTCGCCATGATGAAGCCCTGCAGGAAGGTGCAGATGGCGGAGAGCACATACAGCCCGATCAGCCACGCGACGATCCGTCCCATGTAGGCAAAGTCCGTATATAGGCCGGTGCCCGCCATATAGGCAAGCAGACCCTCGACGAGCTTCGTCGTGACCTTGCCCAGTAGCTTGGGCCCTACGATCGAGAACACGGTGGAGACGATCGCTATCAGGATCACCGCGATGATCTTCGTCTTGTAGGGCGCAAGATAGGTGATCAGCGTGCGCATGGTCTTCTTAAAGTCCTTCGGTTTCTCCGCGGGACCGCGCGACATCATGCCGGGACCTCCCATCATGGGGCCGCGGCGCTGCGGAGAGGCGTTGTTCAGGGGCGCTCTGCTCTCACTCATTGTTCAGTTCCTCCGTGCTCAACTGGGAGGAAGCGATCTCATAATAGATGCTGCAATTCTCCAAAAGTTCCTTGTGTGTACCGGTTCCGACGATCCTGCCGTGGTCGAGCACGACGATCCGGTCGGCATACATGATCGTGCTGACGCGCTGCGCGACGAGCAGGATCGTGCTGTCCTTCAGCTCCCGCCCGATCGCCTCGCGCAGGCGGCGGTCGGTTTTGAGGTCGAGCGCGGAGAAGGTGTCGTCAAATACATAGATCGGCGCGTTCTTGGCAAGCGCGCGCGCAATTGAAAGCCGTTGCTTCTGACCGCCGGAGACGTTCATGCCGCCCTGCGCGATGTGGGATTCATACCCCTCTTCTTTTTCACAGATGAACTCCGTTGCCTGCGCGATTTCGGCTGCCTTTTCGACCTGCTCGAAGGGCATATGCTCGTCCGCATAAGAGATGTTTTGCGCAATCGTGCCGGAGAACAGCAGGCTCTTCTGCGGTACATAACCGATCTGTTCGCGCAGTTCATGCTTGGTGATCTCGCGGATATCCTTGCCGGAGATGCGGATGGAACCGCCCGTCACGTCGTAGAAACGCATCAAAAGATTGACGATGGTCGTCTTGCCCGCGCCGGTCGCGCCGATAAACGCGGTTGTGCAGCCGGGTTCCGCGGTGAAGCTGACGGAGGAAAGCACGTTGCCCTCGCCGCCGGGATAGCGGAAGCTGACGTCCTTGAACTCGATGACGGGCTGAAACTCCGTCGGAAGCTTCGCGGGATTCACCGGATCGAGTACAGTCTCCTTGCGCTCCATCACTTCCTGAATGCGGTTTGCGGAGACGACGGCGCGCGGGATGATGATGAACATCATCGCGAGGAACATAAACGACATGATGATCTGCATGGCGTACTGCATATACGCCATCATGCTGCCGATATTCATGGAGAAGGCGGACACCGCATGGGAACCGATCCAGACGATGAACACGGTCGTCAGGTTCATGATCAACATGATGACGGGCATCATGCTCGCCATCGCGCGGTTGACGAACAGGCTCGTGTCCGCGAGGTTGCGGTTTGCGGTATCGAACCGGTTTTCCTCAAACTTCTGCGTGTTGAACGCGCGGATGACTAGCATGCCTTCGAGGTTTTCGCGCGAAACGAGGTTGAGCCGGTCGATGAGCTTTTGCATGCTCTGCATCCGCGGCATGACGACGATGAACGCCGTAATGATCACCGCCAGCATGCAGAGAATCGTGACCGCGATGATCCACGTCATGGACGCGCTCTCGTCCAGCGCCTTGATGAGGCCGCCGACGCCGAGAATCGGAGCGTAGAACACCATGCGGATGGACATGACCAGCAGCATCTGAATCTGCGTGATGTCGTTTGTGGTTCGCGTGATCAGCGACGCGGTGGAGAAATGGTCAAACTCCGCGTTGGAGAAGGACTGCACCTTGGAAAACACACCTGTGCGCAGATCGGAGCCCACGTTTGCTGCGACCTTTGCGGCGAAATAGCCCATGCTGATGGAAGCTGCGGCGCCCGCAAGCGAGATCAGCATCATCACGCCGCCCGTGCGCCAGATATACGGAATATCGCCGTTCAGGATACCCGTGTTGACGATTTTGGACATGTATTCGGGGAGCGCGAGGTCGCATTGCGCCTGCAAAAACAGCAGCGCAACCGCGAGCAGGATGTATCCCCAATATGCTTTTAAGGCTTTAAACAGAGTTTTCAACGTTGCCTCCCGCAAACCAGAATCAAGAGATGTTACCGCGCGTCGCGATCCGAGGAGGAAGCGTGCGGACACATGGAATCATTGGCGGCGTCGCCTTCCGGCTCGCTCTGCGCGCCGATGAACCCGTCGATAAACTCATTCAGCAGAGCAAACATCTGCTGGATTTTTTCTTCGCCCATGTTCGCCGCGACTTTATCGGCAAGATCGTTGGCGCTTTCGGTCAGCTGCCGGAGCACCTGCTGTCCGCTGGGAGTGATGGTGACGCACATGCGCCTTCGATCTTCCGCATCCGGCGTCCGGTCGACATAGCCCTTTTCCACCAGAGAATCGATGATCTGTGACACGGCGGATTTTGTGATCTGCATGTCCTTCTGGATCTGCGTGTTACCTAGCCCGCAGCCGGACGAACGAACCGCGTTGTCGATCTTGCCCAGCACCCAAATCTCGTTCATGTGCATGCCGCTGTCCGCCGAAAACACGTTCTTCAATTTTTTGAGGCGGACGCTCATCAGCATCCACTTTTTGATCAGATTGGAAGCCATGGTAATCCTCAATTCAACTTAAAATGAATCCCAGCATTATTAGTTCACGAATGAACTGTTCAGTCCTGAACAATTCAATTCAAGTGATTGTAGCACCGTTTGATCTCGAGAGCAATAGGCAATATTTCGCACGTTCTTGCTGCGCAATTTCGGGGAATCGGATACTTTGGAAAATACGCTCAAAAGAAGTATAAAGAGCGGCGCTTGGAGCACGAGAGCACGGTTGCACGGCTTGTAAATACGCATCTGCATATACCGGATATTCCAAAAAATAGCTTGCAAATTATAGGAATAGGAATAGAGTGATGGTAGCGGTCACCCGAACGTGAATCACGCGCAATAAGCGTGATATCGCTATCGCCAAACGGATGGAGAGACCACACCGAAAAGCGGTTGGGCGAGTCAAAACGGAGTGATCCGCTAAAGACTGAATTGAAGAAGAAAGAGGCAAGGGATATGTATTTACTCTATGGAGCGATTGCGTTGGTCGTCATCATCTTTTTCTCCGGAATCCGGATCGTCCGGCCGACGAGCCGCGGCCTGATTGAAACGCTCGGCAAATACACCAAGTATGCGCAGCCGGGGTTCCATTGGGTCATTCCGGCGATCCAGAAGATCTATCTCGTGAATATCACGGAGCAGATGTTCAGCGCGGAACCGCAGATCATCATCACAAACGACAACCTGAACGCGACGGTTGACGCGCAGGTTTACTTCCGCGTAAAGTCGGACGAAGAGAGCGTCAAGAGCGCCATCTATAACGTCAACGATTACAAGTTCCAGATCATCAACCTCGCGCGCACCACGCTGAGAAACATCATCGGAACGCTGACCCTGAAGTCCGCCAACAGCGAGCGCGGCAAGATCAACAACGAGCTGCTCAACACGTTGAAGGAAGAGACAGGCAAATGGGGCATCGACATCGTTCGGACGGAGCTTAGAGAGATCGACCCGCCGAAGGATGTGCAGGAGACCATGAACAAAGTCGTCAAAGCGGAGAACGAAAAGGTAGCCGCGGTGGACTTTGCGACCGCTGCCGAAACGACGGCAGACGGCATCAAGCGAGCCGAGATCAAGAAGGCGGAAGGCAGCAAACAGGCAAAGATTCTGGAGGCGGAGGGCTCTGCCCAGGCTATCCAGCTCGTCAATGAAGCCGCCGACAAGTATTTCGTCGGCAATGCGCAGCTGCTGCGCAGGCTGGAAGCGGTGGAGAACTCGCTGAAGAACAATGCGAAAATCGTCGTTCCCAGCAACTCCGAGCTCATCAACGTCATCGGCGAGATGGCAGGAACGGTTCCGATCGTCACGAAATAACGATTGCTGGAATCGAGCATCGATTTTGCGAACAACTCAATTGCGAAGAGCAAGCGTGAAACAAACAGGAGCTGATGCAAACTTGCATCAGCTCCTGCCCGTTTATTGGGAATCTCTCTCGTATCATGTGAAATCAATTGTCTGCCGGGTGGCGGCCTGCCTCCGTTGAGGAGACGGGCAGCGCCGGGGATGCAGACTTATTGATATGCCCAAGCCATGAAGTCGTCAACGTTGTCCTTGGTGATCAGGGTGGATTCTCTCACGTTGTCCTTCTGGATGGTGCCGGTTGCAAAGTACTCGCGGATGACGTCAACCGCGGCTGCACCGATTCTCGGGAAGTAGGAAGCCGTCGCTTTGTGGATGGTGTTGTCGGCTTTGATCTCGTTGAGAGCCGTAACCGTGCCGCCCATACCGGTGATGAGCTTGATGTCCGTGCGGCCCTGCTGCTCGATGGCAGTCATGGCGCCGGTGGTGGATTCGTCGTCATGCGTGAACACGACGTCGATCTTGTCGTGCGCGGCGAGCAGGTCAGACATCGCGTTGAAGCCTGCGGTGCTGTTGAATTCGCCGTCGCCTTCGCCGATGATCTCGATGTTCGTGTACTTCGCGATCGTGTCGATGAAGCCCTGGTAACGTGCGAGGTCGATCGGGATACCGGTGTAGCTTCTGAGGTTGACAAGCTTGATGTCAGACTGGCCTTCAAAGAACTTGCCGATGAAGTCCGCAGCCATCACGCCGCAGGAGTAGTTGTCTTCCGCGACAAACGAGGTGTACTTGTCGGAGGCGATGTTTCTGTCGATGATGACCGTCGGGATGCCTGCATCATAGATTTCTTCCATGATGGTGGTCAGCAGCGTGCCGTCGCCGGGCAGGCAGGCGATGAGGTCGTAACCGCCGTCTTTGAACGTGGTAAGGATGTTCTGCTGGTCAGCATTGTCTACGGCGTTCTTCACGGTCCATTCGATTTCCGTGTCACCCTTGATCGCTTCATTGATGGAAGCCAGGAGCGCTGCCTGCCAGGCGTTGTCCGCCGGGGGCAGAGAGATGGCGACCCGAAGCTTCGCAGCGGGTTCGGCGGGAGCAGCCGCTTCCGGCGCGGCCGTGGTTGCGGTGTCTGCTGCGGGAGCAGCGGTGTCTGCGGCTTTCGGGGCGCACGCGGTAACAGCCAAGACCGAAAGGACTACGAGAACCAATGCCAAGATCTTTTTCATTTGTTTCCCTCCTGTTTTTGTTTTTATCCATAAACTTCCGTTTATGAAAAATATTTCTCTGTTTTGTATGACTCTGGTGGTTGCTTGATTAGTTTTTGCTGCGTGCCTGGAGCAGCACGGCAATCAGAATGACGAGGCCCTTGACGGCGCCGGTGAGATAGGGAGAGATCGTCAGCTGGATCATCATGTTGTTGACGAAGAAGAGGATGATCGCGCCGATGACGGTGCCATAGATCGTCCCGCGTCCTCCGGCCAGAGACGTGCCGCCGACGAGCACCATGGTGATGGCGTCAAACTCATAGCCCGAACCGGTCGTCGTAGAGGAGACCGCAACCATGCGTGCGGTTTCGATGGTACCCGCTAAGCCTACGCAGATGCCGGAGATGATGTAGGTCCAAACCTTGATGCGGTCTACCTTGATGCCGGAGTATTTTGCGGCGGTCTCGTTGCAGCCGACCGCGAACACGAAGGTGCCGAACTTGGTTTTGACGAGCAGTATCGTGAGCAGAATCGCGAGAACGATGAGGATGATGAACGGCGTAGGAACCGTGAAGACGTTGCCGTTGCCGAACGACTTAAATAGCACATCCTTATTGTTGCCCGTGATGGTTGCGCCGTTGCCGAGATACATGGTGACCGAACGCGCGATGATGCCGACGGCGAGCGTGACGATGAACGGCGGAACCTTGATCTTCGTGGTGATGATGCCGTTGAGAAAGCCGAACGCAGCGGAGACCGCGATGCACGCCAGAATCGCAAGCGGCAGAGGCGTGCCGATCTTTTGCAGGCTGATCAACACCAGTCCCGCCGTTGCCATGACAGGGCCGCTCGAAAGATCGATGCCGCCGGAGATGATCACGAACGTCATACCGAGCGCGATGATGCCGATGGTCGAGGCATTGCGGAAGATGGTGGTGATGTTCTTCCACTCCGCGAACTTGCCCTGTGTCAAAATCGAGCAGATTGCGAATAATAATATGAAAACAAAGATAATGCTGTATTTGGACCAGACTGTTTGGAGAAGCCCAAATCTCTTTTTTTCAGGTACTTCACAGCTCATAGAACGTTATCCTCCGCAGTATTAGCACGCATTTGTTGCATAAGTCATGATGGTTTCTTCGGTGCGGCGACTATGCGTCAGCTCCGCTTTGATCGTTCCCTCGTGCATGACGATGACGCGTTGGCAGATATTCAGCACTTCGGTCAGGTCGGAGGATACGACAATGATGGTCTTGCCGGAATCGGCCAGCTCGTGGATGATCTTGTAGATTTCTTCGCGCGCGCCGATGTCGATGCCGCGGGTCGGTTCATCCAGAATCAGGATGTCGGAATCGACGAGCAGCCACTTCGCCAGCACGATTTTCTGCTGGTTGCCGCCGGAGAGGTTGCTCACGATCTGGTTATGCCCGGCGCAGCGGATATTCAGCCGCTGAATCATTTCAGCCGTGCTGCTTTTCTGCTTGGAGGCGTTGTTGAAGAAGCCTTTGTTCTTAACCTGCTCGATCAGGCAGATGTTCTCCAGAATGTTGCGCTTGATGACGACGCCGGTCTTCTGGCGATCCTCGGTGACAAAGCCGATGCCGCGCTTGATCGCGGATGCGGGGACTTTGTTGACGACGTGCTTTCCGTGCAGAAGCAGCTCGCCGCACTTCACCTTGCGGATACCGAAGATGAACTCCATCAGTTCCGACCGGCCGGAGCCGACGAGACCCGAAAAGCCCAGAATTTCGCCGCGCGAGACCTTGAAGCTGACATCCTTCAGGAGCGAATCCGAAACATTTCGCACTTCGAGCACGACGTCGTTGATATCGCCCGTATAGTCCGTCGCGCGGGAAACGCTGACTTCGCGCCCGACCATATAGCTCGCAATCTGCTGCTCGGTGACTTCGCTGACCATCTTTGTGGCGATAAACTTGCCGTCGCGCAGGATGGTGACGCGGTCGCAGACCTCCTTGATCTCCTTGAGACGGTGTGAAATGTAGATCACGCCGATGTCCTGCTTGGCGAGGTTGCGAATCAGGTTGAAAAGGATTTCGGTCTCGCGCATGGTCAGCATGGCCGTGGGTTCGTCCATGATTAAAACTTTCACGTTGAAGGAGATGGCTTTCGCGATTTCGACCATCTGCTTTTGCGCGGTCTTGAGGCTACTCACCATCGCGTTGGGGTTGATGCTGGTTTGTCCCAGAGAACGGAGCAGCACTTCCGCGTCGGCAGTCATCTTTTTGAAGTTGATCAGCCCGCTTTTGTGCTTGGGTTCCCGCGTGAGGAAGATGTTTTGGGCGACCGTCAGGTGTTCCATCAGGTTGAGTTCCTGGTGGATCATCGAAACGCCTCTTTGCTGCAGGTCGAGCGTCTCCAGGTTGGGCGAAAGGTGTTCGCCTTCGAGATAGATTTCCCCGCAGTCATACTTGTATACGGCAGCCAGAATTTTCATCAGTGTGGATTTGCCCGCGCCGTTTTCGCCGCACAGGGCGACGACTTCGCCGCGTTCCAAACTGAAGTCGACATCTGACAGTACCCGGACACCGTAGAAACTCTTTGAGATATTTTTCATCTCTAACAGATCTGCCATTGCCTCTTAATCGTTCCTTTACCTTGGATTGTTCCGATTTGTCGGATTGTATGGAGTTTTAGAAATCAGAAATCTTCACATAATTCGATGATGGCCCCGTTCGGGTCTTTGAAAAGCAATACCTTTTTGCCCAGATGGCTCAGGGAGCAGAGAGGAAGGGTAAATTCAACATTGTGCCGGGTGAGGTGCTCGTTCCAGTCTTCGATGCCGTCGACGGTGAGTGCGAAATGCACGAGTCCGGATGCATCCTCCGGATGTGAATGATACTTGATTTCCTTCTTGTGATCAAACAGCTCCAACATGGTATCCGCTGTCATCCGCAAGTAAACCAGGGTATTATCACCGTTTGGAACGCGCTCGACGAGTGGGAACCGCAGGACTTTTTCATAGAAGCGGATGGATTGCTCAATGTCGATTGCGTTGATGGCGATGTGGTCGATGCCTTTTACGTCCATGTGCTACACTCCATGCGTTAGTTTATCTCCGGTCTGCGCGAGCCAGTCCGCGACATATCGGGAGAAATCATAGTGCCGACGGTAAAGATCGGTCATTTCTTTGTTGGGTTCCGAGACGCTCTCGAGCTGGTGCGCGCGGTCGATCTGCGAATAATCGCTCCAGTAACCGAGGCCGTATGCCGCGAGAGCCGCAGCGCCGAGGGAGGCCGCGTTTTGATCGACGCTGGTCTTGATCACCTTCATATCGAACGTGTCCGCAAACATCTGCCGCCAGAGCGGGCTTTTTGCGCCGCCGCCAACCATCAGCAGCTCGGGCACCGTGACACCGCAGCTTTTGAGCACGGTCATGGCGTACCAAAGATTGAAGGTGATGCCCTCCAGCGAGGCGCGGATCATGTCGTTGCGCGTATGGGAGAGTTGAAGCCCCACAAACCCGCCGACGATATTCTTGCTGCGCTCGATCATGGCACCGCCGGCGAGGCTCGGGTTAAACTGAAGATTGTTTGAGCCGACGGGAGAGAGCGCGGCGAGGGAATTCATCTCGGTGTACGCATCCCGGATTTCGCCGTTCTTTTCCTTTAAAACAAGGTCGGGGCAGAGCACATCCCGCACCCAGCGGAAGCTTGAGCCCGCGGCAAAGATGCTGGTTGCGGAGGCATACATGCCGTCGATGACATGCGCAAATACAAAAGGCTTTTTCTCGAGGTCCACGAGCGGAGAATCGCTGACAACGGCAATCCAGGAGGAGGACCCCAGCGAGATATAGGCGCGGCCGTTTTCGATGCCGCGTGCGCCGAGCGCCATGCAGGAGTTGTCCACACCGCCCGCGACGACCTTTACGTTTGCCGAAAGGCCGAGTGCTGCCGCAGCTTCCGCTGTCAGCGTGCCGATCACATCGTGCGAATGCACGAGATCGGGCAGCAGCTCGCGGCGAATGCCGGAGGCGCGGATATAATCCTCGTCGTACCCGTTCTTCACGAGATCGTAGACGCCGCTGCCGGAGGCGTAGGAATAGTCGGTGACCATGTTCCCAGTGAGCTTGTAGTTGCAGTAGTCCTTGGAGCCGAGAACCCGGTACGCGTTTTGATAGAGTTCGGGCTCGTTGTCCCGATACCACATGATTTTAAAGATGGAGTAGCATTCCGCCGGAAAGCCGTTTCCGGTCTTGAGATACCATTCGGCATACGGAACCTGCGCAAAGAACGCTTTGGTCTGCTCTTTGGCGCGCGTGTCGCTCCAGATGGGCGTCATGCTGCGGAGCAGGTTTCCCGCGCGGTCGACGGGCACGACGCCAAGCGAGTGGCCGGAGATCGAGAGGCCGACAACGCGGAGCGGATCGATCCCGCTTTTTTGGAGCAGCTGCCGCGTCGTGCTGCAGATGCCGTCATACCAGGCATCCGGTGCCTGCTCGTGAAAGTCGCTTCCGGTATAGGTGACGTCATATTGGCTGAACACATCCCCGTGGGATGCGCCGCTCAGATCAAACAGGGAGGCTTTGATACCGCCGGTACCCAGGTCATATGCGATAATCATCTCTTTGCCGATCACCGGGGTCCCTCCTGATTGAAACTTTCTACGATTGCAAGCGCGGAAGCGATGTTGATGCCGAAGCGCTCGGTGCCGAGGCCGAGGAGCGCGTCGAAGTCCTCGCGTGTGCGGATGCCGCCGGCTGCTTTGAGCTGAATCTTCCCGTGCGTGTAGCTTTTGATCTTCGCAATGCGCGGGATGTTCGCGTCACCCGGAACCCAGCCGGTTCCGGTTTTCAGAAAATCTGCGCCGCTGTCGATGACGATCTTGCAGACATCTTCCAGCTCATCGTCGGTCAGGCAGTTCAGCTCGATGATCACCTTGGTCAAGACATCTTCGGGCGCAAGGCGGATGATCTGCTTGAGTTCGTCCGACACATAGGAGAACTCTTTGTTCTTGAAGCGGCCGACGTTCATGACGATATCCATCTCCTGAACGCCGTCGTAGATCAGCTGTTCCGCCTCCAGCAGCTTGACGCTGGTCTTGTGGCCGCCGCCGGGAAATCCGACCGGGGCGCCGACGCGAACATCTTTGCTGCCCCGGAGCAGTTCGCTCACGGTCTTCGTCCAGCAGGGCAGCGTGTGCACGTTGATAAAGCGGTACTGGAGCGCGATATCCACCATCTCGCGAATCTCGCTTAGAGAGTGGTGGGTTCGAACAGCGCTGATGTCAATCAGCCGCGCGGCGTCAATTGCAGTCATGTTTTTCTCACTTTTGAAAAATGATACGTTCCAAAATTTATTCTAGATGCACTTGAACGTAATTGCAAGAGTTTTTTAGCGATTCTTGTCGATTTGTTTTGGTCTTTCCGACCGAAACGGGTCTCATCGCTGCTTGGAACCGCGTCAACTGACAGCGGGGTACCTTCTGTTGAGAAAAGTCGTACAGGCTGGAAAAGTTTTCTGTTAAATATTGTTTATCGTTATTGAATGTTATCGAATGCTGTTACATTATATCATATCGGCGGTGTTGTCAAGAGGGATTTTGCATCTGAGAACGGCAGGCGAAAACGACCCCGCACCGGAACCACTTTGCCGCATGGTTGGCGGGAAAAGGTGCTTGATAATATAGGAACTCATGGTATGATAAAACAATCAGAATTGTAGAAATCAACGTGACAGAGGTGTTTGCATGGCGACGATGAAGGATGTTGCGAAGCGCGCAGGCGTTTCTCACGGCACCGTATCCAATGTGTTGAACGGATCAAAATCCGTCAGCAGTGACAAGATACGGCGTGTGGAGCAGGCGGTCGCCGAGCTTGGATATAAGCAGAATGAACTTGCGCGCAATCTCAAGACGAAGCGTACCGGGCGAATCGAGGTGGTTTTGCCCGATATCGCGAATATCGCGTATGCCAAGATGTTTGATGAAATCTCGATCTATGCTTCGGAAAAAGGATATTCCGCCTACTTGAGGGTTTGTTCCGACGTGCCGGATCGGGAGAGCTCCATTCTCGAAAGCGCGCTGATGATGGGCGCGGACGGCGTGATTCTTTTAACCTGTCAGCCGGGGAACATCGAGTTTTTCAATACTGTGATCGACGGCGGCCTGAACATCGTGTTCATGCACCATAGGGTGCCGGGCGAGCGGATGAACAACGCGGATATGGACGTGCGCGGCGCGGTTTCCGCGCACATTCAAAACCAGATTTCGGCGGGGAGCGACAGAATCGCGATCATCGCAGGCCCGCAGGAATATTCCTATGAGATGGATTGCGTGGACGCGTATTTCAACGCAATGCACCGCGCACGCAAGAATATCGACGCAAAGTATATTGAAACAGTAAACGGCAACAGAGAGAGCGCGATGCGCGCTGCCATCCGGCTCATGGAGATGGAGCATCCGCCGCAGATCATCTACACGACCAGCCGGGTGCTCTGCGAAGGCATCAATTGCGCACTTTCGATCAGCATGGAGCCGCGCCTGACGCGGCCGAGGGTGATCACGCTGGACGCGGAGGAGTGGACAAAGGCCAAGAGCGAGCGCGAAAACAACCTGTTTTTGCCGTATACGCAGATGGCACGCGCCGCGCTGAAGATGCTGGACGAGATCGTCAATCAGGAGGATACCCGCGGCGGCAGAAACATCTCGATTCCCTGCCCGCAGAGCACGGGTCTGGCTGCCGCACGCTGCCACGATATCGGAATTCAGCGAAAAATCCGCATTTTGACGCAGGATTCTCCCTCCAGCCATACAATTCCTTCGCTTGCGGCCGATTTCAAGCGCACGACGGGAATCGATCTCGAATGGAATCAGGTACCGTACAACCAGATGCTCAAGGAGATTTTGCGCGGCATACCGGCGGGCGACTACGATGCGTTTACCTTCGACCTTGCGTGGATGAAAGAGCTGATTCTCGGCGGATACGTCTGGGATCTCTCGGACTGTTATACGGATAACAAGGAACTCAGCAGGATGTTTTCGGAGGATGTTCTGCGCGAGCACTGCTTTTTTGGCGACCGGCTCTTCGCGCTGCCGTTCAGCCATACGGTGCAGTTGCTGTACTATCGAAAGGACTTATTCTCCCAGCTCAAGAACAAGAGGCTCTTCTTTGAGCGCTATAAAAAAGAGCTGACCGTGCCCGCAACCTGGGAAGAATACAACCGCGTTGCCGCCTTCTTTACAAGAAAGTACAATCCGGAATCCGAGACGCTCTACGGCACCACGCTCGGCGCGATGAACGCCTCCGGCGCGGTCTGCGAATTTTTGCCACGCGCCTGGGGTATGGGCGGAAACGTGTTTGAGAACGGAAAAGCCGTGATTTCCAGCGAAAAATGCGTGACCGCACTGACGAACTACGCGGAGAGCTTCCAATATGCGCACCCGGATTCGCCGCAGTTCTGGTGGGATGAGCAGGTGGAGATATTCGGGCGCGGGGACGCGGCGATGATGATGCTGTTCTCCGACCATGCGACACCGCTGGAAGACCGGAGCGTATCCTCTGTCGTCGGAAAAGTCGGCTATACGCTGGTTCCGGGAAAGGCGAGCGTGCTCGGCGGCTGGTCGATCGGCGTCAACCCGTATTCGGAAAAGAAGAACGACGCGTTCGAGTTTGCAAAGTGGACCGCCGCGGAATCGCTGATCATCCCGAACGCCATGCTCGGCCGCATGGTTCCGTACCGCTCGGTGTTTGAGAGCGCGGAGCTGCACAATATGTATCCCTGGTACCGGATTCTGCCCACCGCGTTTTCAAGCACGAGGCGCAGGACCATGCCGAAGAACACCAGGGGCGAAGGCGTATCCGAAGCGGTGCTGGAGCAGATCATCGGCAATGCGGTGCACAAAACGCTGGAGAAGCGCCTCTCTGCACAGGAAGCGCTGAAGGAAGCGGCACAGCAATTGACAGACGCGATAAAATGATTGAATTAGAATATTGACACGTTCAAATTGATGAACTATCATAGGGGCATGATGTTTTACATGACATCATGCCCTTTGTTTCGGTACAAAACCGCTTCAATCACCGCTTTTCTCAACAAAGACGCACAAATTTGATCAAATCAATTGAAAAATAAACTACGCGCAAAGGAAGGAAACCAAATGGATCGTTACAAAGACATATTGCTCAGCCCGATCAAAATCGGAAACAGGGAATGCAAGAACAGGTTTTTCATTCAGGCAATGGAATGCACGGATGCCGACGAAAACGGCAACCCGTCCGATTTGACCATCGAGCGCTACGCAAACCTCTTCAAGGGTGAGTCCGGCATGATCACGCTGGAAGCCATCACCATCACGGACGAAAGCCGCAGCCGCAAAAACCAGCTTTCGATCATGCCCAAGAACGCAAAGCCGCTGGAGAAATTCGTCGGCGACATGAAGAAGCTGAATCCCGACGCGCTGTTTGTCTTCCAGCTGACGCACTCCGGCGAGCTGAGCAACCCCGACTTCTCGCGCAGAGTCACCGTCAAGCCGCTGCCCGGCTACGGCGGCGAACTGCTGACGGAAGAAGAAGTCGAGCACATCATGGATCAGTTCGTTCTCGCGGCGCGCATCGCCTATGATGCGGGTGCCGACGGAATCGACCTCAAGCTTTGCCACGGATATCTGGGGTCTCAGATTCTGCGCCCCTATAACGACCGCAACTGGAAATACGGCGGCTCCTGGGAAAACCGTCGCCGCTTCGCATTCGATCTCTATGAGCGCATCAACAAAGAGATCAACGACCCGAACTTCCTGATCGGCTCGAAGGTCTCCGCGTGGGAAGGCTTCCCCGGCGGCTTCGGCACCGAAGGCCCGGAATCCCCGATCATCGACCTCACCGAGCCGCTGGATCTCATCCGCGGACTGGAAGAGCGCGGCGCACAGTATTTTGTACAGTCCGGCGGCAGCCCGTCGATCACCGTTGGCATCACGCAGGCGGACAAACACGCGCCCTACTTTGCCTTCCTGCACCCGACCTGGGCAAAGGAATTCAAAAAAGCGGTCAAGAGCGCTGCGATCATCGGCTCCAACTACTCGGTGTTCCGCAACGGCAAAAACGGCTGCCTCGCCGCGGAAGCCGAAAAGAACTCGATGTTCTTCTACGGCTCGAAATTCATCGAAGAGGGCAAGGTGGACATGCTCGCGCTGGGACGCCAGTCCTTTGCCGATCCGTTCCTGCCCAAGAAGCTCCGCGAAGGCCGCGAGAACGAGATCAAATGGTGCACGATCTGCGATAACTGCCTTGAGCTTTTGATCCGTCAGCGCGAAATCGGCTGCTGCACCTATAACAAGCACTATACGGACGTGCTGGTCCAGACCAGAAAAGAGTTTGGCCCGCTCCGCAAGATGCATACCTGATCACGGCACCATCCAGAGAAAGAGAAAGGAAGAATTTGCCAATGAAACTCGGATTCTTTTCCGCAAACTATGCGCACTTATCGCTCGAAGAAGTCGCCAAGATCATGGTGCAGCATGGCTATGAGATGATGGAAATCCCCGCCTACAGCGGTTGCGAACAGTTCAGCTGCGATGAGATGCTCCAGAAAGGCAAAGCGGCGGAGCTTCGCAAGATGCTCGCGGGCTATGGAATCGAAATCTCCGCGCTGTCCAACCACGCGGACTCGCTGCTGATTCTCGGGCCGCACACGGAGGACACCGACAAGCTTTGCCCCGGAACCAAGGCCGAAAAGATGAAATACGGCATCGACAACCTGCTCAAGACCGCTCAGGCCGCAAACGCACTGGAAGTGCCCGTGGTCAACGGCTTCACGGGCGTAACCAACTGGGGGCGCTACTTCCCCTTTCCGTGCGCGGACGGCTGGGACAAGATGGAACAGGAGTTCGCGGAAGTGTTCCTGCCCATCATGGACAAGTTCAAGGAATACGGCGTGAAGTTCGCGGTTGAGCCCCATCCCAACAATATGATCTACGATATCCACACCGCAAAGCGCGCGATCGATCTCTTGGGCGGGCATCCGAACTTCGGCTTCAACCTCGACCCCGCAAACCTGATCTACCTCGGCCTGCGCGTTGAGAACTTCATCGACGAGCTCGGCAGCCGCATCTTCCATGTGCACGCCAAGGACGGCGAGATCGTGGAGCACAACATCCAGCGCGGCGGCATTCTGATGCAGGGCGACTGGCAGCGGCTTGACCGCGCGTTCCGTTTCCGCATCCCCGGATGGGGCAGTGTGCCGTGGAAAAAGGTCATCACCGAGCTGTCCATGGTCGGCTACGACTATGTGTTGAGCTATGAGCATGAGGACGTGACCATGAGCGTCGGCGACGGCGTGGAAAAGGTTGCCCCGTATCTCAAGCCGCTGATCATCAAGGCGCCCTATGAAGGCCGCCGCGACAAGATCTTCAATAACCCCAGAGCGTAACGAGGAGAGAGCAATTAATATGAAGAAAACGATGAAAGCCCAGGTGGTGCGCGCGCCGTATCAGATGGAATACGTCGATGTGCCGGTTCCGGAGATCAACGACGACGAAGTGCTTATCAAGATCAAAGTCTGCGGCATCTGCGGCTCCGACTGGAGCATCTATACCGGCAAATACGCGGCGGACAAACTGCCGATGGTTACGGGACACGAGTTCTGGGGCGAAGTTGCCGAAGTCGGCAAGAACGCCAAGGGACTTAAGGTCGGCGACCGCGTCGCGGCCGACATCTGCCTGACCTGCGGCACATGCTATTTCTGCCGCCGCGGCGACGGCCTGCTTTGCGAGACGTTTACCCAGCTCGGCATCCATACGGACGGCGGCTTTGCGGAATATGTGAAAGCCCCGTGGAAGAACTGCTACCATCTGCCGGACGAAATGGACGACTACACCGCGGCTTTCGTGGAACCGCTGACCGCGGTGCTCCACGCGGCGCAGCGCATGGACGCGAAGATCGGCTCGTCCGTCGCGGTCATCGGCTGCGGTCTGGGCATTCTGCATGGCGCGCTCGCAAAAGCGCGTGCCTGCGCGCCCGTCATCGTTATCGGCGATGATCCCGCCCGCCTCGCAATCGCGAAGAAGATGGGCGCGGACATCACCATCAACGTCAAGGAAGTGCCGGATGTAGTCGCGGAAGTCAAGCGCTTGACGGGCGGCGTTGGCGTTGACTACGTCATCGAAGCAGTCGGCTCCACCAAGACCTATGAGCAGGCGTTCCAGATGCTCCGCCGCGGCGGCAAGGTCGAGGCGTTCGGCATCGCGGCACAGGGCCAGACGGCGGCGCTCGAACCCTACGAGTTCGTGCTCGGCGAGAAAAAGGTCAGCGGCTCCTGCGCCGGCATCGGCAACAACTGGGGCGAGGCGATCACGCTGCTCAAGTACGGCATCATCGATCCCAAGCCGATGTTCTCCATGGCGGTTCCGCTTGCAGAGCTTGAGACCGCTCTGAAAGAGATCCGCGAACAGAATAAACTCGTCAAGGTGTTTGTCTGCCCCGAATTGAAAGAACGGTTCTACTTCTAAACGAAAGGTGTAAGGGCTGTTCCCATGGCGGAACAGCCCTCTATCGCATGATACTGACTGTAACCCTGAACCCGGCGATGGACAGGCTCCTGTTCGTCAACGGGTTTACATTCAACGTTACCAACCGCATCAGCCGCCGCGAAAACTGCGTGGGCGGCAAGGGGACGCATGTCTCCGTCAACCTCGCCGATCTCGGAGAGGCGAGCATCGCGACCGGAATCGCGATGGGCGAGACGGGGAAGACCATTCTGGAAGCGCTCGCGTGCAGCGGGGTCACCTGCGACTTCGTCTATTCCGAGCAGGGGGAATCGCGCACCAACTATCTGCTGCTGGACGAACGCACCAGCACGTTGATCTGCGAAAAAGGGCCTGCGGTGTCCGGCGAATTGCTGGACGCCTTTTCGGCGCATTACGGCAAGCTTATGGATCAGGTCGACTGGGTGGTCATCTCGGGCGATGCGTCGAATTTCCTCACCGGCGCGGGCGTTTCGCTGCAGGAATCTCTGCTGAAAACCGCGCGTGAGAAGGGCGTCAGGATCGTGCTGGACTGCTCCGGCGCGGCGCTTCAGGCGGGCGTAAAACACAACCCGTTTCTGATCAAGCCCAACGCGGAGGAACTCAGCGAACTGACGAACCTGCCGACCGGCAGCGAGGAGGAGATCATCCGCGCGATCGAGAGTCTCTCTCCGTACGGCATCGAAATCGTTGCGGTTTCGATGGGAAAGAAAGGCAGCATCGTCAAATATTACGATGAATACTACCGCTCCGGAATTGCGAAACTCAAGCCTGTCAACACGGTTGGCTGCGGAGATGCATACCTCAGCGGCATGATCTATGGTATCAAAAACGACTTTGAACCGATCCGCGTACTGAGGTTTGCCGCGGCCTGCGGTTCGGCGGAGGCGCTCAATCCGCTCTCGGTCGGGCTCGACCGTACGGTGGTGGAATCGCTTTGCGATTCGATTTTGGTAGAAAGAATGGAGAACGGAAGACTGTGCAATACTTAAGCGAACGAAAGAAAATCCTGCAGATTGCAGAAGACCTTTGGGAACGCAGACTGACCAACGCTGCGGGCGGAAACCTTGCCATGCGCGTGGACGAAAACCGCATCCTGCTCTCGCCGTCCATGATGAGCGAGCATAAGCACTGCCGCATCGACATCGAAGAACCGCTGCTGATCGACTACGACTGCAACATCCTCGAAGGTACTGGCAAGTTTTCGCGTGAAGGACGGATGCACGCGATGATCCTCAAGAACATACCCGAGGTGGGCGGAGTGATTCACGCGCACCCGTTCTATACGATGGTGTTTGTCGCGGCCTGCAAGCCGATTCCGCAGGTTACCGAAGCGACGCTGAAGATGGGCGACACGGGACTCATCCATCAGGCGAAGGCGTATAGCATGGAGCTCGCCGAGAACGCATATGAATACTTCATGCCGCACCGCGAACGCCTCAAGACCACCGGGCTGTGCGGGCTTTTGCCCTATCACGGCACCGTCGCCGTCGGCAAACATATCGAGCAGGCGTTCTCCGTTGTGGAACGCGTCGAAACCGACGCGGTGTGCAATCTCTTCGGGAAACTGCTTGCGCCATGAACAAAAAGCTGATCGTTTGCGATATCGGCGCTTCGAGCGCGCGTGTGTTTTCCGCGGGATTTGACGGCGGAACGCTCTCGCTTGACGTGCTCCATCGGTTTTCCAACAAGCCGATCATCGTTGGCGCCAGCCTGTATTGGGATATCTTTGCCCTGCATGAAGGCCTCAAGCGCGGCATTGCCGCCGCGGGGAACAAGGCGGATTCGATCGGTATCGACTCCTTCAGCAACGACTATCTCTTGTTCGATGCGTCGGGCACGATGATCGAGCCGCCGCATACCTATCGCGACGGCAGAACGCTCGGTATGCTGGAGGAGATGGACAAGCGCATCTCCCGAAAAGAGCTGTACTACCGGACGGGCTTACAGTTCAACCGCATGAACTCGCTGTATCAGTGGCTCTCGGTGTCGATGCAGCGCCCGCAACTATGGAACACTGCGGAGAGCCTGCTGTTCGTGCCGGATGCGCTGACGTACTTTTTAACGGGAGAACGCGTCACGGAGTATACGCTTGCGAGCGTTTCGCAGGGCTATCATCCGACGCAGGGCGGCTGGGATCTGCCGCTTCTGGACGCGGTCGGGCTGCCTGCGCGGCTTTTGCAGCGCATCGTTCAGCCCGGCGAAACGGTGGGCGTGCTTTCCGCCGCGGTCTGCGCGGAGCTCTCCACGAAGCCGCTGCCGGTCGTTGCGGTCGGGGAACACGACACCGCCTCCGCGGTTGCGGCGGTACCGTCGCTTGCCAAACGCTTTGCGTTCATCAGCAGCGGCACGTGGTCGATCGTCGGAACCGAGATCGACAAGCCGCTGATCGACGAGCGGAGCTATCGCTTCAGCCTCGCGAATGAAGGCGGCGTCGGCGGACGCATCCGGCTGCTAAAAAATGTGATGGGGCTCTGGATTCTGCAGGAATGCAGACGCTACTGGCACGAGCGCGGCTGCGAATGCAGCTTTGAAAGTCTGGAACAGATGGCCGCAGCTTCGAACTGGGAGAAGGGACTCTTTGACCCCGACGACGAGATCTTTTATCTGCCCGGGCCGATGCCGGAGCTCATCGCGCGATATTTTTCCGCGCGCGGAGAAACCGCGCCGGCGGAGAAGGGCGACATCGTGCGCTGCGTGCTCTTAAGCCTTGCGTGCAAGTACCGCTATGTGCTCGAATGCCTGGAGTATGCCTGCGGCTATGAGCTGCCTATCATACACGTCATCGGCGGCGGCGCGCAGAACCGGCTTTTGAACCAGCTGACCGCGAACCTGTCCGGCAAACCTGTTTACGCGGGTCCGGTCGAGGCGACCGCGCTCGGCAACGCAATGGTGCAGCTGATTGCCTCCGGTGAGTTCGGCTCGCTGGACGAGGCAAGAGGCGCGCTGATCCGCTCCTGCGAGATTGCGGAATATGCGCCGGATCATCAAACAAAGTGGCAGGAAATCTATAAATCCTTTCTGCGGCAGACGCGCCTGACACCCGTTTTGTAAACGGATCAACCCACAAATCAACAAAACTTACGTGAGGGGATTGCGCAGAGGATCCTTTGGAATGCGCACCCCTCTTTTCTATCGAAGCGCAAATATTACCCGCATTTTGTTTGCGTTTTCTCCATTCTGATCTTGACTTTTCAAAATAAACAATATAAAATAACAACAAACGAGAGAATAAAAGAATAAACGATTGCTAATTACGGGATGGATGGGCTACAAAAGATGAACGAAACAGTGAACGTCTGCCTGATCGGCGCAGGCCGCGCCGGTATGATCCACGGGAATAATTTCAAAGCGAGAGTGCCGAACGCGAAGATCGTCGCGGTCGTCGATCCGTTTGAAGAAGCATGCGTCAAGGCATGCGAGGAACTCGAAATCAACCGGTACTACACCGACTATCGCGAGATGCTCCGGCAGGACGATATCCACGCTGTCATCGTAGTTTCACCCACAAAATTTCATCGGGACATCGTGGTGGACTGCGCCAACGCGGGCAAACACATCCTCTGCGAAAAGCCCATGGCGATGACCGTTGAAGAGTGCGAGGCCATGAACGCGGCCGCGGAGAAAAACCGCGTCAAGCTGCAGGTCGGCTTTATGCGGCGATTTGACGAGAGCTTCCAGAAGGCCAGGGCGCAGATTCAGAGCGGCGCGATCGGAGAGATTGTACACATCCGCTCGCTCACCCGCGGACCGAGCAAACCCCGCGAATGGATGTATGACATCGAGATCAGCAATGGTCCCCTCGCGGAGGTCAACAGCCACGACATCGACTGTGTGCGCTGGCTCGCGGAAAGCGAGATCGACTCGCTCTACGCCATTGCCGGAAACTATCGCAACAAAGAAGTCGCAGCAGCGTATCCCGATTTTTACGACAACGTCGTGATGACGGGCACCTTCCAAAACGGCATCCAGTTCACGATCGAAGGCGCACAGTATGTCGGCTATGGCTACGATGCGCGGGTGGAGGTGCTCGGCACCAAGGGCGTCGTGTTCATAGGACGTACGGATGCGTATCATTATCAGACCGTAACGGAAACCGCCGGAACGGAGACGCCGTTTATCTCCAGCTGGACAACGCTGTTCAAGGACGCCTATCTGGAGGAGGACATTCAGTTCGTCCGGTGCATTCTGGAGGATACAAAGCCTGCGGTCACCGGAGAAGACGGAAAGATGGCGGTCGCCGTCGTCAAGGCCGGAAACCGCTCCATCAAAGAAAAATCGATCATCAAGCTATAGGGGGATCACCATGCTGGCAGCAAGATTATACGGACCCAGAAAACTCGTCGTCGAAGAGATTGAGAAACCCGTCATCAACGACAACGAAATCCTGTTGAAGATCAAGAGCGCTGCGATCTGCGGCACGGATGTGCGCATGTTCCAGAACGGCTCCGGCAATATCAGCGAAACCAATCCGCGCGTGCTCGGCCATGAGTTCGGCGGAACCATCGAAGAAGTCGGCAAGAACGTCGAGTTCTATCAAAAGGGCATGGAGATCGCCGTCGCGCCCAACATGGGTTGCGGCATCTGCGATAAATGCGTCCGCGGCAACGGGCACATGTGCGATGGCTACACGGCCTTCGGCATCAACATTGACGGCGCGTTTGCCGAATATGTCAAGATCCCCGAAAAAGCGATCCGTCAGGGCAACCTGATGGTTACCCCCGCCGGCATGAAGGCGGAAGAAGTCGCAATCAACGAGCCGCTTTCCTGCGCATACAACGGCGCGCTGCAGTGCCGGATCGTTCCGGGCGACTATGTGCTCATCGTCGGCGCGGGCACCATCGGCCTGTTCCACGCAAAACTTGCAAAGGTTTTCGGCGCGGCGAAGGTGATCATGAACGACCTCTCGGCGGATCGTCTCGCGCTCTGCAAGGAGATTGAACCGAACATCATCACCTATCACGGGGACGATCTTGCGGGATTCATTCAGCAGACGACCTGCGGACACGGCGTTGATGTTTGTATCACGGCTTGCCCGTCGCCCGATGTGCAGCGCCAGTCTCTGGAGCTCATGGCGGAAGGCGGCCGGATCAATTTCTTCGGCGGGCTGCCGAAATCGCGTGAAAATGTGCAGATTAACACGAATTTGATACACTATAAGCAGCTGATCGTAACCGGAACCACGCGCGCAAGCATCTCTCATTTCCGCACCACGATGGGCTTCATCGCGGACGGGTTGATCGATCTTGGCGGCATCGTCACCGCACGCTACAGCATCCATGACATCGCAACGGCATTCGACAACGCGGAGAAGGCGATCGGGCTCAAACACGTCATAGAATTCTAAGAGGGTAAGATGCGATATTTGATCGGCGTTGATATCGGAACGCAGGGAACGAAGACCAACCTCTATGACGAGGCGGGTTTTGTTCTCGGCAGCAGTTTTGAACCGTCCAATCTGATCAACCCCAAAGCGGGGGAAGTGTATCAGCAGGCGGACGAGATTTTTTCCTCCGTCATCCACACGATCAAGGACGCCGTTGCAAAGAGCGGCGTGAACCCTTCACATATCGCGGCGCTCGGCATGGACTCCCAGATGGCCGGCGTGATGGGCATCGGAAACGATTTCGAGGCGGTCACCTATTATGACAGCTGGCTGGATACCAAGTGCGGCAAGTACATCGGAGAGATGAAGCGACTTGCCAACAGGCGCTCGGTCGAGCTCAACGGTGCCCCTGTGACCTATACGCACGGGCCGAAGATTCTCTGGTGGAAGCAGGAAGAGCCGGAGGCATATCGCCGGATTGCGAAGTTCGTTCTGCCGCATGTCTACGTCGGCGGAAAGCTCTGCGGACTTACCGCAGAGCAAGCGGTCATCGACTACACCTGCATCCATTTCAGCGGATTTGCCGACAACTATCATAAAGTTTGGTCGGACGAGCTCCTCGAAACGTTCGATGTGAAAAAAGAAAAATTACCCGAAATCGTCGAGCCATGGAAAATCGTCGGCTATTTGAAAAAAGAGTATGCCGATGCTTGCGGTCTCGTCGCCGGGATTCCGGTCACCGCCGGATGCGGTGATTCCGCCGCGACCTGCCTCGGCGCGGGCATCGTAAAGCCCGGCGAGGTCTTTGACGTCGCGGGAACCGCTTCGATTCTCTCCTGCTGCGTGGACAGCTACCAGCCGGACACCAGGCACGAAGCACTGATGCTGATGCGCTCGGTGATCGACGGGCTCTGGATGCCGCTTGCCTATATCAACGGCGGCGGATTGTGCCTGAAATGGTACAAGGACAGCATCGCGGGCGCTTCGTGCGAGGTCAGCTACGATACGCTGAATGAAGAGGCGAAGCTGATTGCGCCGGGCAGCGAGGGGTTGATCTTCATCCCGCACCTCGCGGGCAGAGTTTGCCCGAACGATCCGGAGATTCGCGGCAGCTTCATCGGCCTCGGGTTCGCGCATCGGCGCGGGCACCTTTACCGCTCGATTATGGAAGGCATTGCCTACGAATATCAATTCTATCTCAGCGTGCTGAGGGAGAGCGGCATCCAAACCGAGATTTCGCGGGTATTTGGCATGGGCGGCGGCGCGAAGAGCACGGTGTTCAATCAGATCAAGGCGGATGTGCTGGGCTTGCCCTACGTACCGTTACAGAATGTGGATACCGCTCCTTTTGGCAGCGCGATCGTTGCCGGGTACGCCTCCGGGGTGTATGATAACATTGCGCAAATCGCTGAAGCACACAGGAAAACAGGCGAAGAAATTCGGAATGACCGGGAACGCAGTGCGTGCTATGAACGGTATTCACAAGCCTATCTTGCGTCATTTTCAGCGTTGCGCAACATTCATCATACGCTGGGAGGAAATCAAGCATGAGCGAACCCGAGAATGAATCTATGTTTGCAGAAGAGAGAAAGACCGCAATCGCAGAATACATCCGCGATAACCGCAAATCGACGGTGAGCGAGCTTTGCAAGATGTTCAAAGTATCGCCCGCCACGATTCGCAACGACCTGACCGAGCTGGAGAACGCAGGCCTGCTTAAGCGGACGCACGGCGGCGCGATCCCGAACGTCAAAGCAAACTACGAGCTCAACTCCAATCAGAAAAAGGTAGAGCACATCCACGAAAAGGAAGCCATCGCGAAAAAAGCGGTCGGTTACGTCGAGGACGGCGACACCATCGCGATCGATACCGGCACGACGACACTGTGCTTTGCCAAGCAGCTGATCTATAAGAAGAATCTGACTATCGTGACCAACGACATTGAAATCGCAACTTATCTGGAAGACAACTCGGATGCCGACATCGTCTTCATCGGCGGCAGGCTCCGCAGGGGGTTCCATTGCTGCGTGGGTCCGATCGCGCTGCGCTGCCTCGAAGGCCTACGCGTGGACAAGGCGTTTGTTGCGAGCAACTCCGTCAGCGTCAAAAACGGACTGACCACGCCCGGCCTTGAGCTCGCGCAGATCAAGACAAACCTTGTTTCGTTCGCGGAGGAAGTGATTCTGCTCAGCGACAGCAGCAAGTTTGGCCGCGCCTCGTTTGTCAAGTTTGCGGATATTCACGAAATCAACACCGTCATCACCGACAAAGGCCTCCCGACCCAGCAGGTACAGGAACTGGAGCAGGCAGGCATTACGGTCGATATCGTCTGATTCCATTCTATTTCATATCAAAGGAAGCTTGAATCATGAAAACACGCCTCGTACCACTTTATTTTTCCGCCGCGAACGAGCGGGAACGCAAAGAGTTTGGCGAGCAGATCGCGCGCATCCGGGAACTGTACGGAGACGTTGCGGAGCTGCTGGAACCCGTTGCGGTGGGAGATACCCTCCCGGGCGAGGCGGACGCAGTTCTGCTGCCGCAGCTCATCGGCGCGGCGTTCCGTTCGGTTGAGGCGCTGCAGACCTATGCAAAGCTTCCGTTCATCGTGATCACCTCCCGTTTCGGCACCGTCGAAATGTGGGATTGGGAGATCGTGGCGCACCTTCGCGCAAACGGTCTGAATGTGTTTTCGCCGTATACGGTTGAACTCGCAAAGGTGATCCTCCGCGCCATCGGCGCGAAGACCACGCTCGCAAAAGGCGGCAAATTCCTCATGCTGCAGGACAGCCCCGGCGAAGGCATGCAGGCGAACATCTTCAAGCGCTTCTACTGGTGGGAAGAGGAATGCACGCGCATCATGCAGGAAACCTTCGGTATGCAGCTCATCTACCGCAGCTGGAAGGAAACAGCAGCCCGCGCCACGCAGATCGGCGACGACGAGGCAAGGCTTGCGGCAAAGGACTGGGACATCTGCATGGAAGGCGTTCCGGAGAGCAACTATCTGCGCGCAGTGAAGATCTATCTCGCCGTCAAAGAGGTCATCGACGAACTCGGCGGCGTGGAGGGCGTCGGCAGCAACTGCCTCAACGAGTCCTTCAACGCGGATACGACGCCCTGCCTTGCCTGGACGATGCTGTTTGAAAAGAACGATATCATCTGGGCCTGCGAAGGCGACACGCTCTCGCTCTTGAGTACGTTCATTCTCTATCGTTCGCTGAATACACCCGTGATGATGACGAATATCTATCCCTTCCTCGTCGGCATGGCGGCGCTCGCGCACGAGAAAATCGACAAATTCCCGGATATCGACGATCCGGATAATCACGCGCTCGGCGTGCATTGCGGATATTTCGGCCTCGCGCCGAGACCGTTTTGCACCAAGTGGTGCATGCGGCCCAAAGTCCTCGGCATCGTGGACGACAACGCGATCATGATCGATTGCGAGTTCCAAAAGGGCCCGATCACGCTCGCCAAAATCGACTCCAGCTTTCAAAAACTCACCGTGATACAGGCGGAAATCGAAGATTACGTCCAGTACCCCGGCTCCGATTGCAGAAACGGCGCATTGATCCGCTATCGCGACGGGCACAAGGTGATGGAATATCTCTCGTCGCACCATCAGCTGATTCTTGCGGGCAACCGTGTCCCCGAATTGACACAGCTTGCAAAAGTATTCGGCTTCCAAACGGAAGTGCTGTAGTTCGGGTAAAAAATGTTTTCCGTATTCGGTTTTCGCAACTGATATACGATAGAAAAGAATGAAAGGGAGAATCGAGTTATGAAAATTGGAATCGACAGCTATTGCTATCACAGGTTCTACGGAGAAGTGTATCCCGACCAGGAGCCCGCAAAGAAAAAGATGACGATGGGCGATTTCTTGACCAGAGCGCAGCAGCTTGGTGTGGACGGCGTTTCACTGGAATCCTGCTTCTTCGAGTCGCTCGAAGATTCGTATATCAAAGAACTCAAGGCGCAGCTTGACGAATACCGCTTTGACCGTGTGTTTGCGTGGGGTCATCCGGATGGTCTCGAGCGCGGACAGAACGAAGCTGCGTTTCTGGATATGAAGGCCTGCATCCCCAAGGCGAAGCTGATGGGCGCGGATGTCATGCGCGTCACCGGCTCTTCGCTGATGTTCCGCCACGAACCGCACGGCCCGCAGATTGCGGCGTTGTCCAAGCAGTTCAAGGAAGCCATCAAGATTGCGGAAGATTACGGGATCAAGCTCGCGGTGGAAAACCACATCGACTACACCGGCGAAGAGATCATGCAGCTGCTGGAGAACGTCGATTCCCCGAATTTCGGCGTCAACTTTGACACCGGCAACTTCCTGCGCCTCTTGGATGATCCGATCAAGGCGATGGAACTTCTCGCGCCGCATGTCTTTGCCGTCCACCTCAAGGATCTGCAGGTGAACCCGAAGATGGCGCGTCCCAACGACTGGTTCTTCTTCTCCGGCGTCCCGGTCGGCGAAGGACTCATCGACAATCAGGCGCTGGCTCGCATCCTCAACAAGACCAACTTCACGGGCTTCCTCGCGGTGGAGATCGATCATCCCCACTACGACTGGATGGGCCGCGAGGACGAGTGCGTCGAGAAGAGCGTGCAGGGACTCAAAGCGATCGTCAACGCGCTGTAAGCGGATTGGAGTCGTGTGATGAAACAGAAGCTGAACATTGCGGTCATCGGAAAGGGCTTTATGGGCAAGCTCCACAGCCATATGTGGAGAACGGTCGATAAGATTTTCGATGTCGATTTTGAACCCGTGCTGAAGGTAGCCGTCGGAACCGACGAAGCAGCGACCAAAGCATTTGCCGAGCGCTGGGGCTTTGAATCCTATACCACCGACTGGAAAGCCGCCATCGAGCGGGATGATGTAGATGTCATCGACATCGTGACGCCGACGTATCTGCACAAGGAAATGGTGCTCTACGCCGCGCAGCACAAGAAGCATATCTTCTGCGAAAAGCCGTTTTCGCTCACGGTTGAGGATGCCGAAGAGATGGCTGCCGCGTGCGATGCGGCGGGCGTGCTGCACTATTTGAACCACAATTACCGCAGGGTTCCTGCCGTGGCCTATGCCAGGCAGCTGATCGACGAAGGCAAGATCGGCGAGGTCTACCATTTCCGCGGTGCCTATCTGCAGGACTGGATCATGGACGAGAATTTTCCGCTGACATGGCACCTCCGCAAGGAGACCGCAGGCGGCGGTCCGCTGTATGACCTTGCCTCGCACTCGATCGACCTTGCACGCTATCTCGTCGGCGAAGTGGACTCCGTCTATGCGGATCTTCGCACCTTCATCACCGATCGTCCTCTGCCCGGCGCGGGCTCTGCAACCTTCTCCAAAGGCACCGGCGAAGCAGCAGCAATGGGTAAGGTAACCGTGGACGATGCGGCGTTTATCGTGATGGATTTTGTCGGCAAGCGTGCCATCGGCTCCTGCGACGTGTCCCGCTTTGCCGGCGGCAGGCGGAACTATAACTATTTCGAAATTTACGGCTCAAAAGGCAGCCTGACCTGGAACCTCGAGCGCATGGACGAGTTGAACTATCTGAGCAGCTCGGACGCGGAAGCGGAACAGGGTTTCCGCAACATCATGGCGACCTATGGTTCCCATCCCTACACAGGCAGCTGGTGGGCGCCCGGACATCTGGTCGGCTACGAAACGACGTTTGTCAACGCGGCGTATGATTATCTGACCGCGCTCTCCAAGGGCGAGCAGGTCACTCCGAACTTCCATGACGGCGTCAGCATCATCAAGATTCTTGATGCCTGCAAGAAATCTGCGGCAACCGGAGCAAAAGTAAAGGTGTAAGGCATGGTGCCTCTGGAGCGGCGAAGTTGTCCGCCGCTCCGGAAACACGGCCTGATTTTCGATTTAGTATAACCAAAGGAGTATATTTCACCCATGAAACTGGAACCAGCAACCCAGCCTACGATGTATTTTATCGGCGTTACAACCACAAAATCGTCCATCATGAAGGTCTTTCCGGAATGGGCAAAAGCGCTTGGCATTGACGCCGTGCTAAAAGGAATCGATATCGCGATTCATGAAGACCCCACAGTCTACCGCGAAGTCGTCAGCTTCATCAAGAACGATCCGTTCTCGCTCGGCGCACTTGTGACCACGCATAAGATCGACCTCTACGAAGCGGCAAAGGACCTGTTTGACTATCTCGATCCGCTCGCGCTGGCATTCGGCGAGCTTTCGTCGATCAGTAAGCTCGACGGCAAACTCTGCGGTCACGCGAAGGACCCGATCACATCCGGCCTGTCACTCGACGAGTTTGTGCCGGAAGATTATTTCAAGAAGACTGGCGCGGAAGTGTTCATCATGGGCGCAGGCGGCAGCGCGATCTCGATGGGCTATCACCTGATGCAGGAACGCTTCAAGGGCAGCTACCCCAGCAAAATCATCATCGCCAACCGGAGCCAGCCGCGCCTGACCGAGATCGAAAAGATCTTCGAGAAGCTCGATCCCGGCGGCATCGTCTTTGAATACTATCTCACGCCGGAAGCAGAGCAGAACGACGCGATACTAGCCCGCGTCAAGGAAGGCTCCGTCATCGTCAACGCAACGGGTCTCGGCAAGGACCGTCCCGGCAGCCCGCTGACAGACAGCGCGGTGTTCCCGAAAAACTCGCTCGTCTGGGAGATCAACTACCGCGGCGATTTGAGGTTCATGCACCAGGCGCTGGCGCAGAAGGAACAGCAGCAGCTGACCGTCATCGACGGCTGGAAATACTTCATCTACGGCTGGACGGCTGTGGTTTCCGAGGTGTTCCATATCCCGATTACGGGAAAAACGCTGGATCGCTGCGACGAAATTGCGAGCAAGTTCCGCTGACGAAGGATAGGAGAGACAACATGAGCAGCAATGCAAATGCAGATAAATTCAACTGGGTGCAGGGCTTTACGGTCGATTACGACCTCAAGACCGGCATGTCCAGGAGCGGCGCGGAGACGAGCACACGCCGGGTATCCAATATGCGCGGCATGTTTGCCGACGAAGCGGCAACCGAAGCGCTGATTCAGAACGGCGATCCGCTCGTATACGAATTCTATGAGATGGGCGCGCCGGAGAAGGACAGCGATCAGGCATTCGGCACCAGCATCACCTACCCCGGCAAGGTCGGCAATGAGTATTTCATGACCAAGGGGCATTTCCACACGATACTCGCGACCGCCGAGGTATACTATTGCCTCAGCGGCGAGGGGTATATGCTGCTCGAGAGCCCGGAAGGCGACTGGAGCGCGCAGCCGCTCAAGCCCGGCGTGATGGTCTATGTGCCTCCGCGCTATGCCCACCGCAGCATCAACACGGGCTCGGTTCCCATGGTGACCTTCTTCTGCTTCCGCGGCGACGCAGGGCACGACTACGGCACCATCGAAACCAAGGGCTACCGCAAGCTGATTGTTGAGCAGGACGGGAAACCCGTCGTCGTCGACAACCCGAAATGGAAATAACGCCATGAAAGTATTGATTACACCCACGTCTTTTCTGAAAAACCCCGAGGCCAAAGCCATGGTCGAGGCGTTTGCAGACGAGATCGTGTACAATCCGCAGACACGTCCGCTGGAGGCCGAGGAGATTCTCGCGCTTCTGGACGGTGTGGACGGCTACATCGCTGGGCTTGACTACATCACGGCGGACGTCATACGCCTCGCACCCGCGAGCCTGAAGGTGATCTCCCGCTACGGCGCGGGCGTCGACCGGGTCGATCTGGAAGCCGCGAAGGAAAAGGGAATCACCGTCACAAACACGCCGGGCACCAACGCGGTCGCCGTGTGCGAGCTTGCGTTCGGGCTGATGCTCAGCCTCGCGCGCTCAATCCCGCGGCTCGACAGCGCCGTGAAAAAGGGCGAATGGCCGCGCAACGACGGAACGGAGCTCGCGGGCAAAACTCTCGGCATCGTTGGCTTCGGCGCGATCGGCAAAAATCTCGCGACTCGTGCACGCGCATTCGGCATGCGCGTTGTAGCCTACGATCCGTATTTTGATCAGGCATTTGCGGCGCAGCACGGCGTGGAGCAGAAGACGCTCGATGAAACCATCGAAGTCGCGGATTTCCTTTCGCTCCATGTACCGCTGACAAAGGAAACCAAGTATATGATCGGCGAGCATGCCATTGCGCGCATGAAAAAAGGCGCGTTCATCATCAACACCGCGCGCGGCGGATTGATTGACGAAGCTGCCGCGGCAAGCGCGCTGAAGTCCGGCAAGCTCGGCGGCATCGGACTCGATGCATACGAGGTAGAGCCGGTCACGGAGTCGCCGCTGTTGGGACTCGATCATGTGGTGATGACCCCGCATACGGGCGCGCATACGAACGAAGCCATCGCCGGGATGGGCATCATGGCGGCGCAGAACCTGATCGACGTGCTGCAGGGAAAAGACTGCAAATACAAGATTGTATAACGAGGAAGAAAAAAATGGATAAAGCTCAGGTTATCAAGAAACTGACCGACTGCGGCGTGGTCGCGGTCGTGCGCGCGGAGAGCGCGGATCAGGCGAAGAAGATCGCCGCGGCCTGCATGGAAGCGGGCATCGTCGGCATCGAGATTACGTTTACGGTTCCGGGCGCGCTGAAGATCATCGAAAGCCTCTGCGCGGAATACACGTCCGATCAGATTCTGGTCGGCGCGGGCACCGTGCTGGACAAGGAGACCGCGCGCGCGGCGATTCTCGCGGGCGCGAAATACGTCGTCAGCCCCTGCCTCGATGTCGAGACGGTGCAGCTCTGCAACACCTATGGCGTGCCCTGCATGCCCGGCGCGATGACGGTCAAGGAAGCGGTCGAAGGCATGAAAGCCGGCGCGGACATCATCAAGATTTTCCCCGGCGAGCTCTTCGGGCCGGGTATCATCAAGGCGTTCAAGGGTCCCTTGCCGCAGATGAAGATGATGCCAACGGGCGGCGTGACGGTCGAGAACATCCCCGACTGGATCAAAGCGGGTGCGGTCGCCGTCGGCGCGGGCGGCAGCCTGACCGCGGGCGCGAAAACCGGCGACTATGCCTCCATCGTCACCATCGGCAAACAGATGGTCGAAGCGGTCAAAAACGCGAGAAAGTAAGCCGGGCATAGCCCGAACCATACAAGAGGCAGTGAACGGATTGGGGGGCGCCTTTGCGCCCCCAATTGCGATACACACATCTTCTGAACGGAGTGTTGCATGCGAAAAATCAGGACGGTGACGGGAGACATCGACCCGGCCATGCTCGGCTGGTGCCAGTGCCACGAGCATATCTTCGTCGCGGACGGGCCATCGAGAAAGATCAGCCCCGCGCTGTACATGGACGATTTTGAGAAGTCTCTCGCGGAAACACGGCTCTACAAAGCGGCCGGAGGCGCGAGCTTTGTGGACGCGCAGCCGCACGGCTGCGGGCGTATGGCGGCGCATCTCAAAGGGGTCAGCGAGCAGTCGGGCGTCAACATCATCGCCTGCACGGGCTTTCACAAGACGGAGTTCTTTGAGGACATCGATTGGCTGAACCGGCAAACCGAGGATTCGCTCGCACGCATCTATATCCGCGAAGTGACGACGGGAATGGATGAAGGCACGGGCTTATCCGCGCGCGCGGGATTGATCAAGTGTGCGGCGGTTCCGGGGCTTCAGCATGCAAGCCCGCTTTATGAGAAACTCTTTGCCGCGGCGGCAACTGCGGCGCGTGAGACCGGTGCGCCGGTGTTTGTGCACTTTGATCCGGAAGCAGACGCGATGCAGCTGGTGGAATATTTTCGCGGGTATGAAATCGCGCCGGAACGGCTGATCTTCTGTCATCTGGATCGCGCGAGATACGATTTGGGCTACCATATGGATCTTGCGGACGCGGGCGTGTTTCTGGAATACGACACCATCCACCGGGAGAAATATCACAGCGACGAACAGGAGCTCAAGCTCATGGAAGCGATGGTGCAGATGGGGCATACTTCCAATCTTTTGCTTGGGCTGGACACGACGAATCAGCGGCTCAGGAACTATGGCGCGGCATTTGGTTTGGACGATATTTTAACGCGGTTCCGGCATTTGCTCGCGCAGAGGATCGGAGATGATCTGGTAAACAGCATCATGATCGATAACCCGAAGAATGCGCTCTGGCTGGAAACATGCCGATAACGCAAACCAATTTCTGATATAGCTGGATGATCTACACAAAAAAAGCCCATATCATATGGGCTTTTTTTATGTGGTGCATGAACGAAGATGCGCGACTCGCAGGCTTACGATTCTCGATCTTCCTGCTTTTCAAGGGCCAAGCCAAGCGGTTTTTTGAACAGATTTACCGAAAAAAAGAAGATTGCGCCAAAACCGAATCCAATCCAAAACCAGGCGAAATGCCAAAACGATTGGGCGGAGACGAGAATCCAAACAAGCGGGACGCACCATACCAGCAGGATGAGAATCGTTCGCGGCAGGTTGACCACACCCAGCAGGAATGAGTTTTTGATTGCTTGCGGAATCGTCCTTTGATCCAGAGCGGGGAAAACAAACAAGAACGGCAGCGTGACGAGACCCATCAGCGAGATGGCCACATACAGCGCGAGCAAAATCTGTTGAAACGGAACCGCTGCGCTGCCAGCAAACGCCTGATCGGCATAGAGGATGATTCCCGCACAGAGGACAATTCCCCAGAGCGCGGTCGCGCGCCGAAAACGCGAGGCAAACGCGCGGAAGAACGCGCGGGTTCCGCAGGGCTCCTCCCGCTCCCGCGCAATCAGACACGCGAAGATTGCGGAGGTGGAAGCGCCGATCGTGATCAGCGGAAGCGAGCAGACAACCCAGAGCAGATTGAGCAGCGCAACATCGGAAATCGCGCTGAGCCCGCGCATGAATGGCGAACCCGAACTCAACCAGTGACGCATAAATCGCTCCTTTTGTTACGCGGATTCGCGGATGACATAGTTGCAGGGAAACACAACTCTGCAGGGCAGGGATGTATCCCCGTTGATGCGGTTGGTCAGAATCTGTGCTGCAGCTTCGCCCATCGCCTCCGTCGGGATATGGATGGTGGTCAGCGGCGGATTGGCGTATTTGGACATTTCGATGTCGGTCAGCCCGATGACCGCAACCTCCTCCGGCACAGAAACATGCATGTTGGCGAGCGCGCGCAGGGTCGCCATCGCCATCAGGTCGCTCGTTGCAAAAAAGGAGCGGGGCAGGTGGTCGCGCCCAAGCCGCTCGACCATGCGCGTGCAGGTGATGTCGTTCCAATCACAATCCAGCACCCACTCATCCCGGATAGGCAGGCCGAGATCGTGCATGGTGTTGACATAGGTATGATACCGCCTGCAATGCTTCATCGGCATCTGGCCCTCCGAGCCGCCGATAAAGCCGATTTCTTGATATTGCCTGTCCGAAAGAAAGGAGACTGCCATCTGCGCGGCCTGCTCATGATCATATTCGATGTTATCGATCTCGCGATAGCCGGTATCGATGCCGACGATAAACGGAACCTTGGACTGCGCATACCGGAATGTCTCATCGTTGAGGTGCGACATGACGATCAATCCGTCCAGCGGTTCGGAGAAGGTGCGAATCAGCGTTTCGCTGTCTTCAAGCTCGGTCCAGGTGCGAACGAATGCGATCTCCGACCGGTTCGCGCCAAAATAGGATTCAATTCCCGAGAGCAGGGAGAGATAATAAGGATCGGTATATTTCCCGCCGCGCAGGTTCACGATGCAGCCGATTTTGCGAAACGCGCCGGGCACATTGGAAGCCCCGCGCCTGTGCTGCGTGGCCGGGGCTTTGTAGTTCAGCTCAGCAATCGCTTTCCAGACACGCTCTCGTGTTTCGCCGGTCATCTTATAGGTCGTGTCGTTGTTGAGAACGCGCGAAACGGTGGCGATGGATACCTGCGCAAGCGTTGCGACATCGCGGATGGTGCTCATAGAATCACAGCTTTCAGCGTACGTGACGCGATTGTTGGAATGGTCGAATATAACGTAACATATTTCTATTATGTCGTCAAGTTTATGGCGAAATTAACGTAACAAAATCCAAAAATAATTCTGGATCACACGCCGAAACACAATTGACAAACGCAAAAATCGACGATATGATACAGCTAAACAGAAACGTAACACAACGTAAATATAACGTAACAAATCAGCGAGGGCACAATGAGAATTGCACTGATCGGTGCGGGCGAACGCGGAATCATCTATTCACAATATGCACACGAACAATTGGGATACACCATTTCGGCGGTTGCCGACCCAAACCCGCAGCGAATCCAGTTAGCGAGAGACTTGTTTTCGATTGAAGAGAGCCAATGCTTTCTTGACGGGTGCGATCTGATCGCGCAGGTGAAAGATATTGACGCGGTGATCATCGCTTCTATGGACCGCGACCACTTTCGGCACACCATGGCAGCCCTTGAGTGCGGCTTTGATATCCTGCTCGAGAAACCAATATCGCCGGACGCGCGGGAATGCCTCGCAATCCGCGAGCGGGCGGAACAAACGGGCTGCAACGTCACCGTTTGCCACGTGCTGCGGTACGCGCCGTTTTTCATTCGCGTCAAAGAAATCCTCGATTCCGGGGAAATTGGAAACATCGTTGCAATCGATCATACAGAGAACATCGGCAACTTCCATATTGCGCATAGCTTTGTGCGCGGCAACTGGCGAAACAGCAAGCAATCCAGCCCGATCGTCATGCAGAAAAGCTGCCACGATATGGACATTCTTCTTTGGCTGACGCAGAGCTCCGCAAAGAGCATTGCTTCCGTTGGAAGCTTGAGTTATTTCCGCGCGGAACATGCGCCGCAGGGCAGCGCGGAGCGATGCCTGGACTGTGCGGTTGCGGAAAACTGCAGGTATGAAGCAAGAAAAGCATATCTGCCTACCATGGGCGCCTGGCCTTCCCGCGTGCTGACGGCGGATCAAACCGAGGCGGGGCTGATGAAGGCGTTCCGCGAAGGGCCTTACGGCAGATGCGTGTTCCGCTGCGACAATGATGTCTGCGACCATCAGAGCACCGTGATCGAGTTTGAAAACGGCGTGAGCGCAACATTTACGCTCTGCGGCATGACAAACGAGATGCATCGTACGATCCACGTGATGTGCGAGGACGGCGAGCTCTTCGGAGACGATCTGACAGGCGTCATCCGCGTGGTGAAGTTCCGTTCCAATCAGGCGGATGCCTTTGAGGAAAGCGTCTTTGTGGTCGGCACGGTTTCCGGCAACCACGGAGGCGGTGACGAGGGATTGGTGAACGACTTTGCCGCAAAGCTTGTGCAGCCGGATGCGATGGAGAGCCGCTCTTCGATTCGCAACTCGATTGAAAGCCATCTGATGGCCTGTGCGGCGGAAGAATCCCGCCTCACGGGACAGACGATCTCCATGCGTGCGTTTGAAGATCGTTTTC
Source organism: Clostridia bacterium (assembly GCA_035561095.1). Taxonomy (GTDB): domain Bacteria; phylum Bacillota; class Clostridia; order Christensenellales; family CAG-138; genus UBA7703. The sequence goes on along the minus strand of DATMYE010000048.1, from coordinate 28,970 downwards.
TGGAACGTGACTGCTGAGCAATCCGGAACCATGCTGCAGCAAGCCTGCTTTCCACACGGATTATTCGTTTCGGCAAGGACGCCGGAACCAATGATAAAAATAAAGGAGGAAGATCATGAGAAAGAGTATCGTATTTATTCTTGCCGTTCTGATGGTGTGTTCATCGCTGCTGATGGGCTGCACCGCCGCCAAGCCGGAAGCCACGGCTGCGGAAGAAACAACAGCTGCGACCAGCGAAGCCGTTGAGGCAACTGCTGCTCCGGTGGAGAATGCGGAACCCGTTGAGATTCACTATGCCTATTGGGCATCCCCGATGGATGACTTCTATGCACAGTGCAAAGCGGAATTTGAAGCGGCGAACCCGAACATCAAGATCGTGCTCGAACCCACTGCCTGGGCAGAATACTGGACCAAGCTCGAAACAGCGGCGACCGGCGGGAGCGTTGCAGACGTGTTCCATATGAATGGCGTCAACATCAAGAAATATGCCGATGGCGGCGTGCTGCTCCCTCTGGACTCGTATATTGCGAGCACCGGACTGGACCTGAGCAAATTCCCGCAGGCCATGAACGACATGTATAACTTCAACGGCACACAGTACGGCATTGCGATGGACTATGACACCGTCGGCCTGTGGTACAACAAGACCCTCTTTGATCAGGCGGGCATCAGCTACCCGACCGACGAGTGGACCTGGGCGGATGTGACGAGCGCAGCCGCGGCAATCACGGCCCTTGGCGATGGCGTCTATGGCATCGCTGCGGGATTCCAGGATCAGCAAGGCATCTACAACACGGTGTTTGCCAACGATGGTTGGTTTGTCAAGAGCTCTGAGAGCGGCGATACGTTCGGCTTCAATGAAGCGGGCACGCGCGCGGGCATCCAGTGCTGGGTGGATTTGATGAAGGCGGGGTATTCCCCGAGCGAAGCCTCTCTGGAAGAGAACGAAGGTTACCTGCAGTTCATGGCCGGCAAAATCGGCATGATCTTCTCCGGTGACTGGATGGTCTCCTTCTATAATGGCGCGGACTCCTCCGTTGCGGGCAAGTGCGATGTTGCGAAGCTTCCGCTGATGGAAAACGGCCAGAGAGCATCCGTCATTCACGGCAAGGCAAACTGCGTCTCCGCGGCAACGCAGCATCCCGATGAAGCCTGGGCATGGGTGAACTACCTCGCCGGCGCAGAAGCGAACAAGCGCCTCGGTGAGATGGGCATCGCCATCCCGGCCAACACCGACTACTCCGCGCTTTTCTTTAATGCATACCCGGGGTATAATATGGGCATCTACAGCGACGCCGCGATCAATTATTCGTTTGCATATCCCTCGTCGCTGGCGCGCGCGGACTGGGCGGACATCGTTCGCACAGAGCTGCAGAAGGCGTTCAAACTCGAGATCTCGGTAGACGAAGCCTGCGATAACATCATGGCGCAATTGGGCTAAAGAACAGCAAACGTACGCCGCAAATCGGTTGTCGGCCGGTTTGCGGCGTATTGTCTTGGATGGGAGGAGAGGCGACGGTGAAGAAACGAACGCATCGCTTCGGAGACTGGGCATGGGGGTATGGCATGATCCTGCCCTTGTTTGCCGGGCTCGCGATCTTTTACTATTATCCGGTTTTCAAGGTCGTTTACGATAGCTTTTTTACGGTCGGCGCGTTTGACAAGCGCTCGTTTGCGGGATTGAGCAACTATTTGACGATGTTTTCGGACAGCGCAATGTGGAAGAGCCTTGGAAACACAATGATCTATGTTGCCTGCATCGTCCCTGCGACGGTATTTCTCGCGCTGGTGCTGGCGGAGATGCTGAACTCCGGCATCAAGGGACGCAACGTTTTCCGCGTGATCTATTTTATTCCAACCGTGACCATGTCTGTAGCAATCGCGATGATGTGGCGCTGGATCTTCAACGGCGACTTTGGCATTCTCAACTATCTGCTTGCGCTCGTTGGCGTCGCGCCGCACTACTGGCTCAGCGAATCAACCTCCGCGATCATCTGCATCAGCGTGGTTTCGGTCTGGATGGGCGTCGGCCTGAACATGATCATCTTGCTTGCGGGCATACAGGGGATTCCGGCACATTATTATGAGGCGGCGCGGCTGGACGGAGCCTCCAAAGTACGGCAATTCTTCAGCATCACCATTCCGTTGGTCACGCCGACGCTGTTTTTTGTCGTGATCACAACCATGATTTCCACGCTTCAGATCTTCGATGTCATCTATATGATGATTGCGGCCAAAAGCTCGGCGCTCAATGCGACGCAGAGCATCGTCGTCTATTTCTTCCGCAATGCGTTTGAATATTCGAAAAAGGGCTACGCCTCCGCTGTCGCGGTGTTCCTGTTTGCGATCATTCTCGGCATCACTGCGGTCCAGATGAAGCTGCAAAAGAAGTGGGTGAATTACGATTGAGAAACACGCAGATTGGTTCTGAAGCGGTGCTGTCTCGAAGCCGTCCAAAGCGCGATTGGGGCAAGCTCGCAATCTATATTGTTTTAATCACGGGGTGTGTCATTACGCTTGCGCCGTTTTTCTGGATGCTGCTTACGTCGTTTAAGACCCAGATTGAGGCCGTGTCCATTCCGCCGACGCTTCTGCCGAAGCAATGGGTCAGCTCCGCGTATACGACGCTCAAGGACAAGATTCCTTTCTTCCAGATGTATGGTAATACGGTGATCACCGCCGCAATTACCGTGCTGGGGCAGCTCGCGTTTTGCTCGCTTGCCGGATATGCGTTTGCGCGGATTCGATTTCCCGGGAGGGACATTCTGTTTATCCTGTGCCTTGCCGTACTGATGGTGCCAAGCTCGTTTTTCATTCTGCCGCAGTATATCGTCATTCAGAAGCTTAAGCTGCTGAACACCATACACGCGATCTATCTGCCCAATTTATTCTCGGCCTTTGGTACATTCCTCATGCGGCAGTTCTTTCTCTCTCTGCCGAAAGAGCTGGATGAGGCGGCAAGGATCGATGGATGCGGGCACGGAGGCGTATTTGTCAAAATCATGCTTCCGCTTGTAAAGCCGGGGCTTGTCTCCTTGGGCATTCTGACGCTGCGCTTCGCTTGGAACAATCTGATGTGGCCGCTGATTGTGAACACGTCGACCACGAAGATGACACTGACCGCGGGGCTGAGCTATCTGCAAGGGCAGTATCTCTCGGATTATCCGGCGATTATGGCGGGCGCGCTGCTCGCCGTCATTCCGCTGATCGTCCTGTTTGCGATCTTTCAAAAGCAGTTTATCGAAGGAATTGCGTTTACTGGCATCAAATAGCAGTGGACGACGACTGATCAAATAAATATGATGTACTGCGCGCGCTGTGCGACGGGACGATTGAAACGTTCCCGGAGCCGGCGCGCGTTTCTTTTGCGCGGACGATGCTGCCTATATGGAACAAACCCGCAAGAAGAGATACAAGCGACATTATTTGTCCATTTAGCCTCGTCATTTTATCTGTCTTTTCTCTTTTCCGGTTCGCATTTCATCTCTATCCGGCAAAAGACAGCTGCGTTCTACGATATTGCGATATCGAAAATATAATATTGATACTACTTGAAATCGCTGTGAAAGTGGGCTACTCTATAAATGTTAGTTCAAATGACATTTTTCGATGCGCTTTCATATCCGGATCACAGGATCGATTTTTTTCAGCTGAAGGAACAAAACAATGTCTTTGGAAGAATTGCGTGAACAGAACAAACGAACCGTGATTGAAGCGGCTCTTTCCTGCTTTATCGAGCAGGGGATTGAGCAGGCCAAGATATCCGAGATTGCACATCGTGCGGGGCTGACGGAACGCTCGATCTATCGATATTTTGCAACCAAGGCAGATTTGGTTCTTGCCGCGGCGCTGCTCTTTTGGGACGACAATCAGCACAAGATTGAACGCGCACACGCGGCAAGCTTGAGTGAAAAAGACGGAATTTCACAGATTTTCGAAATCTTATGTGCCTACGCGGAACTCTATTTTACGAATCGGGAAAAGATCATATTTGTCCATGAAGCGGAGGGATATCTCAACCGCAACGGCAAGAGCGCGCTCCTGGACAACAAGCCGCCAACGCCGTTTCACAGCTCAAACGCGCCGCTTGCCAACGCCATCCGGGCGGGCATCGCCGACGGATCGGTGAAGACGAGCCGGAATGTGGAGCTTTTGTACTACAACACCTATGATGCGCTGCTGGGTTTGCTGCAAAAGATGGCGATCATGCAGGGCGGCTCTGCAACAAGCGGAATCGACGCGCGCGAGCGGCTGACGCATTTTTGCAAGCTACTGACAGCTTCGTTTGAAGAAGAGTTTTAGAAATTCCGGCCGTTTTTCAAGCGGCAACATCACAAAACAAACAGAAGAGAGGGTATTGTCATGTCGGAACAACCTGTGACCAAGAGCGCGGAGCACCGCAATCAAAACGTACTGCTTTTGATCCTGACGATCGCATTTACCGCGACAAGCATGCTCGCGGCAAGTCAGCCGATTCTCGTGAACATTCTGGTCAATGTGCTGCTGCCGCTGATCATCATGATCTTTTGCAAGCTCGTGTTCTTTGAGCGCCTCAAGCTGACGACCCTGACGCTGCTGCGCGTGCTGATCATCTTTGCGGTCTTCAACATTCTCGACCGCCAGATTTTCGTCAACATCGTCATCATCTTCCTTGCCATCAATATTCTTGAGGCAACGCTGACGGATATCGTCCGCTACAAGCGCTATTTCAACGGGATCACGGGTCTCGTACTCGCGGCTTCCTGCGTTTTTCTGCGCGGATCGTGGATCGACTACACGGGGCTAACGCAGCTGGGATTCTTCTCCAAATTCATGCACATGTACGAGTTCCACGCGCTTACGTTCGCGGGAACCATCGCCTGGATTGTCGCCTACACGCTTTGGAACTGGATTTTCGTGACCAACGAGTTCTCTCCTGCGGTGGCGAAGCTGCACGTCGGCATTCTTGCCGCGCCGATTCTCGGCAGCCTCATCACCGGAAACCCCGGATTCTGGCTCGTCTTCCGCGCGGGTTCGCTTTCGTTTGGCGGATGCCTGCAAATCTCAGAAAAGGAATTTGTGGAAGAAAACCTGAAAAGCGAGCGGTTTTCGCGCTTTGTTGCGTTCACGAAAAAGCCTGCCGTCCAGATACCGGTCATGATACTCAACGTAGCGCTGATCCTCTTTGCAAGCTTCGTGAAGTAAGGGAAAACGCACATGAACGAATACGACGTCATCATCATCGGCGCGGGAAACGGCGGGCTTGCCTCCGCCGCGACGCTGGCCGAGCTGGGGAAACGCGTGCTTGTGTTTGAAAAACACAATATCCCCGGCGGCTGCGGCACGAGCTTCCGCAGAGGAAGATTTGAGTTTGAGGTTGCGCTGCATCAGCTCAGCAGCATGGGCACGCCGGAAAAGCCGGGGCCTCTGCGCGAGCAGTTCCGGCGCTACGGCATCGAGAGCGAGATCGAATGGATCGAGATCAAAGAGCTGTTCCGCGTGAATTTTCCGGACGGCACGGGGGTCAGCATTCCCGCCGACCGCAAGGCTTGCGAGGCGTATCTTGCGGAACAGTTTCCTAGCGAAAAAGACGCCATTCTGCGCTACTTTGAGACGGTTTACAAGTTTGCGGCCGAGTCGGCGAAGTTCGCCGAAGCGAGCGCGAACAGTTCGGGTGAACCGGGAGCAGTCAAAAAAGCGGTCATGAAGCTGCTCTTTCCCAGGATGTATCCAACGCTTGCACTTTATGGCCTCAAGAGCACGCAGGAAGTGCTGGATGAGTTCTTTCACTCTTCGAAACTTCAGCTGGCGTTGAGCGCTTACTGGTGCTTTATGGGCATGCCGCCGGAGCGCTTCCCGTGGTCGATCCTCGCAAAATGCACGAACATCTACATGGAGGACAAGCCCTTCTATCTGCGCGGCACATCCATGATGATGAACCAGGCCATCATGGAAGCCATCCGCCGCATGGGCGGGGAAGTCCGCCTCAATCTCGGCGTAAAGAGACTGCTGCTGGAAGGCGGCAAAGCGGTCGGGGTCGTGGATGACAACGGCGCGGAATATCGGGCGAAACGGATCATCTCCAACATCTCTCCGCTGACGACCTATGGCGCGCTGTTGGAGGCGGACGAGGTTCCTGCCGCCGCGCGGGAATACCTCAAGCCCTATACGGTCGGCATTTCGGCGATCACGTGCTTCATCGGGCTGGACTGCACGCCGGAGGAGATCGGCTTTACGACCTCGTTTACGCTTAACTACGAGAGCTTCGATGCAAACAAGGATTTTCAGGACGCCTATAAGCTCCTTCCGGAGCATGACCCGATGGTGGCGACGTGCTATACGGTGGATGATCCCGAAGTATCGCCAAAGGGCACGAGCATCATCACCGCGGGCACGCTGAAATACGGCACGGAGTGGGAAAAACTTTCGCCCGAACAGTATTACGAGATGAAGTACGAGGCGGGCAGGCGCATCGTCGCGCGATTGGAAGCGATGTACCCCGGATTCACAAGCCACATCGAGGAGATGGAGATTGCGACGCCTTTGACGCACATGCGCTATCTCAATCACCCCGGCGGTGCGATTTACGGCTATGAGCAGGACTTGCTGAACTCGGTGTTTTTCTTTCCGGCGGAGAGCAAGATCCCGAATCTGGAGTTCGCCAGCGGCTGGGTCAACGCCTGCGGCTTCGGGCCGAACTATCTGTTTGCGGATAAGCTTGCCAAACGCGTGGCAAAAGAGGTGTGACGATGGGAAAAACATTAAAGGACACGCTGCTCGGTACGCTTGTGCACGGAGAGGAAGTTCTGGAGGACATCCGCGTGCTGCGCAAGGTATCGCTGGATAAGATCAAGCAGGGAAACGAAGCGGACGAACGGATTGCGCCGCTTCACGCAAAGTCACTCAATCTCATCGTCAGCGCAATTGCGGACATGGGAAAGAACGCGAAGTTGATCCGGCTTTCGGGCGCGGAGGGCTATCTGCCGCCATTCGAAGCGGGACAGTATCTCAATCTGTTTACCGAGATCGAAGGCGTCCGCACGAGCCGCCCGTACAGCATCAGCTCTTCTCCCCGGCAGCGAGGATATTACGAAATCACGGTTGCACGATCTGCCTGCGGTTTTGTTTCGGATTATCTGCTGGACGATGTCAAGGTTGGCGACCGGTTCTGCGCAAACGGGCCTGCGGGAGTGTTCCGCTATCAGCCGGTGTTCCATTCGAGAAAATCGCTGTTCCTCGCGGGTGGCAGCGGAATCACGCCGTTTCTGTCCATGACGCGCGAAGTGCTGGAAGCAAAACTGGATCGCGACATCGTGCTGCTCTACGGTTGCCGGAATGTGCAGGCCGCGCTGTATCATGAGGAACTCAGCGCGTATGCCGTGTCCTATCCGAATTTTCGCTATGCGCTCGTGATCTCCGACGATATTCCGAGCTGGACGGGGGAAACCGGGTTTCTCGACGGGGCGCGTATCTCACGATTGGTACCGGATTTTGCCGAGCGCACCTGCTACATCTGCGGTCCGCAGGTGATGAACGAGTTCTGCCAGCGGGAGCTGGAGGCGCTCGGCGTGCCGGAAAAACGAATCCGCCGGGAGCTCTTCGGCGCCTGCAAGAATGTTGAAAAAGAGGCGGGATGGCCTGCTGCGTTGACCGGACAGGAAGTGTTCCGCCTGACCGTAGGTGATCGCACCATCGAAGTGCGCGCAAATGAGCCGATCCTAATCGCGCTGGAACGTGCGGGCGTTCGCGTGAACGTCTGCTGCCGCAGCGGCGAATGCAGCCTCTGCCGCGTGAAGCTCGTCTCCGGCAACGTGTTTTTATCCAAGGGGATGCTGCTTCGAAAAGCGGATGAAAAATACGGCTACATCCACTCCTGCAAGGCATACCCGATCGGCGATGTTTCCATTCAGCTATAGCAAAGAGTAATACGGAGGAAATGAAGATGGGATTCTTTTTTCAGGGGTACTCGCTTGTCAGCATCCTGACCGTCGTTGCGGTCATCGCGGCACTGGTTTTGCTCAACGAGATCACGCGGCGCAGCAAGATCCTCGCCATTTTGACCTATTGCGTGTTTCCGGTTGTGCTGGTTGGCCTCATCGCCGCGGGCATCGTCTCCAGTCCTTCCAGCAAGACCTGGTTTGGCGTGGTGAAGACCTATTCCGCACTCCTCGGCGTTGTCGGCTTTATGGCGATTCGCTATACCAAGCTCGGCAGCACGAAATTTGCGGCATACTTTCCGGTCGCGATCCTCGGGATCAATATCATAGAGGCGGTCTTCCGCGATCTGGAGGTATTCAACACCTTCAAAACGCTGACTACCGACAGCGCGGGCTTGACCCTGCTCGGCGGGCCCTGGAACATACTGAATGCGATTGCCGGCATCCTGCTTGTACTGACCATGACGGGCTGGGTGGGCATCCGCGTTTCGAACACAAAGTCCAAGGACATGGTCTGGGCGGATCAGCTTTGGTTCTGGATCATCGCCTATGATCTTTGGAACCTTGCCTACTGCTATAACTGCCTCTCAACGCGCGCCATGTATGCGGGTGTTGCGCTGCTTGTGTCCTGCACACTGGCAGAGTTCTTCATCAAGCGCGGCATCTGGCTGCAGCACCGCGCGCAGACGCTTGCGCTGTTCGGCATGTTCTCCCTTGCGGTGGACTATATGGCGCAGCCGGCGTTCGGCATCACTTCCACCTACAATCCTGCCGCGCTGACGATTGTGAGCGCGCTGGCACTGCTTTCAAACTTTGCGGTGCTCGTGTATGAAATCGTGGTCATCGTGAAAACCAAGCGCAATCCGCTCACGCAGGAACTCTATGCCGATCATAAGGCGTTTTTAAAGAATCTTGCGGCGAACGGGTTGGAGGCAGTAACCAAGTAATTCGATGCGTGAATCGGAAGGGGTAATCGGAATACGGCCTGAATAGCCGGTTTTCCGGCAGACCTAGTAGGTGCAAAATAAACATCAGCGCTGTGCGGCGGAACCCATTGGAGTCCCGCCGCCAGCGCTTTTTTTTGACGAGTTTTTGTTGCCTTGAGAAAGTTCCGTTAAAGCAGCGGCACAGTCGTGATGGCTCCAACCAGACGGATCAGTCCGTTCAGGTGATCCATACGTTCACGACAGCCGAATTTTAGAGACCAACTTTCCTCGGCGGCCGAAGCAATGCGTTCGGAAACTTGAACTATGTGCGCACTGTTTAAAAGCGCGAAGGTCAGAACAGGCCACACGGCTGCCTTATCCCTTGACCGCGCCCGCGGTCATGCCCTCGACGAAGTATTTCTGTACCAGCGCAAAGAGGATTATGACGGGAATCGTCGTGATCGTGCCGAGCGCCATGATGATACCCCAATCGATGTGGGTGGAACTGATGTAGTTCGCAAGCCCCACCGTTAGGGTCTTCATCGATTCCTTGCTGATGAGCACGCTGGAGAGCAGAAACTCGTTCCAGGACATGATGAACGCCATAATGCCCGTGCTGAGCACGCCGGAGACGCAGAGCGGCAGCTCGACCTTGAGGAACACCTGCAGCTCGCCCGCCCCGTCCATGACCGCGGCTTCATTGATCTCCTTCGGCAGTTTCTTGAAGAAGGAAACCAGCAGCCAGACCGAAAACGGCAGCGTCACGGTCAGGTGCGCGATAATCACGCCGAGGTGGCTCTCCGGTAGGCCGAAGGAGTTCACGATCTTGTAAAGCGGCAGCATGAGCATGATCGGCGGCACGCAATACGCCGCAAGTACGCTGATGAGGATCAGTTTTCTGCCCTTGTAGTGAAAGCGCGTGAGGCTGTATGCGGTTAGTGTGCCGATCAGCATGTCCACGACCATCACGACCGACGCGATGAGCAAGCTGTTGAGAAAATAGCGGATGACGTTAGGGTTACTGAACGCCTGTATGTACCATTCCAGCGACCAGTTCTGCGGGAGGATCTTCGGCGGGATTGTAAACAACTCGACGCCGGGTTTCAGCGAGCTCAGCGCCATCCAAGCCAGCGGGAAACCGACGATGACCACCAGAAAGACGATCAGGATCGTGACGAGAATTCCGGTTTTGATTTTGGATGCTTTCATACCTTTTTCCATCATATTACCTGCCTTTCCGTCAGTCTTCCGTCAAGCCGGAGCGGGTGACGTAGAAGATGATACATCCAAACATGAGTACACCGAGTATCATCGAGATTGCGGCAGCGTAGCCGATCTGGTAGGAGCCGAACGATGCCTGATAGATCAGAATCGGCAGGTGCGTGGTGGAGCCGGAGGGGCCTCCGCCGGTCACCATGAAGATCAGGTCATAGTAGGTCGCAGTCCAGATGATGCGCAGCACCGCGAGGACGATGGTGGTGTTCTTGAGCTGCGGCAGCGTGATGTGCAAAAACGTCTTCCATTTATTCGCACCGTCCACCGTGGCAGCCTCATAGATCTGCTTGTCGATGCTCTTGAGCGCCGCCCAGTAGATCAGCATGGGGAATGGGTAGGAACGCCACACGTTCAGGATCACCACGACCCACATCGCGGGACCCTGCATCGCGAGAAGCGATTGCCTTGCCTCGAGCAGCCCGGCCTGCTGCAGCCAGTAGCTGACGATACCATAGTCGCTGTTCATGATCCATTTGGACACGAGCGCGAGTGTGACAGCGGGCACGACGTAGGGGATCAGAAGGAAGCTCCTCAGCGCCGTGCCGCCCTTCATCGGGCGGGCAATCAGCAGCGCGATGCCGAGACCCAGGACGAGCTGCCCGAGCACGGAGAAGAACGTCCAGCGGATGGTGTTCCAGAAATATTTGAGAAACAGCTGATTGCTGAAGATCTTGATGTAGTTATCGATCCCGACAAAGCTGCTGGTTTTCTTGATCAGCGACGCATTGGTGAAGCTCAGCCAAACGTTATAGAGCACGGGATAGAGCACAAACGCAAGCAGAAACACGATCACGGGAACCGCAAACGCGAGCCCGATCAGTTTATGCCTTCGTTCATAGCTTGTGAAGATGCGCGGGCGCTTGAAGACTGTTCCGGAGGTCATAGCTGTTCTCCCTCATATAGAATCAAGAGTGCCGGGCGGATGTGATAAGAATGGCGATACAGATGCGTGTGGGACGGATACTGGAATCATACCACATCCGTAAACTTGCAGATTGGGAAGAACGCAGTTGCCCGCGTTCTTCCCAGTCCCGTGTTAAGCAGAGAGTGGTGCGCAAGCTGCCGTTACATGGTGCCGGCGAAGCTTAATAGATCATCGTTGATCAGGTTGTAGGCTTCTTCGGAGGTATAGGTTCCGTCGCATGCGCCCTGGAGTGCCACGCCGAAGATATTGGTGGACTCGATGTATGCGGACATCGCGGAGAGACCTGCTTCCATTCCGTACCAGTGCCAGGTGCCGTTTTCAAACGAGTTGAAGATGGAATCGACCTGATCCTGGAACGCTGCTACCTTCTCGCTCGATTTGTAGAGCTCGAATGCGGGCTTGTAGGACGGGAAGGCGAACATCGGGCGGGAGAGGGCGCGTTCTGCTGCGCGTTCCGGGGTGTAGAGCGCTTTGAGGAAATCGGAGACCAGCGCTGTGCGAACCGGATCATCCTGTTTGGAGGCGACGAAGCAATAGCCGGAGCCGAAGGAGGCCTTTGCTGCACCGTCCACACCGGGGAAGTCGAAGCAGCCGAGTTTATCGACCATATCGGGGTTATTGCCCTGCGCGTTGCCGATGACGGCGCCCATGTCGAGCGTCATCGCCACGGTGCCGGTGACGGCGAGCGCGTTGCGGTAATCGCCCCAGGACCAGGTCAGCGAGCCCGCAGGAGATGCCTTGTGATACAGTTCGACCAGATAGTCGATGACTTTGATGGTTTCATCCTTTTCCTTGTCGAAGACGTACTCACCGGTTGCAGGATCGGTGAAGTAGACGCCGGCGGAGGTCATCATGGCATAGAGTGTCTGTGCTGCGACCTGCACGCCGTCGAGCGGTACGGCAAAGCCGGAGAGATCCGTGCTGTTGAGTGCTTCCGCGTTCGCAAGCAGTTCCGCCCAGGTGGTGGGCACGGAAAGGCCGTTTGCTTCATAGAGGTCTTTGCGATACCAGACGGAGGTATGCATCGCCCAGTCCGGAAGGCCGTAGATCTTGCCGTCTTTTCCGGTCAGGACGGATTTGTACGCCTGGGAGAAATCATCCGCACCGATGGCGTTGATGACGTCGTCCAGCGGCATGATGCTGTCGGCGGCGTAGAGATAAGCCGTGCCGCCGAAGTTGGTGTGCATGATGTCCGGAACATCGCCGGAGGATGCCGCCGCGGCGAGTTTGCCGTACATTTCGTTGAACGCGACCTTTTCGACCGACACTTCGATGCCGAGCTGCTGCGCAAGCTCGTTGAACTGCTTGCTCAGAACCTCAAACTGCGCGTCCGCGGTCAGGTTGGTCCAGATGACGAGCTTTTGACCCGCATAGTCTACCGGCGTCGCCTCGGCGGGGGCTTCGGTTGCCGCGGCTTCGGGCGCTGCGGTCACTTCGGCGGGTGCTGCTTCCTCAGCGGGAGCCGCGCAGGCAACAAGAGAAAGCGACATCAGAAGGGTCAGCAGGATCGCCATCATTTGTTTCATGGAGCGTTTCATCAAGACTTCCTCCTTTTTATTATCATTCGCAGAGTGCGCGCGCAAACCACGAATCTTATAAAATCACGTTGTGTTCTTTCAGGTTGGCCTGAAGTTTTTTCATATCGACGTTTCTAGGGGTTACGCCATCTTTCACCGCAATGGCTGCGGCGGTTCCGGCGGCTTCGCCCATCACCATGCACTGCGGCATGCAGCGGATGCAGTTGGCGACCGGCGCTTCATAGGAAACACATCGACCGGCAACGAGAATGCCGTCCTTGCCCTTGGGCAGCATGCAGCGGTAGGGGATGGTCATCGACTGACCGGGTTCGAGATCGTAGACGTACATGGTCACGCCGTCGGGCGTGTGTGCGCCGGCAGGCATCGCGCCGCGGCCGATGGTGTCCTCAAAGTCGCGCGCGGCGTTGAAATCGTCCAGCGTGACCTTGTAATCGCCGATGATGCGACGGCTTTCGCGGACGCCGAGCAGTGCCGCAATCGCTGAGAGATAGGAGTTTTCAAAGCCGGGGACGTATTTTTTGAATGCTTCCGCCACGTCGTAAAGGCATTTCTGCGAGAAGTTTTCCTGCGCTGCGCGGGATTCAAAACCTTCCGTGCTGTGCGCTTCAATCGCGCCGGAGCAGTTGATGGTCACTTCGCCGGGATTCGGCGTGGAGGTGAAGATGCCCAGCCAGTTGCGCAGGTATTCCTTTTCCGGCGGGAGTTCCACGTTTTTCAGTTCATCGGCAAGGCCGAAGTGCATGAAACCTGGGAACGTTTTGAAATCGTGCCATGCGGGCGGAACATGGGTATCCAGCACCGGCGGGTTCTCCTCGTAGTATTTCTTCACGCGATCCATATCGATGCCGCACATTCTGCCCATGAGCGTCATCGGCTGAATGTCCTTTTTTTCACGCATTTCGTACGGCGCGCCCGCTTTATAGGCAACCAGCGCATCGCCCGTGCTGTCGATGACGACCTTTGCACGGAGTTCCATCATCTCGCTCTGAGAGAGCACAACAAGGCCGACCACGGTGTCGCCTTCCTGAATCACGTCAACAATAGCCGTATCCAGGAAGCACTCAAGGTTGGGCTCCTTGCTGGTGACTTCATCGAGAATGACCTTCGCAACTTCGGTGTCATAGAGGAAGCAGACATCCGTCTCCGGATCGACTTCCACGATGGCGTTGCGCGCTTTGAAGATGTTCCTCAGTTCCCAGGCGATGCCGCCGACGATGCGGTTCTTCTTGTCGCTGAACCCGACCCAGGCGCCCTGCATGCCCGCGGTGAACTGGCCGCCAAGGCAGCGCTGCTTGTCGACGATGACGGTTTTGGCGCCGTTTCTCGCCGCGGCCAAGCCCGCGATGACCCCCGCGGTGCCGCCGCCAGCCACCAGAACATCCACTGTTTTTGTCCGCATGTGTTTTGATTCCTCCTATGATTCTCTGCTGAATTGAAAAAATGGCATTGTAATGTTGATTGACGGGAATAACGATTGATCGGATAAAGTAAACGGGAAACGAAGAAGGGTAAAAATATCGGGTCTCCGCCCTCCGCTCCGCGCCGGATGAGACCGGAGCGGAACAGAGGCGCGGCTTGTTCTATCATAATAAACGCAGAGGCAGAAAGGAAGACTATGCGAGATAACCGTACTCTTTCAGGACGGCTTTGAGCGTCTTCATGACGTCGTCCGGCAGCTCGGAAATGACGGGCTTGCGGCAGTATCCTGCGTCGACGCCGCGGAGCTTCAGACCTTCCTTGATGATCTGGAGCCACGGGGTGGGCATGCCATCCGCCGTGGGCTTGGTGAACAGCGGCAGATACGGGCGGACCAGCGCGAAATGCGCCTTCATGGCTTCTTCCATCTTGCGCGCCTTGGCGAGGTTGTAGACCGCGGTGTTCTCCTTCGGGAAGAGGTTGCCCGTGCCGCAGACCCAGCCGTCCGCCCAGCAGGCGAGGCTTTCCACGGGGCAGACGTCGTAGCCGTAGAAGATGCCGAAGCCGTCATCGGTCAGGTAGCGCAGGTCCTGCTGACGGTACACGTCCGCCTGACGTTCCTTCACCGCGTCGATGAGGCCGTCGTTATACAGCTTTGCCATGAACTCGTCGCTCATCAGGCAGGTGGAGTAATATGGATTGTGATAGACCATGATCGGGATTTTGATCGCTTTGCGAATGGTTTCATAATGGTTGTAGAGTTCATTCTGGTTCGGCGCCATGTACCAGGGGGTTACGGCCATGATCCCATCGGCACCTGCTGCTTCCGCCGCAATGGACATTTCAACGACATCCTTGGTGCGGTATGCGCCCGTCGATGCGACGACCTTGATGCGGCCTGCGGCGGCTTTCACGGTCGCGGTGTTGATCGCGATCTGTTCCGCAGGGGTCAGCGCGATCATTTCGCCCGTGCTGCCGGAGGGGATGACGCCGGAAACGCCGTTCTCGACAAGAAAATCCGTGACTTCTTTGATGCCGCCGAAGTTGATGGACTCGTCTTTGTTGAACGGGGTGACCATCGGGATGTAGATGCCTGTGAGTTTTTCGCGTGCCATAACTTGATACTCCTTTAGATTTTTGTAAGATGTGATTTTCTCTAAAAAAACCGGAATGCATATTCCGATTATTAGTTAATACCCATTCCGGAGAATTGTCAACAGGAATTTTTGAAAAAATTCAAAAATCTGAAAGAATTCAGAAAACGGGATATCTTCTGCAGTTTATAAGCGTTTTTTGCATCGTATATCGCGAAAATACAGTGTCTGTGCTGATTGAATTCGCCTGCTGTGTTTGTGGCAGATGACAAGTTTTAGAATTGAGAATAACGCAGGCGGCGTTGACGAAGGGAAGGAAGTTGTTTTATGTATGAAAACCGGAATAACAATTCCTTAAATTGGGTGCAATTTGGATTTTATCACAGATCTTTCCGAATGTGTACTTATTTTCAACAGAGATCAAGAAATATTTTGAAACATTCCACGTGAAAAATGGACGTTTGCAGGAAGGCATGCCGCCCGAAAAGGGAGATTGACAAGTAAAAAACGATGCGATATAGTAATAAAAAAGGTGGACCCTATCGTAATCACGTCCAAATAAAGTGTTCGGTAATCATTCGGAATTAAAATTCCATGTTTATTCAACCAAACACTGTAGCAGGGAACAGTCCGCGTGTTTTCAGCGGACGCATGGGGAACCGCCAAAGGAAGTGCAGGCAGAGCAACATGGAACAATCCGGCACACTGACACTGGAAGAACAAAACGGAAAAGGCACGGAAACGATCAAGATGGTGGATCGTGCGCTTGCCGTTCTGGATGTGCTGCGCACGGAGCGCAAGCGTCTTGGCGTCAATGAGATCGCGAAAAAATGCGACATCAGCCCGTCCACCGCCTTCCGCATCCTCAAAACGCTGGAGGTCAACAGCTGGGTCTATCAGTGCGGAGACGACCGCTACATCACGGGGCAGAAGATCAGCTTCGTGATGGAGAAGGACAACCTCTATCTTGCGCTCAAGGAGGTTGCAGCCTTTACGATGGAACGCTGCACCGCGGAATTCGGACAGGCGATGAACCTGACCGTGCGCGAAGGAGCGCACTGCTATATTCTCCAGCAATCCCGCACCAAGAAATTTGTAGACTATATCCCGCCGCTCTACTCCGATCTTCCGTTCTACGCTTGCGCAGGTGGCAAGATTCTGCTTTCGGAGCTGCCGGTGAGCCTCGCGGAGCAGATCATCAACTCCTGCGAAATGGTGCCGCTGACCGCGCATACAATCACGGATCCAGATGTATTCTGGCAGGAACTCAGGAAGGTCGCAAAGACCGGATTCGCGTTTGACAACAAGGAATCTGCGGAAAACGGCTGCTGCATCGGCGTTCCGGTGCGCAATTGCGACGGGGACATCATCGCCGCGCTTTCGTTCAGCGGGTTTGTCGGCGTTGAGAACACGGACGATCTGCTGCAATACCTGCCCGCGCTGCAGGAAGCGGCCGTAGAGATTTCGAAGAATCTTTACAAGTGCTGGGGCAGATAACGGTATTCCCAATAAAGTATATATTTGATTTCGGAAACGGAGATGACGCACGATAGATCGTAATCTGTCGTGCGTTTGCTTCTCTTTCCCGTTGCGGACAAATAGGGCGAAAAACATCCGCAGAGGTGGAAGCGCATGAACAACGACCTGACGAAAGGGAAACCATCCGGCCTGATCTGGCGGTTTTGCTTGCCGCTGTTTTTCAGCGCGCTCGTGCAGCAGCTCTATGTGCTGGTGGACAGCCTGGTGGCGGGCAGGTGGATCGGGGAAACGGCGCTTGCCGCTGTCGGGAACGCCTATCAGGTGACGCTGCTTTATCAGGCGCTTGCCTTTGGAGCCTCGATGGGCGTTTCCGTCGTGATCTCGCGCAGGTTCGGCGCGGGGAGATGGGACGATGTCCGCACGGCGGTTTCAACTGCTCTGCTCGCGACAGCGGGGTTCTGCCTACTGTTATCTCTGGCAGGGCTCGTATGCAAGGATGTAATTCTGCGCCTGATGCGCACGCCGCAGGAGTTACTTGTGCCGTCCAGCCAATATCTCGCGCTTTACACCGCGGGGCTTTTGCCGATGTTTCTGTTTCAAATCGCGCTGGGCGTGTTTGCTGCGATGGGCGACGCGAAAACGCCCGCCGTGTTCCTTTCGGTCTCATCGCTAGCCAATATCGCTCTGGATTTGCTTTTTGTCGTGCGCTTTCGTCTCGGCGTACCGGGCATCGCATGGGCGACGCTGATCTGCCAGACGGGCGGTGCGCTGATTACGTTGTTTCTGCTCAATAGACGTTTGAGCGCCTTTCGCTGCTCAGATGGTACTGCAAAATCAAAGCGGTTCTCGTTGGACTTGCTTCGTGAGATGCTGCAGATTGCGCTGCCCGTATCGCTCCAGCAGCTGATCGTTTCATCGGGGAACGTGCTGATTCAGGCGAATGTCAACAGCTTTGGCGCTGGTGTGTCCGCGGGATATGCCGCCGTCATCAAGCTCAACAACATGGCCATCTCCGGGCTGATGGCGTTTGATAAAGGCATGGCGGCGTTTTCTGCGCAGAACAGCGGCGCAAACAAGCCGGAACGCATTCGTTCCGGCCGAAACGCGGCGGTTCTGTTTTCGGTCTGCTTTGGGGTTGCCATATCCGCTGTGTTTCTCTTGTTTCAACCACAACTGCTGAGCATGTTTATACGTACCGGCAGTGCGGAGGCGATGCAGGCTGCCGGACAGTTTTTCCGGATCGTAATACCGTTCTATATCATCGTTGCGGTCAAGATCGCGTGCGACGGAACATTGCGCGGGCTTGGAGCCATAAAAGAACTGCTGACCGGAACGTTTGCGGATCTTTCTCTACGCGTCGGCTGCGGGTTTCTGTTTGCATCCCTGTGGGGAGCGGTCGGAATCTGGATTGCTTGGCCGGTCGGCTGGGTGTCGGGGACGGTATTGTCCATTTTGCTACTGGAGCGAAAACTAAAAATGAATCGTTGAGGGATGTTACAGATCGCGTGTTGCATGACTATTTTTATGGGCAGGCCGCGTTTGCCGGAAAAGTTAACCATGGCAAATAGAGTTGCGATAGTTCATGTGGAATGAAAACAGCTTTTTCGAATGCATCATACTAGATACCCAGTTCTATACGTAATTCTGCCAGATCGCTTTGGAAATCAGAAATCTTCCGATAAGCCTGGAGAATTCTGCGATAAAGCAGTTGATTGTCTTGCTTTGGAGCGATGCTGTCGATCGGGCGGTTGATCTCTATCAAGGGAGAATAATCACGCCAGAGCCCGGTGCCGACTGCTGCACAAGCCATTGCACCAATCGCGCCTGCGTTTTCCCCGACGCTTGAGGATGTGATGCTTTTTTCGTAGATGTCCGCAAAGAGCGATCGCCAGAACGCGCTTTTGGCACCGCCACCGACAAGCAGCATGCTATTGCTTGAGCTCGAATGTGCTTCGAGCTCCGTGAGTGCAACTTTTAGCCCAAGACAAATCCCTTCCAGCGATGCACGAATGATATCCGCACGTGTATGCTTGAGATCCAGACCTGAAATTGTCCCTCTGGCGTTTGTGGACTTGTCGAGTAGATTTCCACCCGCCAGTGTAGGTGTCACGATGAGTCCATTTGCACCTGGCGGAGACGTTTGTGCGAGGCGATCCATCACAACGTAACTATTCTCGCCACCGGTTCGCTCCGCCTCGACAAGGTCGCTGCAGATTTGATTGCGAATCCAACGGTATGTGTTACCAGCCGAAAAGATGCTCTGTGCGGAAACGTACATGCCTTTCTGCACGGCTCCGAACACATAGGGTTTCGTACGGGCATCCAGCACGGGCTTTGTACCGACGATCGCGACCCAGGCAGATGTGCCGAGGCTTGTATACCCCATACCCTCCTGTACGCAGCCGCTTCCGGCGGCCATGCAGGCGTTATCGACACCGCCTGCGGCGACCGCGCAGCGTTCCGGCAGACCCAGCGCCCGCGCAACGTCCGGCAGGATCGTACCGATCAGGTCGCTCGATTCTTTCAGCGGCGGGAAATCTTCGTTCCTGAGACCGAACGTACGGATCGTTCCGGCATCATAGTCGCATTTGATCAGGTCATACACGCCCGAGCCGGATGCATAAGAGTGGTCTGTGCAAAGCACACCTGTCAACCGAAAGTTCAGATAGTCTTTCGTGCCGATGAAGGTTCTTGTCTTTTGATAAATCTCCGGCATGTGTTTCTGATACCAGAGTATCTTGAACGCAGAGTATAGCCCCGCGGGGAACCCGTTTCCCGTAATAAAATACCAACGGTCGACATCTTCTATACGCGGAAGAGCCTTTTCAGCTTCCTCCATCGCGCGCGCATCAGACCAGATCGGCACGGTTTTGAGGAGCAAGCGTCCCTCCGAATCGATCGGCACTACACCTAGACTATGTCCGGAACATGCTGCCGCAACGATGTCGTTTGCGTCAATTGCAGTGGAAGACAGCAGCTCTTTCGTTGTTTGTGACAGGATCTGCCACCAGTCCTCCGGCTTCTGCTCGCGAAAATTCGGCGCGGGATAATACGTTTCGCAGGAGGCAAAGCAGCTTGAGATTATTTCCCCTCGGGTGTCAACGAGCGAGGTTTTGATACCGCCGGTTCCCAGATCGTAAGCGATGATGTACTTCATATGCTGATCGACCCCTTTCGCAAAGACAAATCAATATTCCTCGGGGTTGGTGCTCGTCCCAGACGTTTCATCAAATGGAATGCCATCGCGCGCATATGCCTCTTTTAAGATGCTCAGAGCGGACGTGACACTGATACCGAATCGGCAGCATCCGGCATCCACCATCTCTTCCAGGCATGAAAGAGTACGCACTCCACCGGCAGCTTTGATTTTGGCACGGTCTCCGACCGTTTGTTTCATGATCCTGATATGCTCCAACGTAGTCGGTGCGCTTGCCCACCCTGTGCCGGATTTGACAAAGGTAACACCCGCTTCGACTGCGATCTCACATGCTCTTACAATCTGAGGATTCGTCAGATATGCGACCTCCAGAATAGCTTTCACGGGAAGAGGAGATACCGCCTCCACGACTGCCCGGATGTCCGATCTCACGCGATCATCATCACCGGAGAGGAGGGAACCGATGTTGATCACCATATCGATCTCCTCACAACCCATTTGTTTCTCCCTGATTGCGCAAGAGACTTTCTCTTCCGTACAATCCGCCCCGGAGGGAAATCCGGCAGCGCCGCCAACGGAAACGGAGGAGTTCTTCAATAGTGTGACAAGATTGGATGTGAAACACGGCATAGTAAACGCGCAGACGAAACCGTACTTCTTTGCAGTAAACGCCAAAGCCTCCACTTCTTCGTAGGTTACGTTTGCCCTCACCGCGCTGATGTCAATGAGTTTTGGAATTTCGAAACAGGACAGTTGCATATGGTACCTCTCATTCCTCATTTGATCTTCACGGATCATTCTCTCACAATGGGATGCTTCCGCTTTTAAAAATTCAGTTGAACTCAGGTGTAAAATGCACCGAGTGCCGGAGGATGGGTTTTTATGCAAGGTGGGAGAGCGACGCCAGCGTAATCTCGTATAGGAATGCTTTCCCTTGCTTTAGATTGATTGCATCCCGAAGGATATAATCCACCATTCGTTCCAGCTCATTGTTCTGGCTGCCGGCAATGTGTGGATTGATGAAAATATTGTCAACAGAGAAGTAAGGACAACTTTCGTTTGGTGGTTCTGGATACGTAACGTCAAGCAGCGCGCAGGATTGCGGCCGTTTTCGCATCGCTTCCGCCAAATCGTTTTCCACAACCTGCTCGCCTCTGCCGCTGTTGATAAACACGACTTGATCGCCCATCAGATCGAACTGTTTACTGGTATAAAAACCGAACGTTTGCGGATTATTCGCGATGTGATTGGAAATGATATCACACTCTTTGAATATCTCCTCAACGGTGGCTTTTTTCACGCCCAGTTGATTTGCTTTCTCTTCTGTAAGGCTCGGCGAATACAGATAGATCTCCAGCTGATTATCTTTGTAATTTGATAGGAACTCGATCAGCTTTCTGCCGATGGCTCCGCTTCCCAAAATACCGATTTTGATGCCATAAAAGCCCTTGACCGGGATGACAAGCTTCTTCTTCTCGTCCCATTCGGTTGAGCGGGTGATTCTGGATAAGAAAACGCCTTTGATGCCCAAAATCATTTGCGAGACAATATACTCCGCGACAGCGACCGCATTGGCTTGCCATGCCCCGCTGATTCGAATGCCTGCTTCCAGAAAAGGTTTGGCAAAATACTGCACCGAGCCGCCAACATAGAAGAAACCTTTCAGTTTGGGCAGGTTCTCTTTAATCTCTTGAACGGAAAAGGACTCCACACCCCAACAACCGAAGATAATTTCCACATCGGAAAAATTATGCTCTGGTGACAAAATGTCTTTTTTTGTGTAGATGGTGCCGTCCAGATCAAACTCACGGCGAATTTTCTCAAGATTCTTGGGGTTATAAACATTTCGTCCTTTTTCCTTGTTGGCGGTTAATAGGATCGCTTTCATATGTGTTGTCATTCCTTCCTGTGAAAGGCACTGACGTTATAAAACGCGTGCTCTTGCGGTTGCTTCATTATACTGCAGGCGGAGCTCCTGAACACGAAAATGGATACAAATCGGTGCTTCTGTGAAGCAGTGAAATGAAAACGACTCCGCGTCAGGCACGGAGTCATTCTTGTCCGTTTTTTCTACGTATTCATCATGCGCGCTCGTTATTTCGCTTCGTACAGCTCAATAATCAGGCCGTCTTTGAGAATAAACGCCATACGTGCACCGGGCGCAGCATCCACCGGCCCGAAGATGACTTCATCCGCATCCGCAAGATACGGATCCATATCGTCTGTTTTGTATGCGACATGCGGGTTTTTCGTCATGATTTCCGGGAAGGGACCGCCTTCTTCAAATTTCAGATACTCAATTTTGTAATCGTAGTCATCCGGATTGCCGAGCCAGAGCTTCATCTCATCGGAGTAATTCATGTTGGGCTTTTTCTCTTTGACCGGGATACCAATATGCATATACTCGACAGCCATAACAAATCTCCCTTTTCTATAAATTATTGTTCCATAAAGCTCATTTGGATTCATGCTTCAACGGAGTCAGCTTTTGTGCAGCTTACTTTTTCTTCGTGTCCAAATAGAACTCATAAGCGGCTGCCACATTCGATTTGTGATGCACGATCATGTTGATCGCTTTTGTCATCGCTTTGGGGTCTTCTGCCTGGAAGATGTTTCTGCCCATATCCACGCCGTTTGCGCCTTTCGAGATTGCGTTGTACGCGAGCTCCAACGCTTCCTTCTCGGGAAGCTTTTTGCCGCCGGCAACCACGATCGGCACCGGGCAAGCGGCAACGACCTTTTCAAAGTCATCGCAATAGTACGTCTTGATGATGTTCGCGCCAAGCTCTGCGACGACCCTGGTCGCCAGCAGGAAGAACCGCGTGTCTCTTGCCATTTGCTTTCCAACGGCGACAACACCCAGCGTGGGAATGCCGTAACGGTAACCTGCATCAATCGTTGTGACCAGGTTTTGAATCGAATTCTTCTCTTCATCCGGGACGCCGATGAATGTCTGAACGGCAACGCAGGAAGCATTCATGCGAATCGCGTCTTCCATATTGACGCCGATCACTTCGTGCGTTACGTCGTCTGCTGCTACGGTGGAGCCTGCCGAAACACGCAGGGCGACCGCATTCGTATAGCAGGGCGGAACACAAGCACGCAGACCGCCTCTCGTTCCCATCAGGCAATCCACATCGTTCGCGAGTTCTGGCACCACAATGTCCAGTCTTTCGAGACCGGCAGTAGAACCCATAATATACCCGTGATCAAACGCAAGCATCACAGTGTTTCCGCTTACGGGGTTGAAAATCCGGGAAAGCCTGTTTTTCATGCCCCAGTCAACACTATTCATTCCCTTCACATGGAACCCCTCGTTTTTTACCGGTGCATCCAGGTGATAGTTCTTTACAAGTTCGTTTCCCTGCGCGTCAGCCATAAATAACTCCTTCTTTCATCACTGTTTATTAAAAAGAAAGCATTTGCTTGTCTTTTCTATCAACTTAACGTATTACGTTCACCTTATCTCCGTCCACAAACGGAGCGAGAAAGAACACAATCACTGCTTCATCATTGCCGATATTTCTTAAGTAATGGGATTCCTTTGGCTCCATACTGAAGAAGTCGCCTTTTTCCCCGATATGAGATTCTCCATCAATCACAAACTCAACCTTACCCTTGAGAACGAAGAAATTTTCTTCCATCTCCGCGTGATAATGATTGCCGAAATCTTCTCCCGGTTTTAATCGCGCCTGTCCGGCACCGGATCGCGGACCTCTCATAAAGTACTTGGGCCCACTATCGCCAAAGCGATAAGCACAATCATTCTCATGAATATGAAACATGGATTCAATTCCTTCAAGCGATCAAACAGCAAACATACAGATTTTCTTGCACAATGCATACCGGAAACAGGGATCAGATTCTTCATCGTTCAGTTATCAATATACATAGAACGTTCTCTGAAGGCTGGGTAGTTACTGACTTGACCAAATTATGAGCAGAGTATAACAGCATAAAAATAGGGTGTCAATGTAAATTTACATATGTACTAACATAATAAATACAAATGAAAATACAAAAGTAAATTTTTCTTGACTTCCTGAAAACCACCATATAATATGCTTCTTAAGAGATGCTGACTGGTAACTGATCGATCTCGCATATCAATTCAATTATCACGATGTAATTTCGAAAAAAATCAGGAGGAAGAAAAATGAAGAAGCTTTTGTTGATGTTGGTCGCAGCAATTTTCGTGCTTGGCACATTTGTTGGCTGCGCACCCAAAGCAGCGGCTCCGGCGGCGGAAGAAACCACAGAGGCAGCTGCCGCAGTATCCGAAGCACCTGCGGTAGAAGCAGTTGAAGCTACCAAGGTTGTGAAGATGGGCTTGGCCATGCAGAGCAAGATGGCTCCGGCATTCCAGGCATGGGAAGACTACTTATACGAGAGAGTTATGCTTGAGGCCGAACAGCGTGGTTATACAGTCGAATGGACTGCCACCAACGCGAGCGACGACGCCACCAAGCAGGCGAACGACATCAAAGACTTGCTTGCAAAAGGCTGCGAAGTGATCTTTGCCCCCTGTGTAGACTCCCAGGCAATTCTGCAGTCTGTTGAAGAAGTTCACAAGGCTGGCGCGATTTACATCTCCTATTGCCGCGCTGTTTCCCCGGAAGCGACCGGCGCACAGATCCCTGATGTCACGGTTAACTTCAGCTCCGAAGAGCAGGCTTATGTCGGCGTTATGGAACTGTTCAAGATCATGAAAGCAGACGGCATCGAGCCCACCACGATGATCGACGTCCACGGCCAGGTTATTGACGAGAACGCGATCAACAGAGAACGTGGCCTCAGAAGAGCGCTTGTGGATTCCGGTTACCCGGATCTGGAAGTCATCGTTTGCGACAGCGGCGCCTGGGAACCGGACGTTGCACGTGACAGCGTTGATGCCGCCCTTCAGGCACATCCGGAAGCAAACTGCCTCTACACTTCTTCGGACTTCATGATGCCCGGCATTCAGACCGCAATGGAAAATAACAACAAGTGGTTCCCGCGCGGTGAAGCTGGCCATGTCTACCTTGCATCGTCCGATATCTTCCCGATCGCCATTGAAATGCTGAAGGCGAAGTACATCGACACCGCTGTGGATCAGGGCTGCTACATGTTTGCTGTGAATGCAGCGAAGTCGGCGTTCGATCTGCTCGAAGGCAAGACGGTTGAGAAGGAACAGCTCACGCTCGGCACGATGGCCACCAACGAGACCATTGATGCAATCCTTGCCGATCCCACGATCGCTCTCTGGGGTAATGATTACAAATAAGCATTACTCGATTGGGTTAACTGATTTCACTATTTGATAGTAAATCAAGCATTGTATTGCAATCCGTGCAAACGCAATAGACAAGGCGAGGTTACTATAACCTCGCCTGTCTATCTTATCTATCCTGGCATAAACATTAATCAAAGTATATCTGATGTAAAGATAATGCCTCCTGATCTGGTGCGCAGCCAATGGAAATCAGAGCCGTTTTACGAACATCGAACGCTATCCTGCCTGATAAGTTGATCTCGTGCAGTAGGTGCGGATCAGCAAACCGTCTGCAAGAAGATTGCGGTTGGACGGAACAGGACGGTTTTTCGCGAAATTTTGACCTACCTTCCGAAAGTAGCCGCGGAAGCCTTGTGCAGAAACAAAGTCAACATTGGATATCAAGTTGTGTTTCAAGGATTTCTACGAATCCTTGAGACAAAACATAAACGATACTCTTCGGAATAGAATGAGAGGGGAACAAAGGTGTTGAATCAAATCAAATTGTTCGGTCAAAGAAACAAACAACTTCTGGTCATGATCGGTGCTATTGCCGTTATGATTTTTGTTCTATCCGTAACGGTAGAGAATTTCATGACGTGGACGAATATCACGAACTTGCTGGCCCAGGTTGCGCCAATCGCATTTATGGCAGCAGGAATATCTTTCGTTTTAATTTCGGGAGGAATGGACATTTCCGGGCCTGCTGTCATGGCTGCATCTTCGGTTCTTGCCGTCGCTTTTATCACAAGCTTTGAAGTCGTCACAGGCGCAGAAATGGTCATTGGATGCATCATATTGCTGGTCGCCGGCGGGCTGTTCGGATTTATTAATGGATTAGCGATTGCAAAGCTTAAGATGGTTCCGCTTGTTGTCACGCTGTCTATGATGACGGTTGCTACGGGACTATCAACTTTGTTGAACGGAGCACGTGGATTGCCGACCATTCCGACGACATACGCGGCAATCTTTAATAAGTACACGATCATTGTCATGCTTGTCGTGATCACGTGGCTTTTGGACTTTATACTGACAGGTACGGCATTCGGCCGAAAAATCTACTATATCGGAAACAAAGAGGAGACAGCAAAGGTATCGGGCATTCAAACTGCCAGCGTGCTTTTGAAAGTCTATGTTATCTGCGGTGTATGCGCCGCTCTCGCGGGTATCGTGAATGTCTCGAGCATCTTGACTGCAAGAGCTTCGATGGGACCGCAATCTCAGATTCTGGACGTCGTCAGCGCGGCTGTTATCGGTGGTGTCGCTGTTAACGGCGGAAAAGGAAGAGTCAGAGACGCAGTCCTCGGCGCGTTCTTGATCGTAGGCATCAATAACATCATGAATCTAATTGGCGTTTCTGATTACTATACGACGTTGATCAAGGGCAGCATTATCATTTTTGCTATGGGAATCGAATCGATCAGAAATCACTTCTCTTCGAGAGTGAGAGCGTAAGGTGAACATTATGGAAAAGAAATTATTTCTTCAATTAAATAATATCAGCATGACGTTCCCCGGAGTAAAGGCTCTAGACGACGTTACATTTTGCGCGAATCCGGGCGAAGTACTGGGACTTGTCGGAGTAAACGGCGCAGGAAAATCGACCATGATGAATATTCTGGGCGGCCTGCTGCAACCTGACAAAGGTTCTGAAATCGTCATTCACGGGGAGAAGGTCAAAATCAAGAATCCGAAAGCCGCGGAAGAGCTGGGAGTTGCGTTCATTCATCAAGAGGTTGCAGCATTTGAAACGATGAGTGTATTTGAAAACGTACTTGCTTATGATTTTAACAAGTGGCGTAAGAAAGGCTCTCTCTTCTTAAATAGAAAAGCGATGAAAGAAGAAGTGATCAAGCATCTTCAGGCGCTTGATTGTCGAATCGATGTGGATAAACCGGCTCATGCGTTGACGGTCGGCGAAAAGCAAATGATCCAGATCGCGAGAGCGTTGAGCCAGGGCGGGCAAATTCTATTGTTCGATGAACCGACAGCCTCTCTTTCCGACAATGAAACACAAAAGCTTTTTGAAATTATTAAAAACCTGAAAAGTCAGGGGTACATCATATTCTACATCTCCCACTATCTGGATGAAATTTTCCAAATCTGTGATCGAGTAGTGGCTCTTCGTGATGGTAAGAAGACAGGGGAAGCGCCTGTCTCAACGATCAACAAGGAAAAACTGGTCGATATGATGATCGGCAACGCTGTAGAGTGCATCGAACGGAAGGACTCCCGAGACAAAGCGAAGGTCATCCTGAGAGCGGAGAACATTACCGGCGTCAAATTCCCCAAGAACATCAGTTTTGACCTGCATAAAGGTGAAATACTTGGTGTCTGGGGTTTGCTGGGATCAGGCAGATCCGAGCTGTTCAATACTCTGCTGGGAATTGACCGGATGGTGGAAGGTAAAATTTCTTTCAGCGATGAAGGCGAGTTGAAAGAGGTCACGCAAAAACAACTCTATCAACACATCGGATATCTCACGGAAGGAAGGCATCATGACGGCCTTTTCCTGGATATGCCGATCAGCAAGAACATCACCAGCTCACTGCTGAGCAAGTTTGCATCAAAGCTGCTGGGAGTCCTGAACACAAGAAAAGAGAACGAAGAATCTCGATTCATGATGAAACAAGTCAATGTTAAAGCGGTTGATGAGAATATGATTGTCAGCAAGCTATCCGGCGGCAACCAGCAAAAAGTAATTATCGCAAAATGGTTTTTAAAGAACCCGGATGTTTTATTTATGGATGAGCCGACAAAAGGTGTTGATGTCGGTGCGAAAGCGGAAATTCAGAACCTGATTTTTCAGAAATCGGAAAACGGTATGTCGTTTGTTGTGATCTCTTCCGAGCTGGAGGAAATCATGAATCTTTGCGACAGAATTATCGTGATCGCCGAAGGCAAACTTGTTGATGAAGTAAAGAAAGAAGCGTTTTCTCAGAAAGCTCTCATGGCAGGCATCGTAAAGCAGGAGAATAGCTATGAAAACTAAAAAGGTAAAGGCAAACCAAATTTTTCAGTATTCGACATACTTTGTGCTGGCGCTTATCTTCATAGTATTTACATTTGGCTCGGATAAGTTCCTGACACTCACCAATATGTACACGACCATGTTCAATGGCGGGCCGCTGATACTGATTACCTGCGCTGTCACGTTTGCTCTGTTGGTAGGGGTAATCGACCTATCTGTCGGCGCGATGGGCTATGCCTCCGGTTGTCTCGCCGGTATTCTGATCAACAACTATAATACGCCGATCGCTCTGGCATTCCTTGCGGGCATAGCGCTTGCGACTTTTATCGGATGGCTGAACAGTCTGTTCATCGTTCGGTTCAAGATGAATGCACTCTTGGTTTCCA
The DNA here is from genome assembly GCA_035561095.1 of Clostridia bacterium. Lineage (GTDB taxonomy): Bacteria > Bacillota > Clostridia > Christensenellales > CAG-138 > UBA7703. The sequence goes on along the minus strand of DATMYE010000048.1, from coordinate 636 downwards.
TGGGAATGATGCTCGTGATCCGAGCGGCTACAAAGATCATTACGAACGATAAAACGATTAGTTTGTTTAGTCTCTCCTTCCTTCGTCAAGCCAAGATTGATGCGCTCGGGGGTTTCCCGCTTCTGCTGCTCGTAGTATTCTTTATCGTCTTTTTGTGCAGCGTTGTGCTGACGCGAACCGCGTTCGGACGAAAGCTGCTCGCTGTAGGAAGCAATGAGAAGGTTGCAAAGAATATCGGCATCAACACGGATGGCATCAAGAGCGCAGCTCTGATCCTCTGCGGGGCCATTTGCGGCATCGCCGGATGTTTTTGGATTATCACACTGGGTTCGGTTGTTGTAACGGGATTGATCTCGTATGAGTTCCTGGCAATTGCGGCAGCTGTTCTTGGCGGAACGAGTTTGCTCGGCGGTAGAGGCTCTTTCTATCCGGGAAGCTTTATCGGAGCGTTGATTCTGCTGTTCATCGCTTCCGGAATGGCCATTATGGGGATATCGCCCTATGCGATTCCGTTTGTGCGCGGCGTGATCATTTTCATTGCGATGTATATTGATTCTCTCCGATATAAAGCAATGATGGGCGCATAAGACAGTCAGCGGATAAGTAGCCTGGGGACATTTTAGATCATACGTTTGT
>DATMYE010000047.1:0-78487 GCA_035561095.1 Clostridia bacterium | reverse complement strand
GAAAGTCTATATCACGACTTCTCCCGCGTCGACGAGCATCTTGTAAAGCATCGGCAGCGGCAGACCGATCACGTTGAAATAGTTTCCGTCCACGCGCTCGACGAAAATGCCGCCGGGACCCTGCACGCCGTAAGCGCCCGCTTTGTCAAGCGGCTCGCCGGTGGCGACATAGGCTTCGATCTCGCGTTCGGTCATGGGTGCGAAGGTGACGGTGGTTTCGCAGTGGCGAACGTCCGGCTTGCCGTTTTTCAGCACCGCAACGCCCGTGAAAACGACGTGCGTCTTGCCCTGCATGCGGCGAAGATACGCTTTTGCGACGTCCGGCGTGTGCGGCTTGCCGAGGATATCGCCTTCGAGAAAGACGATGGTATCCGCGCCGATCACGCAGTCGTTCGGGTACTTGTCTGCGACGGGCTGCGCCTTTTGCAGCGCAAGCGTTTTGACAAATTCGGCGGGCGGCAGGCCGTGCGGCTGCACTTCCTCCTCGCCGGAGGTTTCGATGATGTAGTGCAGTCCGATCATGGACATGAGCTCCCGCCTGCGCGGGGAGGAGGACGCGAGAATGATCATAAAGTCTCCAGAATTTTGTGTTTAATCTTTTATGGTGATGACCACAGGGCAGTGGTCGCTGCCGAGCACGTCGCTGAGAATCTGGCTGTCCTCGATGCGGTCGATGAACCGCTCCGACACGATGAAGTAGTCAATGCGCCAACCTGCGTTATTCGCGCGCGCGTTGCCGAGGAAGCTCCACCAGGTATAGGCATCGGTCTTGTCGGGATAGAAATAGCGGAAGGTATCGACGAAACCGTTTTCCAGCAATCGCGTCATGCACGCGCGTTCCTCGTCCGAAAAGCCTGCATTCTTTCGGTTCGTCTTCGGATGCCGTAGGTCGATCTCCTTGTGTGCGACGTTGAGGTCTCCGCAGACGATCACAGGTTTTTTCGCGTCCAGCGCCTTGATATAGGCAAGGAACGCATCCTCCCACGTCATGCGGTAATCAAGCCGTCTTAGCCCGTCCTGCGAATTTGGCGTATAGACCGTAATAAAGTAGAAATCCGTGTACTCCATCGTGATGACGCGGCCTTCCGTATCGTGTTCCGGAATACCGATACCGGCTGTAACGGAGATCGGCTCTTTCTTCGCGAACACGGCTGTACCGGAGTAGCCCTTCTTTTCTGCGCTGTTCCAGTAGACTTGGTAGCCGTCGATGCCGCCGTCAAACTGCTCCGGCTGCATCTTCGTCTCCTGCAGGCCGATGAGATCCGGCTGTTGCGCGCTGACAAAATCGTAAAACCCTTTCGTGATACAGGCGCGAAGCCCGTTGACATTCCATGAGATCAACTTCATCTTCCGTCGCTCCTTTCGGGTGGATATTCTATGGTTCAATATAACATAGGAAGAATTGAAACACAAACACGAGTTCGTATTTTCTCCCGAAAAATTCTTGAATCGATCTTGAAATACTGGATTGACAAATTAAAAAGACTTGATAAAATGTACCATATGAAACAAATATGACGATGATACGTCATAACCGCCTTAATCTTACGGAGCATATCCGTAGCCAGAGGACGAGCATGAGCCGATCGCTTCAGCCAACTGCATACGCTGCCCTTGCTGAGAAGACGTTTCTTTTCGCGGGAATATCCGAGGAGGAAATTTTCTCCCTTCTTGGATTTCCGGGCGTGCGCGTGGAGCATTTTGAAAAGGATCAGATCATCTTTGACCGCACGGATACGGAACGCGCGCTGGGCATCATCCTCTATGGTTCCTGCGTGGTCACCAAGGAGAGCGAAAACGACCGCATGCCCATGAGCATGCTCAAGCAGACCGATCTCTTTGGGGCAGCTTCCCTGTTTCACGACGAGGAAGCGTATGTCGCCCGCGTGACCGCGGGGGAAAGCACATGGGTGCTGCTAATTTCGGAGGAAGCGCTCCGGAGTATGATGCAGCGGGACTTTCGCGTCACCGAAAACTATCTTCGCTACCTAACGGCGCGCATCCGCTTTCTAAGCGGGCGGCTGGATGGATTCCTGCCGCAGAGCGTCGAGGAGCGCGTCCTCAGCCACATCAAGACCCGCGCGGAAAACGGGCTGTACGAATCGGAATGGAGCGTCACGCACCTCGCGGACGCGCTCCGCATCAGCCGGACGACGCTCTACCGCGCGATGGATAAACTGGTTTCCGATGGAAAAATAGAACGGCACGGGCGGGCATTCCGCCTGCCAAAAGGAGAAAACGAATGAAGAAACTACTCGCAATCCTTACCCTTTTTGTCATGATCTTCGTCGTGGGCTGCGCAAAAGCCCCCGCCGAACCCGTCAACATCGCGGCGCTCAAGGGACCTACCGGCATGGGCATCAGCTACATGATGGAAGACACCGCAAAGTACAACGTCGAGCTGCAGGACGCGCCGGATGTCGTCGTCGGCAAGTTCGTCAACGGCGAGATTGATATCGCTGCGGTTCCCTTAAACCTCGCGGCTGTGCTTTACAATAAAACCGAAGGCAATGTCGTGCTGCTCAATCTCGATACGCTCGGCGTGCTCTATATCGTCGAAAATGGCGAGACCATCAAGTCTCTTGCCGATCTCGCGGGCAAGACCATCTATGCCAGCGGCGAGGGCGCAACCCCGCAGTACGTGCTGGATTATCTTCTGGCGCAAAACGGCCTGACCGATCAGGTCAAGGTGGAATACGTCGGCGAACATACCGCGCTTGCCGCGATGGTCGCCTCCGGCGAAGCGCAGGTAGCCCTGCTGCCGGAACCGTTCGTCTCCGCCGTCACCGTGAAGAACCCCGCTGTGCGTGTCGCGCTTGACCTCAACTCTGCTTGGGAAGAAGCCTCCGGCACGAAGCTCGTCATGGGCGTCTATATCGCAAGCCGCACCTTCTACAACGAGCATCCCGATCAGGTGAAGGCGTTCCTCTCGGACTACGCGGCATCGGTTGAGAAGGTCAACACCTCTGCGGACGCGGCGCAGAAGATCGCAGACCTCGGCATCGTCGGCTCCGCCGCGATTGCAGAGCAGGCAATCCCGCGCAGCTATATCGTCAGCATCACGGGCGAAGAAGCGAAGACTGCGGCCTCCGCGGTGCTCAACGTGCTCTTCACCGCGAACCCGAAGTCGGTCGGCGGCAAACTGCCCGGCGACGACCTCTATGCCGAATAAGCGGAAAATTCTTCAAACAGCGCTTATCGCGCTCATCTATCTCGCGGTGTGGGAAGCAGTGAGTCTCCTTGTCGGCAAGGAGCTCCTGCTTCCCTCGCCGTTCTCCACGCTCTCGCGCCTTGCCGTGCTGCTCACAAAGGGCGAAACGTGGCTCGTTTCGGGCCTGACGCTGCTCCGCATCATGACCGGCTACGCCGTCGGCGTGGTGTTCGGTGTGCTGCTCGCGGTGCTGACCGCGCGCTCGCGGTTTGCAGAGGCGCTGCTCGCGCCATTGCGCGCGATCGTGAAAGCCTCGCCCGTGACGTCGTTCATCCTGCTTGCGCTCTTGTGGCTCTCGTCCAACATGGTGCCGCTGGTCATCAGTATCCTGATGGTGGTGCCGATGGTTTGGACGGCGACCGCGGAGGCGATTTTGCAGACGGACATACGCCTTGTCGAGATGGGAAAGGTCTTCGGGCTTTCCCGCTGGCAAATCATTCAGAAAATTTTCGTTCCGTCCGTGTTGCCGCAATTTCTCGCGGCGTGTACGACATCTCTCGGCTTTGCGTGGAAATCCGGCGTTGCGGCGGAGATCATCGCTCTCCCGAAGCAATCCATCGGCTACATGCTCTATCAATCCAAACTTCGCATCGAAACCACCGACCTGTTTGCGTGGACGCTGATGATCGTCGCGCTCTCCATGCTTCTGGAATGGCTGCTCGTGCAGGGGATGAGGAGGATTCGCCGTGATGCATGATGTGATATCGGTCAAGAATCTCTCCAAAACATTCGGCGGACATGCTGTGCTGGATCACTTCTCCGCGGAGATTCCGCTCTGCGGCGTGACGGTGATTCGCGGCGCATCGGGCGCGGGGAAGACCACGCTGTTTCGCCTGCTGCTCATGTTGGAGAAGCCCGATGCGGGTGAAATACTCGGCATGCAGGGTAGAAAGCCCGCCGTCGTGTTTCAGGAGGATCGGCTGCTGCCGTGGTCAACCGCGCTGGAGAACGCCGCGCTTGGGTCAGACGAGCCGCGCGCAAAAGAGGCGCTGACGCGCCTCGGCCTCGGCGAAAGCCTCTGCCTGCTTCCGCGCGAGCTCTCCGGCGGAATGAAGCGGCGCGTGGCGATTGCGCGCGCGCTGGCTTACGGCGGAGACATCCTGTTCCTCGACGAGCCGTTTACGGGGCTGGACGAGGAGAACAAGAGGATCGCGGCAAACGCGATGCGCGAGGCGAACATACCGATTCTCGTGATCACGCACGACGACGCAGAGGCGGATCTCTTCGGCGAATACTGCGAACTCGTGATCGACTGATCTGTTATAATGAATGCAATCGCCTACAAGGGAGCAGAGTATGCCGATCACGTTTGAAACTGAGCGCTGCCGGGTTCGCCCGTTTGAGGAGACCGACGTTGCGGCGTTCATGGCCTATCGTAACAACCTGGACTGGATGCAGTTTCAGGGGTTCAAGGGCAAATCCTATCTGGAATACAAGGCAGTTCTTTTGCGGAAACCAAAGTTTCAAAATGGCGTTCAACTTGCGGTTGTGAGCAGAGAAACCGGAGAATTGCTCGGCGATCTTTACCTGAAGCTGGAACAAAACGCCTGCTGGATCGGCTATACCATCGCGCCGCCATTCGCGCGTCAGGGCCTGGCTGCTGAGGTTGTGACGGAATTGCTCATGCAACTCAAGCGCGAAGGTCTGGCTTTGGCGAAGGCTGGGGTAGAGGCTCAGAACGCCGCCTCGATTGCGCTTCTCAAGAAACTTGGTTTCGCGCAAATTGGCGTCGATGGCATCGAGCTGATCTTTCAGCGGGAATTGTAAGAATCGTTCTGCAGACGCAGAAAACGAAACAAAACGGATGTTGTTACGAGGTAACTATTTGCAAAAGCATATACAATCTCTCTTGCAATCTTGAGTATTCCGCCGGAGCGTGGTATACTTTTTTATTATTGTCAGGGAGGTTTGGCGTATGAAGTTCACCCTTCGCGAGAAACGATTTCCCTCCGCAACCGGGCTTTGCGACATCCGTTACCGTATGTGGGTGCCGGAAGACCCGCACGCAGCGCTCCAAATTACACACGGCATGGCGGAGCACATCGACCGCTATGACGAGTTTGCTTCCTTCTTAGCCGAGAACGGCGTGCTCGTCTACGGGCAGGACATCGCGAGCCACGGCAAGAGCATCGTGCCCGGCATGCCGAAGGGCTACTTTGGCGAGAAAAACGGCTGGGACGCGAATGTTTCGGATATGCGCACCATGCAGGAGCTCGTGAAGAAGGACTATCCCGCCATCCCGTTTATCCTGATGGGGCATTCGATGGGCTCGTTCCTTGCGCGCACCTATGCAGGCCGCACGGGAGACGATTTCGAGGCATTCATCTTCTCCGGCACGGCGGGCGCAAACCCCGTGCTCGCAATCGGCAAATGGATCGCCAAGCGCGAGATGAAGAAGACCGGCGGCAAGCTGCCGAGCGAAACGCTGTTCAAGATGAGCTTCGGCTCCTACAACAACGCATTCAAACCCAACCGCACCGCGAACGATTGGCTCTCCCGCGACGAAGCGAAGGTAGATGCATACAACGCGGACGATAACTGCGGTTTTCCGTTTACCTCCAGCGCCATGTACGACGTGTTCACGGGCTTGACCGAGATTTCCAACGAAAAATGGGCATCCCGCGTGCCGAAAAAGCCCATCTACGTCTTCTCCGGCGCGATGGACCCCGTCGGCGGAAAAGGCAAGGGCGTCAAGCAGGTGCACGGCTGGCTCGTCAAAACCGGACACGACGCCGAGCTTAAGCTATACGAAGGTGGACGGCACGAGATGCTCAACGAGATCAACCGCAAGGATGTCTACGGCGATGTGCTGCTCTTCATCAACGCGGTCGAAGCCATGGGTGAGCTGAAATGAGCGTCCTGGTCTATCGCGACAGCGACACGTTGAGTCAGGCGCTGGCGACGCTGCTCGCGGGGTGCATGATTGAAAAGCCCAGCAGCGTGCTCGGCCTCGACTGCAGCGCGCAGCTCGCGCCCGCCTACCGCAAGATCGCGGGCATGACGAGCGACGGACTTCTCGACTGGGCAAGCGTGCGCGCGTTCAATCTCTTTGAGCACGTGCATCCGGACGGCGAATCGACCGACGAAGCGCGGATGCACAGCATGCTCTACGACCGCGTTAACATCCAGCCGGAAAATATCTTCGCGCCTTGCGGGGAAACCCGCGATTGGAGCGTCTTGTGCAACGACTATGAGAACGCGATTCTCGACGTCGGAGGACTAGACACTGTCGTCGTTACCGTCGGCGCTGACGGCAGAATCGCCTGCAATATGCCGAACTCCGAGCTTGCGCCGGTCACGCATGTCGAACGCGGCGAGCACGGCAGAGTCGTCACCGTCGGCATCTCGACGATCATGGCGGCAAAGCGTGTGATCGCGGTGCTCTCCGGCTATGAACTGAGCACAATCGCGCCGATGGTCATCACAGGCCCCGTTCTGCCGAACGTTCCCGCAAGCTATCTACAGCTGCACCAGAACGCGATCTTCATGCTGGACGAGGACGCCGCGGAACACGTGTAATACACCGATTTGATCGACCGGAGGATGCGCGGCATGGCGGAACTCAGTTGGGAGCAGATCGAGCGGCAGATCGCTAACTGCCGCCGGTGCGGCCTCTGTGAGCAGCGGCACAGCATCGTTCTCGGCGAGGGAAACCGGCACGCGGATATCATGCTCATCGGCGAAGGCCCGGGCGCGGAGGAAGACGCAAAAGGGCGTCCTTTCGTCGGAAAAGCGGGGCAATTGCTGGATAAAATGTTTTCAGCGATTGACATAACGCGCGAAGAACTGTATATTACCAACGTTGTCAAATGCCGTCCGCCGGGAAACCGAACCCCGCTGGACGAAGAAGCAGAGGCCTGTCTGCCGATTCTTCGGATGCAATACGCGCTGATCAAACCCAAAATCGTCGTCTGCCTCGGCGCCACCGCGACAAGGCATGTTTACGAACGGGAGGCGCGCATCACGCGCGTCCGCGGACAATGGCAGGACAAGAACGGTACGCTGTTTATCCCGACCTATCACCCCGCGGCGCTGCTGCGGGACGAGACGAAGAAAAAAGATGTCTGGGCGGATCTGCAGTCGATCGCAAAGACCTACGCGCAGCTGAAGCAGAAACAATGAGCTCCCATGTTTGCGGAAAGAAATTTCCAACGATTTGAAATAGCGGAAGGGCAATTTAGGAGGACTTATGTCAGGACATTCCAAGTGGGCGAATATTAAAAATAAAAAGGAAAAGACCGATTCCCAGCGCGGCAAGATCTTCACCAAGATCGGCAGAGAGATCGCAATTGCGGTCAAAGAGGGCGGAGCAGACCCGGTTAACAACAACAAGCTTCGCGACGTCATTGCCAAAGCCAAGGCGAACAACATGCCCAACGACAACATCTCCCGCTCCATCAAAAAGGCTGCGGGCGAGGGCAGCTCTGTCAACTACGAAGAGATCGTCTACGAAGGCTACGGCCCCGGCAACACGGCAATCATCGTAGAGGTCGTTACCGATAACCGCAACCGCACCGCGGCGGAGATGCGCCACATCTTCGACAAGAGCGGCGGCAACCTCGGCAACAGCGGCTGCGTTGGCTGGATGTTTGATAAAAAAGGCGTTATCGTCATTGAACGCACCGCGCTAATGGACGAGGACGAAGTCATGATGCAGTCTCTGGACGCGGGTGCTGCGGACTTTGTTGCGCAGGACGACGCGTTTGAAATCTATACCGACCCGCTCGAGTTTTCCCGCGTGCGTGAAGCGCTGGAGGCTGCGGGCTACGAGTTCATCTCCGCGGAAGTGCAGATGATCCCGCAAAACACCGTCAACATCACGGACCCAGAGACCGTCGCACAGGTTGAGAAGTTCCTGGAAAAGCTCGACGACAACGACGACGTTCAGGAATTCTTCCACAATGGCATCCTGCCCGAGGATGAGGAAGAATAAGCGCATTTTGCGTGCCGCAGAATGTTCACACGCAGGCTACAACAACGCCTTGCGCGCACCCCGCGGAGACTGGTTACGCGGTTGCGGGGATTTGTGCTCTTGGTATAAAATAGAACTATCGAAAAAGGAGGCGTAACGTATGGCAGCGGAAATGATTACAAGCTTAGGAAAAATCACCATGACGGACGACCTGATCGCCAGCATCGCCGGATATGCGGCCGTGGAAAACGTCGGCATCGTCGGCATGAATGCAAAAAAGGCGAGCGACTCGTTCATCGAACTGTTCGGAAAAGATAACATGCGCCGCGGCGTCAAGGTTACGGTCGTTTCACCCGACGTGATTGATATTGATCTCTATGTCACGCTCGAGTATGGCGTATCTCTGCCCGCAGTGGCACAGAATGCCAAGAGCAATGTGAAGTATCGGGTGGAAGAGATGACTGGCATTACGGTGCACGCCGTCAACGTCCACGTCGAAAACATTCGCGTATAACGCGGTTCGGCTCTTGGGATCCGGACACTTCGGAGGGTAAAATTGGATAAAAATATGAAGATCGGCGGCGCTCAGCTGCGCGATATGATTATCGCAGGCGCGACGCTGCTGGAGAAAAACAAAGCGACGATCGACGCTTTGAATGTGTTCCCTGTCCCGGATGGCGACACGGGCACCAATATGTCTATGACGATGCAGAGCGCGGTGCACGAAATCCGTGCGCTGCCGGATAACGCAACGGCGACGCAGGTCGCAGATGCGCTGAGCATGGGAGCCCTCAAGGGCGCGCGCGGCAACAGCGGCGTGATTCTCTCGCAGCTCTTCCGCGGATTCTCCCGCGCGTTCAAAGGCGCGGAGGTCGTCGACGAAAAACTGCTTTCAGAAGCGCTGACCAAGGGCACCGAGGCGGCCTACAAAGCCGTCATGAAGCCCAAGGAAGGCACGATCCTCACAGTATCCCGCGTGATCGCGGAGAATGTCGCCGTACTGCAGCAGCAGGGCGCAAACGTCTATCGCCTGATGGACGAGATGCTCACCAGCGGTGAAAAAGCGCTGGCGGACACCCCGAACCTCCTACCGGTGCTCAAAGAAGCAGGCGTGGTCGATTCCGGCGGCAAGGGACTGTTGACCATCTACAAGGGCTTCAAGCTCTCACTGGATGGCGAAGAGATCGAAAGCTATGAAGAAGTGGTCACCGAACAGTCTGTTCAGGAGACCAGAAACGCGGACAGCTTCTCCGGCGAAAACATTACGTTCACGTATTGCACGGAATTTTTCATCATTCATCTCTCGCCGGAGACCGATGAGAACGAAATCGAAAGTTTTCGCAACCATTTAGAGCGGCTGGGCGACTCCGTCGTCGTTGCAAACGACGCGGACATGATCAAGGTACATGTCCACTCCAATTCACCCGGCAAGGTGCTTCAGATGGCGCTTCGCCTGGGCGAGCTGGATAAGCTCAAAATCGAAAACATGCGCGAGCAGAACCGCGAACTCATGGCGGAGCGCAAGCGCAACGAGAAGGAATTCGGCCTGCTTGCGGTCAGCACCGGCGAAGGCATCGACGAGCTCTTCAAGGCGCTCGCAGTCGACGCGCTGATCTCCGGCGGACAGACGATGAACCCCAGCATCGACGCCATTGCTTCCGCGATCAACAAGATCAACGCGCGCAATGTGTTCGTGCTGCCCAACAACTCCAATATCATCCTCGCGGCACAGCAAGCGAGCGAGTTGACAGAGAAGGGCGTCGTACTGATTCCGACCAAGACCATTCCGCAGGGCATCGCCGCCTGTATGGCGTATTCCAAGGATGCATCTATCGCGGAAAACGAAGCCGGTATGAAGGAAGCGATTGCGGACGTCATAAGCGGCGCGGTCACCTACGCCGTGCGCGACACGAAGTTTGAAGGCACTTCTGTCAAGAAGGGCGACATGATCGGCCTCGTCAACAACCACCTCGCCGTTTCCGGCAAGACAGTTGCGGAAGCGACGAGTGAGCTCATCCGCAAGATGATCGCCGAGCGCGGGGACGAAGCCTGCACCGTGACGCTCTACTTTGGCGAAGGCCAGACGGAGGACGACGCGCAGGCGATTGCGGACACGCTTCAGGCGGAGTTTGCGGACGCGGAATTCATGGTGCTCGCGGGCGGTCAGCCGCTGTACTACTACTATATCGCGGTGCAGTAACTCTTTTTACCGCGAAAGAAACAGCCGATCAGCCGGCGACGGAACGACGTGTTCCCGTCGTCGGCTTTTTTCACAAGTGATCAAGTGATCGAATCAATCGGAGAAAGCTACATGCTGGATTCGCCTCTGACAAGCGTAAAGGGAATCGGGCCAAAGCGCGCGGAGCTGCTCTCTCAGCTTGGCGTGTGTTCCGTGCGCGATTTACTGTTCCGCCTGCCGCGAGATTATCTGGACTACACAAAGGCGACACCCGTAGCCCAGCTTGCAAACGGGCAAAACGCCGCGGTGCAGATTCGCATCAGCGGCGCGACGCGCTTTTTCCGCACACGGGGCATGACGATCCTCTCTGCGCCCGCGCAGGACGAGACGGGCAAGATCACGCTCAAGTGGTTCAACCAGCCGTACAGAAGCTCGCAACTGCAGATCGGCGAGATCGTCTACGCGTGTGGTAGAGCCGTCCGCAAAAACGGCGTTTCTCTGATCAATCCGTCGCTTTCGCAGGCGCTGCCGGGCATCGTACCCGTGTATCCAACCGTGAAGGGCGTCAATCAGCGCGCCTGGCGGGACAGCATCCTTGCGGCGCTAGAAAGTGTTTGGGACAAGATTCCCGAACCGCTGCCGCGATCGCTCCTGGATCGCTACTCGCTCGTTCCGCTCGCGCTAGCGCTCCGCCACGCGCACTTTCCCTTTAGCCGCGAGGCGTTGGAGCTCGCGCGGAGACGCTTGGATTTCGAGAACACGCTTCTGTACTTCATCATCGTGGAGCTGCAGAAAGCCGAACGCCTTCGGCAGAACGGTTTTGCGTTCGATACGACGAGTGTGCTGGAGCGGTTCACCGCAAAGCTCCCGTTCGCCTTAACGCAGGCGCAGCTGCGCGTGGTGCGGGAAATCGCAGAGGACATGGCAAAGCCTGTTCCGATGAACCGGCTGCTGCAGGGCGACGTGGGGTCCGGCAAGACGGCGATTGCGATGTACGCCCTCTGCGTTGCCGCGGCAAACGGTAAGCAGGGCGCGTTGCTCGCACCGACGGAGATCCTCGCGGAGCAGCACGCGCAGAATCTGACGGAATTTTTTGGAGAATCAGTTGTGCTGCTGAAAGGCAGCATGAAGAAGGCGCAGCGGGATGAGGCACTCCGGCGCATCGCGGACGGCAGCGCGTTGTTTGTCACCGGTACGCACGCGCTGTTTTCGCAGGACGTGCGTTTCAACGATCTCGGCTGCATCGTGACAGACGAGCAGCACCGCTTCGGCGTGCGCCAGCGCGCAGCGATGCTCGAAAAAGGCACGCGGCCGGATATGCTCGTCATGAGCGCGACGCCGATCCCGCGCACGCTTGCGCTGATTCTCTACGGCGACCTCGACATCTCGGTGATCGACGAACTGCCGCCGGGACGCAAACCCGTCAAGACCAGCGTCATCCGCGCGAACAAGCGCGAGGATATGTATCGCTACATCGCGGCTCAGGCAAAAGAGGGCGTGCAGAGCTATGTCGTGTGTCCTGCAATCGAGGAGAGCGATACCATCGAATGTCCCAGCGTGGACGCGCTGTTTGCAGAGCTCAAGAAGATGCTGCCGGAGACCAGAATCGGCAAACTCCACGGGCAAATGAAGGAGGCGGAGAAGGAGCGCGTGATGCGCGCCTTCCGCGCGGGCGAAACCGACGTACTGGTGACCACGACGGTCATCGAGGTTGGCGTGCATGTGCCTTCTGCCTGCATCATGGTCATCGAGGGCGCGGAACGGTTCGGGCTCTCGCAGCTGCACCAACTGCGCGGCAGAGTCGGCAGAAGCGCGAAGCAGGCATACTGTTTCCTGCTCTACGGCGTGGAGAGTCAGGATGAGAACGAGCGCATGCTGACCATGACGCAGACCAACGACGGCTTCGAGATCGCGCAAAAGGATCTTCTGCTGCGCGGACCCGGCGACTTCATCGGCACGCGGCAGCACGGGGACGATTCGGTGGGACTCTTGTCAAGCACGATGAACGTGCAGCTTTTGGAGGAAGCGTCCCGCGCCGCGAAGGAGATTTTGCAGCAGGGCGGCGAGGAGAGTGCGCGGCTCATCGAGATTGCGAGCGAGCGTTACGGCAGCATGCTCGGCGATATCGCGATGAATTAGCGCGGATTCTTCGCGTCAAAACGACAGAATCTTTTGCAAAAGAATCAGCTTGTTTTGACAAGCAAATGGTTTGACGGCATAAGTTGATCATGTTATAGTAGGAATACTCTCGTAAAATATTAACTTCATTCACATATGATTTATTGAGGTGGCTATGGACTATCAGAGCATGATCTCGGAGTGCGTGCAGCGCATCCCGCCGTCGGGTATCCGCAAATATTTCGACCTACTGGACGACACGCACATCAGCCTCGGCGTGGGCGAGCCGGACTTTCCGACGCCCGACCGCATCCGCAAGTACGTCGCCGAGCGCCTCAAGACCGAGCGCGTACCGTATTCGTCGAACTCCGGCGATCCGCACCTGCGTGAGCTGATCCTGCGCTTCCTCTCGGAGAAGTACAACATCTCCGGCTATGCGGGCATCGACAACGTGCTCATCACGGTCGGCGCAAGCCAGGCGATCGATCTTGCTATGCGCTCGATCATCAACCCCGGCGACGAGGTCATCTATCACGAGCCGTGCTATGTTTCCTATGCGCCGTCGATCGAACTCGCGGGCGGCACGGCGGTCAAGGTCGTCACTCGCCACGAGGACAAGTTCCGCCTGCGCGCGGAGGCGCTCAAGGCCGCCATCACGCCCAAGACGAAGGCGATTCTCATCGCCTTCCCGACGAATCCGACGGGCGCGATCATGGAAAAAGCGGATCTCGAAGCGATTGCGGATGTCGTGCGCGGCACGGATATCCTTGTAATCACGGACGAGATCTATTCGGAGTTGACCTTCAACGGCAAGCACCACGTTTCGTTTGCGGCGCTGCCCGGTATGCGCGAGCGCACCATCGTGCTCAACGGCTTTAGCAAGGCGTTCTCCATGACTGGCTGGCGTCTTGGTTATGCCGTGGGTCCCGCGGAGATCATCGCAGCCATGCGCAAGGTGCATCAGCTGATGATGCTCTGCGCGCCGACGCCCGCGCAGTGGGCAGGCATTGCCGCGCTGGAGCAGGGTTTCGCGGACGATTTTCTGGATACGCGCTATATGATCAACGAATACGAATCGCGCCGCAGGTATATCATCGACGCGTTCAATTCATTCGGCCTTGACTGCAACGAGCCGGAAGGCGCGTTCTATGTCTTTCCGTCGATCCGTTCGCTCGGCATGAAGAGCGAGGCGTTCTGCGATGGGCTTCTCGCGAGCAAAAAGGTCGTTACCGTTCCCGGCAGCGCGTTTGGCGCGGCGGGTGAGGGGCATATTCGGTGCTGCTATGCCACTTCGATGGAACACATTGAAGAAGCGATGCGGCGCGTCGGCGATTATCTGAAAGAGATTCGCTGAGCCGAGTGTTTGTTTGCCCCGTCACGAGCTTCGAGACGGGGCTTTTCTTCTGTTTCGGGCTAAGAAAATACGCCGGAAACGGATTGGACTTTTCTTTTGCGGCGTGCGGTTTATAATAGAACCATGCCGTGAAATCGACTGGTATCGGGGGAACTATGATACACGAAAAAACATACGTCACATTGGAATACGATAAAATACTCTCCATCATAAAGCAACATCTGGCGAGCGAGGTTGGCCTTGAGTTTGCCGAAAAGCTGCGCCCCGTGACTTCGCTGAAAGAGGCGGAAACACTGCAGGAGCAAACGTGGGAAGCCGAAAGCATCTACACGCGAACTGGCAGAACACCGATTTCAGGTTTCCCGGACGTGCGGGATATGGTCGGCCGCATGCACGCATCGCTTTTTTTAAGCACGCGGGAGCTGATGTCCATCGCACAGGCGATGCGCGCGGCGCGGGAAGCAAAAGAGATTCTGCAAAACGGCGACGAAAACAGCATCCTTTGTAACCTTGCCAACCGCTTGACCTCGCACCGTTCGATCGAGGAAGAGGTCGCGCGCTGCATCCTCGGCGAGGACGAAATCTCGGACAACGCGTCCCCGGAGCTCAGCCGCATCCGCAGGCAGATCAAGATCGTCGGCGAACGCGTGCGCGAAAAGCTCAACAACATGCTCAAAAGCCAAACCACGCAACGATACCTGCAGGAGACCGTGATCACGATCCGCAACGGGCGCTATGTGCTACCCGTCAAGGCGGAGCATCGCTCTCAGGTGCCGGGTTTGGTACACGACCAGAGCAGCAGCGGGGCGACTTTGTTCATCGAGCCTTCCGCCGTGGTGGAGCTCGGCAACGAGACCAAGCGGCTGTTCATCGAAGAGAAGAATGAGATCGAGCGCATCCTCTCCGGACTGACCGCGATGATCGCTCCGTTTGCGGACGAGATCCACATCAGCTGCAACGTCATGGGCGCGCTGGATGTCATCTTTGCCCGCGCGGTCATGGCGCGGGATCAGCGCGCCGTGAGGCCCAAGCTCAACGAAGAAGGCCGCGTGCGCATCGTGCGCGGACGGCACCCGCTGATTGCGCGGGATCGCGTCGTTCCCGTCGATATCTGGCTGGGCGAAACTTTCCGCACGTTGATCATCACGGGCCCCAACACGGGCGGCAAAACGGTCACGCTCAAGACCGTCGGACTCTTCTCCCTCATGGCGATGAGCGGCATGTTCATCCCCGCGCAGGAGGGAACCGAGCTTTCGACGTTTGACAGTGTGTTTGCGGACATCGGAGACGAGCAGTCCATCGAGCAATCGCTTTCCACGTTCTCCTCGCACATGACCAACACCGTGCGCATCCTCTCGGAGGCTGACGGGCGCTCGCTCGTGCTTCTGGACGAACTCGGCGCGGGCACAGACCCGGTCGAAGGCGCGGCGCTGGCGCAGGCGATTCTGGAGAGTCTTTATGAACGCAACACGTTGACCGTCGCGACCACGCACTACAGCGAGATTAAGGCGTTTGCGCTGATGCACGCCGGCATGCAGAATGCGTCGATGGAGTTTGATGTAGACCGCCTCTGCCCGACATACCGGCTCTTTATCGGTATCCCCGGCAAGAGCAACGCGTTTGAAATTTCCCGCCGACTCGGCTTAACCGACGCGGTGATTTCGCGCGCGCAGGATTTCCTCCAGAAGAAGGACGTCGCGTTTGAAACCGTGCTCTCCGAAGCGGAGCAGGCAAGACGAACCGCCGAAAACGACAAAGAAGCGATCTACAAGACCCGCATTGATACGGAGAAGATCAAGACCGAGCTGGAGAAAGAAAAGAAGAAGCTCGAGGACGAGAAGACGCTACTCAGGCAGAAAGCGCGCGAGGATGCTCGGCGGATGGTGCAGGAAACGCGGCAGGATATGGAGAAGCTCATCGCGGGACTGCGCTCAATCGAAAACATCGATCACAAGCAGCTGGAGCGCGCGGTGCAGGCTTCGCGCGACACGATGCGAAAGACCGAAGAGCGCCTCTATGAGCAAGCGGTGCAGCGCGACACGGCGGGGGATGCTCCGGCGCAGGTGCACCCCGGCGAGCGGGTCAAACTCATCACGCTGGGACAGGAAGCGACGGTGCTCAAACCCGCGGACGCCAAGGGCGAAGTGCTCGTGCAGGCGGGCGTGATGAAGCTCAGCATCCCACTCAACGACATCCGTCCCGTCGAACAGAAAAAGAAACCGCAGCCGACGAGCGCCAAGGTATCGATTGCGCAGGATCGCGGCAGCGCGCTCTCGATTGACCTGCGCGGCAGTATGGTGGACGACGCATGCCTGGAGCTCGACCGCTTCATCGATAACGCGCTGATCACGGGTGTGCATGAATTCTACGTCGTGCATGGCAAGGGAACGGGCGCGCTGAGAACCGGCGTGCAGCAGTATCTCAAGAACCATCCGCGCGTGAAAACCTATCGCATCGGCGCATACGGCGAAGGCGACGCGGGGGTTACAGTGGTCACGCTCAAGTCGTAAATTTGAGTCAAAATGGGGAAAGAACACAAAAAAGGTATATACAAACGCCGCATAGCACGACCGCTTGCGGCGTTTGTGTGACAATTTACGGCCGTGTTGGACAAACGTAACAAACTCTGTTATACTTTACCCAAATGTGAGAGATAGAGCGAACGCACTCGCATTTTTCCTATTAAGTACGGAGGTGATCGGATGGAAAACAATACCATTCTGGTCATAGATGACGACAGAAATATTCTCGCCATCATCGAGCTGTATCTGAAAAAAGCAGGGTTTCAGGTGTATACCTGCGCGGACGGAACCTCCGCCATGGCGGCGTTCCACGAGACGAAGCCTTCGCTCGTTGTGCTGGACATCATGCTGCCCGGGCGCGACGGCTGGGCGGTTCTCCACGACATCCGCATGGAGAGCGAGACCCCGGTCATCATGCTCACCGCAAAGGGCGACACGGGCGACCGCGTGCAGGGCTTGGAGCTCGGCGCGGACGACTACATCAGCAAGCCCTTCGACGCAAAGGAACTCATCGCGCGCATCAAAGCGGTTCTGCGCCGCAGCACGCCTTCTGAGCCCGCGCGGACGATCTCTCTGCCCGGCTTGACCGTCTCTTTAGAGAACTACGCGGTGACGCTCGACGGGCGCCAGCTCGAGATGCCTCCCAAGGAGATTGAACTATTGTATTTCCTCGCGAGCCACACCGGAAAGGTGTTCACCCGCGAACAGCTGCTGGAGCAGGTTTGGGGATTTGACTTTTTCGGCGATTCACGCACCGTGGACGTCCACGTCAAGCGAATCCGCGAAAAGCTTGGCGACGATCATGAGTGGGAGCTCCGCACCGTCTGGGGCGTAGGGTATAAATTCGAACAGAAGTGATGCGGTACGATGCGCAAAGACTTTCTCAGAACGCTGTTTTCCCGAATGCTGGCAACCTATATGGGCTTGACCCTCGGGTTGCTGCTTCTTTCCGGCCTGATTGTCGGGGCATTGATGTCCGGCTTCGTCATGCGGCAGGAAAAACAGAACATCGCAAATGAGATCAACGTCGTCACCGAACTGTACTTTAACACCAAGAGCTCCGTCGCCGGCGAAAACGCGGCGATTCTGGAGCTCAACACAATCGCAAGGCACTACGACGGGTTGATCCAGATCATCTCCGTAGACGGCGCCATGGCGCAATATGCCTCCGGCTCGAAGTGGAACGATGTGATGAACATCCGTTATTCGGAGGAAGAAATATCACGCATGCTGAACGCCGTCTCCGATTTGGACGCGAGCAGCGTGCGTTTTACGCAATTAAAGGGCGGGTTTCAGATGCTTTCGGGCACAAAACCCGTGATGACGGACGGCGTCGCGACCCATGTTGTGAAGTTTACGATCGATGTCACGGACGCGCGCGGAGCGGTCGGCATGGCGTTTGCCGAGGTGATGCTGGTTTCTCTGATGGCAGTTTTGCTCTCGGTCATCGCGGTCTACTATACGACGGCAAGGCTTACAAAGCCGTTCATGGAGATCAACCAGATCGTGCAGAAGTACGCCAAGGGCGACTACAATGTCCGAATCCCGATCAGCAGTGTGGATGAGGCGACCCAGCTTGCGGTGAGCTTCAACAACATGGCGGATCAGCTCAAAGATTTGGAGGCGACGCGCCGCAGCTTCGTCGCCAACGTCAGCCACGAGCTTAGAAGCCCGCTGACCAGCATGAAGGGCTTTCTGGAGGCCATGCAGGACGGCACCATCGGCCCGGAGGAGCACGAGAAATACATCAGCATCGTGCTTTCGGAAACCAAGCGTATGGCGGGGATGGTCAATGACCTCTTGGATCTTGCACGTATCGAGAGCGGAAAGACCGCGCTCAAGCTCGAGATCTTCGACATCAACGAGCTCATCCGGCGCACGTTGATCACATTCGAAGCGCGCATCTACGAGCACCATATGGAGGTCGACGTCAAGTTTGCGCAGGAGCAGTACTACGTCGAGGCGGACAGCGCGCAGATTTCGCAGGTGCTTAGAAACATCATCGACAACGCGATCAAGTACTCGCCGGACAATACAAAGCTCCGCATCGCGACCTACGCCATGCGGCGCGAGATCTACGTCAGCATTCAGGACTCCGGTCAGGGTATTCCGGAAGAGGATATTCCGCACGTATTCGACCGATTCTACAAGGTCGAGAAGGCGCACACGCCGACCAAGCAGAGCGGCACGGGACTCGGTCTCTCGATCGTGAAGCGCATCATCGACCAGCACAACCAGACCATCACACTCAAGAGCGCAAAAGGCAAGGGCAGCACGTTCACATTCACGCTTAAGCGCGCACCGGTACCGAAACGCTCCACCACAGACGGAGGGAAAAAATATGGAACATAATGGATATTATTCTTCAGATCCGGGACACCGGAACAACCGCGAAGGCAGAGGCGGCAACGCGTTTGCCGGAATCGTCATCACCATCGTTATCGTACTGCTTGTTCTGCTCATCGTCGGGCTGTTCTGGCCTAATCTGCTGGGCATGAACGCCGCGGACTATGCGATCGTCAACGTAACGCCCACGCCTTCCGCGCAGAGCGACGGCACCGTCCCTCCCGCGGACTTGCCTGCCGCAACCGCAACGCCGGAACCCACGCCGACACCCGTCGTGCCGGATCAGGATCGCGTCATGCCGAATCTTGATGGCATCGCGCCCGCGTTGCCGGGCTTGAGTGACAACCCCATTCCGGATATCTATGACGCGGTGTCACCCGGCGTGGTCGGCGTGCTCAACTATGTGCAGACGACGACTGACAAGGGCAAGACCGTCGATGAGCTCTACGGCAGCGGAACGGGCTTTGTCGTCTCCAGCGAGGGCTATATCTTAACCAATGCGCACGTCGTGGAAGGTGCGCACAAGGTCACCGTCAAGGTGTTTGGCGAGGATATTGAGCGCGCGGCGACGGTCATCGGCTCCGACACGGAGACGGATATCGCGGTGCTCAAGGTAGAGCAAGCGCAGCTCCAGCCGCTGAAGCTGGGAGATTCGGACACGGTGCGCGTTGGCGAATACGTCCTCGCCATCGGCAACCCGCTCTCGACGGATGAGCTTGCCAACACGATTACATTCGGCATCATCAGCGCGACCAAGCGCGAGGTGACGATCGACAACTACACCAACACCTATCTGCAGACGGACGCCGCGATCAACTTCGGCAACAGCGGCGGCCCGCTCATCAACCTCAGCGGCGAAGTCATCGGCATCAACAGCGCGAAGACCGTCACCGCGGGCTATGACGAGCTCGGCAACGCCGTCAGCGCGGAGGGCATAGGATTTGCACTCCCGATCAATCAGGTCAAGGACATCATGCAAATCCTGATCACCAAGGGCTTTATCGAGCGTCCGGGCATCGGTGTCACGGTCAGCACCGTGGACGCGGCGATGGCGGAGGAGAACGGCGTTCCGCAGGGCGCGCTGGTGGAGAGCGTCGTCAAGGGTAAGCCTGCAGAACTTGCGGGCGTACTCGCTGGCGATATCATCACCATTGCGGACGGCGAAACCATTCTGACGCATCAGCAGCTCGTCAATATCGTGCTCAGCAAGATGATCGGCGATGAACTGCAGCTCAAGATCTATCGCGACGGAGAATATCTCGATATCACGATCAAGATCGGCAACAAGACCGATATGAACTTCGATGATATCGTCGGCGGCACTGCGACGCCCACACCGGCGCCGTAACAGCGTACAACGAACAAAACACAACAGGCGCTCCGGAAGGAGCGCCTGCTTTTTTCACAAACTTGGTTTAAAGCGTCTTTAATAGATGCAGCGCGTAACCGTCGAGTCCGTCGGAGAGTGTTGCATCGATGCGCGGGCAGTGCAGCCGTTCCAGCAGATATTGCAGGATCACACCGCCGTGTAGAATCACGTCATGACGATCCTTGAGCAGCGGGATGTTCGCCCGCTCCATATCTCCCATGCCGTCGAGTACGTTGAGCACCGCGCGGAGGGCAAACAGCTCGATGCGCTTGGTGCCCTGCCAGGGTACGAACGCGTCCTTGCCTTCGCATAGCAGCGCGAGCGTTGTGATCGTCCCGCCGACTCCGAGCAGCGCCTCCGGGGCAATCTGGTGCTCGCTCTTGAGCACGGGCTTGTCCGGGCGGCCGTCCTGATCCGCCGGGCCAAAGAGCCCGGAGAGGATGGGATAGAGCGCTTCGGTGATCGAGGAGAGCTGATCGTACGGCGCGAGGTCCTTCGCGCGGACACAACCAATCGGCCAGCTTTCGCGGGAGCTTGGCCGCACGATCTGCGTGCTGCCGCCACCGATATCGATGATGGTTCTGCAGCCTTCGGGGTCTGCGCCCTGCTGGGCAAAGGCCGCCTCCTCCGCGCCGGAGAGAATCCGCGCATGTCCGCTGCCGATGATCTCCTCGACGGAGCGAATCAATGCTTCGCCGTTTTTTGCGTCCCGGACAGCGCTGGTTGCATAGGCGTACGAAGAAAAACCCTGCGCCGCGTGCTCGCTGTGCAGCGAGCGGATCACGAGCAGGGATTGCAGCATTCTTGCCTGCGAGAGCATGCCGCTTTCGGCTAGCCCTTCCGCAAGGCGCGTGGTGTAGACGTGTTTTCCGGAAAACTGCGGAAGAACGCCCACATCCTGCGTGACGCGCAGTGTGCGGACGGAATTGCTCCCGATGTCGAATACGAGCAGCTTCATGGCGTTTTCACGGGCTTCATAGTGACGACGGTCGTGCCGGGAGCCGTGGTTGGCAGCGGCGTGGGCAGCGGCGTGGGCAGCGGTGTTGCCGAAGGCGTCGGCGTGGTCAGCGAAGGCAGAGGCGTCGGCGTATCCGCGAGCTTCGGGGTCACCTTTGCATTGGCGGTATCGTCGTAGAACTTATAATCGTCAGGAAACACATAGCCGAGCTTCTCGCGCGCGTATTGGATCATGTAGTCGGTCGTATGCATATACTCCAACATGCGCTCCAGACGCTCCTGCTCGACCTTTTTCGCGTCGAGCTTGGATTGCAGTTCGATCTTTTGTTCCGCGATGGAGCTGAGCTTCGTCTGCTGAGAGAGGTATACGCCGCCCAGCACGAAAAACGTGAGTATGAAAAACAGGATGAGGTAGCGCGGACGGATGCGAAATCCCGTCCGGATGCGCTCAAGCCTCTCCGTGCGTTCGTTTCTTGCAGTTTGTTCAGTAGGTCTCTTTGCCATGGTGTGTATCTTAGCATAATTCCGGCCAAAATAAAAGACAGGGCACAATAGGTTTTCAATTTGGTTACAGGAAAACAACGTTTCATGCGGTTTACCGGCATTTGACGTACAGATTTTGGCATCATCAGACGTGTGGTACGAGACTGCTTCGCTTGATTGTTTTTTTACCGAAAGCAGACACGATTCGAATGAAATTGTAATAAGATAAGAATGATTCGCACTTGAAAGATTTATTGATGCAGCAGATTCTCTCACGAGCACATTGTTGCATAATGTAACAGAAAGTTTAACAAAAACAAGCAGCTTTCAAAAAAAAGCCCGCCGTTTGGGACAAAATAGACTTCGGTTGTGAAAAAAGAGTGGCGAATCTTGACAAAGATACCGCCCGACGATATGATAATATATCAAACATATCACATCGAATCAGCTTCTTGAGCATTGACAGGCAGTTGGTCTTACCGTAGAGAGGAGTATACAGTTGAACAAGGAACAGTTGGAGGCGAAGAGCCTTGGTGATTTGCGCGAAATCGCAAAGCTGCAGGGTGTTAAGTCCTTAACCAAATATCGAAAAAGTGAGCTTGTGGATATCATCATGGGCGGAGGTGTCGTGCCTTCCGATTTTGTATCTTCCGGCGAAGCAGAGGCGGAAAAGGACGAAGCCGAGCCCGCAAGCGCAGCCCCGGCGGCACAGCCGCAGGGCGAGCCGATGGGAGAAATGCAGGGCGATCTGCAGCCGGATTCGGACGGATACCGCAGAGGCGGATACACGCCTCGCCCGTATCAGCAGAACAAGCCCTATTATGACAACCGCCAGCAGCAGGGCGGCTACCAGAGGCGGCAATATTCGCCGCAGGGCAGCTACCAGCAGAATTATCAGCAGCAGCAGAGCGGCGGCTATCAGCAAGGCGGATACCAGCAGAGCGGCTATCAGCGCAATAATTATCAGCAGAATTCCTATCAGCAGCAGAATTCCTTTCCCCAGCAGAACGGCTATCAGTCCTCCGGCTATCAGCAGCAGGGATATCAGCCCGCCTTTAATGCCGCGAACTACGGCGCGGAGCAGGCAGGCTTCGAGGGCGACCGAAACTTACGCCCGCGCAATCCCGAAGGCTACTATAACAAAGATTACGGCACGAGCAATCCCGCCGTACCCGAAATCCTCCAGACGGGCGATTGCGGAGACGCGGAAGGCGTGCTTGAGGTGCTGCCGGACGGCTACGGCTTCCTCCGCAGCGAAAACTACCTCTCCGGCCAGCATGACGTCTATGTCTCCATCGCGCAGATTCGCCGATTCGGCCTCCGTACGGGCGATATGGTTACCGGCAAAACGAGACCTTCGAAGGAAGGCGAGCGCTTCCTTGCGCTTCTCTACATCACGGCGGTCAACGGCGAATCTCCCGAGAGTATCGTAGACCGCAAGCCCTATGAAGAACTCGTGCCCGTGTTCCCGTTTGAGCGCTATACGCTGGAACTGCCGGGCACCAACAGCCTCGCGATCCGCCTCATCGACCTGATCGCGCCGATCGGCAAAGGCCAGCGCGCGATGATCGTCTCCCAGCCCAAGGCGGGCAAGACGACGCTGCTCAAGAGCATTGCAAACGGCATCTCGAAGAACTATCCGGACACGCACCTGATCGTGCTGCTCATCGACGAGCGGCCGGAGGAAGTCACCGATATGCAGCGCTCCATCAAGGGCGAGGTGCTGTATTCGACCTTCGACGAGCTGCCGGAGCACCACACCCGCGTGGCGGAGATGGTGCAGGAGCGCGCGATGCGCCTCGTCGAGATGGGCAAGGATGTCGTGATCCTCATGGACAGCCTGACGCGCCTTGCGCGCGCATACAACCTCACGATTCCGCCGACTGGCAGAACGCTCTCCGGCGGTATGGATCCGGGAGCCCTGCATAAGCCCAAGCGCTTCTTCGGTGCCGCGCGAAAGATCGAAAACGGCGGCAGCCTGACCGTCATCGCAACTGCGCTGACCGAGACCGGCAGCCGCATGGACGACATGGTCTACGAGGAGTTCAAGGGCACGGGCAACATGGAGATCCATCTTGACCGCAAGCTCAGCGAGCGCCGCATCTTCCCGGCCATCGACATCTACAAGTCCGGCACGCGCAGGGAAGACCTGCTGCTCTCGACGGAGGAACTGGAGGCGGTGCGCACCATCCGCAAGGTGCTTGCGGGCGGCAACACGGCGGATGTGACCGAGCATCTGATCAGCATGCTGGAGAAGACCAACAACAACGAGGAGTTCCTGCAGCGCCTCAAAGATTGGGTCGGCATGTATGAAAAAGACGGCTACACGACCATGTCCACGAGCCGTTTCGGAAAATAATAGAGATTATCCGGCTTTTTGACCGGAAAAGCGCACAATATATTTGGAAAACTATTGATTTTTTCGCTTCCGATCGCTATACTAGCTTTTGGTAGTGTTTTAAAGGAGTGATCAAGCATGAAGAAGGATATCCATCCGAAATATGGCGAATCTCTGGTTCGCTGTGCTTGCGGCGAGACCTTCAAGACCGGTTCCACCAAAGAGGAACTGTCTGTCGAAATCTGCAGCAAGTGCCATCCGTTTTTCACTGGCAAGCAAAAGCTGATTGACAGTGGCGGACGTGTTGACCGTTTCAAAAAGCGTTACGGTCTGTAAAAAGCGTGAAAACCTTCCCGTTACAGGGGAGGTTTTTTCTTGCCCGGCTATGCCGCGTATGATAGAATAATCGGAACATGCAGGATGCGCGAGGCAAAACTTCATCGCGCCTGCATGAAAGCACATAAGGGGATACAACACATGAAACGATGCTCGGTTGGCGGCCAGGCCGTCATGGAAGGCGTGATGATGCGCACGATGAGCGGCGGAATCGCGCTCGCTGTTCGAAAGGCGGACGGCAGCATCGAAACGGAATACACACCCAAAAAGGAACAGAGCAAGAACCCGATCCTCAAGTGGCCGGTCGTGCGCGGCGTGGTCGCGTTTGTCGACTCTCTTGCCACAGGCATGAAGATGATGACGCGCTCCGCGGAGCTCTACGGCGAAGCCTTTGAAGAGGAACCGACCCGCTTTGAAAAGTGGCTTGCCAAGAAGACCGGCAAGGATGTCATGGATATCGCCATCATCGTCGCCGTAATCCTCGCGGCGGGTCTCGCGATTGGACTATTTGTGCTGCTGCCTTCGCTGGTAACACAGCTGATTCACTGGCAGGACAGCGCGCCGCGTATCTGGAAAAGCCTCGTTGAAGGCTTTGTGCGCCTGTTTATTTTCCTGGGCTACATCACCGCGATCTCGCTGATGAAAGATATCCGTCGTGTCTATATGTATCACGGCGCGGAGCACAAGACCATCGCCTGCTATGAGCACGACGCGCCGCTCACACCCGAAAGCGCGATGCAGTATTCGCGCCTCCACGCGCGTTGCGGCACGAACTATCTCTTCCTCGTGATGGCGGTTTCGATCCTGTTTTTCGCGATGCTGCCGTATGCGGAGAACCTGCTTCTGCGCGTGCTGACCCGCATCATCTTTCTGCCGCTGGTGGCAGGGCTTGCATATGAGGTGCTGAAGCTTGCCGCGGCGTCCGACGCCCTCTGGGCGCGGATCATCCGCGCGCCGGGGCTGGGGCTGCAGTATCTGACCACGCGCGAACCGGAACCCGCCATGCTGGAGGTTGCGATTGCGGCCTTCAACCTTGCGATCAACGACGGCGTGCTGCCGCAAGAAGAGGCAGCGGCAACCGAACCGGACGCACAGAGCGAACCCGCAAAGGAGTCTGATTCCAAATGACCATGCCCGTTGCCGAACTGATCCGCCTGTGCAAAATCCGCCTCGAACCCATCGCGGGCGAGGAGGCACTGCAGCAGGCGAAGTGGATCGTTTCCACCGTCGTCGGCGTGGAACCCTCGGCGGTCGGCATCCATTCGTGGATGCAGGCGACAGAGGATCAAATCGAGATCATCGGCGAGCTGATGGAGAAACGTCTCTCCGGCGAACCGCTGCAATACATCCTCGGCGAATGGGAATTCTACGGTCTGCCGTTCTATGTGGACGAGCGTGCGTTGATTCCGCGTCAGGATACGGAGCTGCTCGTCGAAACCGCAATTCAGAAGATCGGCGAACGCGGGTATCAATCCTGCCTCGATCTTTGCACGGGCAGCGGTTGCGTCGGTATTTCGATCGCGAAGAAAACGGGCATCCGCGTCACCTGCTCGGACGTCAGCGAAGAAGCGCTGTCTCTCGCGCGGGAGAATATGGAGCTCAACGAGGTCGAGGTCAAGCTCGTCGGGAGCGACTTGTTCGAGCAGATTCCGGGCAAATATGATCTGATCGTCTGCAATCCGCCGTATCTTTCCAAAGAGGATATGGATGAACTCCAGAAGGAAGTTTCCTTCGAGCCGAGCCTTGCGCTCGACGGAGGCGCGGACGGACTCGATTTCTATCGCAGAATTGCGCGGGAATACCGCGAACATCTCAATCCAAACGGGCTTTTGCTGCTCGAAATCGGCAGCACGCAGGCGGAAACCGCAGCCGCGCTCTTTGCGGCAAATACATCGGTGCTTCACGACCTTGCGGGCAATCCGCGTGTGCTGGTCGTAGAGCCTCAGTAAATTCAAGTGAATCAAGTCACATATGCCGACTGCGGAGATCCCCGCGGGCGGCACGGGCCGGAGCGAAAACAGGCCCGAATACCGGAGGGACCATGATCGATAAACTACAGGGAATCAAACTGCGTTTTGACTTTCTCTCGGAGAAGCTTGCCTCACCCGACGCGATGGCGGATAAAGACGCCTGGCGCGAGATGGTGAAGGAGAGAGCTTCGCTGGAAGAGCTTGTTGTTGCGTTTGACGAATACGGTTCCGTGTTATCTTCCATCGAAAACTGCAAAGCGCTGCTGGGCGAAAAGCTCGACAGCGAGATGAAAGAGCTTGTTCGCGCGGAGATCGACGAGCTTGAGACCAAACGACAGGATTTGGACGCGCGGCTGCATATTCTGCTGCTTCCGAAGGACCCGAACGACGATCGCGACGTCATCCTCGAAATCCGCGCGGGAACGGGCGGAGATGAGGCTTCGCTGTTCGGCGCGGATCTTTTACGGATGTATCTTCGCTATGCCGAACGAAACGGCTATAAGGTCGAATATCTTTCCAGCAGCATGACCGAGATGGGCGGCGTTAAGGAAGTCGTGCTCTCCATCGGCGGCAAGCGCGGCGCATACAGCAGACTGAAGTTTGAGAGCGGCGTACACCGCGTCCAGCGCGTGCCGGAGACGGAGTCGCAGGGGCGCATCCACACGAGCGCGGCGACCGTCGCGGTGCTGCCGGAGGTGGACGACGTGCAGATCGACATCAAGGACAGCGACCTGCGTATCGACACCTTTCGCTCCAGCGGCGCAGGCGGACAGCACGTCAACAAGACCGAGAGCGCGATCCGCATCACGCACCTGCCGACGGGCATGGTCGTCTCCTGCCAGGATGAAAAATCCCAGCTCAAGAACAAAGAGCAGGCCATGCGCGTGCTCAAGAGCCGCCTGTATGACTATTATCAAAGCAAACAGCAGGCGGAACGCGCCGGCGCGCGCAAGAGCCAGATCGGCTCCGGCGATCGCAGCGAGCGCATCCGTACCTACAATTTTCCGCAGGGCAGAGTGACCGACCACCGCATCGGGCTTACGTTGTATAAGCTTGACGCGTTCATCGACGGCGATATGGACGAGATGCTCGACGCGCTGATCCTCGCGGAGCGCAGCGAATTGCTCGCGGGAGAAGCGGACTGATATGCGGCAGAAACAGGAAGAATCAGCCGCATATGAAACGCAGATCATCAACGCGGTTCGGCAGGAAGAAGCAGGCACCATTCAGGGCGCAAAGCTGATTCAAGCGGGCGAACTCGTCGCGTTTCCGACCGAGACGGTCTACGGCCTCGGCGCAAACGGATTGAGCGGCGAAGCGGTTGCAAAGATTTTCGAGGCAAAGGGCAGACCCGCGGACAACCCCTTGATCGAACACATCGCGAAAAAGAGCGACGTGCGCCAGCTCTGGAGCCGGATGCCCAGGCAGGCGCAGATCCTGATGGACACCTTCTGGCCGGGGCCTCTGACGCTGGTTGCTCCCAAGAGCGACATCGTGCCGGATGAAGTCACAGCGGGGCTTTCCACCGTTGCTGTGCGGCTTCCGCAGAACAAGACCGCGCGCGCGCTGATCGCAAAAGCGGGCGTACCCATCGCGGCGCCCAGCGCGAACCGCTCCGGCAGACCCAGCCCGACTACGGCGCAGCATGTGCTGGACGATCTCGGCGGAAGAATTCCGCTGATCATTGACGGCGGACCCTGCAAATACGGCGTGGAGTCCACGGTGCTCTCGCTCGTAGGCGATCCGACAATCCTGCGCCCCGGCGCGATCACGCGCGAAATGCTCGCGGCGGTCATCGGCGAAGTACGCGTCAGCGACAGCATCCTAAATCCCATGAAAGCGGGCGAAATTGCCGCTTCACCGGGTATGAAATACCAGCATTATGCGCCGAATGCGGAGGTCGTCGTCGTCCTCGGCACACCCGAACAGGCCGCAAAGCGCATCAACGCGCTCTATCGAGAAGCGGAAGCAGAAGGCAAATCGGTCGAGATCGCCGCGACGAAGCAGACCAGGCAATATTATCGCGACAAGCGAAACACCGTTCTCGGAGACCGGAGCGAGCCCGTAACGCTCTGTGCAAACCTGTTTTCCGCGCTGCGGGAGATGGATACCCGCGCGGAACTGATCCTCGCCGAGGGAATTCCGGCGGAAGACGAAGGACTTGCGTATATGAACCGCCTTCTGCGCGCGGCAGGTTTTTGCGTCATCGACGCGTCGAAGGATTGAGAAAAACGCAGACCAATCAAAGGAGAGAGAACACATGAAACTTGCAATCGGCTGCGACCACGGCGGCTTTGATCTCAAGGAAGAACTTGTCGCCTATCTGCGCGAAGAAGGACATGAGGTCAAGGACTTCGGTTCCTACGACAAGAGCAGCATCGACTATCCGGACTACGTCTTTCCGGTTGCGGAGGGCGTCGCGCGCGGAGAATTCGAGCGCGGCATCGTCATCTGCACGACCGGCATTGGCGTGAGCATCGCGGCAAACAAGGTGCACGGCATCCGTTGCGCGCTGGTAACAGACGAATACTCCGCGAAGATGACCCGCGAACACAACGACACCAACATGCTCGCGCTCGGCGCAAACGTCACCACTGCGATCCGCGCAAAGGGCATTGTGGATATCTGGCTGGAGGAACCGTTCTCCCACGGCGAGCGGCACCAGCGCAGGATTGATAAAATTACCGCCTACGAAAAAACGCACTAAGGAGGCTCACCCATGTCAAAAGTCATCACCATCGACCATCCTCTTGTGCAGCATAAGCTTTCGCTGCTGCGCGACAAAGACACCGGCTGCAAGGCGTTCCGTGAACTCGTCTACGAGCTTGCCATGCTCATGGCCTATGAGGTCACGCGCGACCTCGAGCTCAAAGAGATCGAGATCGAAACGCCGATCTGCAAGACCACCGTGCAGACCCTCGCCAACGAGAAGATCGCGGTTATCCCGATTCTCCGCGCGGGCCTCGGCATGGCGGACGGCATCATGAGCCTGATCCCCAACGCGAAGGTCGGTCACATCGGGCTGTATCGCAATCCCGACACGCTGATGCCCACCGGTTACTACTGCAAGCTGCCGCAGGACATCGCAGAGCGCGAAACCATCATCGTCGACCCGATGCTCGCCACCGGGAACTCCGGCATCGAAGCCATCCATCTGCTCAAGGAGCAGAAGGTCACGAGCATCCGCTTCGTAAGCCTGATCGCAGCGCCCGAAGGCATTGCCGCCATGCAGGCAGCGCACCCGGATGTGGACATCTACGTGGCGCACATCGACGAGAAGCTGAACGAGCATGGTTACATCGTGCCCGGCCTCGGCGACGCGGGCGACCGTCTCTTCGGCACCAAGTAATCAACTGAGCCGCCTAACAGCATAAACCGCAGACCAGCGGAAGGGGATAACTCCTGCCGATTGGTCTGCGTTTTCTTTTATTTTCGTGATTCGATCGAAATAAACGGGTGTTTCGCGCGATAATGAGACACAAACAGAAAAACCTGAATATTTCGAGCAAATCTATTCCAAATGATTTGCCGTATATGGTAAGATGAAAAAGGTGCTAATTCAAATGACACAATTCTTGCTAAATTTGATCTGAAGTTTCGGAGGACATCCATGCGATCGGTCATCGAAGAAATCGCCGCGGCGGAACAGCAGGCGGAGGAAATCCGCCAGAATGCATCCGTTCAGGCGCGCGAACTGACGCTGAATGCAAAAGACAATGCGCAGCAGGCACTTTCCAAACTGGAGAGCGACGCGCGTGCGGGTTTGCAGGCGGAGCTCGAGACGGCAAAGCAGCAGGGCGAGAGTCTTTCTTTAGAGCTGCTTGGCAAGCTTTCACAGGAAGCGGACGCGCTCTGCGCCGCGGCAAACGCAAAACTAACAGACGCGGTGTCCTATCTTTTGGATAAGGTGACGAAGACGGCATGATCGTTTCGATGAAGCGTATGACGCTCGTTGCGCACAAAGCGGACGAGACGGCACTCCTGAACGCGCTGCAATCCACACGCGCGGTGGAGGTCATTTCCGGCGGACAGGACAACGGCGCGCAGGCCGCGCTGGAACGCGCACAGTCGCGACTGCAGCAGCTTGGCGATGCGCTGAAGACCATGCGCCCATATACGCAAAAGAAGAGCTTTTTCGCTGCTCCGGCTCAGGCAAAGGCGGAGGAGCTTTTTTTGATGCTTCCGGACGCGGTTTCGCTCTCCGAACAGCTCATCGCAATTAACCGTGAACTCGCCGCGACCAAATCCGAAATCGAAAAGAACGAGACGCTGATTGAGGCGCTGCGTCCCTGGGAAGCATTTCCCGCGGATATGCAGCGGTATCAGCTCAGCAAAAAAGTCAAATA
Source organism: Clostridia bacterium (assembly GCA_035561095.1). GTDB lineage: Bacteria > Bacillota > Clostridia > Christensenellales > CAG-138 > UBA7703. Next base: position 48,046 of record DATMYE010000047.1, on the reverse strand, counting down.
TTTTACGGGCGTGATCGCCGCGGCGGATGTCGAAAAGCTCGATAACATCGAGTCGACTGCGGAGTATCAGCTCTTCAACGAAGGTGTCAAGCGCACCTGCGTGATTGCCTGCCCGCTGGACGACGCAAAGAGCGTCGCAAACTTCCTCAAATCGCTCGACTGGACGGACTACGTCTTTCCCAAGATGTCCGGCACACCCGCCGAAGCGATGGAGGAGCTTTCCGAACGCAACCGCACGTTACATGCGAAAAAGGCAGACCTCGAAGCCGCGCTGAGTGACTCCGCAACAGGACGCGACGCCATGATGGAGAGTGCCTATGACGCGGCCGTTATCGAGCGCGACCGCGCGCGTGCTGCGGCGGAGCTCGTGCGCTCGCAGGCGACGTTCCAGCTCGAAGGCTGGCTGCCCGCGGACAAAGAAGCTGCGGTCACCAAAGCGATTTCGCAGATTACGGATGCGTATTATTTGGATGTGCGCGATCCGGAGGAGGGCGAGGTTCCGCCGTCCTACGTGGAAAACAAACCCTTTGTCACCCCGTTTGAACAGGTGACCAATCTCTATTCGCGGCCCGATCCCAACGGAATCGACGCGACGCCTTATATGACGCCGTTCTACGTGCTGATGTTCGGCATGATGATGAGCGAAGCGGGCTACGGTCTTGTGCTTGCGATTCTGTGCTTCCTGTTTCTGATCATCAAGAAACCAACTGGCGCGATGGGGGGCTTTGCCCGCGTGTTGCTCTGGGGCGGAATCTCGACTGTCGTCTGGGGCGTGCTGATCGGCACATTCTTCGGTGTGGACTTTGACGTCATCTTCGGCACGGTCAACAAATTCCCGCTGATTCTCGATCCCATGACCGATCCAATCGGTATGCTGATCATCTGCTTCGGGCTTGGATTCCTGCATATCATGTTCGGCCTGTTCCTCAAGATGAAAATTGCCTTCTCGCGCGGAGACTGGAGAACCGCACTCTACGACACGCTCTCCTGGATGTTTGTGCTGATCGGCCTCGTCGTGTTCGGCGTCAGCAGCGCAGTTCCCGGCGTGCCCGCAATCCTCGGCAAAGTCGGCATGTATATGGCGCTGCTCGGCGCGGTCGTGATTTTGATCTTCAAAGGCAGGGAGTCGAAAAATCCAGTCGGCAGAACCGCACAGGGACTGTTTGAACTCTATCAGATCTCCGGCTATCTTTCGGACATCCTCTCGTATTCGCGCCTGTTCGCGCTCGGCATCTCGACGGGCGTCATCGCGACGGTATTCAACCAGCTGTGCGGCATGCTGATGGTATCCGAAAATATCTTCCTGCGCATATTGGGCACCGTCATCGCAGTCGCACTGCTGATCGTCCTGCAGGGATTCGGAATCGCGATCAATACGCTCGGCGCATTCGTCCACACCGCGCGCCTGCAGTATGTCGAGTTTTACGGTAAGTTTTACGAGCCGGGCGGAAGAACCTTCCAGCCGCTGGGCTACCGCACCAAACACGTTCGAATCACAGATGAAACGTCTGTAACAGAATAAAAAAAATCGCATAATTAAGGAGGATTTCAACCATGGAAATCAATTGGGGCATCATTCTTGCGGCAGCAGCCGCAGTTCTCTCCGCCGCGATGGCGGGCGTCGGCAGCGCAATCGGCGTCGGCATGGCGGGTGAGGCCGCGGCGGGCGTCGTATCGGAAGATCCCGATCGTTTCGGCTCCTGCCTGCTGCTTCAGCTCCTGCCGGGTACGCAGGGCATCTACGGCCTGCTCATCGCGTTCGTTATCGCGAGCAAAGCCGGTCTTCTCGGCGGCGCCGTTCAGGCGGTCACCGTCACCAACGGCTTAAATCTTCTCTTTGCGGCTTGCCCCGCGGCATTCGGCGGCTGGCTCTCCGCAATCGCACAGGGTAAGGTTGCCGTCGCGGGCATCAACCTCGTTGCCAAGAAACCGGAAGAGTTCGGTAAAGGCATGCTGATGACCGTCATGGTCGAAACCTACGCGGTTCTCTCTCTTCTGATCTCCTTCCTGCTCGTCAACGGCGTCAAGATTGGATAAGCAACAGGTTTTGCACGATAAGGAGCAGCCAATGTCAAGTGTAACCATCTCCGGAACCAATAAACTTGCGGAGCGCATCGTAAACGATGCCGAGGAAGAAGCGCGCGCGCTGCTCACCGAAGCGGAGTCTGAGGCGAGGTTCATCCGCGAGGAGAGCGAAAAAGCGGTCTCCGCTCGTTGTGTGGAGCTGAATAGCCAGAAAGAGAGCGCGGTCAAGAGCCTCATCGGCGGCTACCGGACGCGCGCGACTCTGGACGGGAAAAAAGATGCGCTGCGCAAAAAACGCGTCGTGATCGACGCGGCGTTTACCCGCGCGTATGAGGCGATGCTCGCTCTCAGCGCCGAAAGACGCAAGGCGATCTGCGCCAATCTGCTCGCCGCGCAAGCGGAGGGCGGAGAGACGGTTTTGCCCGCCGAACAGGATCGCGCGGCGCTCATCGCGCTGGTTGCCTCCATGCCGGAGAAGAAGCTGAAGGTTTCGGGCGATTCCGCCAAGATCGACGGCGGCTTCATCCTGCTTGGCAGCGGATACGAAAAAGACTGCTCGTTCAAGTCGCTGCTGACTACGGTTCGGGACGCGGAAGAAACCGCGGTCTATCAGCTGCTCTTCGACTGAGCGGAGGGAGGGTTTCATGCCACAGCCAAGCTACGCCTATGCCTGCGCGCGCATCAGCGCGCTGGAAAAGTCGCTCTTTGGCAGAGACGCCGTCCGCCGCATGGCCGAGGGTTCGCTGGAGGATGCGCTTCGTCAGCTTTCCGACGCGAAATACGGCAATCTGCCGGATGCGACGGGAGAGGACACGGAGCGCATGATCGAGTCCGTGCGCAGGCAGACCGCGGAGACCATCCGCGATCTTTCGCCGGATTCCGCATTGACCGACCTGTTTTTGCTGCAGACCGACGCGCAGAACCTCAAGGTTCTCGTCAAGGCGCGTCTGCTCAATCTCGCGGACATCGTCTGGCTGGAAGGCGGGCTCTATTCCCGTGATCAGCTCAGCGCGATGGTCGCGGAAGCGAAATATGACCTGCTGACCTATGAGATGCGGGAAGCGATGGTGCGCCTCGAAGCGAAGCTTAAGATTTCGCAGGAGCCGCAGCTCGTCAGCGTCTACGCGGATTACGGCTATCACGCGCACTGCCTTGCGTCATCTAAGCGCATGAAGGAGCCGTTTATCCGGCAGTATTTTTCGGCGCTTTGCGACTTTAATAATGTCATCACTTTCCTTCGCATGCGCGCGATGGGTGCGCAAAAGGAAGACCTCAAGGAAGTGCTGCTGCCCAACGCAGGCGTGCAGGGCGAGGCATTGATGGCGGCATACGAGCTTTCCGCCGAGACGCTGACCAAAGCGATCTCGTCCAGTGTCGCGAAAAGCGCGCTGCAAGAGGGACTGAATCGAATGCTCGCCACGGGCAATATCGCCACGCTCGAAAAAACGCGCGACGATTACCTGCTCTCGCTCGTCAACGAGCACCGGCACGAGAATATGACGATCTTCCCGGTCGTTGGGTATTTTCTCGCGCGGGATCGCGAGGCGAAGGCCGTACGTCTGATCCTGACCGTCAAACGCAACGGTCTCGACGATGCGGTGATCGCAGAAAGGCTCAGGGAACTCTATGGCTAAAATCGGCGTCATCGGAGACCGCGATTCCGTGCTGCTTTTCAAAGCAGTTGGTCTCGACGTATTTTTTGAGGACGACGGGGAGCACGCAAACCGCACGCTCCACCGCCTCGCAAGAGAGGGCTATGCCACGGTGTTTGTGACCGAGAAGCTGTTTTCGGCCTGTGCGGAGACCATCGAGGAGTATAAGGGACAGGCGTATCCCGCCATCGTTCCGATTCCCGACAACGCGGGTTCCCGCGGGTTCGGCGAAAAGATGCTCCGCCAGAACGTCGAAAAAGCCGTGGGTATGGACATCCTCTCCAACACCTGATTCGAAATATCGCGTTGCCGAAAAGACGTCGCGCAATGCATTTTCAGTAAAGACTTTTTACTAGAACGAAAGGGCTTAACAGCATGCAAGGAACGATCATTAAGGTCTCGGGACCGCTCATCGTTGCCAGCGGCATGGCGGACGTGCAGATGTACGACGTCGTCCGCGTTTCCGAAAAGCAATTGATCGGAGAGGTCATCGAACTGCGCGGCGATCAGGCCTCCATTCAGGTATACGAGGAAACGGGCGGCATCGGCCCGGGCGAACCCGTTGTGACGACGGGCGCGCCGCTCTCCGTCGAGCTTGCGCCGGGGCTGATCGAGTCCATCTATGATGGCATCCAGCGTCCGCTGGATCTCATCCGCGCGCAGGCGGGCGACCGCATCACCCGCGGCATCATGGTCGACGCGCTGAGCCACGAGAAGCTCTGGGCGTTCACGCCTGTTGCTCAGGTCGGCGACCAGCTGACAGGCGGAGACGTGCTCGGCACCGTGCAGGAGACCGAAGCGGTGCTGCACCGCGTGATGGTTCCGCCGTCGATCTCCGGCAAACTCGCCTGGATCTTTGCGGGAGAGGCGAACATCGTCACCCCGATAGCGAAGATTGAAAAGGCGGACGGCTCCGTCGTCGAAGTGCCGATGCTTCAGAAGTGGCCTGTCCGTAAAGGCCGTCCTTACGCGGAGAAGATCGCGCCGCGCGAGCCGATGATCACCGGCCAGCGCGTCATCGACACGCTCTTCCCAGTTGCAAAGGGCGGCACGGCGGCTGTTCCGGGCCCGTTCGGCAGCGGCAAGACGGTCGTTCAGCACCAACTCGCGAAATGGGCGGACGCGGACATCATCGTCTATGTCGGCTGCGGCGAGCGCGGCAACGAGATGACGGACGTTCTGATGGAGTTCCCGGAGCTGAAGGACCCGCGCACGGGACTTTCGCTGATGAAGCGCACGGTGCTCATCGCGAACACGTCCGACATGCCGGTTGCGGCACGCGAAGCTTCGATCTACACAGGCATCACGATCGCGGAATATTTCCGCGACATGGGTTACAAGGTCGCCATCATGGCGGACTCCACCTCCCGCTGGGCGGAAGCCCTCCGCGAGATGAGCGGACGCCTTGAGGAAATGCCCGGTGAAGAAGGATACCCCGCGTATCTTTCTAGCCGCCTCGCGGAGTTCTATGAGCGCGCGGGCTCCGTCCGTGCGCTGGGCAGCGAAGGCCGCGAAGGTGCGGTCTCCGCAATCGGCGCTGTTTCACCTCCGGGCGGCGATATCTCCGAGCCGGTCTCGCAGGCGACGTTGCGCATCGTCAAGGTATTCTGGGGGCTTTCCAGCAAGCTGGCATATGCCCGCCACTTCCCGGCGATCGACTGGCTGCAGAGCTATTCGCTCTATCTCGACCGCCTCGGCGACTGGTTCAATACAAATGTTTCGCCCGAATGGGCTTCGCTTGTGCAAAAGACAATGGCGCTGCTGCAGGAAGAGAGCGAGCTGGACGAAATCGTTCGCCTCGTCGGTATCGACGCGCTGTCCTTCCGCGACCGCCTGACGCTCGAAAGCACGCGCAGCATCCGCGAGGACTATCTGCACCAGAATGCGTACCACGAGGTCGACACCTATTCTTCGCCGAGAAAGCAATTTTTGATGCTGAAGGTCATTCTTGCATTCTACGACAAAAGCCTCGTTGCCTTGCAGGAGGATGCGCCGTTTAGCAAGCTGGTGAAGATGCCTGTGCGCGAGAAGATCGGCAGACTCAAGTATGTGCCGGAAGATCAGGTACAGGCGCAGTTTGACGCGATCATGCAGGATCTGAACGATCAGATTCGAGTGCTGACGGAGGGAGGCGAACACCATGCGTAAAGAATACAAGACCATCCGTGAGGTCGTCGGCCCCCTGATGCTTGTCGAGCACGTTTCAGGCGTGAAATATGACGAACTCGTCGAGATCGAGCAGCACGACGGCAGCATCCGCCGCGGTCGCGTGCTCGAAATCGACCGCGACAAAGCGCTTCTGCAGCTCTTTGAAGGCTCGCAGGGCTTGCAGATCAGCACCTCAAAGGCGCGTTTCTTAGGCAAGAGCATCGAGCTGGATGTGGCGCCGGATATGCTTGGCCGCATATTCGACGGCATGGGCAAGCCCATCGACAACGGCCCCGCGCTGATACCCGAAAAGCACCTGAATATCAACGGCACGCCCATGAATCCCACCGCACGCGATTATCCCAGCGAGTTCATCCAGACGGGCATCTCCGCGATCGACGGCCTCAACACCCTTGTCCGCGGGCAGAAGCTTCCGGTGTTCTCCGGTTCGGGTCTGCCGCACGCAAACCTCGCCGCGCAGATTGCGCGCCAGGCAAGGGTGCTGGGTTCCGATGAGAAATTCGCCGTCGTGTTCGCCGCGGTCGGCATCACATTTGAGGAAGCGGACTTCTTCATCAACGATTTTCGAAAGACCGGTGCAATCGAGAAGACGGTTACGTTCATCAACCTCGCGAACGACCCGGCCATCGAGCGCATCGCGACCCCGCGTATGGCGATCACCGCCGCGGAGTACCTTGCCTACGAGCTGGGCATGCACGTGCTGGTCATCATTACGGACATCACGAACTATGCCGAAGCGCTGCGCGAGGTTTCCGCCGCGCGCAAGGAAGTCCCCGGACGCCGCGGTTACCCCGGCTATCTGTACACCGACCTTGCGAGCATGTATGAGCGCGCGGGCAGAATTATTGGAAACGCGGGCTCCATCACGATGATCCCGATCCTCTCCATGCCGGAAGACGACGTGACGCACCCGATTCCCGACCTCACCGGCTACATCACGGAAGGACAGATCATCCTCTCGCGTGAACTCTATCGCAAAGGCCTGACCCCGCCAATCAACGTGCTCCCGTCGCTTTCGCGACTCAAGGACAAGGGCATCGGCAAGGGCAAAACGCGCGAGGATCATGCAGACACGATGAACCAGCTGTTTTCCGCCTATTCCCGCGGCAAGGATGCAAAAGAGCTCGCCGTCATCCTTGGCGACGCGGCGCTGAGCGACGTAGATAAACTCTACGCAAAGTTCTCCGACGCGTTTGAGCAGGAGTATGTCTCGCAGGGCTACTATGCAAACCGCACGATTGAAGAGACGCTCGATCTGGGCTGGAAGTTATTGGGTATCCTGCCGAAGTCGGAACTCAAGCGTATCAAGGACGTATTCATCGAGAAGTACTATCCCAAGGAGGCGTAGCCGATGGCCGCGATCCAGGTAAAGCCGACCCGCATGGAGCTCAGCAACCTCAAGAAACGCAAAAAGGTTGCTGTGCGCGGTCATAAGATGATGAAGGACAAGCGCGACGAGCTCGTCCGCCGCTTCATCGAATTCGCCAGACAAAACAAGGTTCTGCGCGCGGAGGTAGAGGAGAAGCTCTCCCGCGCGATGAAGAGCTTTGTGCTTGCGCGCGCCTCCATGAGTGGAGCAGAAATCGAAGAGGCGCTGATGTATCCCGCCCGCGCGGCAGAAGTCACCGCCGGTGTCCAGCAGGTACTCTCCATTCAGGTGCCGAAGATGGAAATCTCCGCGCAGGAAGGGTTCACGTATCCATACGGGTTTGCGACCACGAGCGCGGATCTGGATCTCTCCGTTCAGCTGCTCGCGGAGGTGCTGCCGCTGTTAGTGCAGCTCGCGGAGATCGAGAAAGCATGCGGCAGGCTTGCGGACGAGATCGAGAAGACGCGCCGCCGCGTCAACGCGCTGGAGTACGTCATGATCCCGCAGATCACGGAGACCATCCGCAGAATCCAGATGAAGTTGGACGAAAACGAGCGCGGAAACCTCACGCGTCTGATGAAGACCAAAGAGATGCTCCAGCAGCAGAAGACATAAATGCCACATTACTTGAAAAACAGTTTATTCGTGATATAATCACAGTAAATCTGTGTAAAGAAGGCGAAACAATGAATCTAAAGGCTCTCGCAGCCGAATATGGTTTTGCGGAGTGCTATGTGTTCACAACCGAGCCCTTTGTTTACTATGAGCGCCGTCTGAAGGATGGCGCTTTGCATTCCGCCGCAACCTCGCTTTCGATCGATGTAAAACAAGATGCCCCGTGGGCAAACGCCATCCTGCTGCTGATCTATCCGTATCGACCGTTCCGTGACGAAATTCCTGTCTCCGGCAATTACCCCGCGAGCAACGCCTCCTATCACGCGGCGGGAAAGTTTATGCGGAGACTCAATGAACTCGGCGCAAAGACCGAGCGCGCGGAGGTACCTGTGCGGGAGCTGTTGACGCGAAACGGCGCTGGCATCCCGTTGAAAAACGGGCTCACATATCTGCAGGGTTTCGGCACGCGCTATTCCGCGCAGGCATTGTTCTGCGCCCTGCCGGAGCCTGACTATACGCCCGCACTTGCGCCGCAGGAATCACGTTGTTGCGGCTGCCATGCCTGCGCTCACGTTTGTCCGAGCGGAGCGATCAGTGACGGTGGCTACGATTTCAAGGCTTGCGCGCGCGCCTATATGGGCGGCGACCCGATGGAACCGTGGGTCATGGATGCCATGACGTGCATCCTCGGCTGCGAACTCTGCCAAAAAGTCTGTCCGTATAACTTCGGCATCGATTCTCTGGACGAAGTGCCGGAGGCGTTCCGGCTGGAAGAAATTCTGGCAGGAAACATTAAGCCCGTGCTGCAGATCGTCGGCAAGAACCTCAACAAGCAGGGCAGAGTCATCCAACATGCATGTGTCATTGCAGCAAAACAGGGCAGAGCCGACCTGATTCCGCTGATTGAACCGTGGCTTGCCGACAACCGGGAGGGCGTCCGCGTTGCGGCAAAGTATGCGTTGGAAAAGCTGCGCGCATAAACCAAAATTCTTTGCAATCCTTTCATACGCGCGCCTCAAAATTCGTTTGGATTTCGCGGCGCAGTATGGTACAATCTTTATGTAAACCAGTTTGCCGCGCTAAGCGGGGAGTTAGCGGTGCCCTATATCTGCAATCCGCTATAGCAGGGCTGAAATCCCGTTCCCCGGCAAGCGCCTGTGGGGTCAGATCCCGATAAGGGGTGTTGAGCGTCGGGTCCCGTGCAATCGCAGGCCGTGAACCATGTCAGGTCCTGACGGAAGCAGCATTCAGCGGAATACGCGATGTGCCGCGGAGTCGCCTGAAAGGAGCAACCTGTCGGAGCGTCGCCCGGAGGCGTGTTTGTCAAAGTTCGGGTGCGCGGCAATTCCTTCGACCGGCGCGTCATGCAAGTGATGCGTCGGTTCTTTCTTTTGAAAACAGTCCAACAAAATGTTGAATTAACGGAGCGATAAAAATGGAAGACTTTTCTGTATTCGATATCATCGGACCCCGTATGACGGGGCCAAGTAGCTCGCATACGGCGGGCGCGGTGCGGCTCGCGCACATCGCGCGGAAGATCGCAGGGGAAGACGTCGCGGAAGCGGCCTTTACCCTCTATGGCTCGTTTGCCGAGACGGGAAAAGGCCACGGCACCGATAAAGCGCTCGTCGCGGGTGCGCTGGGCATGGACCCGGACGATCCGCGCATCAAGGAGGCGTTTGCCGTCGCGCGCGAACAGGGCGTGCAGGTTTCGGTGGAGTTTTCGGATGAAGCGCCGAAGCACCCGAACACCGCGCGCATCGTGATCACGGGTTCCGAAGGCCAAATCACGGACGTGGTCGGCCAGTCCGTCGGCGGCGGCAATATCCAGATTTCGGAGATCAACGGCCTTGCGGTCGAGTTCACGGGCGAGTATCCGACGCTGATTATCCAGCATGACGACAAGCCGGGCGTGATCGCGGAGGTTTCGCATGTACTCGCGCAGCTGAACGTCAACATCGCGTTCATGCGCGTGTTCCGCCACGGAAAAGGCGAGGACGCGTACATGACCATCGAGACGGATCAGCCCGTTACGCCGGACATGCAGAACATGATCTTACGGCTCTGCGACGGCATCAATAAACTGTTTGTGGTGTAAGGGAGGAAGAAAAGTATGCTGTTATCCGAAGCGTTTGAAACAGGAGAATCCCTGCGCCGCTATTGTCTGGAAAACGATATTCCCATCTATGAGGCGATGATCCGCCGCGAGGAGAAACTCAGCGAGCAGCCGCGCGAGGAGATCTTAGCCGAGATGCAGAAAAACCTCGACGTGATGCGCGCCTCGGTCGAGCGCGGGCTCAACAGCAAGGTGGAGTCCGTGAGCGGTCTCTCCGGCGGCGAGGCGATGAAGCTCTTTAAATACGGCAAGCATAACCCGTTTTCGGGTTATACTGCCTGCCGTGCCGCCGCATCCTCTATGGCGGTAGTTGAAGTCAATGCCTCGATGGGACGCATCGTCGCGGCTCCGACGGCGGGTGCCTCCGGCATCCTCGCGGGCGCGCTGATCGAAGCGGGACGCCAGCGCGGCTGGTCGGACGAAACTCTGGTCGAAGGCCTGTTTACCGCGGGCGCGATCGGACTGATCTTCGCAAAGAACGCGACGATCTCCGGCGCGGGCGGCGGATGCCAGGCGGAGACGGGCGTTGCCGCGTGTATGACGGCGGCGGCGCTGGTCGAAATCAGCGGCGGAGCGCCCGTGCAGGCGCTGGATGCCGCGGCGATGGCGATGAAGAACGTCATGGGTCTCATCTGCGACCCGGTTGCAGGTCTCGTCGAGTGCCCGTGCATCAAGCGAAACGCGCTTGGTGCGGTGAATGCCATGCTCTGCGCGGATATGGCGCTCGCGGGCATCACAAGCCTGATTCCGTTTGACGAGGTCGTCACCGCGATGTATAAGGTCGGCAAAGATATCCGCGTGGAATACCGCGAGACCGCGCGCGGGGGCTTAGCCACCACGCCAACCGGCAAGGCCGTTGCGGAGCGTGTGAAACGCTTGCAGGGGAACTGATCCGCATATCTGAGGGTAGCATATGGCGATGGGAATGGGCAGAGGCTTGGGCGGACCGCGCGGCTATCTGACCGAAGAGGAAAAGAAGAACCGTCCGAAGCTGAGCCGTGCACTCGTGCTTCGGATTTTGTCCTACCTCAAACCCTACCGTGTGCAGTTCGTATTCGTCTTTCTCGCGATCCTCATCAGCGCGGTCATCGGCCTGTTTCCCTCGATCATCACGGGAAAGATCGTCGATCAGGCGCTGGTCGGCAAGAACATGCAGCTGCTGATTCAGCTGCTGCTGCTCGCGCTTGCGACGCTGACGACCGCGCAGGCGATCGGCGTTCTGCAAAGCTACATCAACGCGTGGATTTCCCAGCGCATCATCTTCGACATGCAAAACCAGATGTACGAGCATCTGCAGCAGATGCCGCACTCGTTTTATACGACGGAGAAGCAGGGCGATATCCTCACGCGCATGGAGAGCGATATCAGCGGCGTCGGCACTGTGATCACCAACACGCTCACGACATCCGTCTCCAACATCGCGGTGATGATCGCGACGCTGATTGCGCTGTTTTCGATGAACTGGAAGATGGCGCTCGTGGGTATCGCGGTGATTCCCATGACGCTGGTTCCCGCGCGCAAGGTCGGTAAAACTCGCTGGAAGCTCCTGACCGATGTGCAAAACGAACGCGACAAGATGAATCAGCTGATCACAGAAACGCTGAGCGTCTCCGGCTCCATGCTGATGAAGCTGTTCACGCGGGAAAAGGCAGAATACGAACGGTTTGTCAGCGTCAACGACAGCGTGACGCGCCTCTCTCTCAAGGAGCAGCGCAGCGGGAAATGGTTTCTGATGATTCTCGGCACGCTTTCGCAGGTAGGTCCGCTGTTGATCTACTTCACCGGCGGCGTGCTGATGATCTCCCGCGGGGACACGGCGCTGACCATCGGTACCATCACGGCGATGATCGCGCTGGTCAACCGCCTCTACGGGCCGGTCAACTCTCTGCTCAATCTGGGCATCGATTTCACGCGTTCGCTCGCGCTGTTCACGCGAATCTTTGATTATTACGACAAAGAAGTCACGATCAAGAGTAAGCCCGACGCGGTGAAGCCGGATTTGACGAGCACCGAGATTCGATATGATCACGTGACGTTTACCTACGAACAGAAAGCGCCGATCCTCAACGACATCAGCTTTACGATTCCGTCGGGGAAGATGGTCGCGATCGTCGGCCCCTCCGGCGCGGGGAAGTCGACCATCGTCAACCTCTTGCTGCGGCTTTACGACGTAAACGCAGGCGCGGTCTCCATCGCGGGAACCGACGTGCGGGATTTCGATCTTGCTTACCTGCGCGGCAACATCGGTGTGGTCACGCAGGATGCCTATCTGTTCAACGGCACCATTCGTGGGAATCTTCTCTATGCCAAACCCGACGCCACACAGGAACAGTTGGAAGCCGCCTGCAAGCTCGCGAACATCTACGATTTTATCGCCGCGCAGGAGCTCGGGTTTGACGCGATGGTCGGCAACCGCGGGCTGAAGCTCAGCGGCGGCGAAAAGCAGCGAATATCGCTTGCGCGCGTGGTGCTGAAAAACCCGAAGATTCTTGTGCTGGACGAGGCGACAAGCTCGCTGGACTCGATCTCCGAACACGCGATTCAGAACGCGATGGAGCGCGTGATGGCGGGACGCACGAGCATCGTCATCGCGCACAGGCTCTCGACTGTGCTCGCCGCCGACCACATCCTCGTGGTTAAGGATGGAATCATCGCCGAGCAGGGAACACATGAGGAACTGCTGGGGCAGGACGGCGTATATCGCGAGCTGTACGAAACGCAATTTAAGCGCGTGCTGGAGTATGAGGCGCAACAGGACGTAGAATGAATTTAGCCAATTCACGCAAAAGACGGCATGACAAAAGCGGACGGGATAACCCGTCCGCTTGTTTGTTGCGCTGTGCTTCTTATTTGAAGAGAATGGAGACGGACTTATAGAACTCTAAATCCACTTCCTTGCGCTCGGTGACCGCTTTGTCGAGGTCGGCGGTTACGATGGATGTGCCCTGGAGCGCGACCATGTTGCCGTACTGCTCGTTCACGACCAGCTCGCCCGCCTTGAAGCCGAGGCGTGTGCCGAGCACGCGGTCGAAGCAGGAGGGAGAACCGCCGCGCTGGATGTGGCCCAGAACGACCGAGCGGCACTCGAAGTACTTGCGCTTCTCGTCGAGGGACGTATCCGCGCGCATGGCCTTCTCAATGCGCTCTGCAAGGGTCTTCGCGATCTCTTTTTCGAGCAGCAGCTTGTTGCCGAACGCGTCGAGGCCGACGTTTTCTTCCGCTTCGCCCTTGAGTTCAAAGCCTTCCGCAACCGCGATGATCGTGTGGCGCTGGCCTTTGACGTAACGGGAGCGGATGACCTGCATGACCTCTTCGAAGGTCTTGGGGAATTCGGGGATGAGGATCAGGTTCGCGTCTGCCGCGAGGCCAGCCTGAACCGCGATCCAGCCGGTGTGGCGGCCCATGCACTCCACGACGAAGCAGCGCGCGTGGGATGCCGCGGTGGTGTGCAGACGGTCGATGCATTCCATCGCGATGTTGCTCGCGGTGTCAAAGCCGAACGTGTAGTCGGTGCAGGAGAGATCGTTGTCGATGGTCTTCGGCACGCCGATCATCTTCATGCCCATCTTCGTGAGCTTGTTGGCAACGCCCAGCGTGTCGTCGCCGCCGATGGCGACCATGCCTTCGAGGCCGAGGCTCTCGAGGGTCTTACGGACGCGCTCGGGACCGTTCTCTTCCTTCATGACGTTGGTGCGGCTGCTCTCGAGGATCGTGCCGCCCTTGGTCTGGAGCCCTTCGACGTCTTTCAGGGTGAGCCAGCGGCCTTCGCCGGTCAGCGCGCCGCGCCAGCCAGCCGAAAAGCCGTAGACTTCGATGCCCGCCGCCGCACATTCTTCGACGACGCCGCGGATAACCGCGTTGAGACCGGGGCAGTCTCCGCCGCCCGTGAGGATACCAATTTTACGCATGTTGTTTCCCTCCTAAATGAATCCTTTATCAATACGTTCAATATGTTCAAGCATCCGAACGGGTGATCGCCGAATGGATGGATTGAATCCGGAATCAGCCGAGTAAAAATTCGAGTTCCGCATCGACCAGTTTGCCGATGTCTTCAATGCTCTTGAGCCGGTTCTGCTCCATGCAGGGGATGATGTGGATCTCCGGCATGCGCTTTGCGTACTCGATGTACTTCTGCCGCGCGCGCTTCTGGATGTCCGGCAGCGCCTCGTAGATATCCGGCTGGTCGCCGACGTATTCGCGGTAACCCTTCTTGCCGACGTTTTCATAGGCGTTTTCGGGGTTCATGTCAAGCACGATATGCGCGTCTGCGCGGGGAATGCGGAAATGGTTGTATTCCAGTTCGATCACGAAGTCTAATAGTTCGGGGTTGCCGAGGTCGCGGTCGCGCACGGACTGATAGACGGCGTTGCTCAAAAGATACCGGTTGATGAGCAGCACGTCCGCGTCGGAATAGTCAAAGTCGCGAAACGCCTCAAACCGATCCAGCGCGTACCAGAGCGCCATGCTCCGCTGATCGACCTCGTTGGCGCGCACGCCGCCGCTGCCGGAAAGTAGCCTTCCGCACTCCGAACCGAAGAAGGTATCATACATCGGAAACGAGAGCGTCTTCACACGGAAACGACCGTTCGCCGTCAGCCGCTCATAGAGCCGCTGCAGCTGCACGGTTTTGCCTGTTCCGTCGATGCCCTCGAACGCGATGATCTTTGTCATAAAGAACCTTTCTGAATCTGCAAGTTTTTTTACTGTATGGCTGTGCTTAGAGCGACCCCTTCTGAATGCGTTCCATCGCTTCCAGCGTGTTCTCGCGCGTGGCAAACGCCGTCATGCGGAAATACCCTTCGCCTGCCGCGCCGAAGCCCTCGCCGGGCGTGCCGATGATGTGATAGTTGGAGAGCAGTTCGTCATAGAACCGCCAGCTGTCGCCGTGCGGCACCTTGAGCCAGATGTACGGTGCGTTGACGCCGCCGAATACCGTGTAGCCTGCTTTCTGTAAACCTTCGCGGATGATGCGCGCGTTTTCCATGTAGTCCGCGACGACGCCCATGATCTGCGCGTTGCCTTCGGGGCTGTAGGCAGCCTCCGCGCCGCGCTGGGTGATGTAGGAAACGCCGTTGAACTTTGTGGAGACGCGGCGCGCCCAGAGGTCGCGCAGGTGCACGTCGTTGCCAAAGCTGTCCTTATAGACAAGCGATTTGGGTACGACGGTATAGGCGCAGCGGGTGCCGGTGAAGCCCGCGGTCTTGGACATCGAGCGGAATTCGATGGCGCATTCCTTTGCGCCTTCGACTTCGTAGATGCTGTGCGGAATGTTGGGTTCCGAAATATAGGATTCATATGCCGAATCATAGAGGATCAGCGTGCCGTTTGCGCGGGCATAATCCACGTAGACCTTGAGCTGCTCTTTGGTGAGCGTCACGCCCGTGGGGTTATTGGGGAAGCAGAGATACATGACGTCGACACGCTGTTTGGGAAGTTCTGCGACAAAGCCGTTTGCTTCCGAACCGGGCATGTACACGATCTTTTCGTAACCGCCCTTGTTATCGTCATAGTTGCCGCCGCGACCGCTCATGACGTTGGTGTCCACATAGACGGGGTAGACGGGGTCGGTGACCGCGACCACGCATTCCTGCGAGAAGATCTCCTGAATATTGCCAACGTCGCACTTCGCGCCGTCGGAGACGAAGATTTCGTCCAGATCAAGGGAAACGCCGCGCGCGGTATAGTCGCGCCGAAGGATCGCCTCGCGCAAAAACTCATATCCAAAATCCGGACCGTAACCGTGGAAGGTTTCGGCTTTCGACATATCGTCTACCGCTTTGTGCATCGCCTCGACGACGGCGGGAACAAGAGGACGCGTGACGTCGCCGATTCCCATGCGGATGATCTTTGCTTCAGGGTGTGCTTTTGCAAATGCCTGTGCGCGTTTGCCGACTTCATAGAAGAGATAGCTTCCGTGAAGCTGCGAGTAAAATCCGTTTGCAGTAAACAAAACCGAACCTCCCCATTATCTAAATCAACGCATTATATCATACGAAATCGCGCGCGCGCAAGAGAATGGGCTTCGATTCGGCGGTTTGAGGCAACCTGCGTGATTCCCTCACAGGATGAGAATCTCATGAGATTACGGCATTTTCGCGACAAATGTCCGTTTGGGTTGCCCAGGCATATATATATAGTATATACTGTACATCAGTCTGAATTCCCTGAAGAAATACTGCTGTTCTGCGTTTGTTTCAGCCGCCGACGGCACGCGTTGAAAGGCCAAGACGAAATGGAAGTTATAAAAGCCACTCCGTTTTCTACGATTAAAAAGTTTATCGTGCGCGTCATTCAGGGCGCGATCATCGGTGCGGGCGCAATTCTGCCGGGCATCTCCGGCGGCGTGCTCTGCGTGGTGTTCGGCATCTATCGCCCGATGATGGCGGTGCTCGCGCATCCGTTTAAAAACCTGAAGCTATATTGGAAGATGTTTATCCCGATCGCCATCGGCTGGGCCGCGGGTTTTGTCGGTCTCGCGGGTGTGATCGCGAAGCTGCTTTCTATGAACGGCGCGGTGATCATCAGCCTGTTTATCGGCCTGATCGCCGGAACATTTCCGGGGCTTCTGCGAGAAGGCGCAAAGAACGGCAAGAGCAAGGGCATGTATATCGCGCTTGCCGTCAGCACGCTGGCGCTGCTTGCGTTCTTCTATACGCTCAAATTCAGCACCTCGACGACGGTTACGCCTTCTTTTGGCTGGTATATCTTCTGCGGCGTGCTCTGGGGCATCAGCCTGATCGTGCCGGGCATGAGCTCGTCATCCGTGCTGATCTTTCTGGGACTCTATCAGCCGATGTCCGAGGGAATCTCGACGTTTGACTTCGGCGTGCTTGTTCCGTTCGCCATCGGCATCATCGGCACGGTGGTGCTGCTCGCGAGGATGGTCAACCACCTCTTCGACAAGCACTACGGCATCGCGTTCTATTGTGTGATCGGCTTTGTCATCGCGTCCACGATTCCGATCATTCCAACGTCGTTCACGGGCTGGGGAGAAGCGGTGCTATGCGTCGCTGCCGCAGGCTTGGGCTTTGCCGGATCGTTCCTCATGGATCGCTGGAGCGAGAAGCATCCCGCCGCGGAGGACTCCACCGAAGAGACCTTTCGCGATGCGGTGGAAGACGTACTGGAAGATGCGTTACCCGAATCGAAAAAGGAATAATCGCCATTGCCCGCCGGGTTGTTTCCGGCGGGTTTTCTTTTACATTTTCAAGAAAGTTTTACGGTAGATTGCCCGATGTTGCCGCCCGTGAATGCCGCGCAACATAGTTTTTTCATACCGTTTGTGTTATAATCGCGAGTAAGCGAAACAAGCCTTTTCGCGCGTAAAACCGCAGCAAACACGGCACAGGCACGTTCGTTTGGAAACATTTCATCAACAAAGGAGAACGCTTCTTGACACAGGAAACAGAGCGGGTTATGCTTGCAATCCCGCTGGAGAACGTAGAAGAGCTCTTGGGACTGTTCGGTGTGTTCGACGAAAACATCGGCGTTCTGGAGGACGAGACCGGCGCGCACATCAGCGCGGAGGAACACGGCATCCGCATCACCGGCGAGCAGGAGGGTGCAAACCTCGCCCGCATCGTCATCGAGAAAATGCTGGAGATGCAGCGGCGCGGCGAGAAGATCAACCGAAGCCGCATCCGCTATGCGGTCGACCTCGCTAAAGAGGGCAACGCCGACATGATCGAGAAGATCATGGGCGACGTGATCGCAATCACCAACAAAGGCCGCCAGATCAAATGCAAAACCCTCGGCCAGAAGCGATATGTGCAGGCGCTCAAGGAGTTTGAGCTGGTCTTCGGCATCGGCCCCGCCGGAACGGGCAAAACATATCTCGCTGTCGCGATGGCGGTTCAGGCGTTCAAGAATAAGGACGTCGAGCGCATCATCCTCACGCGTCCCGCCGTCGAAGCGGGCGAAAAGCTCGGCTTTCTGCCGGGCGATCTACAGAGCAAGGTCGATCCCTACCTGCGCCCGCTCTATGACGCGCTGCAGGAGTTTCTGGGACTGGAGAGCTATAAGGCGCTCTATGAGCGCGGCGCGATCGAGGTCGCCCCGCTTGCCTATATGCGCGGCCGCACCCTCAACAATGCCTATATCATCCTCGACGAGGCGCAGAACTGCTCCGCCGAGCAGATGAAGATGTTTCTAACGAGAATCGGCGAAGGCAGCCGCGTGGTCGTCACAGGCGATGTGACCCAGATCGACCTGCCGAGAGAGAAGGCGAGCGGACTCGTACAGGCCGTGAAGATTCTCGAAGGCGTCGAGGGTATCAAGATCATCAATCTCACGCACAAGGATGTCGTGCGCCATGAGCTGGTGCAGCGCATCATCTGCGCTTACGAAAGGTTTGAGAAGCCAAAGCGCGCCTAATCGCCCCGGCTGCAACTATTTGCGGCCTATCCTGAACGAACGAGGACGAGAAGATCGTGTCTGAAACGCAAAAAACCGCGCAAACGAAGAAAAAGAAAAACCAGCCGAAACCGAAATCCAGGGTCTACGGCGTGATTGTTCTGTCGATCAGCTTTGCGCTGGCCTGCCTCGTGAGCATCACGTCACTCACGCCCAAGCGCTACGATATCTCAGTGGGTTCGCCCGCAACGGAGGCGATCACCACGCCGCGCATGGTCGAGGACACCGTGAACACCGAGGCGCTGCGTCAGGCCGCGCGGGACAATGTTGCGCCCGTGTATGCGGTAGACGAAAAGCTCGCGGACACGCTGGTCTCCAACGCGCAGAGCTTCTTTTCTGCGCTGAATAGCTTCCGCAACGCCGCAAAAACCATGCGCGCGGCAAGCATGCCCGCGGCTGGCGACGGGGACACGGACAACACGGACACCCGCACCTGGCAGGAAGCGGTGCCGACCAATGACCTGATGGCAATGCTCGTCAAGCTGCCGGTTCCGGTTTCAGATACGTCTCTCGGCTATGCTCTTTTAGAGGCGAGCGATACCGAAATTGACAATCTCAAACAGCTCGTGCTGACCACGCTCGAAAAAGAGCTGCGTAACGGCGTTTCCGAAGCAAATCAGGTGCAAACGCTTTCCCGCATCAACAAAGAACTCAAGATTTCCTCGCTCTCCGTCTGGCTCAAGGCGATGGGCGAGATGGTATACGACGCATACCTGCTGCCGACCAACGTGGTCAACTCCATCGAGACCACGCGCGCACAGGCAAAGGCCGCAGACGCGGTCGAGCCGATCTATATCGCGCGCGGTGCGACCATCGTCGAAGCGGGGCAGACGGTTACGCAGGAGCAGTACGACATGCTGCTCTCGCTCGATCTCGTCAAGGGCGCGGAGGCCGCAAGCCAGCTCACGCCCGGCACGGTCATCTATCTATTCTGCGTGTTCGGCATGCTGGGACTGTTTTTGTTCGTATTCGAGAAAGAGACCTTCTCCTCCAACAAGGAGATGACGATCCTCGCGCTGATCCTGCTGTTGACGCTCACGCTGGAGTGGGTCTGCTATATCATCGACCCGCGCGTGACGCCCGCCGTGTTCGGCGTGCTGCTCACGACGCTCTTGGTCTCCCGAAGAACCGCGGAGGCGGTCAACGTCGCATTCGCGCTCTCGTTCGCGCTGCTCACGGGCGGCAGCGGCAACACGCTGTTCGGCTCCGATTCCATCCTCGCGATGGCGGCGATGCTCGTTTCGGGTCAGATGGTGATGGTCATCGCCGAGCGCAGCAAGAAGCGCGGAACGCTGATCGCCGCGGGTTCGCTCGGCGGCGTTGCGGGCGCTGCGGTCGTGGTCGCGGGCGGATTGATCCTCGACTACAACTGGAACACCTCGCTGATCTACGCGGGGCTGCAGATGGCATCCGCGCTGATCCTCTCCGTGTTCTGCGTGGGCATGCTGAGCCTCTGGGAAAACCTGTTCGACATCGTAACCCCCGCGCGGCTGCACGAGCTCGCGAACACCAACCATCCGCTGCTCAAGAAGATGATGACGGCGGCGCCCGGCACTTATCACCACAGCATGATGGTCGCGTCGCTTGCAGAAGGCGCCGCGGAAGCCATCGGCGCAAACGCGCTGCTTGCGCGAACAGGTGCGATGTATCACGACGTCGGCAAGCTCCGCCGCCCGCAGTACTTTAAGGAAAATCAGAACGGGCACAACATTCACGACACCTTGCAGCCGGAGGAAAGCGCTGGATTCATCATCGCGCACCAGAAGGACGCGATGAGCTATCTATCCCGCTATCGTATGCCGTCTGAGGTCAAGAAAATCGTTGCCGAGCACCACGGCACGACGCTGGTTACCTATTTTTATTTCAAAGCGAAGCAGCAGCAGACGCAGGACGGCGAACCCGTCATCGAACGCCTGTTCCGCTATCAGGGAAATTTGCCGAGCACGAAGGAGAGCGCAATCGTCATGCTCGCGGATAGCTGCGAGGCAGCCGTGCGTTCCATGAGTGAGCCCACGCGGGACGAAGTCGCGGAGATGGTGCGAAAGATCGTGCAAGGCAAGATGGACGACGGTCAGCTGAAGATCTGCCCGCTCACGCTGGGCGAAATCCACCTGATCGAGAAGAGTTTCCTCGTGACGCTGACGGGGCTGATGCACGAACGCATCCGCTATCCCGCACTGGAGGCGATGTCATGATCGACGTACAAACCGAACTCGATTGTCTGCCGCAAACCGCGGAAAACCTCATCCGCAGGGTTGTGGAGGCGGCGCTTGCGCGTGAAGGCGCGGGCGGCGATGTCTGCGTGTTGGTGACGGACGCGGAGGAGATTCAGCGGCTCAACGCGGGCTATCGCAATATCGACCGTGTGACGGATGTGCTGACATTCCCCGCATGGGAAGGCGATGCGATCCTCTGCCCGCCGGATGGATATCTGGGGGATATCGCGATCTGTTATGAGCGCGCACATGAACAGGCGCTGGAGTACGGGCATTCGCTGGAGCGCGAACTGGCGTTCCTTGCGGTGCACGGCGCGCTGCATTTGCTGGGCTACGACCACATGCAGCCGGACGACGAAAAGGCCATGCTGGCGCGGCAGGATGAAATTTTAAACGAACTGGGGTATTTGCGATGAGCAAACTGGATCATACAGAACAGGAACACATGCTTGATCTCGCCTATGAGGCGATGGAAAAAGCTTACACGCCGTATTCGCATTTCAACGTCGGCGCCTGCCTGAAGGGCGAAAGCGGAAAATACTACCTCGGCTGCAATGTCGAGAGCGCTTCCTACACGCCTACCAACTGCGCGGAGCGCACGGCGGTGTTCAAGGCGGTTTCCGAAGGCGAGCAGAAGTTTTCTGCAATCGCGATTGTCTGCTCCGGCAAAAATCCGGCTGCTCCCTGCGGCGTTTGCCGGCAGGTGCTGCGGGAATTCTGCAAGGACGATATGCCCGTGGTGTTTGCGGACAAGGATCGCAACGTGATCGAGTCCACGCTGGGCGAGCTGCTGCCGCACTCGTTCGGGCCGGAGGATCTGCTATGAGCTTTCGTTCCGGATTTGTCTCCATCATTGGCTGCCCGAACGTCGGCAAGTCGACGCTGCTCAACAAAATGATCGGTCAGAAGATCGCAATCGTCTCCGACCGCGCGCAGACCACGCGCAACAAGATCACGGGCGTGCTCTCACGACCGGACTATCAGATGATCTTCCTCGATACGCCGGGCGTGACCATGCCCAAAAACAAGCTCGGCGAATACATGCAGAAGGTCGCCTACGACGCGATCAACGAGGTCGAAGCCATCCTCTTCGTCGCGGATGCCGAGCAGGGCGTGCGCGAGCGGGACGCGATGATCCTCGAAAAGCTCAGCCGCGCGAAAGCGCCTGTCGTCGCGTTCATCAACAAGACCGACGCCGCAAGCTTAGGTCAGGCGAACGAAGCGCAGGAGGTGCTGGAGCAGCAGGGCTTCATCAAGCAGATTCTGCGCGGCTCCGCAAGCTCCGGCAAAGGTCTGGAGGAGCTGGAGAGCGCGCTGGCCACCTATATGGTGCCCGGCCCGCAGTATTTCCCGGACGATATGGTCACAGACCAGCCGGAGCGCATCATCGTCGGCGAACTCATCCGCGAAAAGACGCTTTTGCTGCTGCGCGAGGAAGTGCCGCACGGCGTCGGCGTCGGCGTGGACAAGATGGAGCGCAGGGAAGATCGCGACATGATGGACGTATACGCGACCATCTATTGCGAGCGGGAGTCCCACAAGGGCATCATCATCGGCAAAGGCGGCTCCATGCTCAAGCGTATCGGGCAGGATTCGCGCAAGGACATCGAGTGGATGCTCGGCTGTCCGGTCAACCTCCAGCTCTGGGTGAAGATCAAGGAAGACTGGCGCAACCGCCCGGGCATGCTGCACGAACTGGGATACGAGTAAGCGGAAATAGGAGCGGACTATGCCGGTCATCTGCGCGGAAGGAATCGTCACGCGGTATGCAAACTATCGCGAGAGCGACCGCATCCTGAGCATCTTCACGATTCAGTACGGCAGGCTGGACGCAAAGGCGCGCGGCTGCCGCAAGCCGCAGAGCCCGCTCGTCAACGCCTGCCAGCCGTTTGTGTTCGGACAATTCGAAATTTTCACCGGAAAAGAAAAAGCGACCGTCAACGCGTGCGACATTCGCGAGACGTTCTATCCCATTCGCGAAGATTATGAGCGCTTCTCGATCGGCTCCGTGATCCTCCGGCTGTGCCATGATGCAGCACCGGAAAACGAGCCGAATGAGGCGCTTTTTTCGCTGTTATATCACACACTGTCATTCCTTTCCTACGGACAGTCCAACCCGCTGGATTTGTTTTGCTGCTTTCTAATCCGCTATCTCAACACCATCGGCTACCGGCCATCGATCACCGTCTGCGCCCAGTGCGGGCGGGATATCCGCGGGGATGCGATCGTGCGCTTTTCTTCGCGCGGGGGAGCGGTCTGCAACGCCTGTGTGCAGCATGGCGAGCGCGTCAGCAAAACCGCGCTGGAGGGCATGCGGCGCATGCTGCTGATGGAGGACGCGGACATGGATCGCGTGAAGCTCTCCGAGTCCGTGCGCGCGGAGATTATGCGCGCGCTGACCACTTATACCGAGAGCTCGCTGGAGTTCGGCGCAAAGGCACTCGGCATGCTCCAAAGCCTCCGCACCGAGCAGCACGAGCGCGAAGCACCGCAACCGGAGCCGGAAGAAGCGGCGCAACCCGAACAAGGCGAATCAGCGGAAGAATAGACAGACATTCCGCCCGTAAGCAAACGCAATCGGGAAAAATTGTGAACTTTCTATTTTTAATGAGAATCTCTCCGGCGCGGTATGGTACAATACTCGCGATTCGAAACGATCGCGGAAGGGGATTTTCCCCGAATGCGTTGATACAGATCGTCGGAACAAGACGAAGTAGTTCGAACAATATTTTGACTTAAAGAGGTACCGATTATGCCCTTGGGACGACATCTCATCAAGACGCTGCTGCTGGCGTGTCTTGTGATTGCCGCTCTTTTTGCTTTTGGGTGCAGTCCGGCGGCAGAGCCCGCCGAACCGACGCCCACACCCGCGCCGCAGGTGGTCAGTCTGGATATCGTGGATTTGAACGATCATCAGTTTGACGCGATGCCGTCTCCGACCGCAACGCCGGAGCCCACGCCGACGCCGCTTCCGTTCTCCTACTATGCGCCTACGGTCAACATGACCTATGAGGAGCTGGTCGGAAGCACGGACGATATGAACGTCAAGGCAAAGGAACTGCTCAAAGACGGTTTCCCCGACCCGAACACCTACTATATCATTGTCGATAAGCAGTGGCAGGTCGTGCTCGTCTATAAGCGGCTCGACGACGGCACCAAGCTCGGCAAGCCCGACCTGACGCAGCCGGTTCGCTATATGCTCTGCTCGACGGGTAATCCGAACAGTGAATATGGTCACGAGACCACGAGCGGCATCTGGCAGATCGGCATCCCGAAGGAACGCTTCTATCAGTTTGTCAATCTGGAGGCCGCGCAGTATCTGACCCTGATCCACAGCAGAACATATTTCCATTCGATTCTCTATGATAAGGCGAAGGATTTACGCTCACTGGTCAAGGAGTCCTATGATAACCTCGGCACGAAGGCAAGCCACGCTTGCATCCGCCTGACTGTGCCGGATGCGCGCTGGATGTGGTATAACATCGGCTACGGCACCACCTGCGAGATTCGTGACGGGGACCCGACGGATACCGAAACGGGCACGATCCGTTCACAGCTGGTTTTACCGCCGTCGATCGAGGGCATTAAACTGACGGCGGGAACGGCTCCGTGGACGGACAACTGGCAGATTGCGGACGTACTGCACGTTTTACCTTATAAGTATCAGGCAGCTCCGCTGCCGGATCTTGGTGATGGAACGGATGAAACTCCGACGCCAGGCGGAAGCACTGATCCCAGTGTAACGCCAGCTCCGGCGACTAATACTCCGCCTCCGGCAGAACCAACTCCGGGTTGGTAATGGTTACCAAACAAATTAAGAAAAGAACAATCATTTTGCTGTCGGTGCTAGTTTTAGCATCGACAGCTTCTGTTCGCGTGTCGCTTGCTGCCAGCGTGCCGACACCTTCGCCAACGCCGGAGCCGTCACAGGCGGTTTCAATCCTCGGCGAAGCCTGCACGGGCGCAAACACGATTTACGGCGACTCCGCGGCGTACGCGGCGGAAATGCTCCGCTGGGAGTCGGGCTTCATCTCCCGCACGAGCAAAGTCACCACGACCAGCAAAAACAACCTCGTCTACGAGGCGTTTGAGGCGGCAACCCGCCTCATGAAAACCCAGCTGCGCCCGAACTGGATGGCTTGGAGCGCGACGCTCGTCGATTTCCAACCCGGCGTGTACGACAGCTACGCGCAGAATGTTTCCGCCTTTACCGCACTTGCGGAAGGACTCAACATAGCGATGCAAACCGCTTCTGCGGACTGCATGCGCAGCATCAGCCGCGATCTGCGAGCGGCTCAGATTCCGCTCTCCGCGGAAGGACAGCCGCAGGTGCACATCGGCTGGCGCGAATGCGCCGCGCTCTACTACATCTACGGCGAGCGCTTGACGGACGCCATCGCGTCCTCCGTTTCGGTCGAACGCGAGGGCAACGCCTATACAGGCGTGCGGCTCAGCTGGCCGAACCCGACGTTTGAAGACCTCGCGGGCAAAGGCACGCATGATGAGCTGGTCGAGGCGGTCATGGCGCTCGACTACTTCAACACCGTCTATCTCGACGACGGCAGCGTGGCTCCGCTTTCGACCTACACATTCCCGGCGGATTACCTCAAGACGATCATCCATCCCGTCGCGGGCGGGCTGATCAAAAACGGCTGGTACGATCCGCGCTCCCACCGCACGCGTCTGCACATGGGCACGGATATCAAGCGCCGCGTGAAGACGCCGATTCTTTCGATGACCGATGGCGTGGTCAAATACATCGGTTATTTGCCGATTCCCGGATACTATGTGATGATTGAGGACCCCTACGGCTACACCTACCATTATTACCACATGTTTGAGCTCTCCACCTTCGTCAAGGAAGGGAACACGGTCAAGCAGGGGCAGCAGATCGGCATCGTGGGCAGCACGGGCAACAGCGCGGCGTATCACCTGCATCTTGGCGTCGTCACGCCGGAGGGCAAATACGTCAACCCCTACGACCTGTTTGTGCAGGCAGGCATCGGGCCGATTTTGCCATCATCCTGACGGCAGAGCAAAAGCCTTCAATCGTGAGAAAAGTGCAACAAACCGCGCAGAATCGGATTTTTTCTTGTGCGGGTATGGTCTCGGTGCTATACTATAGTAGCTTATTATGGAATCGTATGGGAAAACACATCGATTTACGGTAGACAGCGCTGGAGGAAAGAGTGAGAATCATCGCGGGAACGGCGCGCGGTCGCCGCTTTGACGCGCCGAAGGGCATGGACACGCGTCCGACGCTCGACCGCGTGAAAGAGGCGGTGTTCGGCTCCATCCAGTTTGATCTGCCGGGCAGCCGTGTGTTGGATCTGTTTTCCGGCTCCGGCAATCTCGGCTTCGAGGCGGCATCCCGCGGGGCAGCCAAGGTGGTCTGCAACGACTACAACCGCGACTGTGCAGAGCAGATACGCAGCAACGCAAAGCTGCTTGCGCTCGATTCCGCCGTGCAGGTGAGCTGCAAGGATTTTCGCGCATGTCTAACGGATCTCGCGCGGGCGGGAGAACGGTTTGACTTCGTTTTTCTCGACGCGCCATACAAGGACGGCACTGCGCAGCAGGCAGCCGAGCAGATTTTTTCGCTCGACCTGCTCGCGCCAAACGGCAGAATCATCCTCGAACACGCGGAGAAACTGCCACCGATATTGACCACACCACAGGCAAGGCTGACGCAGACAAGGCGCTATGGCAGCTGCGCCGTTTCGGTTTATGAACGTGCGAACGACGAGGCGAACGGTTGAACATCAGCCGTACACCGAATCGGGAAAGGCCAGGCGAACATGCGAACCTGCGTGTACCCCGGTAGTTTTGACCCGTTTACCATCGGCCACCACGATGTGCTGGAGCGGGCGGTTGCGATGTTTGACCGCGTTTATCTGAGCGTGCTCAACAACGCAGCCAAGCATCCCGTGTTCTCTGTCGAGGAGCGCGTGGAGATGATCCAGCGGATGGTGGATGCAGAGCACCTGCAAAACGTTGTCGTGACACACTTTGACGGGCTGCTGGTCGATTATGCGCACGCCGTCGGTGCGGACTACATCATCCGCGGACTCAGGGCGACCATGGACTTTGAATACGAGTTTCAGATCAGCGCACTCAACCTTCATCTTGCGCCCGATGTACACACCGTCTATTTCATGGCGCGGCCGGAGCACTCGTTCCTGAGCTCCAGCGCCGTGCGGGAGATCGGCTCCATGGGCGGCAACATCAATGGACTTGTACCGGACAGTATTCAGAATATCATTGCAGAAAGGTTAAAAAAACCATGAGCAGCGCACAAACCATGAAGATTTTCAGCATTATAAACCGCATCAAGCAGGAGCTGGAGGAAAGCCCCCGCTCAAAATTCGGCGGCGGCAACAAGCGCGTCGTCGAAGTCGACCGCCTGCTGGATCTGCTGGAAGACCTGAAGGTCGTCATTCCCGAGGATATCCGCCGTGCAACCGGCATCCTCTCTGAAGCGGAAAACACCATCGCGGACGCGAAGGAAAACGCCGTCGAGATCGTCGAACAGGCGCATCAGGAGGCGGACACCATCCTCAGCCAGGCGCAGATGCAGGCGGACGGAATCCGCGCGGAAGCGCAGGCGGAGTTTGACCACCGCGTCGGCGAGAGCGAAGTATATAGAGAAGCGTTCACCCGCGCAAGCGGCATTGCAGCCGAAGCCGAGGAGAACGCCACCGCGATCTATAACGGCGCGCGCAAGTATGCGGACGAAATCCTTGTGGATCTGCAGCGCTACCTTGCCGAATATCACCAGATGATCGAAACCAACCGCAAAGAGCTTGGTGTAGACGATATGCCCGCGCCTGTTCGTGCGCCGGAGCCGCAGTATACCGCACAGTATATGCCCTCCCAGCCCGCGCCGGTCGTGGAGCAGCCGCGCTATGTCGAGCCTGCCTATGTCGAGCCGCCGCGCTATCAGGAGCCCGCTTACAGCGAGCCCGTTCGCCAGCCGCGCACGCAGCATCCGGTCGCCGATCGGTATGCCGTTGAGGAAGACCCCACCGCGACGCGTCAGTTTGCGCGTCCCGTGAGCCGCCCGATGCCCGCCGAAGAGATGGAGCAGCCGCGCCGCCGCGACAGCCATGTCGAGGAAGCGCCGCCGAAGAAGAAGGGTCTCTTCTCCCGCCTGCTGGAGGCCGAGGACGACGAGGACGACGAAGAAGACGACGAGGACGGCTGGGAAGAACCCGCACCCAAGGCTGCCGCCAAGGAGCCGAAGGAGAAGAAACCACGCAAGCGTCTGATTGAGTTCATCGAGTCCAATGACGACGAGGAAGAAGACTATTAAGCAAAGCAACGAGCCGGGAACAACTTTCCGGCTCGTTTTCTCGAATCAATCATTTTTCTGAATAAGCATGGAATCGGGATAGAAAACGATGAAGAAAAAAGTTGGCCTCGCGCTCGGCGCAGGCAGCGCAAAAGGCTTTGCGCACATCGGTGTGCTGCAGGCGCTGGAAGAATCCGGTATAGCGGTCGATATGATTGCCGGCAGCAGCATGGGCGCGATCATCGGCGGCATCTACAGCGTCGGAACCGATCTTGCCATGCTGCAGCGGTTCATCACGTCCATCAAGCTCTACGACTATCTGGACGTCAAGCTCCCGCTCAACGGCGGACTACTCAAGGGCGAACGGCTGCAGGATCTGATCCGGGTTCTGACGCACAACAAGACCTTCGCGGAGACGAAGATCCCGTTCTGCTGCGTCGTTGTGGACGCGGAGACGGGCAAGCTCGACGTGCTGGAGGAAGGGCCTCTGCACGAGAGCATCCGCGCGAGCATGTCTATGCCCGCGTTCTTTGAGCCGGTGCCGCTCAATGGCAAGATCTATATTGACGGCGGCGTGCTGGAGCGCGTGCCCTGCAAGACCCTGCGCGACCACGGCATGGACGTCGTGATCGGCGTTGACGTCGGCTACCACGGGGACCTCAAGGACGTCTCCGATTTCGGCGCGTATTCGATGCTGAACCACACGATCTCGATCATGCAGTGGGAGCTGACGAAATACCGCAGGGAAGAGGCAGACATCATGCTAGTGCCGGAGGTGCTCTTCGTCAATGGCAGGTTCCAGACGGATCAGGCAGGCGCCACAATCGAAGAAGGCAGACGATCTACACTCGAAGCCATCCCGGCGATCCGAAAACTGCTCGAAGCATAGAAAAGTAGGTAACGCCATTCGGTTTCTACTGTAAAATGTATGAAACATGTTATAAACTGCATAGAAAGCAGGCGCGAACGGTATGTACCGACGCGCCTGTGTTATTTTGTAACATATTTTATTGGTAAATTACTTGATTAACAATGTTATAGAATGACTGCCCCGCTGAGATCGCGTTTGATCTCCTGCGTGGTTACATAGCTCAGGATATCTGTGCTGAGCATGTCGGTTTCAACGTTCTGCCGCACGAAGTTGGGGAGATCCTCCAGATCGCTGTTGCGGAGGATCAGGGGAGCTGTCTTGTTCTTCGCGATCTCGCTGATGAGCGCGCGCGCCTGCCGCCGGAAACCCAGCACCTTGAGGTAGCTGCCTTCCCGGCTCTGCACCATGCGCCGCACCTGATCTTGCGTAATGCCCAGCAGCGCGCAGGCGACGATGCGCTTGCACCGCGCGAGGGTATAGCGCTTGGTCTTGATCTTTTCGTAGAGCTCGGAGAGCGTGCGCGATTCCCGCACGGCGCGGTAGAGCACGTTTTCAAACCCTTCCGCAACGTCCGGCACCATCGAAAGCTCCTGCGTGGACATGCGGCGGATGGCAAAGAGCATCACGTCGCTGAGCGCCTCCTGCGGGATGATGAACTGATCGTCGTAGAGCAGCGGGCCGCCTACAAAGTTCGGCATAGTGGAGAGAATCTCGTGCCGCCCTTCGACAATCGCCTTTCGGATCGCGGTTGCGCTCGCGAATTCGCCGATGATTTCCTCGCTGTGATAGCCCGTTCCGATGCGCTCGATGGGCAGCGGCTCAATGCCGTTTGCGTACTGACGAATCGCGTTGAGGTACTCTACCGCGAGGATGTTGTTCGGCTGCGCGATGGCCGCGAGCATGCTCTTTGGCACGCCGTATTCGGAGAGCGCGTCAAAACGCGCGCGCGGATAGCTCTTGCCCAGCGCGAGATGGCGCTTGATTGCCTCCTGCAGCGCGGGCGGCTCGGTCGCGATGATGTCGGAGATCTGGTAGAGCGTCCGCAGATCCGGCGCTTCGCAGCCGAAAGCGAGGTCGGTGACCACGCCGGTGGCGTTGAGCGTGCGCACGCCTCCCGCGGCAAACCGCTCGGCGGGCGCGATGGCATACATGCTCGGCAGCTCCAGCACGAGGTCCGCGCCGGCGCGGAGCGCCCAGGTTGCGCGGGAAAACTTGTCTGTACAGGCTGCCTCGCCGCGCTGCACGAAGTTGCCGGAGAGCACGACGACGCAGTAATCCGCACCCGAAAGCGCTCTGGCGCGCTCCAGATGATAGATGTGTCCGTTGTGCAGCGGATTGTACTCCGCGATGATTCCGACGACGCGCATAGTTGCCTTTCTCCGCTGAAATGCTGAATTTTTCGTATAGCAAGTATACCATTTTGGAATTGATTGTGGTATACTCTATCGGTTGAGAACAAAATGTAAGAAAAATGGTAGAATTGAACAAAAAATGTTCGATTCTCATCTGCATGAATTACTTTATATGGAGGCGCAGATACGAACATGGCTTTGATGGATACGATCAAGCTAAAAGCCAAGATGCACAAGAAGCATATACTCCTGCCGGAAGGAACGGAGGAGCGCACCGTACAAGCGGTGGCTCTGATCAAAGCAGAAGGAATCGCCGACGTAACGCTGCTCGGGAACACGGATGAAATTCAGGCAACTGCCGCGAAATTCAACGTATCGCTCGACGGCGTTTCTCTTGTCGATCCCGAAAAGGATGCCGACTTCCCGGCGTATGTCGCAGAATATTACGAAATGCGCAAAGACAAGGGCATGACGCCTGAAGCCGCAGAGAAGATGATGAAGGACACCAAGTTCTTCGCCGCGATGATGATCAAAAAAGGCCGCGCTGACGGCATGGTCGCAGGCGCGATCAGCACCACGGGCGATACGCTTCGTCCGGGGCTTCAGATCATCAAGATGGCAAAGGGCATCTCCGTTGTGTCCAGCTGCTTTATTATGGAACTGCCGAACAAAGCGTACGGCGACGACGGCCTGATGGTCTTTGGCGACTGCGCCGTCAACCCGAACCCCACCGCGGAACAGCTCGCGGCAATCGCGATCTCGTCCGCGCAGACGGCGAAGAGCCTCTGCGGCATGGAACCGCGCGTTGCGATGCTTTCGTTTTCAACCAAGGGAAGCGCCAAGCACGAGCTTGTCGATAAAGTCGTTGAAGCCACGCGTCTCGTCCATGAACTTGCGCCGGAGCTCAGCTGCGACGGCGAGCTGCAGGCGGATGCTGCGCTCGTGCCCAAGGTCGGGCAGCTCAAGAGTCCCGGCAGCCCTGTTGCGGGCAAGGCAAACGTGATGATCTTCCCTGATCTGCAGTCGGGCAATATCGGCTACAAGCTGGTGCAGCGCCTCGCGGGCGCGGAAGCCATCGGCCCCATCTGCCAGGGATTCAAATATCCCATCAACGATCTTTCGCGCGGTTGCAGCGTGGAGGATATCGTTTCCGTCGTCGCAATGACTGCCGTTCAGGCGCAGAATCTATAAGGAGAACCAGTTCACATGACCAATATTCTCGTAATCAACGCAGGAAGCTCTTCGCTGAAGTATCAGCTCATCGACATCGACAAGGAACAGATCATTGCAAAGGGCATCTGCGAACGCATTGGCATCCCGAAGTCGGTTCTCAGCTACAAGCCCGCCAGCGGCGAGTGCATCGAGCGGGAAAGCCCGATGAAAACGCACGAAGACGCCATCAAGCTCGTGCTTGACGTGCTGACGGATAAAGACGTCGGCGTCATCTCGGATATGAGCAGCATCTGCGCGGTGGGTCACCGCGTGCTGCACGGCGGCGAAAAATATTCCGCGCCCGTGCTGATCGACGATGCCGTGCTCGAAGCGATCGAGGAGTGCATCCCGCTGGGCCCTCTGCACAACCCCGCAAACCTGATGGGCATCCGCGGCTGCATGGCAGCCATGCCGGGCGTTCCGATGGTCGCCGTGTTCGACACCGCCTGGGGACAGACGATGCCCGCGGAAGCATATATGTATGCGCTCCCGTACGAGGCCTATACCGAGCACAAAGTGCGCCGTTACGGCTTCCATGGCACCTCGCACCGCTATGTCTCCGGCCAGGCCATCAAAAAGCTTGTTGCCCTCGGCATGAAGAAGGAAGATACCCGCGTGATCACCTGCCACCTTGGTAATGGCTCCAGCCTCTCTGCCGTCAAGGGCGGCAAGTGCATGGATACGTCGATGGGACTCACGCCGCTGGAAGGCGTGCCGATGGGCACCCGCTGCGGCAGCATCGATCCCGCGATCATCCCGTTTTTGATGGAGAGAACCGGCATGAACGCGCAGGAGATCGACGCCTATATGAATAAGAAGAGCGGCATGCTCGGCGTCTCCGGCGTCAGCAGCGATTTCCGCGATCTTGCTGCCGCGACCAAGCAGGGCAACGAGCGCGCAGCGCTTGCCCGCAAGATGTTCTGCTATAAAGTCCGTCAGTATATCGGCGCGTATGCGGCGACGCTCGGCGGCGTGGATGCGATCGTCATGACCGCAGGCGTTGCGGAAAACGACGGATACATCCGCGAGATGATTCTGCAGGGATTGGAGTATCTCGGCATGGACATGGATTGGGAATTCAACCTTTCCTGCCCGAGAGCGACCGACCTTGAGGTCACCAAACCCACGAGCAAGGTGCACGTGTACGTGATCCCGACGGACGAAGAGATGACCATCGCGCGCGATACAGCCGCGCTTGCGCTGCAGGCGTAAATCGTGTATAATCCCCAAAGAGAGATATCGTTTCGGAGGAATTCAACCATGAAGCATATTGAAACCGTTCAGAAACCCTGCATCAAAGCGGGCAAAAACACCGCGTGCGGCGAGTGCCAGGCGAGCTGCCAGTCGGCCTGCAAAACCTCCTGCACCGTCGCGAACCAGAAGTGCGCGAAGGAAGAAAAGTAATCGTAGGCTATCTTTGATCAGCCGATCCGCAAAGAAAGGCCACTTTGGCCTTTTTTTGTCTCTAAAAATATTCCATTTGGAAGAACGCTATCTGGAAACTCGATTCAAATAAACCATCAGACCACAAGGAGAACTCGCTTGATCCATTCGTTCCGTTTCCAAAACCACAACGTGCTGCTGGATGTTGAAAGCGGCGCGATTCATACCGTTGACGACGCGGCGTTTGCCGTCGTTTCC
This sequence comes from Clostridia bacterium, assembly GCA_035561095.1. Classification (GTDB taxonomy): domain Bacteria; phylum Bacillota; class Clostridia; order Christensenellales; family CAG-138; genus UBA7703. The sequence goes on along the minus strand of DATMYE010000047.1, from coordinate 15,105 downwards.
GCGCTGGAACGCGGGGAAGATCCGTATGCTGTTGGCGTAGACGCGCAGACCGTTTCGGAAGTTCTAGCGGATCTGGAGGAGCTGAAATCCTCCGGCGCGTTTGAAACCGAAACGCCGACCGCACCCGAAATCCTCTGCGGAAGCGCAATCAAGTCTATGTGCCTGCATGTGGCGCACGACTGCAACCTGCGCTGCCGCTATTGCTTTGCCGCGACGGGGGATTTCCACGGCGAGCGCATGCTGATGTCATTTGAGACCGGCAAACGTGCGCTGGATTTTCTGATGGAGCGCAGCAAAACGCGGCATAATCTGGAGGTCGACCTCTTTGGCGGCGAGCCGCTGATGAACTGGGATGTCTGCAAGCAGCTTGTTGCCTACGGCCGCGAACTCGAACAGAAATTTCACAAGGAAATCCACTTTACGATCACCACCAACTGCGTAGCTCTTGATGACGAGAAGATCGACTTCATCAACCGCGAGATGCACAACGTGGTCATCAGCCTTGACGGGCGCAAAGAGATTCACGACGCGCTGCGCCCGACCGTGAACGGCAAAGGCTCGTTCGACATCATCCTCAATAACGCGAAGAAGCTCGTCGCGGGTCGCGGAGACAGGGAATACTATATCCGCGGCACGTTCACGCGCGAGAATCTCGACTTCCTCGAAGATGTGAAGGCGTTGACCGGCTTCGGGTTTGACCAGATTTCGATCGAGCCGGCCGTACTGCCCGACGACAGCCCGTACTGCCTCCTGCCGGAGCATATTGAGCGGATCAATGCGGAATACGACGCGCTGGCGAACTACTATCTTGAAGCGCGCAAGAAGTCCGATACTTGGTTCAACTATTTCCATTTTATGTTTGATCCCGACGGCGGTCCCTGCTTGAGAAAGCGCATCAACGGATGCGGCGCGGGCACGGAATATGTCGCGGTCACACCGGAAGGGGACATCTACCCCTGCCACCAGTTCGTGGGCATGCAGGACTATAAGCTCGGTACGCTCGATAAGCCGGAGCTGCGTACCGACCTGCAGGAATCGTTCCTCGGCTGCAATGTCTGCACAAAAGACACCTGCCGCAGCTGCTGGGCAAAATACTATTGCAGCGGCGGATGCATGGCGAACGCAGTTCTCTACGGCGGCGCGCTGGAAACGCCGCATGAGATCAGCTGCAAGCTGATGCAGAAGCGCATCGAGTGCGCCATCGGCATTTATTTGAGCGAACAATGAACAACCGTCTGATTGCGCGGGAGCCGATCCTCTGCGATCCGGCACTCGTTGAGACAATTGCATCTACGCTCCATTGCTCGCAGCTCATCGCGCGGGCGATGATCCGGCGCGGCGTTTCCTCGGAGGAGGAAGCGCGGCGCTTTCTCAACCCCAAGGAGAGCGACCTGCTAGACCCGTTCCTGCTTCCGGATATGCAAGCGGCGGCGGATCGTGTGCGGCGCGCCATCGACGACGGCGAGCACATCTGTGTGTTTGGCGACTATGATGCCGACGGCGTCTGCTCGACCGCGATGCTCGTGCAGCGGTTAAAAAAGATGGGCGCAAGCGTGGAATACTACATTCCGCACCGCCATACAGAAGGCTATGGCATGTCCGCGGATGCGGTGCGCGCGCTGCATTCCCACGGCGTGAGCCTGATCGTCACCGTCGACAACGGCGTTTCTGCGTTTGACGAGATTGCGCTTTGCAACGCGCTGAACATCGACGTCGTGGTTACCGATCACCATAGCGTGAGTAAGACCATTCCGGCGTGCGTTGCAGTCGTTGCGGCCTCCCGCAAGGACTCGACATACCCGAATCGTTATCTGTGCGGCGCGGGCGTCGCGCTGAAGCTCATTCAAGCACTCAACGGCGGGGATTACGCGCCCGAGGAGCTCGCGCTTGCCGCGGTTGCGACCATTGCGGACGTGGTTCCGCTCACGGGCGAAAACCGCGCGATTGCGTCCTGCGGACTCAAGCATATCCAAACGCTGACCGGGCTTTCCGCGCTTTTACGTGCAGCGGGCTTTACACAGCCGCGCGTGGACGAGATGACGGTTTCGTTCATGATCGCGCCTCGTCTCAACGCGGCGGGCAGAATGGCAACCGCGATTGAGGCGGTGCATCTGCTGCTGGGAGAAGATGTCGCGCATGCGGACATGATCGCGGCCACGCTGAACGAATACAACCAGCGCAGGCGCGACACCGAGAACGAGATTCTGGAGGAAGCGGAGCGGCAGATTCAGTCCCGCGGGCAGATGAAGCGGGCAATCCTGCTCGCGCACGAGAGCTGGAATGCGGGGGTAATCGGCATTGTCGCCTCGCGCCTCTGCGAAAAATATCACAGGCCGGTGATCCTGTTTGCAGATCAGAACGGCGTACTGACCGGCTCCGGCAGGAGCATCGCGGGCGTCGACCTCTTTGAAAACCTCACGGTGTTTTCGCATCTATTTGTCCGCTACGGCGGCCACGCGAGGGCAGCGGGCGTCACCATCACCAAGGAACGGTACGAAGAATTCCGGGATGCGTTTGAACAGCACATTGAGGAGAGCTACCGTGCAGAGGATTTCTATCCTTCCTTCCAATATGATGAAACGGTCTCCTTCAGCGAGCTGACCGCGACGCGCGTCAAAGAACTCCGCATGCTCGCGCCCTATGGTGAGGGCAACCCGGAGCCCGTGTTCCGCTTCAACGGCGTTCGGTTTGCTTCGCTTCGAACGATTGGCAAGGATGACAAGCACTTCTGCGCGAGCGCGGTACAGGCGGACCAAGTGATGCGTGTCGTCGCGTTCAACAAGAGCGACTTACTGGAGCCGCTCAACACCGCAGCCGATTGGGATCTGCTCGCGCGGCCTACGATCAACGAATATCGCGGCAGCGAGAGCGTGGAACTCTTCTGGATCTGCGCCAACGCCACCGAAGAAAAAGTTGCTTTTTTTAATGCTTTTTTCGTGCAAAGACTGTATAATGGAGACTGTTCGGATGGTAAGCTTGCCGAATGGTATGGTTCGCACGGTGCCCGCTTTCAGGCGGAACTCGACGATGTCGCGATGCGAAAACACTACCGCAGGCTGCAGACCGCGTTGAGCGAAGGCAATATTTCCCTTTTTGCGTTGATCCGCGCGCTGAGAAGCGATGAGCTTTTTGCGCTTTGCGTGTTCACGCAACTTTCGTTTTTTGCCTACGATCCGGAAAGCGCGATGATTGCGCAAAACAGCGGCTGCACGCCGCGTACCCTGGGAGAAAGCCCGCTCTATCGAATGTTAAACGATCGACAGGAGGCATAACATGGACCTGAAAGAGAAGATTCGCAGCATACCGGATTTCCCGATCAAGGGCGTATTATTCCGCGATATCACCACGCTGCTCAAAGATAAAGAAGGCTATCATGAGTTGATTTCAACCATCGCAGACTCTCTGCGCGACCGTCAGGTCGATCTCGTGATCGGGCCTGAAGCACGCGGCTTCGTGATCGGCGCTGCGCTTGCCTATGCGCTGGGCGCGGGCTTTGTTCTCGCGCGCAAACCCGGCAAGCTCCCGTGCGAAACCATGCGCTATGAGTATGGCCTCGAGTACGGTTCCGATGTGCTGGAAATCCATACGGATTCCATCAAGCCGGGTCAGAAGGTCGTCATCGTCGATGATCTGCTCGCAACTGGTGGCACGGCGCTCGCGACGGTCAAGCTCGTTGAGCAGGCCGGCGGAGAAGTGGTTGGGCTGCGGTTTGCGATTGAACTGAGCTCCGAGTTCGACGGGCGCACACCGCTTGCCGGATACGATGTGCAGTCCGTACTGCAGTACTAAGAAACACAGGCACTTAAAAGATCAACGGCTCGCCGTTGATTTTTTCTACCCGTTGCATCGATAAACGATTTGAGAATTTGTTCTGATTGCGAACAAGATCCGAATTTTAAGCGTTATGGTTGACTTGCGGTGGGGAAAAGCGGTATTCTAATACCTAATTTCCAATGCAGTCTGATGATCCCGCGATGTAAGTTTTATGCGGGAGGAGGTGTGTGTGCGATGGATATGCAGGAACTGATACAGGAGTTTTCCAAGCGCTATTCTCCGGAGCAGACGGAGGTTTTTCAGCGTGCCGTCGATTTTGCATATCAGACACACTCGACCCAGCTGCGTGAATCCGGCGAGCCGTATGTCGTACACCCGATGGAAGTCGCCCGCATCGTCATGGACATGGGCATGGATGCCTCCAGCGTCACCGCGGCTGTGCTGCATGACGTCGTGGAGGACGGGGACAACATCACCGTCGCGGATATCGAAGCGAAGTTCGGCGCGGAGGTCGCAAAGCTCGTCGACGGCGTCACGAAGCTGACCAAGAGCGGACAGCAAACCTATATTACGAAAAAACAGGAGCAGTCGGAGAATCTTCGAAAGCTCTTTCTTGCCATTGCCGCGGATGTACGCGTCGTCATCATCAAGCTCGCCGACCGCCTGCACAACATGCGAACGTTGGCGTACTGTAACCCTTACAAACGCATGCGAAAGGCAAAGGAAACTCTGGAGGTCTACGCTCCCCTCGCGCACCGCTTCGGCATGGGCGCCATCAAGGGCGAGTTGGAAGACCTCTCTTTTATGTACCTTATGCCCGAAGAGTATGCGGACATCAGCCGCCAATTCCGCGAAAAGCAGGCGGAACGGCAGGAGACACTCGACAACGCCAAACGAATCATTAAGGAAGAACTCTTGGCCGCCGGCATCGAATCCACCATCAGCGGAAGACCGAAACACCTTTATAGCGTCTATCGCAAGATGCAGCGCCAAAACAGCAGCATTTCGGAGATCTACGATCTGATCGCCATCCGCGTCATCGTGGAGTCCGTCAACGACTGCTATGCGGCGCTGGGCGTGATCCACGCGGGCTGGAAACCGCTGCCGGGTCGCTTTAAAGACTATATCGCAACCCCGAAACCGAACATGTACCGCTCGCTGCATACGACGCTGCTGGCGCCCAACGGCATCCCGTTTGAGGTGCAGATCCGCACCAAGGAGATGCACAAGACGGCGGAATACGGCATCGCGGCGCACTGGATGTATAAAGAAGGCCGTAATGTACAGAGCCTGCTGGATCGCAAGACCAGCTGGCTAAGACAGGTCATCGAAGCACGGGACACCACCGAGGACAGCAAAGAATTCGTCGAGAGCATCATGAAGGACTTCCTCGGCGAGTACGTCTTCGTGCTGACTCCGAAGGGCGAGATCATCGACCTTCCGCTGGGCAGTACGCCGCTGGACTTTGCCTACCGCATCCACACGAACATCGGACACCATACGCAGGGCGCGCGCATCAACGGCGCGCTCGTGCGGCTCGACTATAAGCTCAAGACCAATGATGTCATCGAGATCATTACCTCCAATAACCAGACGGGGCCAAGTCTCGACTGGCTCAAGATCGTCAAAACGCAGGCGGCGCGCAATAAGATCCGCCAGTGGTTCAAAAAAGAAAACCGCGAGGGCAACGTCGCCCGCGGCAGAGATTTGCTCGAAGATTCCGCCAAACGCCAGAATCTCGTCATCAGCGACCTCACCAAGCCGGAGTTTGTCAATCCGCTGATTGAACGGCTGAACGTCAGCAGCATCGACGATATCTACGCCGCGATCGGCTTTGGCGGCATGTCCGCAAGCCAGGTGCTGCATAAGCTCGCGGAGATGAAAAAGAAGGACGACAAAGCCGCCGAGATCGCGGAGAAGATTCGCCACGGCGAAGCCGACGACTCCTGCAAGCCCACGCATGTGCCCGTCAACGGTATCATCGTGAAGGGCGACCCCGGCATGGCGGTGCGTTTCGGCAACTGCTGTAACCCGCTCCCCGGCGATCCGATCATCGGCTACATCACGCGCGGCAGAGGTGTCTCCGTCCACCGCGCGAACTGCCCGAATGTCTCGAACCTCCAGAGTGATCTGGAGCGCATCATCGAGGTCGAATGGGCGATCAACACGAGAAGCGCGTTCAACGCGTCTCTGCAGATCGAAGGCGACAACAAGCCCGGCACGCTCTCGCAGATTTCGCAGCAGATTTCGAGTCTCAACGTCAGCATCCAGTCCATCAGCGGCAAGCCCATGGCGGACGACCGCTATGTGATCGAGATGACATTCGAGGTCGCGAACACCGAGCAGCTCAACGTCATCATCCGCAACCTGAAGAAGCTGAAATGCGTGAGCGACGTCTATCGAATGAATCGTTAATCGGGAGAAACCAGGACACCATGAGAGCAGTCATCCAGCGCACCACGGGCGCTTCTGTAGAAGTAGAACAAAAAGTCGTCGGCGAGATCGGGCGCGGTCTCGTCGTGTTTTTGGGCATCGAGGAAGGCGACACCGCGACGGATTTGCAGTATATCTGCGACAAGGTCGTCGGCATCCGCGTGTTTGACGACGAAAACGAAATCCCAAATCTCTCGGTGCAGGATATCGGCGGAAGTATTCTGCTGATCTCGCAGTTTACGCTCTGCGCGGACGCGCGAAAGGGAAAACGCCCGAGCTACATCAAAGCTGCTCGGCCGGAACAGGCGATCCCGCTCTACGAAGCCGCCATCGCGAAGATTTCCGAAAGCGTACCGGTGCAGTGCGGCGTGTTTCAGGCGAATATGCAGGTTCGGCTGGTCAACGACGGCCCGCACACGGTGCTCTTAGATTCCAAGAAGCTGTTCTAGTTCCCTCAACCAACAGAAAGGCAAGGCCATGTATTTCAAGGTCATCACCAGCGGATCGCTGGACGAACATATCTACCTGCTCGGCGGGGACGATACCAACGATACTATCGTCATCGACCCAGGCGAAGCGAAGCCTGCGTTGGACGCGCTGAATAAAGAAGGGCGGAATTGCGTCGCGGTTCTGCTCACGCACGGGCACTTCGACCACATCGGCGGCGTGCGCGCGCTGAAGGAAGCGTTCAACGCGCAGGTCTATATCCATGAGGCGGATGCCTCGATGCTCCAGAGCAATCGCATGAGCCTCGCGGTGCTCACGGGCAGCCTTGTCAAGCCGGTTGAGGCGGATGTGCTGCTGAAGGGCGGCGAAACGCTCGAACTCGCGGGACTTTCGCTTGAGGTCATCCATACGCCGGGACACACCAAAGGCGGTGTGTGCTATGTGCTCAAGAGTGATCGCAAGCTGTTTGTCGGCGACACGCTCTTTCTGGAAGGCTCTGGCCGGACGGATTTTCCCGGTGGCAGCGAAAAGGAGCTGTATCACTCCATCGCGGATAAGCTCTTCCCGCTGGAAGGCGATTTTGACGTCTACTGCGGGCACGAGGAAGACACGACGCTGGAACACGAGCGGAAGAACAATCCCTTTGTGGCGATGGGCCGCAGACGCGGCTGGTAAGATTTTATGATCGCAATCTCCACCAACCGAACCGAATACCGCAACGACATAGCCGAAGAAATTCGGCTCTTTCTTGGGTTGTCGGAAATTGCGCTTTTAGAGGAAATCGACCCTGCTTCCGCGGAACTGATCTTCGATTTGCAGTTGGTGCAGGATGGTTTACGCTATACTGCTTTTGCGAAAGTAAATGATCTGAAGCAAACAGAAGAGTTTACGCTTTCGGAAGATGCCTCTTTTTTAGAAAGGAAGAAACTCGAAAAGCGCGCGCTGAAACTCGCGTGCTATCATCTGCTCAAGAGAATGTATCCCGATGTCGCGACGCCTTGGGGCTCGCTGACCGGCATCCGCCCGACAAAGCTCTTCCGCGAGTTGTCGCAGGAGGGCGGGGAAGCCGCCGCGCGGAAACAGTTTATCGAACTGTTCGACGTGTCGCATGAGAAGACCGACCTTGCCGCGCGCATTTGCGCCGTGCAGGAGCCGTTCATCCGTTCTGTTCAGCCGAACGAGATCGACGTCTACGTCGGCATCCCGTTCTGCAAAACAAAGTGCCTCTACTGCTCGTTTCCGAGCGAGGTGCTCGGCAAACAGGATCGACTCTCGTACTATTTGGAAGTCCTCAAACGCGATATCGCGGCGGGCGCCACTCTTGAGCGCGAGCGCGGGCTTTCCGTGCGCTCGTTTTACATGGGCGGCGGCACACCGACCGTGCTCAGCGCTGGACAGATGGATGAACTTTTATCGTTCCTGCTGGAGCAATACGGCAGCTTCGGCATCGAGGCAACGGTGGAGGCGGGCAGACCCGACACCATCGACCGCGAGAAGCTGCTGGCGCTCAAACGTCACAGCATTGACCGCATCTCGATCAACCCGCAGACGATGAACGATGAGACGCTTAAGCGGGTCGGCAGGAGCCACACGCGGGAGGATATCATCCGCGTCTACGAGTTGGCGCGTGAGATCGGCTTTGCGTCGATCAACATGGATCTCATCGCGGGCTTGCCCGGCGAGACGGCGAACGATATGCGCAGAAGTTGCGACGCGATTGCGCTTTTGCGTCCGGACAACCTCACCGTGCATTCACTCGCAATCAAACGCTCCTCTTCGCTCAAAAAAGAGCTGGACGACCATGCGCTGGCATCTGCCGCGCAGGCGGAGGAGATGACGCGCATCGGAGCAGATTGCGCCTCGTTGATGGGCATGAACCCATACTATATGTATCGCCAGAAGTACATGAGCGGAAATCTGGAGAACGTCGGCTACGCGCTGCCCGGCAAGGAATGCGTCTATAACATCGACATGATGGAAGAGACCGCAAGCATCCTTTCCCATGGGGCAGGCACGATGACCAAACGCGTGTTTGACGGACAGAACCGGATCGAGCGATTGCCGAGCCCGAAGGATGTGCCGACGTATCTGAACAAGCTGGACAAACTGATCGAGGACAAGGTGCAGTTTTTCGCTTAATTCCTGCTAAAAATCGCGCGGATCGCGGCGGAAACGATTGACACGATTGACGCGCATCGTTATAATAATCAGGACACAGGTCAAGAACGGGAGAGTAGTCCGCACGACATCGCCGAAGAGAGCGAAACGGTTGGTGAGAGTTTCGCAAACGAGCGTCGGATGAACGGCACCCGCGAACCGCGCGGCCAAACGGCAGAATGCCAAAAGCTGCGACGTATCTCCGGCGTTAACGGAACATGAGCGGAAGGAACACGGCAAAGGCTGCCGGTTCGTTCAATCAGGGTGGCACCGCGGGTTTCCCGTCCCTAGAGGATCGGAACCTGCTTTTTTTATACCGTTTTCTGGTATAATAGAAGTCAATACACGGTTTAGAGACACGGAGGTCGGTTATGGCAGCCTATAAGGCACCGAAAGGCACGAAGGACGTACTCCCGGAGCAGAGCTATCAGTGGCAGTTTCTGGAGGCGCGGATTCGCGAAGTCGTCAAAAAATACGGTTTTCAGGAAGTCAGAACCCCGGTGTTTGAGCACACGGAGCTTTTCCTGCGCGGCGTTGGTGAAACCACGGACATCGTGCAGAAAGAGATGTACACGTTTCTCGATAAGGGCGAACGCTCCGTCACGTTAAAGCCGGAAGGCACGGCGGGCGTTGTGCGCATGTTTGTGGAGAACAACCTCTTCGGCGACACACAGCCGACGAAGATGTTTTATCTCTATAGCCCGACGTTCCGTTATGAACGTCCGCAGGCCGGAAGGTTGCGTGAGCACCACCAGTTTGGTGTGGAGTTTTTCGGCTCCACCAGGCCCAGCGCAGACGCGGAGTGCATCGCGGTGGCGACGGAGCTGCTCGCGAGCCTCGGCTGCGGCGGGCTGACCGTTCGCCTCAACAGCATCGGCGACCCCAACTGCCGCCCGAAGTACCACGAAGCGCTGAAGGGCTACCTGCATGAGCACTACGACGAGCTCTGTGAAACCTGCAAGCAGCGCCTGGAGACGAACCCGCTGCGCGTGCTGGACTGCAAGGTCGAGAGCTGCCAGAAGATCGCAAACAACGCGCCGGTCATCGGCGATTATCTCTGCGACGAATGCCACGACCATCAGGCGCAGTTGCTGCGGCTATTGGACGGCATGGGCATCAACTACGTCATCGACCCGCGGCTGGTACGCGGCCTTGACTATTACACCAAGACCGTGTTCGAGATCACCTCGGAGAGCATCGGTTCCCAGAGCGCGGTCTGCGGCGGCGGACGCTACGACGGCCTCGTCGAGGAGATCGGCGGCCCGCATACACCCGCGGTCGGCTTTGGTCTTGGCATGGAGCGGCTGCTGCTCGTGCTGGAAAACACGGGCTACCAGATCGAGAAACCCGTGCGATACGATCTTTACATCGCTTCCATGGGTCAAGAGGCGGAGGAGCGCGCGTTCCTGCTGGCAAACAGCCTCCGGAAATCCGGCGCAAAGGTCGAGATTGACCACATCGGGCGCAGCGTGAAATCCCAGCTCAAGTATGCCGATAAAATCGGCGCGCGCTATGTCCTCGTGCTCGGCGGCGACGAACTCGCGAAAAACGAAGCCAAGCTCAAGCGCATGAGCGACGGAACGGAAACCATTACCGCGCTGGACGCGGATGCCATCCATAAATTGATAATTTGAGGAGCGAAAACAATATGAGCGAACTACTGGGCGGCTGGAAACGAACAAACTATTGCGGCAATTTCACCAAGGCCGACGCGGGCAAGGAAGTCATCCTCATGGGATGGGCAAACGTGCGGCGCGATCTCGGCGCGCTGGTGTTTGTGCAGCTTCGTGACCGCACGGGGCTGATGCAGATCGTCTTCAACAGCAACACCATGAGCGAGGCGGACTTTGCGCGCGCCTGCACGATCCGTTCGGAATTCGTGCTCGCCGTGAAAGGCCAGCTCGTGCTCCGCACCGGCGATATGATCAACAAAAACATGGCCACCGGCGAGCTGGAAGTGCTGGTCAGTGAATTCAAGATTCTCAGCAAGAGCGAAACCACGCCCTTTGAAATCACCGACGACTGCAAGGCAAACGAGCTGCTGCGCCTGAAATACCGCTATCTCGACTTGCGCAGACCCGCGATGCAGAAAAACCTCATCATGCGCCACAAGATCGCGTTTATCGCGCGTGAATACTTCGACTCGCAGAACTTCCTCGAGATCGAAACCCCGATTCTCACCAAGAGCACGCCGGAAGGCGCGCGTGACTATCTCGTGCCGAGCCGCGTGCATCCGGGCAAGTTCTTCGCGCTTCCGCAGAGCCCGCAGCTCTTCAAGCAGCTGCTGATGCTCGCGGGTTACGACCGCTATTTCCAGATCGCCCGCTGCTTCCGCGACGAGGACCTTCGCGCGGATCGTCAGCCGGACTTTACGCAGATCGACATCGAGATGTCGTTCGTTGAGGAAGAGGATGTCCGCTCGGTCAACGAAGGCTTCCTCAAGCAGCTCTTCAAAGAGACCCTGAACGTCGATATCCAGCTGCCGCTGCCGCGCCTCAAGTATGAGGAAGCGATGGCGCGCTACGGCTCCGATAAGCCCGACACCCGCTTTGACCTGGAGCTCGTCGACCTGAGCGCGATCTTTGCCAAGAGCGAATTCTCCGTGTTCCAGAACGCGCTCGCCAATGGCGGCAGCATTCGCGCGGTCAATGCCAAGGGCGCGAGCGAGCACTTCTCCCGCAAGGAACTGGACGCGATGGGCGAGTTCGTCAAGACCTATCGCGCCAAAGGACTCATCTGGATGAACGACAAAGCCGACGGCCTCGCGTCTCCGGTGCTGAAGTTCCTCACGGAAGACGAGATTGCAGCCGTGCGCAAGCTTGCAAACTTCGAGCAAGGTGACGTGCTGTTCATCGTTGCGGACGAGAACAAGACTGTTTTCGCGTCTCTGGGCGCGTTGCGCATAAAGCTCGCGGAGAAGCTCAATCTGATCCCGAAAGATAAATATAACCTGCTCTGGGTCACGGAATTCCCGCTGCTGGAGTGGGACGAGGAGGAGAAGCGCTTCAGCGCGATGCACCATCCATTCACCAGCCCCATGGACGAGGATCTTGCGAATCTCGATACCGACCCCGGCAATGTCCGCGCCAAGGCGTATGACATCGTGCTCAACGGCGTGGAGATCGGCGGCGGTTCCATCCGTATCCACTCGCAGGAGCTGCAGAAGAAGATGTTCCGCTGCCTCGGCTTTACGGACGAGCAGGCGGAATACCGCTTCGGCTTCCTGATGAATGCCTTCCGCTTCGGCCCGCCGCCGCACGGCGGAATGGCCTACGGCCTCGACCGTCTCGCGATGCTCATCACGGGTTCGCCGAGCATTCGCGACGTCATCGCCTTCCCGAAGGTGCAAAACGCATCCTGCCCGATGACGGGCGCACCGGACTTCGTAGACGACAAGCAGCTCCGTGAGCTGAACATCGTCTGCACCAAGGTAGAGGAGTAATCAAATTGGAAAACACGGGTGCTCACATCGGCATCGTGACTTCTGTCAAGGGCGGAACCGCGCAGATTCATTTTCTGCGCGGCTCCGCCTGCGCGCATTGCGGCGCGTGCCTGACCGTCGGTGAAACCGAGATGGAAGTTACGCTTCCCAACACGCTCGGCGCAAAGGAAGGAGACCGCGTCGTGGTCGATCTTTCGCCCAAGCGCGTCGTGCAGGCGAGTTTGCTTGCCTACGCGGTGCCGCTGCTGCTGCTCATCGCGGGTGTGCTCGTCGGCAGCCGCTACGCGGACTGGGCAGGGCTTGCGCTCGGCGTCATCGCGTGCGGAATCGGGTATCTGATTCTGCGCATTGTCGAGAAAAAGAGCAAAAAGAACAACAGCTTTCAACCGCGTATGACGCGCGTTCTCGAAGACTGGGAGTAATCCCGGAATGAGAAACGCGCGTTTATCACAACACGGAATCGACCTGTGCCGCGTCTGATCAACGCGGCGCGTTAGGCGAAAATAAAATGAGGAACAGGAAACAGCCATCATGAATTTTGCAGAGTCTCACGTTTTCGTCTCGCAGTTTGACCCGGAAATCGGCCATGCCATGGCGCTGGAGCTCGGGCGGCAGCGCGACCACATCGAACTCATCGCCTCGGAAAACTTCGTCTCCGAAGCCGTCCTCGCCGCGATGGGAAGCCCGCTGACCAACAAATATGCGGAAGGGTATCCCGGCAAGCGCTACTACGGCGGCTGCGAATATGTCGACATGGTCGAGTCTATTGCCATCGAGCGCGCGAAAAAGCTCTTCAATGCCGAGCACGCGAATGTCCAGCCGCATGCGGGCGCGCAGGCGAACCTCGCCGCTTATCAGGCGGTGTTGCAGCCGGGGGATACCATCCTCGCGATGAATCTCAACCATGGCGGTCACCTGACCCACGGGCACAAGGTCAACGAGAGCGGCAAGCTGTATCATTTTGTGCAGTATGGCGTGCGCGAGGACACGGGGTATATCGACTATGACGAGATGGAGCGTCTGGCGCACGAGAACAGCCCGAAGCTCATCGTCGCGGGCGCAAGCGCGTATTCGCGCATCATCGATTTTGAGCGCTTCGGCAAGGTCGCAAAGGACGTCGGCGCGCTGCTCATGGTGGACATGGCGCATATCTCCGGCCTGATTGCGGCGGGAGAGCATCCCAATCCCTTCCCGTATGCGGACATCGTGACGAGCACCACGCACAAGACGCTCCGCGGCGCGCGCGGGGGATTGATCCTCTGCAAAGAGGAGTTTGCCGCAAAGATCGACAAGGCGGTGTTCCCGGGCATGCAGGGAGGCCCCTTGATGCACGTTATCGCCGCGAAGGCCATCTGCTTTCATGAGGCGATGCAGCCTGCGTTCAAAGAGTATCAGCATCAGGTCGTGCTCAACGCAAAAGAGCTCGCAAAGACCATGCAGGAGAACGGACTAACGATCTTCTCCGGCGGCACGGACAACCACCTGATGCTTGTGGATCTGCGGGAGTTGGACGTAACGGGCCTGCGGGTTCAGAATCTGTTGGACTCCGCGAACATCACGGCGAACAAAAACGCGATCCCGTTTGACACGAGAAACAAAGCGGAGACCAGCGGCATGCGCTTCGGTACGCCCGCTTCAACCACGCGCGGCATGAAGGAGCCGGAGATGCGGCAGATCGGCAGCATGATCGCGAGAATCATCAAGGAAGGCGAGGCGGCTGTGCCGTCCGTCAAGGAAGAAGTGCTGGAGATCTGCAAACGGTTTCCGCTGTATCAATAAGTAGGGTATAAGAAGGGCGCACCTTGTGGTGCGCCCTTCTAATGAATTGATGGGGGATGATGTTGTGGAACAATTTACTAGGGATAATCACTATTTGCCTCAATTATACTTGAAGTCGTGGAGTATTGATACAAACAAAATTTGGCAATATCGATTGCTAGTTTCAAATGAAAACGTTCCCATTTGGAAGTACGCATCAATAAAGGACGTCGGATATCACTCGGACTTGTATTCCGGCATACTAAACGGGAAAGAAACTGATGAAATTGAAAAATTCTTTCAAAGGGAAATTGAAGATCCAGTCAAACCAGCTATATTTAAAGTTGAAAATCATGAGAGGTTATCTAGATTTGATTTAGAAAAACTAGTCAGATTTTTAGCAGCACAATATGTAAGAACTCCAGCGAGATATTTTCGTCATAAACCAATTTATGATCAGCTTATTCCATCGCTCTTACAAACGGACTTAAGAAAGCTTGTTGCAAGGGCTGAATTTGCACTTCAAAATAATTTGCCGATAAGTACGAATGCAAAAGGCAGCAAATGGTTACCATACCGTACTGAATTAGTCCAATCGCATGAACCCGGAAAAAAACTTCTTTACTTTGAGGTATTATGTGACAGACAAATATGGTTTTTAGAAATGGAAAAAATCTTGAAGGATACATACAAATGTTTACTGGATCATCGATGGTCGTTTGTGGAAGCCGCGACTGGCGTAACATTTTATACAAGCGACGACCCCGTTCTAAGTGTGCGTAATGATGGTAACGGAGAAATGATGGGAGATGGAGCATGGACGCGCGCTGGCACAAACATAATCTTTCCATTATCTCCAAGATTCTTGATGTATACAGAAGTTGGAAGTGAAGAAGATGATAGTATTATGCAAAAACAACCCAACTTCTCATACCTTTTCCAAAGGTACACTATTAATCATGCTTTTCGTTCAATTTTTTCAATTAAACAATCTCCTTATATTCATGAATGCCGTAAAAGAACTGTTAACGCAGAACTTTTCGAAAAAGAAAAAAGTGAAATGAGAAGCTGGCACTTAAAGCAGACTGAAGCTG
>DATMYE010000046.1:0-72727 GCA_035561095.1 Clostridia bacterium | reverse complement strand
TTAGCTCACTTACTTTGTACGCTCACTCAAATTCGTTGCGTTATTTCATTCTTTAACTTGGCATCTTTCGACGCCTTGCCTCAGAATTACTGGCTTGTTTTTTGTTTCTTGCACTATATAGTTTTCAAGGTGCTCTTTGCCGTTTTTGCTCGCCGTTTTGCTCGCTTTTTCGGCCTTGCCGCTCGCTTGTTTTGTTTGTTCCCTGCGACAGCTTCGTTAGTATAGCAGTGAAACGGGCTCAAGACAAAGCGCTTTTACGGTCATATTTCGGCTCTATCGATTATTATAATTCATATCGGCTAATTATTCAAAAATATCCATAACGTTTGTTCAATATCTCCGTTTTTCTCCATTTTTCAAATTCGATTCTCGTTTTGCGAAAACTTCCTCAAATGGCACCGTTTTAGGTCGTTTTTTACTTCCGCAGAAACGCAACAGCCTGCCTGCGGAAACCGCGCAGACAGGCTGTTTTTGATCCCATTTTGCGTTAGTCCCGGTTTTACACACAGGCACCAACGATATTGCTTATTTAATCGGTTTCATAGTCGGGAATAACAGCACGTCGCGGATGGTTGCGGCGTTGGTTAAGAGCATCACCATGCGGTCGATGCCGATGCCGATACCGCCCGTCGGGGGCAGCCCGTATTCGAGCGCCGTGCAGAAGTCCTCGTCGATCATCATGGCTTCGTCGTCGCCCTTGGCGCGCTCTTGCGCCTGCTGGGTGAATCTGCCGCGCTGGTCGACGGGGTCGTTGAGCTCCGAGAACGCGTTTGCGTACTCGTGCCCTGCGATAAACAGCTCAAAGCGCTCCGTGAGGTGCGGCGCGGAAGGCTTGCGCTTGCTCAAGGGAGAAATCTCCACCGGATAGTCGATGATAAACGTCGGCTGAATCAGCGTGTCCTCGACAAACGCATCAAACGCCTCGGCAAGGAGCTTCCCGCGGGACGCTGTCTTGTCCTTGACCTCCAGCTTGAGCGACTTCGCCTTTTCGCGCGCTTCCTCATCGCTTGCACAGCCGTAGAAGTCCACGCCGGTCACCTGACGCACCGCCTCGTTCATTGAGACGCGCGCAAAGGGCGGTGTGAGGTCAATCTGTTGATCCTGATAGGTGATCTCAGTAGTGCCATTGACGGCCATGCTGCAGCGCGAGAAGAGGTCCTCCGCGAGCTCCATCATGCCGTTGTAGTCGGTATACGCCTGATACGCCTCAATGGTCGTAAACTCCGGGTTGTGCATGGCGTCCATGCCCTCGTTGCGGAACAGACGGCCGATCTCGTAGACGCGCTCTAGCCCGCCGACCACACATTCCTTCAGGTGCAGCTCGGTGGCGATGCGCAGGTACATATCGAGATCCAGCGTGTTATGGTGCGTCACAAACGGGCGCGCCGAGGCGCCGCTCGCGGTCGTGTTGAGCACCGGCGTCTCCACCTCGATGAAGCCGCGCTCGTCCATGCGGCGACGGATCTCCGAGATGATGCGGCTGCGCTTCTGGAACATATCGCGCACGTCGGGGTTGACGATCAGGTCGACAAACCGCTGGCGATAGCGAAGCTCCGGGTCTTTGAGGCCGTGATACTTCTCCGGCAGCGGACGCAGGGACTTGGAGAGAAGCGTGACCTCCTGCGCGTGTACGCTGGTCTCGCCCGTTCTCGTGACGAACACAAAGCCCTTCACGCCGACGATGTCTCCGATATCAAACGTCTTAAACGCGTCGTATACGCCCTCTGCGAGGTCGTCGCGCTTGAAGTAGACCTGAATGCGGCCTCTGGCGTCCAGCAGATGTCCAAAGCTTGCCTTGCCCATGATGCGGCGGGAGATCATGCGTCCCGCGATGGAGACCACGGCTCCATGCTCGCCCTCCGCGGGCTGCGGCATCGCTAGGATGTCGGAGCTATAGTGGCTCACATCATAGGTGGTGTTGGCAAACGGGTCCTGCCCCGCCGCCTGCAAAGCGCTGAGCTTGTCTCTGCGCACCTGCAGCAGCTCGGATAGCTGCTCCTGCGTGAGCTCCTGTTCCTGATTCAGCTGATCAACGGGTTGTTCCATGTTACTCTCTCCTAAAAAACTCTGCTCTGCCGGTATCTCCGGCGCGATTGCAAAAAACAAGGGGGCTGATTTAGCCCCCGAAGAACCAGACTGCGTTACTTGCCGATGGAAGTGACCTTCAGCTTCAGCATGCCGCCGGGGGTTACCACCTCGACCACATCGTTGCATTTATGCCCCAGCACCGCTTTGCCGATCGGCGATTCGTTGGAGATTCGCCCGTTGACCGGATCCGCTTCCGCGCTGCCGACGATCTGGAAGGTGTACTTTTTCGCTTTGTCGTTCACGTCCTGGAGCTTCACCGTTGCGCCCACGCCGACCGTGGTGACGTCGATTGCGCTCTCGTCGATGACTTTGGCGTTTTTCAGCTCGTTCTCGAGCTGCTGGATGTCGTATTCGTTTTTCGCCTGTTCGTTTTTCGCCGCGTCATATTCCGCGTTTTCAGAGAGGTCCCCGAACGCGCGCGCAATTTTCAGCTGCTCGGCAATCTCAAGCCGTCTCGTCGTCTTGAGAATCTCCAGCCGCTCCTCGCGTTTTGTGATTTCTTCAGGCGTGAGCCAGATATCTGCCATCGTTCGTTACTCCTTCATGGGCAGGGCTTGGAAACCGACCCTACCGTGTTTACCTATTATATTGGTGCAAAAAAATCGTGTCAACCCCATATTTGCTCGAGTTCTTCAAGGGTATTGCAAGAGTTGATGCGGGTTCTGAGTTTTGCGGCGTCGTGGATGCCCCTTAGATAAAACGCGAGATGTTTTCGCAGCTCCACGATCGCGTGGTCGCCTTTTTCCGCGATCGCCATCCGTGCGTGCCGCATGGCCGTCTCGCGGCGCTCCTCCCAGGTCGGCGGCGTATAGGGCCTGCCTTCCAGCGCGCAGACGATCTCCTCAAACACGAACGGGTTGCCGAGCGCGCCGCGCCCGAGCATCACGCCGTCGCATCCGGTCTCGCGCAGGGTGTCCATAGCGCTCGCCCCACTATCCACGTCGCCGTTGGCGATCACGGGAATCCTGACCGCCTGCTTCACCCGCGCCATACACGCGCGATCCGCTACGCCCGCATACATCTGCTCCCGCGTTCTGCCGTGGATGGTCAAAAACGAAGCTCCGTTCTCCTCGCAGATGCGGGCGAACTCCACGGCGTTTTCGTGCGCCGCGTCCCAGCCTTTGCGGAACTTGACAGAAACAGGCACGTGGGAAGCATCCGCCACCGCGCGAACGATTCTGCCCGCAAGCGCGGGATCACGCATCAGCGCGCTGCCGTCGCCGTTTCCGGCGATCTTCGGAGCGGGGCAGCCCATGTTCAGGTCGATAGAGAGCAGCTGTTCGCCAAGATCGCGCTCGACGATGGCAACCGCCCTGCTGAGCGTCTCCGGCTCGCTGCCGAAGAGCTGCACGGCGTAAGGCGCGTCGTCCTCCTCGGGCAGATACAGCGCGCGGGTCTTCTCGCTCATGAAGAGCAGCCCTTTTGCGCTGATCATCTCGCTCGTGACGAGGTCTGCGCCGCGCTCGCGGCACAAAAGCCGAAACGTACGATCGGAAAACCCCGCCATCGGCGCCAGGCAAACGGCCGGACGCGATGCGGGGAACAGCTCTTTCGTCATGGCGCTTGGGTGGGCTTCGGCGTCGGCGTCGCCGCAAGGATCGGTGTCATGTTCGGGTCGGGTGTGGCGAGGTTTGCGCTGTCGGGATTTTCCTCCACCAGCGTGATCTCGGAGATATACCAGCGCGCGTTGGCGTTGATGAACTTGATCTTATAGCGTTTGGGCGTCCATTTCGGCAAGGGGAAATCCGCGGGGTTCTGATCCTCACCCAGCTGGTCCGCGTTGATGTTGCCCTTGAGGGAGACGCGCTCCGTCGCCGTGACGGTGGCGCTCATCGACCACGGCAGCACGCTGATCTTCTCGATCGTGAGATCGTAGTTGTAGTCCGTGATCGTATAGTTGGAGTAGGTCGCGTCGGACATCGCGGGATCGCTCTGCAGGAACGTCAGCGTGAAATATTCCTCCAGATCGTTCCGCGCGCCGTCGGCAAACACACACTCCGCGCGCAACGCCATGCCCTCTGACGTTAAAATATAAAGATTGGAATACCGCTCCGCCGTCAAGAACGCGCCGATGCAGAGGATCGCCGCGAGAATGATCAGCATCAGCGTGCGCACCACATACATCATCGAGCGGCGCGCCGCGCGGAGCCTCTTGAGTTCCTTCGGTTCTTCGTGATTCGAATTCGTCATTTCTTCACCTTCGATGGCTATGATAGCATATCTCCTTCCCGGTTGGCAAACCAACAAATTGGAAACAAAAGCGCCGCAGTCCGCCACATTTCGCGCGTTTCCCGCGTGATATACTCACGAAGCGTCCCTTGCGTTCGGTTGACACACCAGCACAGCAGCGTATAATGAAACCGCCGGGGTTTTCCCGGCAAAGAATTCAAAAAGAATTGATAGCGAGGAAATCCTTTTCATATGGAAGACTGCACACACGATTGTTCCAGCTGCGGAGCCTCCTGCTCCAGCCGTGAAAAAAAGAGCATGCTCGAAGACCCGCACGTGCTCACGCACGTGAAGAAGGTCATCGGCGTGGTCAGCGGCAAGGGCGGCGTCGGCAAATCCATCGTCACCTCCATGCTCGCGGTGTTACTGCGCCGCCGTGGCTACAAAACCGCCATTCTGGACGCGGACATCACCGGACCCTCGATTCCGCAGGCGTTCGGTCTGCATACCCGCGCGGAGGGCTCTGATCAGGGCATCTTCCCGGTGCTCACGAAGACCGGCGTCGAGGTCATGAGCATGAACCTGCTCTTAGAAAACGAGACCGACCCCGTCGTCTGGCGCGGGCCGATCATTGCGGGTTCTGTTAAGCAGTTCTGGACGGACGTGCTCTGGGGCGATGTGGACATCATGTTCATCGACATGCCGCCGGGAACGGGCGATGTGCCGCTGACGGTGTTTCAGTCGATCCCCGTGGACGGCATCGTGGTGGTCACCTCTCCGCAGCAGCTGGTGAGCATGATCGTCGAAAAAGCCGTACACATGGCGGGCATGATGAAGATTCCCGTGCTCGCGCTCGTGCAGAACATGAGCTTTGTCGAGTGCCCAGGCTGCAAGGAAGTCATCCGCCCGTTCGGCGAGAGCGACATCAAAGCGCTTGCGAAAAAGCACAGCATCCCCGCGACCGCCGAGCTGCCGATTCAAAGCGCGCTTGCAACCGCCTGCGACGCAGGGCTGATTGAACTGTTTGAAGGCGAATGGCTCAGCAGTCTGGCAGATCAGCTGGAATCGATGATCAAATCGGAGAAAAAGTAGATTTTGATCAGCTTTTGCGATTCTACATTCAAAATGCAAGACAAAGGAGATATGGTATGAGCATTTCGCACATCGACGAAACGAAGATCGTGACCCTGCCAGACGGCTTGTACAAGAACGTGAAGGGTCAGGTTCTGATCTCTCCGGCCAACGGTTCCGAACAGAATGTGCTGCGGCTGTTCCACATCGCGGAGGGCGGCTTTTCCGCCAACCATGCGCATGATTTCCCGCACTACATCTATGTTCTCGAAGGTGAAGGCACGATTGAGTTGAACCACGAAAAATTCCCGATCTGTGCCGGATCATACTCCTTTGTCCCCAACAATACCCAGCACCAGCTCGTCAACACCACAACGACCGGGCAGCCGCTGAAGTTCCTCTGCCTTGTTCCGGTGGAAGGCCATATCGGATTCCCCGAATAAAACCAAATTTGATGGAATAACAAAAAAGGGCTTGCCGCTTGTGCATCACAGGCTGCAAGTCCTTTTATTTTAATATCGTCTATATTCCCATCTCCGCCTTGACCGCCGCAAACGCCGCGACCGCGAAGTCGAGGTCTTCCTTTGTGTGCGCGGCGGACACCTGCGTGCGGATGCGCGCCTTGTTCAACGGCACGACGGGATAGAAGAATCCCACCACATAGACGCCGTGCTCCAGCATCTTCTGCGCGAAGGTCTGCGCCGTCTGTGCGTCGTAGAGCATCACGGGCACGATCGGGTGCTCGCTCTTTGGTACATCGAAGCCGAGCTTGCCGAGCTGCTCGCGAAAATAGCGCGTATTCTCGTGCAGCTTATCGCGAAGAGCCGTCGATTCTTCGAGCAAATCCAGCACCTTGATGCTCGCGGCGCAGATCGCGGGAGCAACCGTGTTAGAGAACAAGTAAGGACGCGATCGCTGACGCAGCAGATCGATGATCTCCTGCCTGGCCGCCGTGTAGCCGCCGGAAGCTCCGCCGAGCGCCTTGCCAAGGGTGCCGGTGATGATGTCCACGCGCCCCATCACGCCGCAGTATTCGTGCGTGCCGCGCCCGTGTTCGCCCATGAAACCCACGGCGTGGCTGTCATCCACCATCACGAGCGCGCCGTACTCTTCGGCAAGGTCGCACACGGCGGAGAGGTTTGCGATGAAGCCGTCCATCGAAAACACGCCGTCGGTGGCGATGAGCTTGATCCGCGCGCCGTTCGCTGCCTCCAGCTGTTCACGGAGGCTCGCCATGTCGTTATTCTTATAACGATAGCGCGCTGCTTTGCAGAGGCGCACACCGTCGATGATGCTCGCGTGGTTGAGCTCGTCGGAAATCACCGCATCTGCGTCGGTCAAGAGCGTTTCAAATAATCCGCCATTCGCGTCGAAGCAGGAACTGTAGAGAATCGCGTCGTCCATACCCAGGAAACGCGCAATGCGGGATTCGAGTTCCTTGTGAATCCCTTGCGTACCGCAGATGAAGCGCACGGACGAAAGCCCGTAGCCCCATTTGTCGTAGCTCGCTTTTGCCGCCTCGATCAGCGCGGGATGATCCGCCAAGCCCAGATAGTTGTTGGCGCACATGTTGAGTACGCCGCTGGTCTTCGTGGTGTCGATTCGCGCGCCCTGCGGCGTGGTGATCACACGCTCCTGCTTATAGGTGCCGGCTGCGCGGATTTCGTCCAACGTGCCGCGGTAGATTTCGTAGGCCGATTTGTTCATGCGCGTTCCTCCGTCCAGTCCAGCACGACCTTGCCGCTCATGCCGCTGTTCATGACGGCAAACGCTTCCTCAAACTCGGTGTATTGATAGCGGTGCGTGAGAATCGGGGAAAGATCCAGCCCGGATTCCACCATCGCCATCATCTTGTACCAGGTCTCGTACATCTTTCTGCCGTAGATGCCCTGCAGGGTCAGCCCCTTGAAGATGACATCATTCCAGTCGATGACCGTGCCCGGGCCTGCGATGCCCAACAGCGCGACTTTGCCGCCGTTTCGCATTAGCTTGAGCATCTGATTCAGCGCGGCGCCGTTGCCGCTCATCTCGCAGCCGACGTCGAAGCCTTCGATGATGTGCAGCTCCTTCATCACGTCCTCGACGGACTGGTTCTTCAGGTTGACGGTGGCGCTGGCTCCCATCTTTTTTGCGATGTCGAGACGGTAATCATTCACGTCGGTGATCACGATTCTGCGCGCGCCGTTCTGGCGGCAGATGCCGACCGCCATCATGCCGATGGGACCTGCTCCCGTAATCAGCACGTCCTCGCCCGTGACGTCAAACATCGTCGCCGTGTGGCAGGCGTTGCCGTACGCATCGTAGAAGGAGACGATCTCCTCCGGCGTGGTGGTGGGCACGGCAATGACGTTGGTTTCGGGGATGCAGAGATATTCGGCAAACGCGCCGTCGCGGTTCACGCCGACGCCCTTTGTGAACTTGCACCAGTGCCCGTTGCCCGCGCGGCAGTTGCGGCAGTGGCCGCAGACGATGTGCCCTTCACCCGTAACGATCTGACCCACGTGATAATCGTCCACGCCGGGGCCGACCGCCGCGATTTCGCCGACGTATTCGTGTCCTACGGTCATCGGCGGCACGATGGTCTTCTGGCTCCAAGCGTCCCAATTGTAGATGTGTACATCCGTCCCGCAGATGGCGGTTTTGTGGATCTTGATCAGCACCTCGCCGATCTGGGGCACCGGCGTTTTCACGGTCTTGAGGGTCAGCCCCTTGTCGGCGGTTTCCTTGACGAGCGCGCGCATATAGGCCGGAATCATATGATATCCTCCGAAACATTCAAATTCAGGTTTTGGGATGTAAGAAATTCGCTCCTACTAAAACTCTAGCTTTTTCCAGCGCCGTTTTCAATCCGTTGAGAACAATATAAGATTTCACTAAGATTCACAAATGATCATGAAAAGCTTATTGATCTGTAATATTCTGATTCTCAAACCGAAAAGCACACCCGCCGAAGTTTCCTCCGGCGGGCGTTTCTCATCTTATATGCAATTACATTCCGCTCGTGGTTGCGAGCGCATCGAGCGCTTTATTGACCGCTTCGTCGCTGAAGCAGTAACCCAGCGTGGTATAGCCCGCACGGAGTTTCGCGATTTCCGCGGCGATGGGCTTGTTGCGCAGCACGCAATCCGCGATGAGATTCGCGAGCTGCTCGAACTCCTTGGGCCCGAAGCCGAAGCGCGTCATTTCCGAGACACCGAGGCGGAGCGCGCCACTTGCGGTGAAGCCCTCTTCCTCGGGCGTTGCCTGATAGTTGACGACGACGTTGTTCTCCTCCAGCCGCTCCGCCACCTCGGGCCCCGTGCCGTAGCCGGTTTTGACGATGACCTGATGCGTCTCGGTATAGCTGATCGCAGGATCGCCCGCAACGTCCAGCCCGGCGGCCTTCAGGCTCTTAGCAAACGACTTCGCGTTCGCGATGACGTTCTTCTGGTATTCGTCGCCGAACGCGTTCATCTCGTATGCCGCCATGAGGAGACCCACGACTGTGCCGAGGTGGTGATTGCTGACAGCTCCCGGGAACGCGCGCGTCTGAATCGTCTTCCAGAGGTCGTACTTCAGCTCGTCCTCCTTGTAGTTGACCGCGATCACGCCGCGCTGCGGGCCGAAGAACGTCTTGTGCGTGGAGCCGGTGACGATCTCCGCGCCTTCTTCAAACGGCATCTGGAAATGCGGGCCGACGAGACCCAGCACATGCGCCATGTCGTACATGATCGTCGTGGGAATCTTCATCTCGTCCACAAACTGGCGGATCTCGCGGACTGGCTCCTTATGCAGCACCATCGACTTACCGAAGATGATGAACTCCGGACGATACCGCTCGATGACCTTCTTGGTCTCTTCCACGTCGATCTTGAAGAGATTCTCACGCAATACGGGGAAATTGACCACCGCGGAACGCTCCGTCGCGGGATCGACCGCCACATAGTCGTGGAGGGCGCCCATCGGCTGCGCGCTGAGGTGTCCGCCCTTGATGATGTGGTTGTTGAGGATGTAGCCGAGGCGCTTCGGTGTACGCTTGCGGTCGAGGCGGTTTTTGTAGTCCATCAGCGCGGAGAACACGGTGACGTTGCTCATCTGGCCGGAGATCACGCGCGCTTCGACCTCGGTGCAATGGAAGTATTTCACGAGCTCCGCAACCAGCGCACGCTCGACCTCGTCGATGAACTTCGTGCCCTGATAATAGAACACCTCGTGATCATAGAACGAAGCCGTGCGCTTATGCTCGGCATAGCGGAAGCTCGGATCGCTGCCGGAAAGCAGCCGCACCGCGCGGGAGGCGGTCATCTCGGAAGGAATCAGGTTGATGCACTGCTCCTGCCGCCAGGCGTGGTTGTCCGCAGCCTTTTTGAGCAGGTTCAGCGCGCTTGCGGGCAGGTCGGCAGTGGGCTTGTCCTTCGGCTCCTCCGGCGCATCCACGACGATCGGGCGGGCATACGGCGGCGCATCGGAGCGCAGGTGCCACGCGGGCACCACGGCGCTGGTCTTGCTGCCGCGGATATCCACCTCGACGAGATCGTCAGTCAGAATGTCCGAATCCAGCAGCGCAAGTCCGATCGATCGCATCGCTTTCTGATCGGTGAAGGTTTCGAGCAGGCTTCCCTGATTTTCGACCACGTAGCGCGGAATCATCGTGCCGCTGGTGACATAGCCGATCTCTTTTCCGTCTTTAAATACGGGGAATCCCGCGCGGAGCACGCCGCGGCCGGTCAGGGCGATGGGTCTTACCCTGCGTGGTAATTTACGCAGATCGGAGAAATCGCGGGCGAGGATGCGGCTGCTCGTGGCGAACTGCCGCTCCAGCGGCGCGCGCCCGATCATGCCCTTCTTCTCCTCGGCAAAGCTCACGGCAAAGCGCGCAAGCGAGATCGCGAAAATCGGAATCTCGTTGCCGTCCTTGTCGAGACCGAGCTCGTGCCCGTAGAGCGGAAGCCCCGCCTCCATGCGCAGTGTGTCGCGCGCGCCGAGGCCGATGGGCTTTGCGCCGCGCTTGACAAGTTCGTCCCAGAGGAACACGCCGTCTTCGCGCAGGGCGAAGATTTCGTAGCCTACGGGTTCGCCCGTATAGCCGGTCTTTGCGATGTGCGCAGTCTTGCCGCAGAGGGTCACGGTGCCGAGCGCGTTTTTCACGGGTTCGGTGAGGAACGCGCCTCCTGCCATGTCGCTCAAGATCTGCTTGGACTTCGGTCCCTGCAGGGAGAGCAGCGCGACGGCTTCGGATTTGTCGGTGATCTGCGCATCAAACGCCTTGATCTCGCGCGTCAGGTGCGCCCAGTCCTTCTCGGCGTTGGCGGCGTTGACCACGAGGATATACGCGTCCTCGACGAAGCGGTAGAGATACGCGTCGTCGATCGCGCCGCCGTTTTCGTTGGGGATGATAGCGTACTGCGCCTGATTGAGATCCAAGGCAGAAACGTTGCTGGTCAGCACGTGCTGCAAAAACGCCTTCGCGTCGTTGCCCGTGATGCGGAATCGGCCCATGTGGCTCACGTCGAAGAGTCCACAGCCGCTTCTGGTCGCGAGGTGCTCGGTCACGATGCCTTCGGGGTACTGAATCGGCATCTCCCAGCCGCCGAAATCGACCATGGTCGCGCCCGCTTCGACGTGACGGTCATAAAAGAGTGTGCGTTTTAAGTCGCTCATTTTTCTGCCTCCGCAAATTCATGTCGCAGGATGGGGTTGCGCGCGGCGCCGACTTCGTCCGGCCGCCCGATGGGCGTGGTCACGGGCGAAAGATGGAGCGCTTCCGGCTCGGTCTTTGCGCGCTTGAGGATGTGTTTCACCGCGTCCACCGCGGCATCCAGTGTCTCCTTGCCCTCCGTCTCCGTCGGCTCAAACATCAGCGCTTCGTGGACGATCAGCGGGAAATACATCGTCGGCGGGTGCATGCCCGCGTCGATCAGCGTCTTTGCGACGTCCATCGCGGAAACGCCCGTCTCTTTTTTCAGCTCCTCAAGCGAAACCACGAACTCGTGCATGCAGAAGCCCTTGTTCGCGGCGGGCAGCTCTTCACGCAGCCGCGCGCGCATGTAGTTCGCGTTCAGCACGGCGTTTTCGCTGGCCTGCTTGAGGCCATCGCCGCCGAGCATAGTGATATACGTCAGCGCGCGGAGCACGACGAGGAAATTGCCGTGGAAGGACTTCATGCGTCCGACCGTGCTCTCGATCTCGGCATAGGAGAAGCTGCCGTCGGCGTTGCGTGTCGGGAGTCTGTCCGGCAGGAACGGGATCAGGCATTCCTTGCAGCCGACCGCGCCCGCGCCGGGGCCGCCGCCGCCGTGCGGGGTGGAGAACGTCTTGTGCAGGTTGAGGTGCACCACGTCGAAGCCCATGTCGCCGGGACGCGCGGCGCCCATGATGGCGTTCATGTTCGCGCCGTCGTAGTAGCAGAGGCCGCCCGCACCGTGAACGATGTCCGTAATGGACTCGATGTTTTTATCGAAGATGCCCAGCGTGTTGGGATTTGTGAGCATCAAGCCCGCGGTGTCGGATCCCGCCGCCGCGCGGAGGGCATCGAGATCGACCGTTCCGTCCGGCGCAGAGGGGATGTTGACCACCGTAAAGCCCGCCATGGTCGCGGTCGCGGGGTTGGTTCCGTGCGCGGAGTCCGGCACGATGATCTTTTTGCGCGCGTAGTCGCCGTTCTTTTCGTGGTAGCGCTTGATCAGGAGCAATCCCAGGAACTCGCCGTGCGCGCCCGCCGCGGGCTGGAAGGTCATCTCCTCCATGCCCACGAGCTCGCAGAGCAGTTCCTTTGCGCGGACGAGCATCTCGATTGCGCCCTGCGCCGTATGCGCGGGTTGAAGGGGATGAATCTCGCGGAAGCCTTCCAGCGAGGCCGCCTGCTCGTTGACCGCGGGGTTGTATTTCATCGTGCAGCTGCCCAGCGGATAGAACCCGTCGTTCACGCCGTAAACCTGCGTCTCCAGCTCGGAATAGTGCCGGCTCACGTCGGTTTCGCTCAGCTCCGGCAGGTGCAAAGGTGTTTTGCGCAAGAGCGTTTCGTCAAGCTTTGCGGACGGCACCGCGGTCTTGGGAATCAGCACGCCTCTTCTTCCGGCGACGCTGCGTTCAAACGAAAGTTTCATGCGATCACCGCCTTTTTGAGCGTCTCGACCAGAAGATCGATCTGTGTTTTGGTGTTGCGTTCCGTCGCGCACCAGAGAATGCCGCCATTCACGGGCAGTCCGCCGAGGATGCCAGCGTCTTCGAGCGCGCGGAGCACCTGTTCGGTGTTCGCGGGGGCTTGGGTCAGAAACTCGTGGAAGAAGGGCGCTTCCGGATTGACCAGCGCGAAACCCTTGATCTTGCCGAGTTCGCTCGCAAGATAGTGCGCGTTGTCATAGCATGCGCGGGCAACTTCCGACATGCCAACTGGGCCCATCGCGGCACAGTAGGCCGCGGCGGTCAGCGCGCAGAGCGCCTGATTCGAGCAGATGTTGCTGGAAGCTTTTTCTCTTCTGATGTGCTGTTCGCGCGCCTGCAGGGTTAAAACAAAGCAGCGTCTGCCCTGTGCATCCGTGGTTTGACCCACGATTCTGCCCGGCAACTTTCGCACCATGTCCTTTTTGCACGCCATGAAGCCGAGGTACGGGCCGCCGAAGCTCAGCGGGATGCCGAGCGGCTGCCCGTCGCCGATGGCGACGTCCGCGCCCAGTTCGCCGGGGCTAGCCAGCAACGCCATGGCGGTGGGGTTCATGCTCACGACGAGCTTTGCGCCCGCCGCGTGGACGAGTTCCGCGATTGCGGGCACGTCCTCGATCACGCCAAAATAGTTCGGGGACTGGAGGATCAGGCTCGCTACAGAACCGTTCAGCGAAGCTTTCAGCGCGTCGAGATCGAGTCGACCAGCCTTGTTCGGCACGACGCAGGCTTCCGTGTCCGCGCCGAAGCCGTAGGTCTGCACGGTCTCGATGGATTCGGGGTTGAGCCCCGCGGCAAGCAGGGTCACCGTGCGGCTGCGCTCGCGGCACATCGCGGCGGCTTCCGCCGCTGCGGTTGCGCCGTCATAGACGGAGGCGTTGCCAGCGTCCATTCCGGTGAGCTCGCAGAGCATGGTCTGGTATTCGAAGATCGTCTGCAGAATGCCCTGGCTGATCTCCGGCTGATAGGGCGTGTAGGCGGTGACGAACGCCTCTTTCGCGGCGACGCGGCTGACCACCGCGGGAATGTGGTGCCAGTAGGCACCCGCTCCGCGGAAGATCGCGTCGAACACGCGGTTCTTCTTGGCAAGTGCTTTCATCTGCTCCAGCGCTTCAAATTCCGAAACGCCTTTCGGCAGATCCTTGACGGCCTCCGCCGCGAGTTTCCTCAGGTCGGCGGGGATATCCGTATAGAGTTCATCGATGGTTGTGACGCCCACGGCGTCCATCATCTCGCGCCGCTGCGCGTCGGTTGACGGCAGAAAATTGCCCAAGGCAATCCCTCCTCATATTCAAATTCGGTGGATGCGCGGCTTTTGTGCTTCAAAAGAGCGCGCAAAGAGAAACAGCCTCCCGGCGGGAGGCTATAGGATTGCGTTACGCGTTGGCGCAGAAGGCTTCGTAGGAGCTTGCATCCATGAGTTCGGCAAAGGCGGTGACGTCGTTCACTTCAACCAGCCATGCACCCCAGGGATCGGCATTGATGGATTCCGGCGCGGTGGAGAGCGCTTCGTTCGTCGCGGTGACGGTTCCGCTCACGGGGCTGAGCACTTCCGACACGGCCTTGACGCTCTCGACATCGCCCAGCGACGCTTCGGCGGTGATGGTGTCGCCCGGCTGCGGCAGGTCGATGAACACGATGTCACCCAACGCGTTCTGGGCAAAGTCGCTGAGGCCGACGCGGTAGCTGCCGTTGCCGAGGTCGAGGAGCCACTCGTGGGATTTGGTGTACTTGCGGTCGTTTTGCAGTGTCATAAATTCTTTCCTCCAAGTCAAACATAATATAGAAGTTTTGCGCGCGGAGCCGTGCCCCGCACTCGAATCAAACCCGTTCTCCCCGTTCGGAGAACAAAAAAACAGGACGCGCGAACAAAGTCGCGCGCCCCGTATCTGAACCTGAAAGATTCTTCCGCAATCCCAAAAGATGTGCCTGATTGCGGAATTGCCTCGTCGGTGCCGGATAAATCCAGCTTTCCGAAGCTTCGTCGGGTATCGGTCCTTTTGCCTGAGAGTTTCTTGCGCAATCCCCTTCGGCTCTACATGATCAAACCTTGAACTGTAGTCTCTCCCGATGCCGTCATCCGAATATGTAATTTTTACGGTGTAAGTGTATCGTATTATGATGATAGATGTCAATCAGGTTATCAAGCAAAACAGAAAAGCATCGAATCTTCCTAATCAGGCGAAAAACCATAATTTCGGTCATTTACTTGATCAATACGTATTCGTCCGTACCATCTCCATCATTTTCCCGTTCATGAAGTCATAGACCAGCGCAATCAACCGCTCCGCCGACAGGCTCTTGTTCTGCTCAAACCAGTAACCGAGGATGCCGATCATCGCGGACAGCATGATCTCCAGCAGATAGTCTGCCTCCAGCGGGTCGACGCACTTGTCGAGAAACGCCTCGCCGATCAGCGGCTTGACAGCCCGCTTCAGGCGCCCGGCGAACGCGGGGTCGCCGTTTTCCCCCAGCAGCACGGCGTAATACCGGTTGTTCCGCTCATAGAGCTTGAGGAACAGGTCAAGCGGCATCATCCCCTGCCCGTCGGAAGGATTATTCAGCGGCGGCAGCTCATCAACCGTCGGGATCAACGCGCTCTCAATCTGATCCAGCACATCATAAACATCCGAAAAATACTCGTAAAACGTACCGCGGTTATATCCCGCCTTGTCCGTGATCTGCTTGACGGTGATATGCTCGATTTTCTTCTTTGAATAAAACGACCAGAACGCGTCCATCAGGTTCTGCTTCGTCTGCTCCGTGACCTCCGGCTGCTTGTTCATCGTACTCCTTTGCGGAAAATCCGACACACAAAACGGTATTGTCGGTTGATCTATTGCTTCTATTCATATTATCATACAACAAGTTGTTGGATAAAGAAACAGGAGGGTTCGCCTGATGATTACAATCCTTTGTTCGGGATCCCGTGGGGATTTTCAACCCTATATCGCCCTGGCACAGGCGCTGAAGCAACGCGGACTTGCAGTCAGGCTGGTCGGTGGCAAGAGCTTTCAATCGTTTGTCGAAGGTTACGGCATCGACTTTTACCCGCTCTCCGTCGACTACCTCTCCGCCGATCTGGACCCGCGCATGCTCCGGCAGGCGCAGTCCGCCGACAATCCGTTGAAGATGCTGCTGGCATTTTCCAAGATGAAAAATCTCGGCCTCCATCTGGCGGGCGAAATGTACGACGCCTGCGCGGGCAGCAAGCTTGTCGTCTACCACCCCGGCTGCGCGGTCGGGTATTTCGCGGCGGAGCAAATGCAGATTCCGTCCGTGCTAGCAGCGCCGTTCCCCATGCACCGGACGCAGGAGGTCGCGTCGCTGATCACCTACGGACGTATGCGGATCCCCAATGCGCTGAGCTACAAGCTGCTGCAGGGTATGCTCTGGATGGCGGCATCGCGCTCCGCGGAATCCGCGCTGCGGCAAAGGCTCGGCAAGCTGCCGGAACACTTTGGCAATCCGTTTGAGCGGGTCGATGAACACCATCCCGCGGTCATCTCCTGCAGCAATTTCGTGTTTCCGCGCCCGCACGATTGGAATGAACACATCCATCAGCACGGATACTGGTTCACGCAGGAGCTGGAATCGTTTGCCCCGCCGGAGGAACTGCTTCGGTTTCTCCAAGTCGGCGAAAAGCCTGTCTATTTCGGATTCGGCAGTATGTTTCACGAGGACGAGAAGAATCCCCTGATCACGATCATCTCCGAAGCGCTCGCACGGACGAACAAATGCGGCATCATCTCCGGCATGGGTGCGATGGAGAATCTACCACCCAATCTGATCGCAGTCAGCAGCATCCCACATACGTGGTTGTTCCGGCAGGTTGCCGCAGTTTGCCATCACGGCGGCGCGGGCACAACAGCAGCGGGGTTTCAGGCAGGCGTTCCGAGTATCATCATGCCGTTTTCCAACGATCAATTCGCTTGGGCACAGCGCGCGTTTGATCTCGGCGTCGGCACAAAGCCGCTGAACCGAAAGAAATTGACTGCACAATTGCTGGCCGACGCACTGATCGCCGCTGACGCAGAGTCGATCAAACGCCGTGCATCGGAGCTCGCGAAACAGATCGCAACCGAAAACGGAGCGGACGAATGCGCGCGGGTGATTGCGGATTTGGTGCAGCATCCATAATGTTTGCTGTATTGATGAGAACGTAATTCTTCTGTCATATCTCGGAGTAATTTTTTCATCCGAGCCGATGATCAGAAAAACCTCCGGCAGGTGCCGGAGGTTTTGTGTGTTGCGTGGTGTTATGCTTTCGCTTTCTTTTTGAAGATGTCGCGCCTAAACAGAATCACGTTCATCAGGATGAACAGGCCGCACATCGCGCCGAGCGTGATCCACGTATTGGTGAGGCTGGTCGTCGCAGGATCGGCGGTGAGGCCGATAGGCGCGATGCCCAGCAAGAGCAGCATCGGGAAGCCGAACACGATCGCCCAGAGCTGCTGGTAGACGAGGTTGGAGGCCGCGGGCGTTTTGAACAGCGGGTCGATCTCGCGCAGCAGGATGATGCCCGTGCTCGCGGTGCCCGTCAGCATGCCGTAGAGCGAAAGGAACGCCTCCGCCGGATATTCGGGATAGATGCGCTTACTGATGATATCCAGCTGGATATACGTCGCAACCGCGCCGACGATGCAGATCGCGCTCAGCGGGATGATGAACTCACGGTGCGAGAACGCGGAAAGATCGATCGCCGCGATGGATGCAACCACCATCAGGTCAAACATCACGCCGGAGATGCGCGCGAGCATGAAGTTGTTGAGGTACTGCCTGCGTCCGCGGTTTTGCAGCCCCTTGAGCACGTTTCGTACAAGAATCGCCATCACGGTGCCGATCAGGAAGTTGAAGCCCCAGATCAGTGGCTTGACGGTGCTGGTGAAGAACCCGCCGAGCGCATCCAGCCCGATGGACAAGAGATACATCACGCCGTACGCGGCCATGTAGGTAAACACCACGAGGCCGATCTGCACGGTGAGCTTGTCGAGCGATTCGGAAAGCGGGATTTCGCCCTTTTCCGTGATAGACTCCGCGGTGAGGTCTTCCATCTCGTCCGCGTTGAGGAGCAGAGACTTGATCAGCCCCTTCTTCTTCATCCGCTGCAGATAGAACACGCCGCCGAGACCCGCCGAGACAAAGCCCATCGCGGCGACCGTCAGGCCGAAGCTGCCGCCGTACTGGAAGGGCGCATAGGCGGTCGCGGTTTCATAGACGTGCCCCCAGTTGTACGCCTGTCCGGGGCCCTGACCATAGCCCATCGGCAGCAGCACGCCGGAGACAGGCCAGTTGCCGATCAGGAAAAATAGGCCGACGGTGATTGCAAGACCCAGAATGCCCTGCAAAAGATAGGAAGAGACGGTGGTCACGCCCGCGTCGAAGACCGCGATATTGCTGTTTTTGTTCTTCTCGCGCTTCTCAGAGCGTAGCGCCATCGCGACGAAACCGAGGCCGAGGCCGTGGTAGGTCAAGGTCTCCATGGTGACCTTGCTAAAGAGCGTGATGCCCGTAATCTTCTCATAGGCGATGTTGGCAAAGAGAATCAAAAATCCGCCCAGAACGGAGCTCGGAATCAGCGACTGCCGCAACGGCTTGATGAGCCTGCGCAGCATGTTTGCCGTGAGCATGCCGACCAGCAGGATGGTCAGCTCGATCATCAGCGACCATACGCCCGGGTCCCAGAAATTGTGTCCTGTTGTCATTGGTTGGCTCCTTATCTATGTCAAAAGTGTCGATAGAAGTCGATGCAATTTGCCCCACCGCCGCACGGGAGCGGGAAAGCCATTTCGTCCAATATACCATCTTGCCTGCCGCATGGCAAATCGTGTTTTCTTGACACCCGGTGTTCTTCTGTTCATCATTTGCCGTGAAACAGCCTTCGCATATGCCCCGTTTTGTCGATTTTCCTGCTGCTGTTGTGAATTTTTTGAGGCGGAGCGCGGGGTTTGCGCGCGGATTTTTCGCGCCGTGCGCGAAACTGCATAGCTTTTCATGCAACTATACGGGAAAACGGCCTCTTTTGCCGGAATTTATGCAATCCCGCTCATAAAAACCCAATCTGTGAAAACAACCGCGAAACCGCCGTTGTCACAGTGGCGTCAAGAGTGCCAAAGTCACACAAAACGGGCGGTTTTCCGGGTTGCAATGCGAGATTTCCTATGTTAATATTGTTTGATAC
Organism: Clostridia bacterium; assembly: GCA_035561095.1. Classification (GTDB taxonomy): domain Bacteria; phylum Bacillota; class Clostridia; order Christensenellales; family CAG-138; genus UBA7703. Next base: position 54,078 of record DATMYE010000046.1, on the reverse strand, counting down.
TGGCGAATTATGCCAATTTCGTTACAAGATATATTGATATACAGTTGGAGGAGCACATGGCAACCTTTGAAAAACTCGAGAACAATCGCGCAAAACTGACGATTTCCGTTTCGCCTGAGGCGTTCGGCGCAGCCGTACAGAAAGCATACCTGAAAACCGCAAGCCACTTTAACGTGCCCGGCTTCCGCAAGGGAAAAGCCCCGCGCAAAGTCATTGAAGGCATGTATGGCGAGAGCGCCTTCTACGAAGAAGCGTTCGACCTCGTCTGGGGCGACGAATATGACGCGGCGCTGGCGGAGCACAAGCTCACCGCCGTGGACAAGCCCTCGCTGGATATCACCACCATCGGCGCGGAAGGCGTTGTCTTCACCGCGGAAGTCCAGCTCAAGCCCGAGGTCACCCTCGGCGCATACAAGAAGCTCGAAGTGCCGGAACCCGACTTCGCCGTCCGCGACGAAGAGGTCATGGCCGAACTCGAAAAAGAGCGCGAAAAGAACGCGCGCTTCATCGAAGTCGACCGCGCCGTGGAGAACGGCGACCGCGTGATTCTGGACTATTCCGGCAGCGTGAACGGCGAGAAGTTTGAGGGCGGCACGGCGGAAGACCAGCAGCTCGTGATCGGCTCCGGCACGTTCATCCCCGGCTTTGAAGAGCAGCTCGTCGGCCTCAAGGCAGGCGAAGAGAAAGATATTTCCGTCAAGTTCCCGGAGGAGTATTCCGCTCCGCTCGCGGGCAAGGACGCCGTGTTCGCCATCAAGATCAAGGCCGTGCAGGTCAAAGAGCTGCCCGCGCTGGACGACGAGTTTGCAAAGGACATTTCGGACTTTGACACCCTCGACGCCCTGAAGGCCGACAAGAGCGCCAAGATGGCCGAAAAGGCCGCGAAGAACCGCCAGACCGCGATTGAGAACATCGCGCTGCAGAAGGCCGCGGACAACGCCATCGTCGAAATCCCCGCCGTGATGGTCGATCGCCAGATCAACTACATGCTGCGCGACATCGCGTATCAGTTGAGCATGAGCGGTCTTTCGCTGGAAGACTACGTCAAGTACACCGGCACCGACATGAACGGCCTCAAGGAAAGCTATCGCACCGAAGCCACCGCTCGCGTCAAGATGCAGCTCGTCATCGAAGCCATCGGCGAAAAAGAAGGCGTGACCTGCGCAGACGAAGACCTCAAGGCCATCATCGCGGAATATGCGGAAGGCAGCGGCAAGAGCGCGGAAGAATTCGCAAAGACGCTCAAGGACGAGGACATGGAATATCTCAGCGACAACGTGCTCGCGAGAAAGGCCGTCAAGATCGTCACCGACAGCGCCGTGCTCGTGAAGGACGATTCCGAGAAGAAGCCCGCGAAGAAAGCCGCGAAGAAGGCTGACGACGCAGCCGAAGCGGATAAGCCCGCCAAGAAGACCGCGAAAAAGACGGAGCCGAAAGAGTAACCTATTCGGTCAGCAGTGACCACAAGAATGGCGGAGCCGAAGGAGAAGTCTCCTTCCGGCCTGCCGGATAAAAGCCCATTTCCCCGGAGAAGGAGGGAACGAACATGAATCTCATCCCAATGGTCATCGAGCAGACCAGCCACGGCGAACGCAGCTATGACATCTACAGCCGCCTGCTCAAAGACCGTATCATCTTCATCGGCGGCCCGATCGACGACGACATCGCAAACAGCGTCGTGGCCCAGCTGCTCTTTTTAGAGGGCGACGACCCCGATAAAGACATCAACCTCTACATCAATTCGCCCGGCGGTTCCGTCAGCGCGGGACTGGCCATCTACGATACGATGCAGTACATTAAGTGCGAGGTCTCCACCATCTGCATCGGGCTTGCGGCCTCCATGGGCGCCTTCCTGCTCGCAGCGGGCGCCAAGGGCAAGCGAAAGGCCCTGCCCAATGCCGAGATCATGATCCATCAGGTCAGCGGCGGCGCGCACGGACAGGCCACGGATATCAACATCCAGGCCGAACAGATTCTAAAACTCAAGAAGCGGCTCAACGAAATCCTCGCGGAGCGCACCGGCCAGAGCGTCGAGCGCGTCACGCAGGACACCGAGCGGGACAATTACATGAGCGCCGAGGAGGCGCGCGCGTACGGACTGATCGACGAGGTCTTTCCCCCGCGCAGATAACCCGGAAAGGGGTAGTTTATGACAAAAGTTGAAGATTCGTCCACCGTGCGCTGTTCGTTTTGCGGCAAGGCGCAGGAGGACGTTCACCGCATCATCGCGGGGCCCGGCGTGAACATCTGCAACGAGTGTGTCGAGCTTTGCCGCGAGATCATCGAGGAGGATGTGGAGGCCGAACCCATCGACCTGACCAACATCCCCAAACCGCAGGAGATCGTCGCATCGCTCAACCAGTACGTGATCGGCCAGGATATGGCAAAGCGCGCGCTGGCGGTTGCGGTGTATAACCACTACAAGCGTATCCACACGCCCGCGAAGAAGGACGACGAGATTGAGCTGCAGAAGAGCAACATCATCATGCTGGGGCCCACGGGCAGCGGCAAGACGATGCTCGCGCAGACGCTCGCCCGCATCCTCAACGTGCCGTTTGCCGTTGCGGACGCGACCAGCCTTACCGAGGCGGGCTACGTCGGCGAGGACGTCGAAAACATCCTGCTCAAGCTCATCCAGGCCGCGGATTACGACGTGGAGAAGGCCAGCAAGGGTATCATTTACATCGACGAGATCGACAAGATCGCACGCAAGGGCGAGAACGTCTCCATCACGCGCGATGTCTCCGGCGAAGGCGTGCAGCAGGCGCTCTTGAAAATCCTTGAAGGCACCGTCGCCTCCGTTCCACCGCAGGGCGGGCGGAAGCACCCGCATCAGGAGTTCATCCAGATCGACACCACGAACATCCTGTTCGTCTGCGGCGGTGCGTTCTCCGGCATCGACAAGATCATCGAGAAGCGCATCGGCCACAAGATCTTAGGCTTCGGCGCGGAAGTGACCAGCAACGTCCAGAAGGATATCGGCGAGACGCTCAAGAGCATCCTGCCGGAAGACCTCCTTAAGTTCGGATTGATTCCGGAGTTTGTGGGTCGTATGCCGATCATCGTCACGCTCGAAAACCTCGACGAGAACGCGCTGATGCGCATCCTCACCGAACCCAAGAACGCGCTGACCAAGCAGTATCAGCGGCTGTTCGAGATGGACGGCGTTGAGCTGAGCTTCGACGAAGAGGCCCTCAAGGCCGTCGCGAAGAAGGCCATCGAGCGCAAGACCGGCGCGCGCGGACTACGCGCCATCCTCGAAGACGTGATGCTGGACATCATGTTCGATATCCCCTCGCGTGATGACATCGGCTACTGTCGCATCACCAAGGATGTCATCGACAAGGTCTGCCCGCCGCTGCTCGTCGAGAGCACAGGCGAGAAAAAGGCCGCGAAGAAACCCAAGCAGTCGGCGTAACGAGAGACACAAAAAGAGCGGAACCAAACGGTTCCGCTCTTTTATTTACGTCGATTCTCCAATTTCCCCGCAGTTATTGCCTGTAGCAATGCATATACAACCAAAATTACCATTCGTGGTAGATGCAGGATTTCGCTGAATCCGGCGGTTTTCAGTTTACCCCGCGTGGTAGCACGCGCCGCAGGCGCACAATTTTCCTACAGCTTCCCCTGCACCGTGACGGTGGTAAACGTGCGAAGCGTGTGCTGCAAACGCTCCTGCTTGAGCAGCGGCATCATGTTGCGCACGACCTCCATCCGCGTAATCCCCGTGAGCTCCATCAGCATTTCAGATGCTGCGCGGATGCTCGGGTCCTCGTCGAACACGATCTTGATCGTCTCGTCCGCCGCGAGCGTGATCCGCATCAACCGGGTAAACGGCGTCTCGATGAAATGCGCCGCGATGTTCAGCGAGAGTTCGCCCGTCTCGGAGATCTCCGTCTGCACGGCAAACCGCGCCTCGAATACATCCCCGCGCTGCGTGACGATCGCCGCGGTGTAGCAGCCCTCCGCGATCGTGAATCTGTGGGTATGCTCCCCTTCCACCATCTCCAGGGCGAGCGCACCACCTTTTTCGCGGCTAAAGACGATCTGCTTTAAGCCCGTGGTGAAGTTGTTGTGCACACTCTGGAGGATAAACGGCATGAGTCCGCCGATGTTTGAATCGAAGGAATACACTCTTCCCGCGAGGCGCTCGGTGATCTCCTGCAGCGGGACGCTCTTTCGCTCCGCCTTGTAAAACGGCGCGCGCGAACGCGAGGTCAGTGCCGAGATCGTCGTCTCCAGCGCATCCTCCGCGCGCGGGTCGCGCGGGAGCGGTTTGTCCCCAACCATCTCAAACGCGCTGTTGACATCGTCCAGCACGCCGCCCTGCGCAAACAACCGCGAGGTGCCGGAAAAGAGCACCACGAGCAGGTCGAGCTCCGGCAGCGCGAGCATATACTGCCCGAACGCACCGTTAAAGAGGAACGCGCCTTCGCGCGAGGTCATCCAGATCTGGTGGCCGTAGCCGAATGTAATCTCGCCGTTCGGGGTTTCGATCTGCGTCTTGGTCGCCTCCGCGATCCAAGCCTCCGAAATCAGCCGCTTTTCGCCGAACGTCGTTTTCCACACGCCCTTGTTGAGATAAAGCTGGCCGATTTTTGCGACGCTCTCCGGCGTCAGCGAAAGCCCCCAGCCGCCCTTCTCCGTGCCGTTCGGGCAGGTTTCCCAGTAGTGGGAATCGATGCCGAGCGGCTCATACAACCGCGGGCAGAGATAGTCCGTCAGCGTCTCGCCCGTCTTTCTGCGGACGATCGCGGCGAGCATATAGGTGTTCATAGAGTTGTAGTCAAATTTGGTACCCGGCTCGAATTTCACCGGAGCGTGCAAAAAATCCCGCTCCCAGTCGGTGCCCATCGCGGAGCCCGCCTCGTTGAAATACGTGCCCGTGCTCATATTGAGCAGCATCCGCACGGTCATCTTCTGCGCGGGGTGCGTCTCGCTCTCCGGCGCTTTGTCGAAGAAGATGTCGCAGAGCCGCTCGTCGATATCCAATAAGCCCTCGTCCACGAGCATGCCGATGGCGGTCGCCGTGATGCTCTTACTCAGCGAATATAGCTGGTGCGGAAGCCTGCTGTCATATGGCGCCCAGTTTGCCTCCGCGATGATCTTGCCGTTGCGCAGGATCATGATTTCGTGCGCTTTCGCTGCCTCGTCCGCGTGGATTGCGTCCAAGAGCGCGTTGATCGCGAGCGAGGAGATGCCCTCGCGCTCCGGCGTGCTGCGCGGGAGCGGCTTCTTCTCCGCAGCCGGCAGGAATACCGGCTTCTGCGGGCTATGGGCATAGGGATAGAGATGCTGGGTGTCCTGCATCAGGAATTTCCAGATCATGTCCATCGCGCGCTTCTGCAGCGTCAGGTCGACCTTTTCCATCTCCTTGCGGAAGATGCCGCGCTTTCTGCGAAGCTGCGCGCGATCCATGCCCGCGAGCATCTCGTAGCGCGCGTTGACGCGGGAGATCACCTTGTCCCATGGCACGGGCGCCATGGCGCGGGCGTTGGCGCGCATCTTGGCTTGCGCCGCGGGGTCCGCAAGATAGTCCGCAATCGCGTCCGCCATGCTCTCCGGCGTGTCGCCGCAGGTGAGTCCGTTGATGCCGTCCGTGATCAGCTCGCCGGGGACGCTGCCCGCGATGACGAGCGAAGGTGTGCCCTGCACCGCGGCCTCGCGCACGACGAGCCCCGCGCTGATGCGCTGCATGGGAAAGAGGCAAAGCGCGCTCTCGGCGTAGAGTCCGCCGAGAAGGGATTCCTCCGTGATCTGACCCAAAAAGCGGACGGTGCCCATGAGGCCGAGCTCCCGCGCGAGCGTCCGCGCGTGCTTCTCCTCCGGCCCGCTGCCCGCGATGAGCAGCTGGAAGTCCTGTCCCCGTTGGCGCAGCAGTGCCGCAGCCTCAAACACGTGTGTCAGATTTTTCTGATGATCCAGACTGCCCGCAAACAGCAGCGCGGGCGACTGCGCAAGATGGAACGCCTCCCGCGCGCGGGCGCGCGTCTCCGCATCCGCCTCGTCGAGCTCCGTGCCGTTGTCGAGCACCTCAACGTTGCCCTCGAAGCCGCGCTCATAGAGAAACGAGCGCGCCTCTTCACTGACCACCCAGATCTCGTCGCAGCGGTTGAAAAAATCAAACGCGAAATACTTCGAGAGCTGGTTCTGCCGCTCATCTTTGGGGTTTGTGAGGTATTCGCGGATGTATTTCGTATGGAATGTGCCGACCAGCGGCACGCGGCACTTGTCCGCGAGGCGGACGGCCTCCATGCCCGCGGAACCGGGGCTGTGCGCATGCACGATGTCAAACGTGTGCGCGTTGACGCGCGCAAGATAGTGCATGTCCAGCATGGCCGCGGTCGCGGCCTTGATCTGCGCGCCTGCGCCAAGGCTGAGGGCGACATAGTCGAGGATTTCGTACGGCAGCTTGCCGCGGTAGCCCTGCGTCACCAGCGGCGTGATAACATAGACCTCGTGCCCGATGGCGCAGAGTTCCCGCGCGTAGGCATTGACCACGCGGCTCACACCGTCGGAAACGGGAAAAAACGAGTCGGAGCATTGCGCAATTCTCAGCATGTTGTCTAGTCCTCCGCACACATTTTAGCACAATCTCTGCGTGTTGCGCCACAGAGACCTAAGTCGCGTCCCGTTCCACGGAGGCGGTTCGCCGCGGTTATGCGGAATTCCGGTAGAATCATATACGATTCTTTACGCACACACGTGCTTCATGTATACTGAAGGCAGAACAATGACACAGGGGGGATTCGATTTTATGGACGCAAACTCGACAAGGCAGCAAACCCTCTCCGAATTTATGGCGCCTGCAAAATCCGCGCGCATCTGGCAGATCATCTTCGCGGTATTGCTCTCGCTGATGATTTTAGGCTCGGTATATGAGTTCACCAAGCCGCAGAAGGAGCCCGCACGCATGAGCACGCAGTTGAGCAGCGACACCTACTGCTATGTCGACGCAGCGCTGGTCTCCTCGAGCTGGCTTTTGCAGGTTTCGGGTGACGAGAACTATGCGCTCTATGAGGTCATGGATGCCGACGGCAACTGGTTTTTGATGGATCTGGACGACGCGACGGTTGCCAAGCTCACCGTGCAGACGGACGCATACAATTCCTTCTATACAGATTACGCAAACAACCCGCAGGATTTCCCGATGCCGGAAACCTATCGCCTCACCGGAATGACCCGCTCACTGCTCTATGACGACGCAAAGGAGATCGCCACGATTTTCCAGAACACGACCGCGGATGATGTTCTGGGGTTCTATGGCTCCTATTATGTGGAGGAGGGCACAAGTGACCTCTATGCGGGCGCTGTGCTGTATGTGGTTGGCGCGTTTGTCTTCGGCCTGTTCCTGCTGATCCTCATGCTGCAGACCGGTTCGCAGAAGAAGAGCTATAAAAAGAGCGAAGACCGGCTCTATGAGCTTGGCCTTCTGGACACGGCGGAGGCGGAATTCTCCGCGCCGGAATCGGTTCGCTTCCCGAAATCCAAGCTGGTGCTATCGCGGCAGTTCATCTTCTGCGGCAGCACGGGCTGGGTGCTCCCGTATACGGACATTGGCTGGGCGTATCAGCGCACGCAGCGCAGTTACGGCATCCCGGTCGCGAAAATCATCGTCGCGGGTCTTGTCAGCGGTAAATCGGTGTCTCTCGCGAACCGCTTCGTCAACGACGATGTGCTCACAAAGACCGCGCAGGCGATCTATACCGCGAATCCGAACTGCCTGATCGGTTATTCGTTTGACAACATCAAGACCTACAACCAACGGGTCAAGGAATACAAACAGAACCATCCGAAATAAACTCATGGTTCAAATAGGGAGGCGGAACACCATCCGCCTCCTCTTTTTGTCACATTTTCTGCTTGATTTCACGTTGTGTTAACACCAGTTACATCGATCTGTGTTGATTTATTGGCATGGATCGTATATCATGGGGAAAGATAACGCATAGACGATAGTTGATTGTGTTTGATTCAGGCGGATGAGATTGATTCCCGTAACAAAGCGGCTCCTCCATTTGGAGATTATGTTGTTTTGGTGCGGGCGGATGATATCCGCCCCTACAAAGAACGGTTACGAACGAAGCAACGTTCATCAAATGAACAGGTGTGTACGGATATGTATTTGCCGACGCGCAAAAGGAATCGCCTTGAGGGATTCGATTATTCATCAAGATGCGCGTATTTCATCACAATTTGCGTCGCGGGCAGATATGCAATGCTTTGGGAACAGGACGCGGAAATCGTTCGGCCGGATCAACCGCCTCTATCGCAATACGGGAGAATCGTCGAAACCGCAATCCGGCAAATCGACGGGCATTATGGCAACATCGTTGTTGATACCTATTGCATTATGCCCGATCACGTGCACATGGTGGTATTCCTATTCCCGCAGGATTCCAACCAGACCGCTTATGCAAGCGGGGAACGAATGAAAAACGGTTCTTCGACACTTCCGACAATCATCGGATCATTCAAACGATGGGTTTCCCGGCAGGTCGGATTCCCGATTTGGCAAAAATCCTTTCACGACAAGATCCTTTGGGATCACGCTGCTTACCTGGAGGTTTACCGTTACATCGCGGAAAATCCGCTTCACCACGAGAATGACTTTTATGTATAACCTTGTAGGGGCGGATATCATCCGCCCGCACAAAAAAACACCCGAAAATTAAATCGTGGAACCACGCAGCGCGGATATCATCCGCACGTACAATCCCCAAAAAGTCACCAAACAAGGCGGAGCGATTCTGCCGAGCGCAATATAGAGAAAATCAAACGACGGAGGGTATCTCCCATGGAAACGAAAAAGATGGATCGCAGAGTCCGCAAAACCCGCATGCAACTGCGCGCGGGGCTGACGCAACTCATGCGCGAAAAACCCATCAAGGACATCACCGTGCGCGAGCTGGCGCAGCTCGTGGACATCAACCGCTGCACGTTTTATCTGCACTACCGCGACATCTACGATATGGTGGAGCAGGTGGAGCAGGAGGTCTTTGACGAGTTTGAGCAGCTGGTGCGCGCGCATCCCGCGGAGGAACTGGACGCAAGGCCGTATGCCCTGCTGCTGGATTTGTTCGAGTTCTTCTCCGCCAATTCAGATCTCAGCTCCGCCTTCCTCGGCGGAAACGGCGACATGGCATTTTTCAGCAAGCTCATCGACATGATCCGCGACCGCGTGCTGGAATACTGGCGCATGGAGCAGAAGAAGGACCCCGAGCAGTACGACTACTACTTCTCGTTCCTCGCCTCCGGCTTCATCGGCATCATCCGCGCATGGTTTGCGCGCGATATGAAGGAAACCCCCGCCCAGATGGCCGAAATGGCGGAGCAGCTCGTGCTCCACGGCATGGGCCGCTGAACAGTCTTTGTTTCTTTCCGGTTCATGAACCGGATGCAGTATCATTATAAAATTTACCCTTTTAAGGAATCGATCAATACATGAAAGAACATACGCCGTCCAAAAGACCAATTTTCTACTATGCCGTCCTCGCGATGATCGCACTTTTGCTGCTCAACGCGTTTGTATTCCCCGATCTGCTGCAAAACGAGGTCAAGGAGGTCGGCTACAACGAGTTTCTCACCATGATCGACACAGGCAAGATCGACGAAGTCTCGCGCGATGAGACCACGCAGACGATCACCTTCACCAGCAAGGACGGCGACAAAACCCTCTATTATAAGACGGGCATCTGGCCGGACGACACACTCGTCGACCGCCTCAACAAAGCCGGTGTCAAGTTTGAAGCGAGCATTCCCACGCAGGCAAGTCCGCTGATGACGTTTTTGATCAGCTGGATGCTGCCGATTTTGATCTTCGTGGGACTCGGCCAGTTTTTGATGAAGCGCATGCAAAACGGCATGCCCGGCGGCATCGGCAACGCGCTTTCCTTCGGCAAGGCCAACGCCAAGATCTACGTTGAGGCGCAGACCGGCAAGACGTTTGGCGACGTCGCAGGTCAGGACGAAGCAAAAGAAGCCCTGCTGGAGATCGTCGATTTTCTCCATAACCCCGACCGCTACGCCGAGATCGGCGCAAAGCTGCCCAAGGGCGCGCTTCTTGTCGGCCCTCCGGGCACGGGCAAGACGCTGATGGCAAAGGCCGTCGCGGGTGAAGCCAATGTTCCGTTTTTCAGCATCTCCGGCTCCGCGTTTGTCGAGATGTTCGTCGGCATGGGTGCGGCGAAGGTGCGCGACCTCTTCTCCCAGGCGGAGCAGAAAGCGCCCTGCATCGTATTCATCGACGAAATCGACACCATCGGTAAAAAGCGCGACAATGTCATGGGCGGCAACGACGAGCGTGAACAGACGCTCAACCAGCTGCTCACCGAGATGGACGGGTTCGACGCGCGCAAAGGCGTCGTCATCCTCGCCGCCACCAACCGGCCGGATTCACTCGATGCGGCTCTATTACGACCCGGCCGCTTTGACCGGCGCATCCACGTGGAGCTTCCCGACCTGAAAGGTCGTACGGATATCCTGAAAGTCCACGCCCGCGGCGTGAAGATCTCCGAATCGGTCGATTTTGAAGCCATCGCCCGCGCAACCAGCGGTGCCTCAGGCGCGGATCTTGCCAATATCATCAACGAAGCCGCGCTCCGCGCCGTCCGCATGAAGCGGGAGATCGTCGAGCAGGAGGATCTCGAGGAGAGTGTCGAGGTCGTCATCGCAGGTTATGCGCGCAAAAACGCTGTCATCTCGCCCAAGGAGAAGCGCATCGTCGCCTACCACGAGATCGGCCACGCGCTGGTTGCCGCCAGGCAGACCGAGAGCGCACCCGTGCACAAGATCACCATCGTGCCACGAACGAGCGGAGCCCTTGGCTACACCATGCAGGTGGACGAGAGCGAACACTACCTCATGACCCGTGAAGAGGCGGAAAACAAGATCGCCACCCTGACCGGCGGCAGAGCCGCGGAGGAGACGGTCTTCGGCACCATCACCACGGGAGCCAGCAACGACATCGAGCAGGCGACGCGCATCGCGCGAGCGATGGTCGTGCGTTATGGCATGAGCGACGCCTTCGGCATGGTCGCGCTGGAATGCAACAGCAACCCGTATCTTGCGCAGGAAGGCGCTATGACGTGCTCTTCGGACACGGCGGCGCGCGTGGACGCGGAAGTCATCGCGATTGTGGAGCGCGCGCATCAGCGTGCAAAGCAGATTCTGAAAGAAAACGAAGGCGCGCTGCACAAGCTCGCGGAGCATCTGCTGGAGCGCGAAACCATCACCGGTGAAGAGTTTATGCAGCTCTTAAAAGAGGTTTCGCCGGAGATTCCTGCGGCTGTGAACGCGTAAGGTGATTCTTTAAAAAGACGGAGCATTGCTCCGTCTTTTTTTGTGCGTTTACAAGAACAAAAATTGTGAAAATATTTTTGAAGCAACTCTGCTTGTTAGATTTCTTGCAAATAAAATTGTGAAAATATTGTAGAAGCGAATCTCTCCGCTTGAAAACAGCCCGACAGCGTAGTATGCTAGATTAGCACTCGATCGAATTGAGTGCTAACAACGAATTCATTCATTTCATGACGGAGGCGCACTTTTCATGGCAAAAAAACAATTCAAGGCGGAATCGCGGCGCATTCTCGACCTGATGATCGACAGCATCTACACGCACAAGGAGATCTTCCTGCGTGAGCTCATCAGCAACGCCAGCGACGCGATCGATAAGCTCTACTTCCTCTCGCTGACGGACGACAAGGTCGGCAAAAGCCGCGAGGATTTCGAAATCCGCATCTCTGCGGACAAGGAAAAGCGCATCCTGACCATCACCGACAACGGCATCGGCATGACAAAGGACGAGCTGGACGAAAACCTCGGTACCATCGCCAAGAGCGGCACGCTCGCGTTCAAAAAAGAACACGACGTCGGCGACGCGGTGGACATCATCGGCCAGTTTGGCGTTGGCTTCTACTCTTCCTTCATGGTCGCGGACGACGTGCAGGTGCTTTCCCGCGCCTACGGCAGCGACGAAGCATGGCTCTGGGAGAGCGAAGGCCGCGAGGGTTACACCCTCACCAAGGCGGAAAAGCCCGATTGCGGCACGGTCATCACGCTCAAGATCAAGCAAAACACCGACGACGAGCAGTATGACCGCTTCCTCGATTTCTATAAGGTCTCCCAGTTGGTCAAGCAGTATTCGGACTATATCCGGTATCCGATCCGCATGGAGCACACCCACACCCGCCCGAAGAACGGCGACCCCAAGGACACGGAAACCGTCACCGACGACGAAACGCTCAACAGCCAGATTCCGCTCTGGAAAAAAGCCAAGAGCGAGCTCAAGGACGAGGACTACAACGAGTTCTACAAGAGCAAGTTCCACGACTACGAAGACCCGCTTCTGACGGTTCACTTCAGCGGCGAGGGCGTGGTCAGCTATGACGCGCTCCTGTATATCCCGAAGAACCCGCCGTATGACTTCTACGCGAAAGAGTACCAGCGGGGCTTGCAGCTCTATTCCAGCGGCGTATTGATTATGGAGAAGTGCGCAGATCTGCTGCCGGACTATTTCGGCTTCGTCAGCGGCTTGGTGGACAGTAGCGATCTTTCGCTGAACATCTCCCGCGAGCTGCTGCAGCACGACCGCCAGCTCAAGACCATCGCCGTCACGCTCAAAAAGCGGATCAAGACGGAACTCAAAAAGCTTCTGGACAACGACCGCGAGAAGTACGAGCAGTTCTACAAGAGCTTCAAGCTGCCGATCAAATACGGCCTCTACAGCGACTACGGCATGAACAAGGACTTCCTCTCCGACCTTGTGCTGTATCACAGCGCGGCGCAGAACAAGCTCGTCTCGCTGAAAGAGTATGTCGAGGCGATGAAGGAAGACCAGAAGCACATCTACTACGTCTGCGCCGAAACGGTCGAACGCGCGATGAAGCTGCCGCAGACCGAACGCGTGCGCGATCAGGGCTACGACATCCTCTGCATGACGGACGACGTGGACGAATTCGCGGTGCGCATGCTCGGCACCTACATGGAAAAGACGTTCAAGTCCGTCTCCGACGCTGACCTCAACCTCGTTTCTGATGAAGAGAAACGGGCGCAGGAGCGCGCGCAGGAGGAGAACAAAGATATTCTCTCCGCGCTGAAGGAAGCGCTGAGTGGCAAGGTCAAGGACGTTCGCGTCAGCGACCGCCTCAAGAGCTCGCCCGTGTGCCTGACCAGCGACGGCCCGCTCTCAATCGAGATGGAGAAGGTGCTCGCAAGCATGCCGGTGGCCGATGGAACGGTGAAAGCCGAGCGCGTGCTGGAGATCAACCCCGCTCACCCGGTGTTTACGGTGCTGGCGAAACTCGGCACGGATGACGCGCGCGTTGGCAAATACGCAAACCTGCTCTACGATCAGGCGCTGCTCATCGAAGGGCTGCCGATCGAAGACCCGGTCGCGTTCAGCAACGCCATCTGCGAACTGATGATCTAACGGGATTCCCTGGGGCTGTGCCCAGCCCCGGTGCCCTAACAAAATGGCAGGCCTTGCAGCCTGCCATTTTTGTTTGCGTACTTACCTTAGATGATCTCCATGCGCTTTGCGCGGTTGATCGCCGAGAGAATGCCACGCAGCGGAGCGAGGCTGATGTTGTGCGAAATGCCGACGCCGAAGACGTCCTTGCCGTTCATCGCGCGGAGGTGGATATACGCAACCGCCTTGGAGTCCGAGCCGGAGCGGATCGCGTGCTCGCTGTAGTCCACAAACGTGAATTTGTCCATCTTCTGCCCGCGGATGGCGTTGAAGAACGCGTCGATTGGGCCGTTGCCCTCGCCGACGACGTCGAACATCGTCTCCTTGTGCGCCAGCGTGCCGGAGAACGTCACATGCGAATTGCCCTCCGCGTCGGTGACCTCGTTGAAGGAGTGCGTGACCATGCGGTACGGCGCGTTGATGTCCACATATTCGCCCATAAACAGCTCGTAGATGCGATCCGGCTTGAGCTCCTTGCCGACGCGGTCGGTCTCCTTCTGCACGACGGAGCCGAACTCCGGATGCATGGCCTTGGGCAGGTCGAAGTCGAAGTTCTGCTGCATGATGAACGCAGCGCCGCCCTTGCCGGACTGGCTGTTGATGCGGATGATCGGCTCATACTGGCGACCGACGTCCGCGGGATCGATGGGCAGATACGGCACCTCCCAGAAGTCCGTTTTGGTCTCCTGCATGTACTTAAAGCCCTTGTTGATCGCATCCTGATGCGAGCCGGAGAACGCGGTGAATACGAGTTCGCCCGCGTACGGCTGCCGTTCGCCGATCTTCATCTTGGTGACGCTCTCGTAGACTTCCTTGATCTTGTTGATGTCCGAGAAGTCCAGCTTCGGGTCGATCCGCTGGGTGTAGAGGTTCATGGCCACCGTGACGAGGTCTACGTTGCCCGTGCGCTCGCCGTTGCCGAAGAGCGTGCCTTCCACGCGATCCGCGCCCGCAAGCAGGCCGAGTTCCGCGGTCGCAACACCGCAGCCGCGGTCGTTGTGCGGGTGCAGCGAGATGATCGCGCGCTCGCGATGGGGCAGGTTCGCGATGAAGTATTCGATCTCGTCCGCGAAATAGTTCGGCATGCAGTTTTCCACCGTGGACGGAAGATTCAGGATCACGGGCTTCTCCTTCGTTGCGCCCAGCTCCTCCATCACGCGCGTGCAGATATGCACCGCGTTGTCCATCTCCGTTCCCATGAAGGATTCGGGAGAGTATTCGTATCTCAGGTTCACGCCGGAGGCGTTGACCGGTTCCGCGAGTTTACGAATCAGCTGCGCCGCCTCCACAGCGATCTTCACGATGCCGTCCATCTCCATGCGGAAGACGACCTTGCGCTGAAGCGTCGAGGTGGAGTTATAGAAGTGCAGGATGACGTTTTTCGCGCCGGAAATCGCCTCAAACGTGCGCTGAATGAGGTGCGCACGCGCCTGCACGAGCACCTGAATGGTCACGTCGTCCGGGATATGCCCGCCTTCGATCAGTGTGCGGATGAACGAAAACTCCGTTTCGGACGCGGAGGGAAAGCCCACCTCGATCTCTTTCAACCCGATGTCCACAAGCGTGTGGAACAGCCGTAGCTTCTCCTCCACGTTCATGGGATCGACCAGCGCCTGGTTGCCGTCCCGCAGGTCGACAGAGCACCACGCGGGTGCATGCGTGATCGTTTGATCCGGCCAGAGGCGCTTCTGCATCGGGATCGGTTCAAAGGGTACATACTTTTCAAACGAATGGTGCATATGGGTTTCCTCCTTTTACGCTTCGCGGTCAGAGGATAACAAAAAACCCCCGACCAAACTCATTTGGTCAGGGGCGTTGTTCACGCGGTACCACCCTGGTTCGGCATTCGGTTGCCCGAATCGCCCTCGTCAGCCTCCAACAAGGCCTGGACCGGTAACGGGGTCAATCGTTCTACCCTAACGCGATGGTTCAGGCAAAAAGCTCCGGGATGAGCCATACACATGGACTGCCGCACCGACTCGCACCACAATGCCGGCTCTCTGAGCGGAAGAAGCCACGTCTTGTTCCCTTCACAGCTTCTGGGGTATATCATATATTGTTTGCTATTTTAGCCACTCTGCACGCGATTGTCAAGTAAAAAAATGCGAATCTTCCGCCGTTTTGTTGAATTATGTCGGATGCAATCCGATACTTCTTGCTTTGCACTGTTGAAACAGATAAAATAATTGTGTATGGCCATGATTGACGAAATAAGGCGCGCAACGCGGGCACAGGCCTGCGCAAACCCGCGGCAATTGAGCCCGCTGGCGCTTGCGCAGATCGGCGACACCGTCTGCGATCTCTACGCGCGCATCTACCTCAACGACCAGTTCGCGCGATCCCCGCACGAGCTGCACCTTGCCGCGAGCAAATTTGTCTGCGCGGCGGGTCAGGCGGCAGCCTTCCGGCGGATGGAACCCCATCTGACGGAGGACGAAACCGCAGTCTTCCGCCGCGGGCGCAACGCCCACAGCGGCACCATGCCCAAGAATGCCTCCGCCGCGGACTACCACACGGCGACAGGGCTTGAAGCGATGGTCGGCTGGCTGTTTTTAAGCGGCGCGGACGAGCGGCTCAACGAGTTGATGACGGTTTATTTTCAACCGGAACCAAAGCCGGAGCAAGAAATGCCATCCAAATGATGTAAATGCTTTTTTGAGTCAATCAGGGAAGCAGTAAAAAGACAATCTTAAATTTGAAACGAGGAAACAATTCCATGCCGCAGAACAAATACGGCTCCGGCCAAGGTGGCCAACATAAGGGCTCTTCTCCCCGCTCCGGCGAGAAAAAGGGCGGCTACCCGAAATCGGGCGGCTATCAGGGCAGCAAGCCCGCCGGTCAGAGGACCGAGGGCGGATATCAGGGCAAAAAGACCTATGGCGATCGTCCGCAGGGCGAAGGCTATCAGGGCAACCGCTCCTATGGCGACAAACCCGCCGGAACCGGCTATCAGGGGAAAAAGCCGTATGGCGACCGTCCGCAGGGTACCGGCTATCAGGGCAAGAAGCCCTTTGGCGACCGTCCGCAGGGCGGCGGCTATCAGGGCAAGCGCGACTTCGGCGACAAGCCCGCTGGCGAAGGCTACCAGGGCACCCGTTCCTACGGCGATCGTCCGCAGGGCGGCGGATATCAGGGCAAGCGCGACTTCGGCGACAAACCCGCAGGCGAAGGATATCAGGGCAACCGTCCCTATGGTGATCGCCCCGCAGGCACCGGCTATCAGGGCAAGAAGCCTTATGGCGACCGTCCGCAGGGCGGCGGCTATCAGGGCAAGCGCGACTTCGGCGACAAACCCGCAGGCGAAGGCTATCAGGGGAAGAAGCCGTATGGCGAGCGCAGCTATGGCGACAAGCCCGCCGGAACCGGATATCAGGGCAAAAAGCCCTATGGCGATCGTCCGCAGGGCAGCGGTTATCAGGGCAAGAAGCCTTATGGCGACCGTCCGCAGGGCGGCGGCTATCAGGGCAAGCGTGACTTCGGCGACAAGCCGCAGGGCGAAGGCTACCAGGGCAATCGCCCCTACGGCGACAAGCCTGCCGGCGAAGGCTATCAGGGCAACCGTCCCTATGGCGACAAGCCCGCTGGCACCGGATATCAAGGCAAGAAGCCGTATGGCGACCGTCCGCAGGGCACGGGCTATCAGGGCAACCGTCCTTTCGAGAAAAAGCCTTACAACAAGACGTCGGCCTTTGACGACCGCCGCGCAGAGGAAATGCGCCTTCGTGACCGCCTTGCCGACGACGAAAACGAAGCCGGCGAACCGGACGAAGTGCCCTTCCTCATCCTCGGCCGTAACGCCGTCAAGGAAGCCATCAAGAGCGAGCGCAGCATCGACCGCATCGAGGTCGTCGGTGAACCGGACGGCTCTCTGCGCGAAATCCTCGGTCTTGCGCGTGAACGGAAGCTCGTCATCCGCGAGGTGGACAAGCGCCATCTCGACGAAATCTGCCTGCCTTTTGGGCACGGCGGCAAGCCCGGCAATCATCAGGGCATCGTAGCGTATGCCGCGGGCGTCGAATACTGCACCATCGCGGACATCCTCGCCGTTGCACGCGAAAAGAACGAAGAACCGTTTGTCGTCGTGTTGGACGGCATCCTCGATCCGCATAACCTCGGCTCCATCATCCGCAGCGCGGAGTGCGCGGGCGCGCACGGCGTGGTCATCGGCAAGCGCAGAAGCGCCTCCGTCACCGCCGCAACCGTCAAGGCAAGCGCGGGCGCAACCGAGCACGTCAAGATCGCGCGCGTGGTCAATATCCCCGCCGCGCTGGACGAGCTCAAGCGCGCAAAACTCTGGGTCGCGGGCGCGGACATGAAGGGTCAGCCCATGACCAAGCAGGGCCTCAACGGCCCGCTCGCGCTGGTCATTGGCAGCGAAGGCGATGGGCTGAGCAAGCTTGTTGCTGAAAAGTGCGACTTCCTCGTGGCGGTGCCGCAGTACGGCCAGATCGGCTCGCTCAACGCGGGCGTTGCCGCCGGCATCCTCATGTTCGAGAAAAAGCGGCAGGATAAGGCGGAGTAACGCAATCCGATTCGCTGCGCGCCGAAATGAATGAGACGGGATACGATTGAATGAAGAACTACGAAGCCCTTGCCGACGAGGAGCTGCTTACCCTGCACCGCGCGGGCGACGCGCGCGCAGAAGAGGCGCTCTATGCGCGCTATAAGCAGATCGTCCGCAGCAAGGCGCGCATGTATTTCCTCATCGGTGCGGATCGCGAGGATATCATTCAGGAGGGCATGATCGGCCTGTATAAGGCAGTCGTGGACTACCAGTTTGACCGGCAGGCGACGTTTCGCGGCTTTGCCGAGCTCTGCATCACGCGGCAGATCATCACCGCCATCAAGGCGGCAACGCGCAAGAAGCACATTCCGCTGAACACATATATCTCCTTCAACCGCTCGGTGTACGAAGGCGATACCGAGCGTCCGCTGATCGATGTGCTCACAAGCACGCGCATCAGCGACCCGGAGGAGGTGCTCATCGGCAAAGAGAACTATGCGGCTGTTGCGGACAGCATCGAGCATTCACTGAGCAAACTCGAACGCGGAACGCTCTCGCTTTACCTCGGCGGATACTCCTATCAGCAGATTGCGGAGCACCTGCAGATCACGACCAAGAGCGTCGACAACGCCATCCAGCGCGTCAAGAAGAAGCTGGAAGCGCGGCTGAATGAGATGAAGTAAAGAGACACAAAAAAAGACGGCGTGAGCCGTCTTTTTGTTTGCAAAGTGTCAGTCGATATAAAATAACGGGTTGTACGGGATGCCGTCGATGATCAGCTCGTAGTGCAGCACGGGCTTGCCGCCGTCCGCGTCCTCCGCGAGCACGCCCACCGGATCGCCGATGAACACGCGCTGGTTGAGCTCCACCTGCACGTCGGAAAGATGCGTCAGCCGCGAGACGAAGCCGTTGCCATGGTCGATGTCCACGACGAAGCCATATGCCCCGCGTTCTGCGCAGAACACCACAACGCCCTCCCCGGGCGCGACGATCTTCGTGCCAGCGCTGTTGCTGATATCAAGGCCGTAGTTCATCTTGCCGTTGACATAGCCGAAGTGCTTTGTCACCTGCCCGCGCATGGGGTAGCCGAGCTTCAGCTCTCCCTTGCTCTTGCCCTCCACACCCTCTAACCGATCCGGGTTGCCGGAGGTGTCGGCCTTGGTGTAGGTTCCGGTGCGAACGATGGTTGCGCGCGCCTGCCCGACCGTTCGGGTGTCCGGCGCGCCGGTTTCGAGCAGAACGCCCGCGCGATAGACCGCGAGCACGCTCGTCTCGGTGACCGCGCCCGCGCCGAGCTGCGCGATGATCCTTGCACCTTTGGGCAGCGCGGGTTCGATGGTCTCGCTGATTTCGGGACTGGACTCCGACGTCTGTGTGCGCATCGTGGTCACAACAATCGGCACAATCGCCGGATTCTGCGCGAGCTGATTGAGCGCCTCCGCCGCAGTCAAGGGTTTGACCACCGGGTCGCCGGGCGTCAGGATCAGCTCGCAATCAAACTTCGCGGAGACAAATCGCTCGCCTTCGGGCGCTACCGCGCTGCCCGAAAGATATTCCCAGAGCATCTGCTTTGCCGCAAGCTCGTTTTCCAGCGTCATCACCGGCGTGCGATCGACGAGCAGGGTGACGGTATTGGCGTAGGTCTCCGGCTCCGGCGTCGGCGCGGGTGTGGCCTCCACGGTCTCCACGCTGACGCGGTCGATCTGCGCCTGCTCGACCGTCACAGGGCCTGTGTTGACCTCCGGCCGCGCGGCGCGCAGCGCGCCGACGAGACCGAGCACAAGCAGAATGCCCGCCGCGGTGAGCAGAAATATGCGGTTGAGGAGTTTTTTATTCAATCGTCGGTCGTCTTCCTTTCGGGTCTTACTCCATCTTAAAATGTTCCCGCAAAAAAAGCTATCCTCTTTTTGCAAACGCCCGCGCAACTCTCCTGCGCGGGCGCTGTTTGCAGTTTTCTATTTCGGCAGTGCGTCAGCCGATCTTGAGATATGACGCGGAGCAATAGCCCTTGGTGCCGTTGTAGTCGACATAGCACCAGCCGTTTGAGGTCGAGTAAATCGTCACAACCGCGCCCTTGGGCATCGTGAGCAGGATCTTGGAGGTCGAGGCGGACGAGGCCTGCGCGCGGAGATTGAGGCTGCCCGTCACCACGCCGAGACTCGTGCCCGAGCCTGCGCTGACCGTCGGCGTCAGGGTGACGTACTTCGCAAGCGTGTAGCCCGTGATCTTCGCGGAGGGCACCTCGATCTGATACCAGCCGTTGAACGAAGCTGTCACGCGAACGGTCGTATTGCGCGCGAGCTTGGCAACCCGGTTATAGCGCGTGTCCGGTCCCGTGTGCAGGATGACGCCGGAGGACTTGATGTAGCCCGCGCTGTAGTTGGTTCCGGCGCTGCTCGTGTTGCTCAGCTGCGTGAGGGTGACGTACTTTGCGTAGACATAGCCGTCGAGCCCGGTTGCGGTCACGCGGACGCGGTACCACGAGCCGACTTTCTCATAGACGCCGAGTCCGGTGTTCTTGACGAGCCTTGCGTAGCTCTTGGTGGACGTGCTCGCACCTGCGCGGATATAAACGCCGTTTGCGTTGATCGCGCCGTTGGCGACAAAGGTCGGCGCAAGCGTCGGCGTCGGCACGGGTGTCGGCGTGGGCGTGGGCGAAGGCGTCGGTGTTGCGGTGGGAACCGCGGTCGGCACGGGTGTGCTGCCGTCCGGCGCAAGGGTGGGCGTCGGCGTTGCGGTCGGTGTCGGCACGGAGCCGCCGGCCACGGACTGCGTGATGATCACATAGTCCTTGCTGATAAAGCCGTCCTGACCCGTGGTCATGGCCTTGATCTTATACCAGCCGCCTACCATGCCGTAGATGCCGAGCTGGGTGTCCTGCGAAAGCTGGCCGACCGCGGCATAGCTCGTCGCGGGACCCGTGCGGAAATTGACCGCGCTCGCGGAGACCTTGCCCTGCGCGATGAGATTGGTTCCGGTGAGCGTGATGTAGTCATAGCGGATATAGCCCTGCTTGCCGGACGGCGTGGAGACGAGATACCACTCGCCCGTCATGCCGAGCAACGTCACCTGCGTGTCCTGCGCGAGGGTCTCCAGCACGCTGCCGCTCGTGGAAGCCGTCGCGCGCACGTTGACCGTGCCGCCCGTGATCTTGCCCGCGGAGGGCGAGGTCGCAGCGCTGGAGGGTGCCGTGGAGCCCACGGTTTCGGGGAAGACATATGCCATGGTGCCGAGCGTTGCGCCCGGATAATAGTACGCGAGGATGTCGCGGTAGGTCTTGCCGATGTTCGCCATGTACTGCGCGCCGCGCTGGCTCATGCCAACGCCGTGGCCATAGCGCGCGTGCAGCAGATACCAGCCGCCGTTGGTGGGCGTGGCATAGAAGATTTTGAGCACGGTCGAGGGATACAGCCCCGCGGCCACCATCTCCGCGAACGTGAAGTTGATGGTCACCTGCGCGGTCTTGACGGTCTCAATCGCGGGCGTGGGGCTGGGTGTCGGCGCAAAGGAAGGCGTGGGGCTCGGCGTCGGCGCGAACGTCGGCGTCGGGCTCGGCGTGGGCTCCATCGTAGGCGTGGGCGACGGGGTCTGGCCTTCCGGCAGCGGTTCGGGCGTCATGCCCTCCGGCGTGGGAGAAGGCGTCGGCGTCGGCGCAACCGTCGGCGTCGGGCTCGGCGTTGCGGCGAACGGTGCCGTCGGAGACGGCGTCGGCACGAATGTCGGCGTCGGCGTCGGGATCAGTGCCGGGAGCATATTGGCGCGCACCGTCGCGGTCAGGGAGACGTTGAGATGGTTGAGGTCGTCCGCGTAGCCCGCCGTGCCGGAGGACGTCACGCTGTCGACAGACTGCACGCCGCCGAAGGTATAGTTCTTCGGCACCACGCCGCGCGCGGCGACCGCCGCCATCAGGCGCGAGTCGATGAATGCAAACGCGGCCGTGCCCATCGCGGCGTCGCTGTAGATATTGGAGACAAACACCTTCTCCACGGGTGTGGAGGGGTTCAGAAGATCGTACTGATCCGTGCCATAGTTGTAGGCGCCGTCGTAAATCGGGCTCGTCCAGCGATCGGACGGCAGAATCATCCAGCCGCCGTTGCTCGCGGCATAGTAGCACAATAGCGGTACATTGTTGTAGTAGAGCACGTCGCTCATGGTCGCGTCCACGGCGGCGATGACGCTCGAATACGTCGGATCATAGCCCTTATAGACCTGATCGTCCGAGGTATCGAGGATGTCATACGACCCGCTCTGGCGGATCTTGAGAAGCGCGTAGCCCTTCGCCGCGAGAGCCTGCGCCTTGAGCGCTTCCAGCGGGAAGGTATTGCTCATCTCGTAACCGACCACGCCGTAGAGATAATGCGAAAGCGGCACGCGATTGACGACCACAAGCTTGCCGCTGCTCGCGGAGAGCTGCAGGTTGCCGAGGAAGTTTCTTGTGCCGGCATAGGTGTTGATGGTAAGATACCCCGCGTCGCGGGAAAGATTGGTGCGCTCGATCGTGGCATTGCTGCCGGAATAGAGCGTGCCTTCGCGGGAATGGCTGACCGTGACCGTGCTGCCGCTCCCTGAGATCGTCAGCGTGCCGTCCGTAAACGTGCGCTGCGTCTGCGCGAGCGTGTAGGTGCCCTTGACGGGTACGCTTATGGATGTCGCACCCTGGGTCGAGAGCAGCACGCGAATATACTGCACGCCGGAGTCCGCGGGCGCGGATGCCACCGGAACAGCAAGCAGCAGCATCCCAAGCGCAAGCACAAGGGCGAGTCCTCTGCGGGTACGGAACGGTCGTTTCTTCATAAGCCCCCCGTAGTTAAAATCTGCGGAACGGACATGTAACATCTGTCCGTACCCTGATAGCTTCGATTCAAGAGCAAAAAACGCGTATGTCTTGACTGCTTTATAAATTGTATCGAATAACGTGCAAATTGTGCACCCGATTTTGGTTTTCTTCTCGGAATGTTCACGTTGCGGAAACAGCACGTCTACACAATCGATCTGTTTCGCGCAGAATTTGAGACAACTGCCAAGTCCCTTTGGCTAGATCGATTCGCAGACCTGCGCGAATGCGACGTTCTGGAGGCGCAGTTTTGCTTCCTCGGCAGATGCTTTGTCCGCGAACACGCCGAACACCGCGCTGCCGCTTCCGGTCATGCAGGCGGCCTTCGCGCCGAGCGAAAGCATGTCGCGCTTGATCCTGCCAATCTCGGGCACAAGCTCGATGGCGGGCTCCTCCAGCGCGTTAAACAGCAGCGGGCAGAGTGCGTCGAGATCGCCGTCCGACAGCGCCTTGAGCGCGGTCGTCGTCTCCGGCATCACGCGCGGCAGCTTCAGCAGCGAAAAGAGTTTTTTGGTGGAGACGCCCTCCGCGGGTTTCGCGATCAGAAGATGAAGCTTCATGCCGCGCACAGGCGTGAGCACCTCGCCGATGCCCTCCGCGCGCTGTGTGCCCCCTTTGAGGCAAAACGGCACATCCGCGCCGACTTTCGCGCCGATCTCGACGAGGGTCTTGTCGTCCACCTCGCCGTAGAGCTCCTGCAGGGCGTTCAGCGTTGCAGCAGCGTCCGCGCTGCCGCCGCCGAGACCCGCCTCCGCTGGGATGCGCTTGACCACGCGGATCTGCGCGCTCCTGCCGGTCAGCGCGCGGTATTGCTCCGCGGCTCTGCGAATCGTGTTGTCGTAGGGCAGCAGCATGCCTGTGCTGGTCACGACGATCTCCCGCGCGCGCTCCACCGTGACGGTATCAAACAGGTCGATCGTCTGCATGATGGAGTCCAGCGCGTGGTATCCGTCGGCGCGCTTATAGAGCACGCCGAGCGTGAGATTCAGTTTTGCGTATGCGCGTTTTGTCGTTCTATCCATACTTTATATGATACCGATGGTAATTCAATTTTGATTCATTTCATGAAAACAGACTGTTTCAAACGGTCTAACATTTATTATACCAAAAGGCAACGCATAATACCAGTAGAAATGCGCGGAAAACCGCCAGTTCCCTCATGCAAGTACTCTTGCGGTCACTGTCGTTTTGTTCCGGCGTGTGCTATACTAGATGTGCTTTAAAAAGCTTCCATCCGACACACGATGTTGTTTTTGACCGTATTTGCGGTTCGAAATAGAAGGAGAATTCCAGCTATGTTGTTTTCCCCGTTGTGCAGCGGTTCGTCGGGCAACGCCTCCTATCTGGAGGCGGGCGGCGTGCGCGTGCTCATCGACGCGGGCGTGACCGCAAAACGCCTGCGCGAGATCATGGCGATGATCGACCTTGCCCCGGACGGGCTGGACGCGATTCTGGTCACACATGAACACTCCGACCACGTTTCCGGCATCGGCGTGCTCTCGCGCAAATACGATATCCCTGTCTATGCCGCAGCCGAGTGCTGGGAGAGCATGCCAAAGAGCATCGGCGAAATCGCGGCGAAGAACATCCGCGTTTTCGAGCCGGATCGGGACTTTTACCTCAAGCAGCTCTGCGTGCACCCCTTCTCCACCCCGCACGACGCGGCGCACGCGGTGGGTTATGCGTTTGTCCACGGCGGCAAGAAACTCTCCATCATGACTGACATAGGTCACGTCTCCAGCCGCATGATCGACGCGGTTGCAAACTCCGATCTGATCCTGTTAGAAGCCAACCACGACGTGGACATGCTCAAGGCGGGCAGTTACCCCTATCCGCTCAAG
Source organism: Clostridia bacterium (assembly GCA_035561095.1). GTDB lineage: Bacteria > Bacillota > Clostridia > Christensenellales > CAG-138 > UBA7703. Next base: position 29,431 of record DATMYE010000046.1, on the reverse strand, counting down.
ATGCGCATCCTCTCGTCCCACGGGCACCTCTGCAACGAGGACGCGGGGCTCGTGCTGCAAAAGCTGCACGCGCGCGGCGTCAAAAACGCGATTCTGGGTCACCTTTCCGACGAGAACAACACGCCGGAGCTCGCGCTCGTCACCGTGCAGTCACTGCTGGAAAGCGCCGGCCTGCTGGACAGCATGTTCGTCACCGTCGCCGACCGCTACAGCCCCTGCGGGCTGTTTGAGCTGTAATCCGCATGAAGATCAAGATCGCCTGCGTGGGAAAAGTGAAGGACAGCTTTTACCGGGACGCCGTTGCGGAATACGCAAAACGGCTCTCGCGCTTCTGCACGCTGGAGATCGCGGAGGTCGCGGACGAAAAAGCGCCGGAGACGCTCTCCTCCGCCGAGGAAGCGCAGGTCATGGAGCGCGAAGGGGAAAAGCTGCTCTCCCGCATCCTGCCCGGCGAGTTCGTCGTCTGTCTGACCATCGACGGAAAGCGGTTCTCCTCGGAGGCATTCGCAAAGACCCTGCAGGACACGTTCGACCGCTCCGCCTCCTGCATCACATTCGTGATCGGCGGCTCGCTTGGGCTCAGCCAGACGGTGACGAGCCGCGCAGACCTCAAGCTCTCCGTTTCTGACATGACGCTGCCGCACGGGCTCTGCCGCGTGGTGCTGCTGGAGCAGATCTATCGCGCGTTTAAGATCAACGCCCGCGAGCCGTATCATAAATAGTTCCCTGCGGCGGCTACATTTTACGCCAATTGCGTGTCATAATATTGTTGTTTTTGGTAATACAGTCGAAAGTGTTTGACTTTGGTATTCCAATCCGATATAGTAGATATACAACAAAATAGCTGAGTCTTCCGTGCCGCGCACGGGAGAGCGGGAGAACCAATCATTGGGGTGAATCCGGCGGTTTCGCCGGTAGGACAGCTTTTCGTCCGAACCCGTCAGCTAATCTCGTAAGCGTTGAAAGCAATGTTTTTCCACGTGTTTTATTTCCTATGGAAAATCGATCTGTTTTTTTCATGCGCTTGCGAACAGTCCGCGGGCGCATGTTTTTTTGCGTGTTCGTTTGATATCGCGGACAACCACCACCCGAACGACCAACAGAAAGGAGATGTTCGCATGATACAGGCAGCCGTTTGCGGTGTCGGGCGCACAGGGAGCGAGGTGCTCCGTGCACTGCTCGATAGTGAGCGCTTTCATCTATCCGCGGCCTTTTGCAGCCCCTGCGGCGAGAAGGCGGGGCACGATGCAGGAGAGCTGATCAATCGAACCAACACGGGCGTTGTGATTCGCGAGATCACGCAGATCGAACAAACTCTTTCCGAGTCGCATATCGACGTTTTGATCGATTTTTCCAACGCCGCCAACAGCAAAACCATCCTGCGCGCCTGCAAGAAGAGCCGCACGAACGTCGTCTTCTGCACCACCGGCTTTTCGGAGGCGGATATGCTCTGGATGACCGACTTTGTGCGGCACAACAAGCTCGGCGTGGTCTTCGCGCCGAATGTGACGCTTGGCGTCAATGTGCTGCTCGCGGCGCTCCGCCTCGTTGCCCGCGCGCTGCCGTCGTTTGACTACCACATCACAGAGACGCACCACAGCAAGAAATACGATATCCCCTCCGGCACCGCGAAAAAGATCGCAGCGGCGCTCGCGCAGGAGCTGCCGGACGGGGCGGAAATTCCGATTGACGCCGTCCGCGCGGGCGGATACGTCGGCATGCACACGGTGCTGCTCGCGAGCGATTATGAGCGCCTGTCGCTCACGCACGAGTCCTTCAGCCGCCGGGCGTTTGTCGAAGGTGCGCTGACCGCGGCGGAGTATGTAGCGGGTCGCACCGGCTGGTACGAGATGGAGGATGTGCTGGGCATGCGTATCGCCCAGGAACACGCAGCCAGTGCCGTCTCATAGCGGCAGAAACCGCAATGATACCTACTTTTTTTCACCAATTTTCCGCAAATGCCGCTGCCGAAAGATTTGACTTTTTCATTCGCCGTGATTATACTAAAAGGTACTTTCGGTAAGACCCGGGAAACAGTAACGCCTGTACAGCACCCGTTTTCAGAGAGCCGCGCACCTTGGTGCGAGCGCGGCGGCGGATGGCGGCGCGAAGACCGCCCGGCGAGCGAATGCGGGAACCGCCCGATACAGCGGCAAAAGCGCGCGGGTTTTTCAAGCTCGCGAACACGGGTGGAACCGCGGTAGAGACACTATCGTCCCGAAGTTTTTGAGACTTCGGGGCGTTTTTTTTGTTTTGGCAAACCAGTTTCTAAAAAATATGACACACGAAACAGGAGGAGAACCCATATGATCATCACTTTCCCGGACGGGAACAAACGCGAATTTGCCGATGGGCTGACGGGGCTTGAGATCGCAAACGAAATCAGCCCGGGCCTTGCGCGCGCCACGCTGTCCTGCTCCATCGACGGCGCGCACAGCGACGCCTTCCGCCCCATCACAGGCGACCACCAGCTGACGTTCTACACCTTCAAGGACGAGAACGGCCGCTGGGCATACCGCCACACGGCTTCGCACGTGCTCGCGCAGGCGGTCAAGCGCCTCTGGCCGGAGACGAAGCTCGCCATCGGCCCCGCGATCGAAAACGGCTTCTACTACGACTTTGACACCCCCGAAACCTTCTCGCCGGAAGACCTCGCGAAGATCGAAGCCGAGATGTCCAAGATCGAGAAGGAAGACCAGAAGATCGAGCGCTTTGAGCTGCCCCGCGAGGAGGCAATCGCCTACATGGACAAGCTCGGCGAACCGTACAAGGTTGAGCTCATCCGCGACCTGCCCGTGGACGCGATCATCAGCTTCTATCGTCAGGGCGACTTTGTCGACCTCTGCGCGGGCCCGCACGTCAAGAGTACGGGCGTGGTGAAGAACATCAAGCTCCTCACCGTCGCCGGCGCTTACTGGCGCGGCAGCGAGAAGAACAAGATGCTCCAGCGCATCTACGGCACGGCGTTTGAAAAGAAAGCCGACCTCGAAGCCTACGTCACCGCACTGGAAGAAGCCAAAAAGCGCGACCACAACAAACTCGGCCGCGAGCTGGAGCTCTTCACCACCGTCGATATCATCGGTCAGGGTCTGCCGATCCTGCTTCCGAAGGGCGCACGCGTGATCCAGCTGCTGCAGCGCTTCGTCGAGGACGAAGAGCAGAAGCGCGGCTACATGCTCACCAAGACGCCGTTTATGGCGAAGCGCGAGCTGTATAAGATCTCCGGCCACTGGGATCACTACCGCGACGGCATGTTCATCATGAGCGATTCGCCGGACGTCGAAGACGAGAACGCGGAGGTCTTTGCGCTTAGACCCATGACCTGCCCGTTCCAGTTTATGGCGTATCTCAACCGCGCGCGCTCCTATCGTGACCTGCCGATGCGCTACAACGAGACGAGCACGCTCTTCCGCAACGAGAGCAGCGGCGAGATGCACGGGCTCATCCGCCTGCGTCAGTTCACGATCTCGGAAGGCCATCTTGCCTGCCGTCCGGATCAGGTCGCGGACGAGTTCAAGGGCTGCCTCGATCTCGCGAAGTTCATGATCGACACCCTCGGCTTCACCGACGATGTGAGCTATCGCTTCAGCAAGTGGGACGAGAACGACAAGGACAAGTACATCGGCGACAAAGAGGACTGGGAATGCACGCAGAACATGATGCGCGACATCCTCAACGACCTGCAGGTGCCGTATCACGAAGCCGACGGCGAGGCCGCCTTCTACGGCCCGAAGCTGGACATCCAGATTCGCAACGTCTACGGCAAAGAGGACACGCTGGTCACGATTCAGATCGACTTCCAGCTGGCGGAGCGCTTCGGCATGCAGTATATGGACAGCGACGGACTCAAGAAGTACCCGGTCGTTATCCATCGCACGTCGATCGGCTGCTATGAGCGCACGCTCGCGCTGCTGATCGAAAAATATGCAGGCGCGCTGCCGACATGGATGGCGCCGGTGCAGGTGAAGGTGCTGCCGATTACGGATCGCGCGGCGGATGCTTCCGTCGAGATCCAGAAGTCGCTGGAGCAGTACGGCGTCCGCGTGGAGACCGACCTGAGAAACGAAAAGATCGGCTTCAAGATCCGCGAGGCGCAGATGCAGAAGATTCCGTACATGCTCGTCATGGGCGACAAGGAGATCGAGCAGGGTCTCGTTGCGGTGCGCAGTCGCAAGGACGGCGACCTCGGCACCATGACCCTCGCGGACTTCCGCGCAAAGCTGCTGGAAGAAATCGCGACGAAGGCGAAGAACTAAGAACGAGAGATGCAAGAAGAGGGCGCGAAAGCGCCCTCTTTATTCACTCTAGGAGATTATTCTTTTTATATCTAACTCCATTACCCTCAAAGGCTACCACATTGTATGCACTTACAATAAGGTTTGTTTTCTCATCCTTCAATTTTCTGAAATACTTGAGAGCAAAATCTACTCTTTGATCAGAATCACTTGTAAGAGCTCTAAAAATCTCTGTTCCAGCCCAAGTTAAACAACGAACAACAAATTGAATTGACTTTGGGCTTTCATCGGTTGCAGCTTTGAGTATACATACAATCTTATCATTGAATATCATTGAATCGCCGCAACTCAAATCAGAAGTCACTGTCAACTCTGACAAATTGATTAAGCCCGCATCACTTAAGGTGAACAAATCTCTAAAGCTTATTCCTTGCTCTTTCAAAAGGCTAGTCTCATCAGGTATATATTTTTCTGCACCGCTTTCTAGAACACACACTGAAGCCTTCTCAAATAACATCGCTTCGTCAGGAGAGAGATTTTTCAATAAATCTAGTGTTCTTTGAGAACTGCTGCGTGGTTTTTTGATTTCTCCTGCAAGGAGCTTAGCCCAAATCTCTTGTAGCTTCTCGTCGCTCACATCCTCAACAGAATTGAAGAACCGAACTATCCAATCATCATCAACAGGCTCGCTCGATACCTCGGAAAACGTTTCAACTTCTCTATAGGCTTTTTCAACAATTGCTTCAATATTTTGCTGCTTACGCATCTCTTGAAATACCAATCGACTATTGGCCCGTTCTGCTAATGCTAAATAATCAGAAGCATCAATCTGAACTCCATCTCTGTTATATATGATCGGTAGATCATCATTTTTTCTGATTGCATCGGCGACTATCGATATTTCACTGGCCTTGGCAGCAGCTAGTTTCTTTATCTTAGTAGGCTCGTACAGACATCCAATCCCACGTGAAACAGCATCGATAAATTTGGATATCGGTTCAACCCCAGCTTTCACTATATCCGAAACTGCACCCACAACATAATCCTCCGTTTTGTAATACTAATATTTATTGTATCAACCACAACAAGAGTTGCAAGAGTCAAATACGCAATTATGATATTACAAAAAAGACTGCCCTCATCAGGCAGTCTTTTGCATATAATCAGTTTTATTTTGTCGGCACAGGGGTTCCGGTCGGGACAGCCGTGCTTGCGGTGATGTATTTCGCCGCGGCGTAGCACTTCACGCCCGTGGACACCACCTGAATGTAGTAGAAGTCGCCCGTCTTAAAGAAGATGAGCACCTCGTCACCCTTGACAACCTCGCCGATGGGCGTGTTGTCCGCCGTGCTCGGCACGCTGCGGAGCGCCAGCTTGCTCGCGCTCACGGTGCCGGGAATGGTTCCCGCGATGGCTTTGGGCGTGGGCGTCGCATTCTCGCCGGGCAATAATCCCGCCTTATCCACGAACTTGGCCGCAACATAACCAACGAGGTTTTCTTTGACCACACGGACGTAGAAATAATCGCCGGACACTTCATAAACCTTCAGCTGCGTGCCGGAGGAATATTTGCCGAGGATGGAATAGGTCTGCGCGGGGCCCGCGCGGAGCACGACACCGCTGGCGTTGAGCGTGCCGTCGACAGCCGCCGAAATCTGCGCTGCGGTGGGGGTCTTGACGGCGGGTTCGGGCGTGTCGTCCTGCTTGGGTGTGACGGTGGTGGTTGCCGCCGTCGTCGGTGCGGTCGTCGGCGCAACGGTCGTGGTCGGCACAACGGTGGGTGTGCTCACGGGTGCCAGAGACGGCGTCGGTGTGTTCGTCTGGACAGAGTTGCTGTTGAGGTTGCCGTTCGGCTGTTCGCTGCCGGCATTACGCATCGACCAAACGATGAAGTAGATGCTCACCACCATCACAAGGATGATGATGGTCAGCACAATATACCCAAGCGGTGTAATGCGCACAGTTCTTCTCTTCATGATACCCTCCCAATGCATAAGCGCGCTGCTCTATGCAGCTATCAAAACCCGATTCGATACCTATGGACAGTATATTGATTTTTGCCATCTTTTCAAGTAGTTTACAGGAAAAAGATGAAAGAGTTACAACCTTTTCCAAATGATTTCACTTTTGCGGATGTTTCATTATATCATGTTTGCACCGCGCGTCTCGCACGAAATGTATATGCCTACCACTCCAGCGTCATCCCGACGCCGACTTCGTGCGTTTCCATCGCGCCAAAGAGCGCACTCTTGACCGCGAGGCTCGTGCAGTGCGCGGGATAGACCCGCTCCGCGCCGAGTTCGCGCAGGGTGCGCACGGTTTCGTCCAACCCCTGACCCGCCTCGAACAGATGAAACCCGCCGAGCACGCCGCGTACGCGCGATTTGCCCGAAACCTGCTTTGCGTACGCCACGGTGTTGCAGATGCCCGCGTGCGCGCAGCCCGTGACCACGAACACGCCCTCCGGCAGCGCGAGCGCAAGGCTCGTGTCGTCCGCGAGCGCATCCGCCTCCCAGCAGCAGCCGCAGGCGGACTGTGTCTCACCCACCGCGCGATCCGCCTCAAACGCGTAGACGCGCGGAATCTCGCCGAGCACGGTCACGTGCTCGCTGACGGCGCGCGGCTTCGTCACAAGATGCACCTCCGCGCGCTCCCGCAGCTCCGTAAGCGTCATCGGGCAGCCGACATCAAGGCCATCCGCACGCTTGTGCAGCAGCGCGTTGGCGTGCGCATAGAGGCGCACACGCTGCGAAAACCCCGCGAAAAACGCGGGCAGACCGCCCGTGTGGTCGTTGTGCCCGTGCGAGAGCACGATGTCCGTCACGCGATTTAGGTCGATCCCCATGCGGCGCGCGTTTTCGAGGAACACATCCGAATACCCCGTGTCGAGCAGGATCACGCGTTCGCCGTCGTCGATGAGATAGCTCACCGCGGGCTCGCCGAGAAAGTAGCGGTCGATATAGGTGTGGTTGTCCACCAGAACCGTCAGCTTCACGCCTGCGCCTCCCGGAATCTGCGCGTACCGTCCAGCAACGCGCGCGCAAAATCATATTGATACTGCACACCGTACAGCAGCGCGTCTTCGTCCAGCCGGTAGCGCGGGTTGTGGTGCGGCGCTGCGCTCTGCTTCTCGGCGTTGCGGGTGCCGAGCTCCACAAAGAAACCCGGCCTGTTTTCCAGCATGTAGGAGAAATCTTCGCCCGGCATGATCACGCCGATGGCTTGCGTCTGCGCGCTTCCGAATCGCGCCGTGATGAGCCGCTCTGCTTCGGCTGTGAGTTTTGCATCGTTCACCACGCTGGGATAGCCGGAGAACCAGTCGAGCCGCGCGGTGCAGCCATGCGCCTGTACAACGCTTTCACAGATGTTCCGCGCCTCGCGCTCAATGAGCTGACGCGTCGTCTCGCCAAACGAGCGAACGGACGCATTGAGCGTTGCTTCGTTGGGGATGATGTTGTAGGCCGTGCCCGCATGAAATTCGCAGACGGAGACCACCGCGGGCTCGGTGGCGGGTATACGCCGCGAGACGATGGTCTGGAGAGAAAGCACAATTTCGCTTGCGGCAAGAAGCGGGTCTGCGCACTGCTCCGGAAAGGCGCAGTGTCCGCCGCGTCCCGCGACCGTCACGGTAAAGCGATCGACGTTGCTTGTCAGTACGCCCTCTTTGAGCGCGAACTGACCCGTTTCAAAATTGCTGGACAGATGCAGCCCGAGCACCGCCTCCGCGCCATTGAGCGCGCCCGCGCGCACCAGCTCGATCGCGCCGCCGGGCGGCAGCTCCTCCGCGTGCTGAAAGATCAGCCGCGCTTCGCCGCAAAAGCTCTCGCGGTGCGTCTGCAGCAAAGCCGCGAGCGCAAGAAGCATGACGACGTGCCCGTCGTGGCCGCAGGCGTGCATGGCGGCGGGATTCTCGGAACAATATGGAAGATCGTTCTCCTCGTGCATCGGGAGCGCGTCGATATCCGCGCGAAACGCGACGACGGCAGGCTTGCCCGCTTTCGTGCCGTGGATGTGCGCGACGAGCCCGGTCTCGGTCGGGCGGTCGATGTTGTCCACACCCAGTTCGCGTAGACGCTCAAACAACCAGAGCGTCGTCTGCGTCTCCTCAAACGACACCTCCGGGTGCTGGTGCAGGTGTCTGCGCCAGGCGATCAGCTCCGGTTCGATTGCGCGCACTTCCGGGTCAAACATCGCTTTCTCTCCTCGCGTCCAAATTAAAATTTCTCTTCCGGAATCGGCTTGTCCGCCTCAAACGGAGTGACGACCCACTTGATGCAACCGTCTTTCTGGTTCGCGAAGATATCATAACCTAACATGATATCGTTAAGCGGCGCGCGGTGCGTGATCATCAGGTTGGTGTCCAATCTGCCCGCTTCGATGAGCCGCATAATCTCGGAGCAGCGGCTCGCGTCCACGCCGCCGGTCTTGAAGGTCAGGTTCTTGCCGTACATCCTGTGCAGCGGGATCGACTGCGCCTCCTCGTAGAGCGCGACGACGACCACGACCGCGTTGGGTCGCGCCGCCTGCCACGCAAGCTCAAACGTATTCTTCGCGCCCGCGACCTCGAACACGACGTCCGCGCCGCGCCCTTCCGTCAGCGCGCGCACGGTCTCGATGACATCCGCGTGTTTCGGGTTCACCGTCACGTCGCACAAGCCCCGCTCTTTCGCGAGCGCAAGCCGGTCGTCGTTGACATCCGCGGCCACGATCACCGCGGGCCCGAACAGCCGCGCGGACATCATCGTGGTCAGCCCCGTGGGACCCGCGCCGAGCACGAGCAACACGTCCGCGGGCTTGATCTCGCCGATGCCAGCCGCCCAGTAGCCCGTCGCGAGCACGTCGCCCACGAACAGCGCCTGCTCATAGGAGATCGAAGCCGGAATGCGCGTGCAGCTCATGTCCGCCGTCGGCACGCGGACATATTCCGCCTGACCGCCATCGATGCGGCAGCCGAGCTCCCAGCCGCCCTCGACGCAGTTGTTGACATATCCTCTGCGGCAGAAGAAGCACTCGCCGCAAAAGCTCTCGACGTTGACCGCCACGCGATCGCCCGCTGTGAACTTCTTCACGCCGGAACCGACCTCGACGATCTCTCCCGCGAACTCGTGACCCACGACCACGCCTTCTTTCGCGCGGGCGACGCCGCCGTTTCGAATGTGCAGATCGCTGGAGCAGATGGAGGCGCGCATGACCTTCACGATCGCGTCGCGCGGTTCCTGTATCGTCGGCATCGGCTTGTCGACCAGACGCACCGTGCCTTTTTTCTCGTAAATGACTGCTTTCATGATGTCTCTCTTCTCTCTTAAAATGTCGCGGCTAGCGTCTCCGCCTGTGCAATCGCGCGATCTAAAATCGTCTCCACGGGTTCCAGCCCCATGTCGAGACCGTCCGCCGCGATATGTTCAAAAGCAGGTATGCCGAAAAACGTTGCCATATCAGCAAGATACTTCGTGCCGTTGTCCATGGGGTTTCCCTCCATAGAGCCGCCGCGCGTGGTCAGAAACAGCATCTTTTCCGCGCGGCAGGTGCCGAAGCAGCCGTCGGTTGCGTTGCAGTCAAACGTGATACCCTGCACGTTGACGTTCTCGATGTAGACCTTCAAGAGCGCGGGAAAGCTCAGATCCCAGAACGGAGCCGCGATGATGATCCGATCCGCCTGCTGAAACTGGTGCGCGTAACGAAAGCGCGGATGCTCCAGCTCGCCGCGTTCGATCATCCCCTCCCGCTGCCAGAAAAACCCGTTGGAAAACGGAACCAGCGGCTCGTCCATCAGCGTCAGCCGCGTGAGGTTGACGTCCGTCCGCGCGCCGTACGCCGCGAGGAACGCTTCCGCGAGCCGTTTCGTGCGGCTCTGTTCGCCGCGGATGCAGCAGTCGACATACAGCGCATTCGTCATCGCCAGCCACCCCACTCGCCGAGTTTGCCGAGCGCGCCGCGCTCGATTGCCGCGAGCACATCCGCGCACATCGGCACAGAGTCCGCAGCGCCCATCACCTGCACGCACATGGACGACGCAGCCGTGGCAAGCGCGAGCGCGTCCGCCATGCTCCTATTGTCCAGCGCCTCGGCGAGGAAGTAGCCAAGGAAGGTATCTCCCGCCGCCGTGGTATCCACAGCCTTGACGGGATAGATGCCGCTTTTCGCCTGCTCGTCTCCGCGCGCGCAGACAGCGCCGCGCTTGCCGAGCGTGAGCAGCACGTTCATCTTCGGATAGAGTTTCTTCAGCTTCGGCAGGATATCCACTTCGAATTCGCATTTGGCGATGGCTGCGCCTTCGATCTCGTTGACGATCAGCCAATCGATCAGCTCCAGCGGGTAGGTGAACACCTTGCCGTCCATGGGAGCCGCGTTGATCGCGACCTGCAAGCCCCGCTTGTGGGCTTTTTCGATGATGGAGCCGACAAGGTTGGTCTCGTTCTGCACGAGCACCAAGCCGTCGCTGCCGAACGCCGCAAGCGCGCGGTCGATATAGTCCTCTGTCAGCGCCTGATTGGTGCCGCCGAAGAGGAGGATGCAGTTTTGTCCGTTGTCGTCCACCTGTATGATCGCATGGCCGGAAACGCCGGACGAGCGCTCCAGCAGCGTGAGATTGACCCCGTTTTCGCAGAGTTTGTCATAGAGCATGTCGCCGTCGCATCCGATCATGCCTGCGTGCCAAACCTCCGCGCCCGCGCGGGCGGCGGCGACGGACTGGTTTAAGCCCTTTCCGCCGCAATGCGTCGTGAGTGACAGGCTGGACTTCGTCTCGCCGGGCTGGACAAACGCGTCCACCCGATAGACCTGATCGAGATTGAGGGAACCGAAGTTGAGGATTCTGGCCAAATTGGGTGCCTCCGTTTCGTTTTTGTTCGCGTGTATGATAAAATAAGTTGATTCTAAAATTGAAAATCTTTCCGAATATAAGGAGCAATATTTTATGCCGCAACTGCAACCGCATATCCGGCTCGACAATACCCACGGCGCGGTCTCCGCGCTTTTGCCGGGCGATCCTGCGCGGCTCGACCGCATCAAGCAGTTTCTGACCGACGTAGAAGAGCTTGCCTACAACCGCGAATTCCGCAGCATCGTGGGAAACTACCAGGGTGTTCCCGTGCTCGCCGTGTCCACGGGCATCGGCGGGGCTTCCGCCGGCATCGCCGTGGAGGAGCTGCACAATCTGGGCATCAAAAACATGATCCGCATCGGCAGCTGCGGCGCGCTCCAGCCGCAGGTGAAAATCGGCGATCTCGTGCTTGTTTCCGGAGCTGTGCGGGACGACGGCGCAAGCAAAACGTATATCGACCCGATCTTCCCAGCCGTGCCGGATAGCGACTTGCTCTTTGCCTGCGTCTCCGCCGCAAAAGGGCGCGGCTACCGCTATCACACCGGCATCGCGCGCAGCCATGACAGTTTCTATACCGACCGCGAGACGGAGATTGACGCGTACTGGTCCAAGCGCGGTGTACTAGGCGCGGACATGGAGACCGCGGCGCTCTACACGATCGGGCACCTGCGCGGCGTCCGCACGATGAGCATCCTCAACAACGTCGTCGCGTTTGAGGAGGACACGCTGGATGCCATCGACAGCTATGTCGACGGCGAGCTTGCCGCCATGCAGGGCGAGGAGCACGAGATTCTGGTCGCGCTCGACGCGCTGACGCAGCTTTCCAAGTGACACATGTTATGTGATTGTCAAACGATACTAGACAAACGGCCTTTGCCAGCGGCAAAGGCCGTTTTTGTGTTACTCCCCGTATTTGGCCATGATCTCGAAGACGATTTTTTTGAAGATATCCCGATCCAGATTGGTCACCACATACGCGTTGTGATCCATCTGCTTGTCGCTGTAGAGGTCGGTGACGGTCTTCCCGCGCGTGAGCTTGCCCTTTGTCTCCACGCGCACGCCCGCAAAGTCGGTCTGAAAATAGCTGTCGTCATCGGCGTACAGCACCGTCACGGGATCGTGGAATGCCACGCCGCCGAGCTTGTAGGTGCGGTAGAACTGGAGGATACCCTGCATCACGTCCCGCGTGAACACGGCCTGCTTGGAGCCGAGGCTTGCGATTTCGTCGAGCTCCTCCGCGGTGAAATAAGCCCGCATGGTCACATCCAGGCCGCACATATACACCGGAGCCCCGCAGGTGAGCACCATGTCGGCGGCCTCCGGGTCGGCGTAGATGTTAAACTCCGCAGCCGGGGTCACGTTTCCGCCAACCGCCGCACCGCCCATGATGACGATGCGCTTGAGTAAGCCGGGCAGCTCCTTGTATTTCGCAATCGCGAGTGCAAGGTTTGTCAGCGGACCAACTGCAACTACCGTGAGCTCACCTTTGTAGTGTTTGGCGAGTTCATAGATCGCGTCCCACGCGGGCAGGGCTTCCGGCTCGCGTTTGGGTTTCGGCAGTTCGATATCGTTGAGTCCGTTTTTTCCGTGCACATGATGCGCGTTGTACGGCTCGCACATGAGAGGTTTGCTTGCTCCCATATAGACGGGAACGTGCTCCATCCCCGCGAGCTCCAATACCTGAAGGGTATTGCGCGTGGTGTGCTCGACCTCGACATTGCCCGCAACGGTGGTCACGGCGACGAGCTCAAGGTTGTTGAGAAACTTTGTAAACAGGATGGCGACCGCGTCGTCCACGCCTGTGTCGCAATCCAGCAGCATCGGCAGCTTATTCATCCGCTTACGCCTCCTTTCCGTAGTGTGCGGCGGCTTCCGCAAGTAAATCCACAAACGCCTCGCGGTCGATCCCCATGATCACGCGCGCGTTGGCAGGCTTACCGAGCACACCGAGCTTGTCGCCGACGGTCGTGCCGCGGCAATAGTCGCCCGTAAGCTCGACAGCGACGTACATATCCACCATCGTCATGACCTCCGGCTTGATCAGCGCCGCGACCGCAACCGCGTCATGCACGGGCGCGCCCGGATAACCGATGCTGCGATGGAAGCCGTAGAAGAAGTCCAGCCACTCGGCGACGACGGTCGCGACGGGGTTCCCCAGAGCTCGGATGCGCTCGAAGTCCTCCGGGAACACCAACGCTTGTTCGGTGACGTCGAGTCCTGCCATCGTGATCGGAACACCGCTTTGAAACACGATATCTGCGGCCTCCGGATCGACGAGGATGTTGAACTCGGCAGCGGGCGTCCAGTTGCCGAAGTCGATGCCGCCGCCCATCAGGTAGATGTGGCGGATCTTGTGCTTGAGGTGCGGATAGAGAAGCAGAAACGCCGCAACGTTGGTTAAGGGTCCCGTCGGGATCAGCACCACCGGCTCGTCGCTCGCTTCGAGAATCTGCGCCATCAGCGTTGCTGCATCGATATCCACGGGCTTGTCCGCGGGTTCCGGCAGCACGGGGCCGTCGAGACCGGAATTACCATGCACGGTAGGTGCAATGATCGCGTCCGCGACGAGCGGCTTGACCCTGCCCATCGCGAGCGGAACATGCAGCCCCACGAGCGTCATGATGCGGCCTGCGTTATAGGTCGTCTTTTGAATCGTCTGGTTGCCGCAGACCGAGGTCACGGCCTTGATGTCCAGCATGGGGCTCGCCGCGGCAAGCACCCACGCGATCGCGTCGTCGTGACCGGGGTCTCCGTCCAGAATGACGGGAATGCGTTTTGTCATGCTTTCACCTCAGGATGTTCTGCGCGGGCTTTTTTCACGCGCTTGATCGTGCTCGCCGCGTAGATCACAAGACCCAGGATCGTAACCACATACGGAATCGAGGAGACAAGATAGCTGCTGACGCCCTGCAGGCCGCTGACCTTTGTGCGGAGCGCCTGCGCAAGGCCGAACAGCAGCGAGCTGAACATGGCTCCAACGGGTTCGCCTCTGCCCATGGCCTGCGCCGCGAGCGCGATGAAGCCACGGCCGGCTACCATGCCGCTATTCCATCCCTGGGAATAATACATGGACATGAACGCGCCACCGAAGCCCGCGAGCGCGCCGGAGAGCGCAAGCGCGATGTATTTGATCTTGAGCACACTGACGCCAACGCTGGAAGCCGCGTTTGAATTCTCACCCACCGCGCGGATATTGAGGCCCAGCGGCGTGCGATAGAGCAGCAGCCAGATCAGCCAGACCAGCAGGAACGCAAGATAGGTCAGCACCGCGTGACCGCTGAGGATGTCGCCCAGAATCGGAATGTCCTTGATCAATGGAATATTGACCGTCGGAATCAGGATGTTCGGGCTGACCAGCGATCCGGTGTTGCCGCGCATGCCGGTGAACATGTACAGAAGGAAGATCGTTCCGCCCGCACCCATCATATTGACCGCGATACCGGCGAGGATGATGTCCGTCTTGAGCTTGAGCGCGAAGAAACCCATCATGAGCCCCAGCAGCACACCGACGAGCATTGCGCCGATCACGCCGACAAGCCAGCTCTGCGTCCAGTAGCTGAACAGCACGCCGAACAGCGCCGAGATCATCATGATACCCTCAAGGCCGATGTTGGTGACCCCCGCTTTTTCGGCAACCACCGCGCCCAATGCCGCAAAGAGGATCGGTGCCGTGATGCGGATCACAGAGAAAAGGAATTCTTCTTTCAGAATCGTGGAGAGAAGTTGATCCCACATTATTCAGCACCTCCTTCGGCACTTGCTGCAACTTTTGCAAGGTCGGCGCGGGTATTCTTGACCACGATCTTCTGGCGATAGCCCGCAAGGAACTGCTCCGCCGCAAAGAAGAGGAAGATCGAAGCCTGAATGATGTCGATCATCTCGCTCGGTACGTCGCAATAGGTCGCCATCAGCTGGCAGCCCTTGTTTAGGTACGCGATGAAGAACGCGGCCAACGGCACCATGAGCGGGTTGTTTTTCGCGAGAATCGCGATGGTCACGCCCGTCCAGCCGTAGCCCGGCAGCTCCTTCCAGAGGAACGTCGTGTAGCGTCCCAGCACCTCTACGCTGCCGCCAATGCCGGAGAGCACGCCGCCGATGACCTGAGACAGCACGATCGTGCCGCCGACCTTCATGCCGGAGTACTTCGAGAAGGACTCGTTGATGCCGATCATGCGGATGGCGTAGCCCCAGCGCGTGCGATACATGAACAGCGCTACAATGACGACGAACACAAGCGCCGCCACAAAACCCCAGCTGAGCTTGCTGCCGCCCGGCACGATGGAGCCGATCCGCGCGGTATCCGCAAAGGGATAGGTCTGCGTGGAGCCCTTGCTGCGGTCTGCGAAAACGAAGTTTAAGAAGTGCAGCACGATGTACATGCAAACATAGTTGAGCATGAGGCTTGTGACCATTTCGCTCGCGCCGAGCTTGACCTTTAAGAGCGCGGGAACGAGCATGATGATGCCGCCGAGCACCGCCGCGATCAGGATGCAAACCACCGCGTGCAGGCCGCTGTTCATGTGCAGGTAGATGCCGGCAAGCGCCGCGACAAACCCGCCCGTCATGACGACGCCCTCGCCCGCGAGGTTGAACTGGTTGCTCGAGAACATCACGCAGACCGCGAGACCCGTGAAAATCGTCGGGATCATCGCGGCGAGGATCGTATAGAAGCCCTGCGTATTAAAACTTGCAAGCCCGTCTTTGATGGAGACCAGCGGCCCGATCAGGAGGTATCTCAACGCGGTTAGCGGCTCATCGGAGCTCAAAAAGATGAATATCGTGCCTACGCCGAGCGCGAGCAGAATGGCCGCGGCTCCGCGCACCAGCTCGAAGCCAAACATTCTTCTATCTTTCATGACACACCCTCCCGATCTCCTCGTCGCTCTGCCGCTTGAGGCCGAGCATGTATTCGCCCATCATCACATCGTCCAGCTGGCTCGTGTCCTCGAAATACGCGGCGATCTTGCCGCCATAGAGCACGATCAGGCTGTCACTCAGCTCCATGACCTCGTTGAGATCGGCGGAGACCAGCAGAACAGCGCTGCCCGCGCGGGAGAGATCGACAAGTTTTTTGCGGATGAACTCGGTAGCTCCCACGTCGATGCCGCGCGTGGGCTGGTCGGCGATGATCAGCGTCGGGTCGCTGGAGAACTCGCGCGCGACGACGACCTTCTGGATGTTGCCGCCGGAGAGCATCTTGACCTTTTGCTTTCTGGATTTGCAGAGGACGGTATAGTCCTTGATCAGCCGGTCGCTCTCCGCGTGGATTGCCTTCATGTTGAAGAGCGGGCCGTTGTTGAAGCGCTTTTCAGTGAACCGGTCGGAGATGATGTTCTCCTCGATGGTGGCCGCGTCCGCAATGCCGTAGGTCATGCGATCCTCCGGCACAAGTGAGACGCCGAGGGCGCGAATCTTCGCCTGCGTGGCGTTGATCACATCCGTACCGTTGACGGACGCCGTGCCCGCATCCGGCTCCATGAGGTCGAAGAGCATATCCACGAGCTCGCGCTGGCCGTTGCCCTCCACGCCCGCGACGCCGAGGATTTCGCCCTTACGTACGTCAAAGGAGACGCCGTCAAGCATCTTTTTGTTCCATTCGTTGGTGTAGTGCAGGCTGCGCACCTTCAGCACCACGTCCGTGGGCTGCGCGGTATCCTTCTGCACGTCGAGGATCACGTCCCGCCCGACCATCAGCCGCGAGATCTCCTGCTCGGTGATAGACGCTGTTTCGTAGACGCCCATCGACTTGCCGCCGCGCATGATGGTCAGCCGATCGGTGATCTGCTTGATCTCGTTGAGCTTGTGGGAAATGAAGATGATCGTGTAACCCTGTTCCTTGAGGTGGATGAGCTCGCGGAAAAGCTCTGTCGTCTCCTGCGTGGTCAGAACGGCGGTGGGTTCGTCGAGAATCAGTATCTTCGCGCCGCGGATGAGCGCCTTGAGGATCTCCACCTTCTGCTTCATGCCGACGGGGATATCCGCGACCTTTGCGTCCGGATTGACCGCGAGGTTGAAGCGCTCGGCGTACTCATTTGTCAGCTCGGTGGCTTTCTTGAAGTCGATGAACATACCGCTCTTCTTTGGCACCATGCCGAGCACGATGTTCTCCGCGACCGTCAGGCTCGGAACGAGCATGAAGTGCTGGTGCACCATGCCGATGCCGTGCGCGATGGCCGAGGTCGGCGAGCTGAACGAGACCTTTTCGCCGTTGACGATGATGTCGCCCTCCGTCGGCTGCTCAAGGCCGAAGAGAATCTTCATCAGCGTGCTCTTGCCCGCCCCGTTCTCGCCCATCAGCGCGTGGATTTCGCCGCGGCGGACGGAGAAATCGACCCCCTGGTTGGCGGCGATTCCGTTGGGATACACCTTGGTGATGCCTTTCATCTGGACAACGAGATCGTTCTGGTTTTGCTCCATAAAGCTGCCCCTTTACACGGAATATGTATGATCAGCCGCAATACGGCGGATAGTCGCAGTCATCAATTCTGAAATGATGCAATTTTGAGCGGTAATGATTTTAAAGGCTTTGGTTTACAGATATCTTAATATAAAAGAAGCGTTCCTTCAACACTGCGCGCGGCGCAGGCGGGAAAAACGACGGGATTTCCGGCGGAAACGTGCGTCCCCGTTGCGGGGAACAAACCGGGGAAGAGCTTATCGCCCTTCCCCGGTGTTGTATAAGCTAAGCTTACTCGTTTGTTGCGTTGTTCGGTTGTCTTACGGCTGCATGGAATCGCGCAGCGCGATCACGGCATTGGTCTCGTCGCCGATGGCGGAGGGAACCACGATGGTGCCGTCTTTGATCGCGGCTTCGGCTGCCAGGACCTTATCCTGCACGGTCTGCGGCGCAACGGTCGCGAAGTTCTTGTCGGTCACGATGCCGACGCCGCCTTCGGTGAGACCGAGGTTGACGAGCTGTCCCCAGTAGGTACGGCCCGCATCCCATTCGTCAAAGATCCAGACGAGCGAGTTGCCGACGTTCTTGAGGCCGGACGTGAGCGTGATCGCGGCGAGTTCCGGCGCGAAGGTCAGCTCCTGATCGGAGTCAACGCCGATGAACCAGGCTTTGCCGGTTTCGAGGGCTGCTTCCGCAGCGCCGTTGCCGGAGAGGCCGGCGACGCCCCAGATGATGTCCGCTTTGTTGTCGTTGATCATCGAAAGGCCGATCTCTTTTGCGGCCGCGGTGTCAACATAGCTTGCCGCATAGCGGGTGTCCACCTTGACGTCCGGATCGGTCGCTTTCACGCCCTCGAGGAAGCCATAGAGGAAGTCGTTGATGACGGGGCTGTCCATGCCGCCGACAAAGCCGACGACCTTATCCGCGTTGATGTTCTTGACGGAAGTTTCCGAGGTCATCGCCGCTGCAAACACGCCGATGAGGTAACCCATGTCGTTCTGCTTGTAGCTGATGTTGACGACGTTGGCGTTTTCGCCGACATAGGAGGTGTCGTCATAGATGAGGAACTTCTGATCCGGATACGCAGTTGCGACTTCCTTGAGGTAGTCGGGCATCTGGTAGGTACCGCAGATAATCAGATCATACTCGCCGGATTCGGCCACTTCGTAGAGGGTCTCCAGCCACTTCGGCTGATCCTCGTCCGTGCCGCCCATCTCGATGGTCTTGTAGGTGATGCGTCCGGCATCCTGAAGGGCCTTCAGGCCGGACTCTGCAGAGTCGAAGAAGGATTTGTCGCCGAGGTTGCCGTTGACAAGGCTGACGACGTTGTAAACTTTTGCTTCCGTTGCGGGTTCTTCCACCGCGGGCGCGGCGGTCGCATCGGTGGCAGGCGCTGCTTCCGTGGATTCCGCGGGAGCCGGGGCTGCCGCAGGCTGGCAAGCCATAGCGCCGAAGACGACAAGCAAGGCCAGCAGGATCGCTACCAGTTTCTTCATTTTGATTTTCCTCTCTTCTTTTCTTGATCGATTTGTGAATGGACACGCGCTAAAGATGATTCCATATCGCATGTCCATATAGTCAGTTTAAATGGTATCCAATGAAAAGTCAACAAGCCTAAAACACTTTGATGCTGTCAATCGGTCTGAAATTTTGCCGCTGAGTATGATCAATCCTGCATTTATCCGTTTTCCCTCCGGAAAATAATATACTCTGTCGCGGATCGGATCAACGTCCTCTTCGACCAAAGATTGCGCCTGTTTCCGGTTTGTTTCCGGTAATGCTCCATATAAAAAACATCGCGCGGGAGAAATCCCGCGCGATGTTGATTATGAAGGTTTGGCCACTGAAAACTGCTTTTTGAATTTTACTGAATATATGTGCAGTTTGTGTTGCTTATTCCTCTTCCTTGGTGAGGCTGCCCTTCTTCGGACGGATCTTTGCATAGGCAAAGAGCAGCAACGTGCCGATCACGCCCGCAGCAATAGAGTTCCAGAGGCAGGCGACAGCGCCCTGCGTGAACACGAGGTTGGACGGTTCCGCATAGATCACGATATCGAGCACAGGGGCTACGACGATCCAGGCGATCACGTTTGCGAGGATCTGGTAGATGTTGAAGCGGAGCACGTCTTTCCAGCCGAATTCGCCTTCATCCGCGCGGATCTTGGTGTGCACGAGGCCGACGAGGAACATCGAAACGCCGCTGGCGATGACCCAGCTCCACCACGGAGAGCCGTACTGCAGCGCGTCAGAGAGCGCGTGGCCGATGAACGCGATGAGCCCGCCCGCGATGGGTCCAAACAGCGCCGCAAAGAACGCGCCGAGGCCGTATGCCGTCTGGATGGATGTTTCGGGGATGCCGGTCGGCACCTTCACATACATGAACAACAGCGCGAACAGAGCCGCGCCCAGACCGGTTGCAACGATGGTCTTGGTGGAAACCTGGAACATTTTCTTCATCTGACAATACCTCCCTTAATTTGGTTTTTTATGATTCCGTTTTCATCATAAACATATCATATATGATTTGTCAAGATTTCTTGTGGCCGCCTCCGCGCGCATAGAAAAATTGTGCATCCTAGGCTTTCGTGAAGCGCACGCGCCAGTCCGCGCCGAAGGAGAGCGCATACTTCTGCTCAAAGCTACCGCAGCTCACCGCAAGCGCGATCTTCATCAGTTCGTTGTTGTAGATGATGGGTTCGCCCTGTTTGGCAAAGCCGAAGCTCTTGTGGAACAGCACGTTCTGATCGAACGCCGTCTTGCCCTCGTGCAGCACCTCGACACGCACCGTGTCCCCGTAGGCAAAGCCGCAGTCGAAGAACATCCGCGTGGGGATATTCGTCCAGAGATTGCCGAAGTTCGGGTCGTCGATCTCGAAGATGCCCTCGACCTTGCCGGGCTCCGTCGCAGGTTCGAGGATTTCATGCCGCACAATTTCGCTCACGGGATACGCGGGGCCTACGCCTTCGTAATCGATGATGCCGCTTGCAAGGCGAGCCGCGGTGTAGCCGAAGAGATCGCGCCCGTGGAAGATCGCGACGCCTTCCGTGTCCTTGCCGCGGAGGCGGTTGACCGACTCGTCGATCTCGCGCACCTCAAGCACGCCCATCTCGCGGTCGATGTGGGTCAGCGCGCCGTTATCGGGCGTGACGACATAGTAGCCGCCCGCAACCTTCGCCACGCACGCTCTTCGCGCGGTGCCGACGCCGGGGTCGACGACGGAGACATAGATCGTACCCTCCGGCCAGAAGCGGAGGCTCTGGTAGAGGCGGTAGCTCGCGCTCCACGTGTCGTATTGCGGCAGCTCGTGCGTGCCGTCGAAAATCTCCAGCTCGCGGTCGACGGTTTTCACCACGCCGTACATGGAGCTGACTGCGCCTTCTTTATAGGTAAAGTCTGTTTGGAATACTAGGATGGGTTTCATATATGTGTTCTCCTGTTTGATTTGAATGAATTAAATAAACGGATTCCAGAACTTCTGAATATTTCTGTTCTTACGCGCAATCAGATAAACGGATTCCAGAACTTTCCGTGGTTCACAAAGGCGCTCAGCGCGAGGGTGCCGAGAAACAACGCCACGGACAATCCCAGCGCGAAGATGTCGTTGCCCTTCATGGGCTTGGCGGCATACCAGGTGCGCTTCTTCTCCTTGCCGAAGCCGCGCAAGTCCATCGTGTTCGAGATGGTCTCGATCCGCTCCAGCGTGGAGAAGATCAGCGGAATCGTGATGTTGAGGATGTTTTTGATGCGCTTGCCGAGTTTTTCCTTCTTCGAAAGATCGAGTCCCCTGCTCTGCTGCGCGGCGGAGATATCCTGATAGTCGCGAATCAAGTCCGGAAAATACCGCAGCGTCAGTGAAAACGCAAAGGCGGCCTTATAGCCCACACCCGCGCGGTTGATGCTCGCGGCAAGCTCGCTCGGGTTCGTCGAGAGGAAGAAGATGATGCCCAGCGGCACAACCGAGGCGTATTTGAGCGTCTTGGTCACCTGATAGAGCATCTGCTCGCTTGTGACCACATACCGTCCTGCAATCTTGAAGAGCACATGTTCCGTGCCGTAGATCTGCGTGCCATAGGTCGGGCTGAAGACGAACGTCAGCACAAAGTTGAACACGAGGAAGATCAGCACGTAGATCAGCATCAGCTTGATCTGGCGAAACTGAATCTGCGACATGCGCAGGAATACCAGCGACAGCGCCATGATCACGCCGATTGCGCGGATATCGTAGGAGAACATCACGGCTGCGGTCAACAGCAGAAAGCACAGCAGCTTTGTGAGTCCCGAGAGGTTGTAGACGGCGTTGTGCCGCTCGACATAGTCAAAGAGTTTCGCTTTCATCGCGCCGTGCTCCTCTCATAGTCGATAAAGTGCTGCACAAACGCTTCGCCGTCCGCAATTCCCGCACGCTCGGCAAGCTCGTAGAGCGAGGTGACCTTCAGGCTCGCCTTTGTCGCAATCTCGCTGCTTGTCAGCGCGCGCACCGCCGTGCCGTCGTGCAGAATTTCTCCTGCGTGCAGCACGATCGCGTGCGGCGTATACTCCAGCATCAGGTGCATGTCGTGCGTGATGAGGAGGATCGTTGTGCCGCTCGCGTTGAGCGAACGGAGAAACTCCATGATCTCCGTATAGTGGCGGTAGTCCTGCCCGGCGGTCGGTTCGTCGAGGATGATCAGCTCCGGCTCCAACACCAGAACGCTTGCGATGGTGACGCGCTTTTTCTGTCCGAAGGACAGCGCAGAGATCGGCCATTTCCGGAAAGGCGAAAGTCCGCAGATCTTCAGCGCCTTTTCCACGCGGGGCTTGATCTCCTCGTCGGTCATACCTCGGAGCTTCAGCCCCAAGGCGACCTCGTCGAAGATCATGGATTTGCAGATCATCTGGTTGGGGTTCTGCATCACGTAGCCGATCTTGCCGCTGCGCTCGTGGATCGTCCAGCTGTCCATCGCCTCGCCGCGGAAGCGGAGGTTGCCCTCCGGGTCCTTGCAGATGCCCGTGATGACCTTCGCGAGTGTGCTCTTGCCCGCGCCGTTGGTGCCGACGAGGCTGACCATCTCGCCCGCCTCGATGGAGAAGCTCAGGTTTTTGAGAATCGGGCGCTGCTCGACATAGCGGTAGCTCAGCCCCGTCGCCTCGAGGATGGATTCCTTCGCGGGCTTCTTCTCCCGCTCCGGCTGCGCCGCGTCCCAGGCGCAGACCGCCTGCTTCACCGCGTCCACGTCTAGCGTGTCGATCCGGCCCGCGCGGAGAGACTCCGTCACGGGGATGCCCGCGTATTTCAGCGCGGTGACATAGAGCGGCTCGCGGATGCCGAGGCTCTTGAGGATGTCCGCCGCCATCAGCGCGTCCGGCGAGAGGTCGGCGACGATTCTACCTTCCGACATGACGATCACGCGGTCGATCTTGCGGTGCAGCACGTCCTCCAGACGGTGCTCGATGATGACCACCGTCTTGTGGTAGTCGCGATAGATTTGGTCGATGAGCTCGATGGCGGTCTTGCCCGTCGCGGGATCGAGGTTTGCCAGCGGCTCGTCAAAGAGCAGCGCCTCCACCTCATGCACCATCACACCCGCAAACGAAACGCGCTGCTTCTGACCGCCAGAGAGTTCAAACGGAGAGGCGTTGAGAAGAGAGTCCATATTGACCATGGCGGCGGTCTTTTGGACGACTTCCTTCATCTCGCCCTGTTTCATGCACTCGTTTTCCAGCGCGAAGGCGATGTCTTCGCCCACAGAAAGTCCGATGAACTGGCCGTCCGGGTCCTGCAGCACGGTGCCGACATGCTGGCTCAGCGCAAAGATGCTGGATTTCTTGGTCTCAATCCCGCAGACGGTGAGGCTGCCCTGGATCTCGCCGGGATAGGAAAACGGAATCAGGCCGTTGATGCAGTTGCCAAGCGTGCTCTTTCCGCTGCCGGAAGGGCCGACGATCAGCACCTTTTCGCCTTCGTAGATGGTCAGATTGATGTCGTGGAGCGTGGGTTCCGCCTGCGAAAAATACTGAAAGGTGAAATCCCGAAACTCGACGACCGGTTTGCGGTTAGATTCCACGATTCGGCCCCTTTCCCGCGGACTTCTGCACCGCGATGGTCCAGGGAGCCCCGGTGCCGACGTTGTAGGCGCGCGCGAAGTCGCCCTGATTGATCGCAACCGCCATCCGGTCGAGGCTGTTGACGTAGACCAGCGGTTCGCCGACGAACGCATCCGCAAACGAACGGGCGTAGATCAGCGAGTTACGGTAAACGAGACGCGCGCCGTTTTGAATCATGATCTCGACGAAATCGCCATGCTTGACGCCGAGCTTGAGGAACAGCTCGCGCGGGATGCTCGTCCAGAGACTGCCGAAGCGCACATCCAGCACGTCGATATCCCCGCGGATGCACTCCTCTTCCAGCACCGGCTCGTCCATCGGCAGCTCGACGACGGAAGTGGGGTCCACCTCCGGGCCGACGCCCGCAAAGTCGATGATGCCGCTGGCGAGCCTTGCGCCCGTGTAGGCGTAGATATCCCGCCCGTGGAAGGTGTAGCTCTCTCCCGAACCCGGCAGGCGATTGACCCGCTCGTCGATCTCGCGCGCGGCGACGATGCCGCTGATGCGCTTGATGTGCGTGAGCGTGCCGTTGTCCGGCGTGATGATGTATTGCCCCGCGCGGGTTTCCACCGCGATGCTCCGGCGCGTGGAGCCAACGCCCGGATCGACCACGGAGACGAACACCGTCCCTTTTGGCCAGTAGCCGACCGTCTGGATCAGGCGGTAGCTCGCCTCCCAGGCGTTGTACTGCGGAATCTCGTGCGTGAGGCTGGAGATGTTGAGCTGTTCCGAGACGGAGTACGCGACGCCGTACATGGCGCTGACCGCGCCGTCCGCAAGGCCGAAGTCGGACATAATGACGAGGGGTTTCATGGTTGTCCTCCTGTATGGGTATAATTTGAAAAGATACGTGCTAGAGCCGCACGGTGTAGCTGATCTTGTAGTACTCCGGTCGCATATAGTGCTTGCAGCGGGCAATGGGCTGACCATCCGCGCTGTAGAGTAGGCACTCTAAGAGGTGCACCGGCGTGCCTTCCTCCACCTTGAGATACTCCGTCTCCGTCTCGTTGACGAAGATGAGCTTGAACGAGATGTTCTGATAGCTTGCCGCGGCATAGAGTTCTTCATTTAAGAAGCGATTCATCGCATCCGCAGAGGAAACATCCACCTGCAGGTGGGAAAGAAGCTTCACGGGAACCTGCACAAACGAATAGCCGACGACTGCGTCCGCGCTTTGGTAAACCAGATAGCTCGCCAGCAGGATGTCGCTCTTGCCCAGGTCGAGCTTGGATTGCGCGATGTCCGTCGGAGCGGTGAAATTATAGGAAATCTCTGTCTTGTCGATGGCGACGAGGGGAAACGCGGTCAGGGGGTTGGAGGAAGAGGCGTTCTTCGGCTCCTCCTTCTTCTCCACGACCATGGTGCCCTTGCCGCGCGCGCGAACCAAAAGACCATCCTCGCAGAGGATGGCCATGGCTTGCCGCAGTGTGTTGCGGCTGACGTTGTATTTTTGCGCAAGCGCGATTTCGCCGGGCAGGCATTCGCCCTGCGGATAGACCCCGTTGACGATATCCGAGAACAGGGAGTTATAGATTTCTACATAGGCCGGTACACTTGTCGGTTGCAAATGAATGTTCATACCCTGCGCCTTTCAGGAATTAACGCAATTGTATGACATGTTCAACATTTCGTCAAGCAGGTTTTGTCTGTTTTAACTGGTGAAATCATGCAAATCGAACGGAATCTGTGAAACCAATCGAGTTGTTCACCATTTCGATCTGCGTTACCGGTTCCAATAGGTGTCGCCGGGAACAATCTCATCCACCGTGCAGTTTAACAGCTCCCAAACCGTAACCAGCTGATAGCCTTCCTCAACGAGCTTCGGAATGATGATCTTGACCGCCTCCACCATGCTTTCGTGCGTGTCGTGCAGCAGCACGACGTCGCCGGGCTCCAGCGGATTTCCGTCCACGATCTGCTTTTCCACATTCTGCGCGATCTTCTTCGGGTCGGTCTCGTGCACATTTCCGCTCTGCGACCAGAGGATGATCTCCACGCCGTCGTCCCGCGTAACGCTGCCCGCTTCAAACGTGTTTCCTCCGCCCGGCGGACGGAAGCAGCGCGGTTGAATGCCCGTGATGTCGAAAATCACGTCGTTGGTGTTGTTGATTTCGTAGCGGACGCTGACGAAATTCTGCCCGAGTAGCTTGCGGTGAGACCAGGAGTGGTTGCCGATTTCGCAGCCCTGCGCCGCGATTTTGCGGAGCAGATCCCGGTTCTCTTCCTTGTCAAGCCGCCAGCCGCAGACAAAGAACGTCGCGCGGACGTTGTACTGCTTCAGCACATCCAATATCTTGTCCGTCACGCCCGGAACGGGGCCGTCGTCAAACGTCAGCGCGATCATCGGCTTATTGGGGTCGATGAACATCTGCCGGACTTCCTGATCGATCGCGTCCGGCGAGAGCGCCGGATCGTTTTGACGGATCTGCGCACGCAGTTCGTCGTTCCGCTGTCCATACCAAGGCGCGTCGATCGACGGCACGGGTGTTTCTTCCGCGGACTTTTGCGGAGCCGGCTGCTGTTCTTTGTGTGTGCCGTGCCCGACGGATCGATCCGGCGGCGGAACCGCCCCGGAATGCGGAACAAACCCCGGCTCTTTCGGCGCGGCGCATGCGGTCAATATTCCAATGCTGCAAAGTAGAAAAAAAAGAATTGCTGCTCTTCGATTCATCCGGTTTCTCCAGCGCTGTTACATGGTATTATATCGGCACAGCCGCGCGAGGGCAAGTCAAGTTTCGGTCAAATCATACTCTGCGATTTATCCGTTCCGGCTGACGTTGCGCTTGACTTTTGCACGATAGATTTGTAATGTTATTGTGTTCTAAGCGAGTTGATAAAGGAGAACCTTCCTATGAAACGCCTGCTGTCCGCATTGCTTGCGATTTTGGTCTTTTTCTCGTTTGCCGCCTGCGCTGCGCCCGCAGCGCCCGCGGAGGCCCCGCTCGCCACTCCCACGCCGGAGGCGACCCAAGAGCTTGTTTCGGAACCAACACCGGAACCCACCGCGGAGCCCACGCCCGCGCCCACGCCGGAACCCGTGTTCACCGAGACCGCGATGAGCGAAAAGCTCTTCTCTGCGGGCAAGGTCAGCGTGCTCGTCACCGGTGTGCGCTTCTCGGAAAACTACATGACCTATGTCGATCTTTCGATTGAAAACGGCAGCATGGCCGCCGTCTCCGTCAACCTCGGCGCAATCTGCCTCAACAACTGGCAGGTGGACGGCGTGCTCGAAAACGGAGCCGCCATCGCAGCCGGAGAGACGCGCACAGCCACCGTCACCGTCAGCTTCGCGGACGACCCGAACGCTGCCTATATGAGCATCGCGTCCGTGGCAAACGTCACGCTCGGGCTGAGCATCACCGACGACGCGAGCGGCGACATACTCATGAAACAGAAGAGCTTCACTGCCAATGTGCCGGATGCGGCGCCCGCGGGCGACCCGACTACCAACACGCAGATCGTCTATGACGACAACGCGATGACCGTCTATCTGCAGGCCATCGACGGCACGCTGCAGCACACGCGCGCGGTGATCTTCAAAAAGCCGGAAGCGAAATGGGCGAGCGTCACGGTCGACCCCGTCTACGCCGGATACACGAACATCGTCAACCGCACCTACGCGATGGAGGCCGGAAAATACCGCCTGCTCGCGCTGGACGGAACCGAGGTCATGACGCGCCAGAACATCACAGCGCTGAGCAAGCTCGACCTCTACCTCTCCCTCAACCAGTACGACGGCAGGATGAACCGCCCCGTGATCGCGACCATCACCGACCCGAACGTCGCCGAGACCGTCATGACCGCGCCGGAAGCGGGCCCGATCGTCTACCAGAGCGAGCTTTCCTATTTTATCCTGCGCAACATGGGCGTGACCCAGTTTGACGGGCACGAAGCGATCCTGCTCGACTTCGAGAACATCACGCAGAACTATAAAAAGCCGCTCGACCTGACGGCGTACGCCTCCAACCCGGAGATCACGATCGACGGCACGGCATACCCGCTGATGACCTACAGCACCAACTGCTATCCGACCACGCACGGCTACCTGCTGCTCTGGCCGGAGGGCGCGCCGGAAGGCACGCTGTCCAATGCGACCAGCGTCACTGTCGGTCTCAAGATCGCCCGCATCAACGGCGGACACCTTGACCCCATCGTCGACACGCGCGACTTCTCGTTTGACCTGAAATAACACGCAAAGCACATGCACAAAGCGGAGGGACGATCCCCTCCGCTTTTTTTGCGCGCAGACGAAATAGATCACGTGAAGCGAAATCTTGCCGTATCCGCATGTTTAGCAAACGTTCCGGTGCCATAATGTTGCCCAAATGTTCCATATAAACTTCAAATGCGCACTATTGAAAGTTCATAATAGTTTCTTATACTGATAGCACAACGGATGAAAGCGTTATGGAACAATGCAACAGAACTTGTTTGAACAGGTTTCGCCAATGGCAACAGACCGTTTTCTGAAATAACCGAAAGGAGCGACCAAGTTTATGGATCAAAACAACGATTGGTACGAACGGTATTCCTCTCAAAATGCGCAGGGTGGCGCATACACGCCACAAAAACGCGAAAAGCGCGGCGTGCGACTCTCCACGCTGATCGTGTTCACCATGGTCGCAGTCCTGCTCGGCGGTCTGGTCGGCGGCCTCTACACGAGATCGTATGTTGCCTCGCAGATCTCCGCACTCAACGCGCAGCAGACACAGGTCAGCGCAGCGCTCAGTGAAGCGAATCCCAGCGAGAGCGCGGGGCTCACCACCGCATCGGCGGGCAGTTTTGCAAGCACCTTCAGCCGCGCGCAGATCATTGAGCTCACGGCGCCTTCCGTCGTCGGCATCGATACCTACTACACGGCGTCCGCCAACTCCGGCTTCTCGTTTGGCAGCGGCAGCGACAACGCAACGGACAACGGCCAGGCGCAGCTTGGCAGCGGCAGCGGCATCATCCTCACCAGCGACGGGTACATCGTCACCTGCAAGCATGTGGTAGACGGCGCGGAGACCATCAAAGTCATCCTCAACGACGACTCGGAGCATGTGGCCACGCTGGTCGGCTCCGACAGCCGCACCGACCTTGCTGTACTCAAGATCGACGCAACGGGCCTTAGCCCCGCGACGCTGGGGGACTCGGACATGCTCACCGTCGGTGAGGACGTCATCGCTATCGGCAACCCGCTCGGCGAACTCCGCGGCACCGCGACCAGCGGCATCGTGAGCGCCTTAAGCCGCGATGTCACGGTCGGCAGCATGGATATGTCCCTGATTCAGACCGACGCAGCCATCAGCCCGGGTAACTCCGGCGGCGGCCTCTTCAACGCCAGCGGTTCCCTCATCGGCATCGTCAACGCGAAGGCCAGCGCCAGCAACTCCGAAGGCCTCGGGTTTGCGATTCCGGTCAGCGATGTCAAGAGCATCATCTCCGACCTGATCGACCACGGCTATGTGCAGGGCAGAGCATACCTCGGCGTGTATACGCAGAACGTCACGCTCTCCAGCGACAACAGCAGCGGCCAGAACGGCTTCTTCGGCAACTTCTTCGGCGGCACCACCAGCGTACAGATCGCGCAGATCGTCGCCGGAAGCGCAGCGGAGCAGGCAGGCCTGAAGGCGGGCGATCTGATCGTCAAAGTCAACGACACCACGATCGACTCCAACACCACGCTGGCCGCCGTCATCAGCGGATTCAACGCAGGCGACACCGCGCAGATCACCATCCAGCGCGACGGCAAGGAGCAGACCGTCTCCGTCACGTTCGGCGAGTACAAGCCTGACGCGCAGAAATAACGCTTCTCCCGTTGCGGAGAACATCCGGTCATGCCGCCCGTTCCCATTCGGGCGATGACATAGCACCGCCCGGCCCCCTCCCCGCGGTGCACCCCCAAGAAAC
>DATMYE010000045.1:0-58956 GCA_035561095.1 Clostridia bacterium | reverse complement strand
TGAAAATCAGCTTTCCGATATTCTCACAGGAAGCAAAGGCGGCATCTTCAATCGTTAACTTATCTGAGTTAAATATCAACACACTAAGGACAGTACAGTGACCGAATGCTTGATCTTCAACTAGGTTCACGGACGAGGGAAATTCTACAGCATGAAATTTATCGCAACCCCAGAAGCTGTTGCCGTGCACAATCTCAATCTTTGTATTATATATAGACGGTGTTTCTAGATTGATACATGTATCAAATGCCGCAATCCCTATACTATTTATCCCGGCCTCTAGATTAATATGTGCCAATTTTGTGCAATGATTATATGCACCAACCCCGATCGATGTTATTTTGCTTGGCAGGGTGATGTTCTCCAAGCTATCGCATCCGTCAAACGAAGATTCCCCAATGCTGATAACAGAATCAGGAATAGAGATCTGTATCAATGCTCTACAATCACTAAAAGCATACATACCTATATGCTCGATGTAGGTTGGAAGATCTTCGACTACTACCCGCGTTTTGTTCTCTTTTACATTCGCCGCACCAAACAGGGTGTTCGTCTGCTTGTTAACAACCCATCCATTATCGATGAAAAATGTATCATTTCCATCTTCAACTGAAGTGATGGACGGATTGTAGTCACCGATAAAATAGTCGATTATGATATCGGTTACGTCTTTGCCGATGATAACGCGATCCACATCGGCAGCGGTATGCTTATGCTGTGGATCTCCTCTCATGTCAAACTCATGATAGAGGAAGTTGATGAGCCCGTTATTGGTTACAATCTTCAGTTCGCCATCCTGATAAATCCACCCGTCGCCTGTTTCATAGTCGCTTTCGGCGAGGGAAAGAGCTGGCGCGGTTAACACCAGCAGAATGAGCATGGTCAGGATTGTGCGTTTCAGCAGCTTCACGGTGAATCCTCTCTTGTTGACGTGTTGGATTTCTCGAGGCGAATTGTATTGTCTCCATTATACCGAACAAACGTTCCGACTTCACGTGACAATATTGTAAAGAAAACAGAGCCGGGTGGCTCCGTTTCTCAGACGAAATGTCTCAAAATATATGAACCGTCCTGTTATTTTGAAGATCTGCGTCTTTGTATCGACGCCGCGATCACAACCCCCGCCGCAACAACTGCGGCAGCACAAGCCGCAATGATCCACCGATCGATCGCGGATGATTTCTCCTTCGGACTGGGCTGTTGAACTTGAGCAGTCTGATCGGGAGAAGCCAATGCGGCTGCGGCGGAGAGCATCGGCATCGGAGCCGACTGTTCGGCCGTGGGTTCTGCCGGCGCCCAGATGATATCGCCCGAATCCGGGTCGATCAGTCTTCCGTTGTCCACCGCCACATAGCGGTTTCCCTCGGCCATGATCATCTCCTGAAAGATCATATGATCGAGGTTCGCCTTGTTTAGGGATGACGGCAGAAGCAAGCGTTTCATGGTGATTTCTGATGGCCCGGGATACATTCCCTCGTCCGAATCCGGGTTAAAGTACTCCAGAATATAGTCCACGCCCTCCGCAAACCGCAGGTCGTTGATCTCCATACCCCAGTTCGCGATGCAGTAATGGTACCAGCCCTCTTCGGAATAGATGGTGACGTTATCATACTGGTCGAACGACCAGCCCGGATCTTCCGTCACATCCGTGCGATCCGTATCGGCAAACAGCTTCGGCGCTTTCTGGACGAGTTTCTGCTCCTCCGACCATGTGAGCGCGCGGATCGGCACTCCGTTCCATTCTGTTTCGCCGTTGGGCGACCATTCCTCCGCAAATTGCGCGGGGTAGCAAATCGTGAATGTCCCGCTCTCGACCTCGCCGCCTTTGTAGTTGAATTGCAGGCCGGACACGTCGATATACTCGGGCGGGTTGCCCCAGAATACGATTCTTCCGCTGCCGTCGGCGGGGAATTTAATGTTCGCAAATGTCGTCGGCATAAACAGCCCGTCCGTGCCGCAGAATACCAGCGTTTTGACATTACAACCATCCAGTACGCCGTACCATTCGGATTGACCAAGGTTTGGTTTCAGTCGGGTATTGCGTGGGATGATCAGCGTATCTAGGTTGCATTTGTCAAACGCGCTTGGTTCGATTTCTTCCAGAGTTGTTGGTAAAGTGATGGATGTTAACCGCTCACAATTATAGAAAGCGCCTCCTTCGATTTTCCTAACGCCTTCCGAAACATACACGGATTGCAACATGCTGCATTCTTCAAAAGCATCAAAACCAATCGTTTCAATGCCTTTGGGAACTGTCACCGATCGCGCATCGGCACGACACATCTTAAGTGTATTCGTCGCAATCTCAATCGCAAGCCCGTCAACGATCTTGTAATCCGGATTGTCTTGATAGAACGATAGGTTTTCGTCGCCCGATTGACTCTCCTCTTCTGCGAGAGAAGCGCGCATTGTTCCAATACAGAGCAGAATGCTGACAAGAAGAACGAACAGTGCATAACTTTTATTGAACAGATGCTTCATAGTTGTCTCCTGTTACTGTTGATCCAATAGATAGTAATATATATCATCAGGCGTGAGTCTTGCTTCATCGCTGGGGCTTATGATCATGATGAGCTTATAGCTACTCTTTAAAGTATCAAGTCCGCGAACAAAGAGACCTTCCTCGAATCCGTTAGGATTATTCTCTTTCCACTGAGCTCTGTCAATCATCTCCGCATCACCAGTGCATATAGCCATATGCCAAGCAGCATCGGGTCTGTTTACTATTAGTCTACCATCTTTATCGTACTTCGGGTTTTCCATCCAGATTGCAATATCGCCAAATTCAGCTTTCTCTTGCCAGTTGGCAGGTACTCTGGCAACTCCCTTCTCATTATCTCGATGAACAGTTGATAGCACTGTACCACCACTTTCTATAAATGAACTAGGCAACGTACGATAAACTTCATAGTAACTTCTGCAAGTGTCCTTGGCTATGCCGTAAAAGGGGCTGTTCTCTCCTTTTATTGCATAGAAATCGGTCGCTTGAGTCGAACAATCGCTTCTGTCGCCCGAAAGCTGGCTGTACTTCATATAAAATGGGTTCTTTAGGTTGCGCTTATCGGCGACAAATTGACTGATCATATTCAAATTTGCGGTTGGCCTTGGTGTCAGCGTCGGCGTAGGCTTCGGACTCGGCGTTGGTGTTATTTTTGGCGAGGGTGTCGGCGTCACGAGCCCAATTGTGATCCTTTCAGGCCTGATTGAAGGCGATGAATCAGTCGCGACAGGCAGACCAGCGCCAACCGATGCAGTCACTTGCCCGATCGATTTGGGTGTAACTGCTGCCCCTATTCTTGCAGCTTCATTCCAACCGGTATCTTTTATATTCTTTTCTTTTACTAGATCTAATTTTTGCCGCAATCCAGTTGTTAGTATAGGGGTATAATTTGAGGAATATCCGCTGGGAGTCGGCGTGGGTGGAACCGCCGCTTGCGCTTTCGCAGCAGCCTGAGCAGTCGCGGTTACCAACGAAGCGGCAACTCTCGCGGCAAGCGCAGTACTTTCGTTCTGATTCTGATTGTGTTCATTCAGGACAGCGAGCGGAACGTTCGTGTTCAGCAACGACCATTGATCTTGTGGGTTCAGCCCGCTGCGGCTTATCGTCTGCTGTTGTTGCCTCGCGGTCATGTTTTCCCAGTTCGCGAAGGGAAAATCACGCGGTAGCTGATTGACGAGTTTTGCTTGCGCAAATTGTTCTTTGTTGAGAACCGGAATCTCGCCGGGTCTATACAGTATGCCGCCTTTGGAGATTGCGCCAGTTAGGTTATTGTTCAGTAGTTTTTTCCTCATGCTATGATCCTCCTGCGTATTTTTTCTTGAGGATATAACAGGAGTGGCGTGAAAAATTACGATAATTATCCGAAACCGGAATTCTTATCTTCCATTATACCGAACAAACGTTCCGACTTCACGTGACAATATTGTAAAATGTGAAGGTTCTTTTCACGATATTCAGAGTCGTTTTCGGACGACCAGTTTGCGTTTCTGGCAACCCCCAAATATATATTTGTTCGTTTTTCACACAATGCATAAAATTCCTGTTAGAATAGGTGTATGCGTTGAAAGACGCCAGAATTTGTGCGATTTTTCGAGTTGCGTGAAAAATCAATATTACTTTATACGGTTCAGGATATTCGACGGATCCATCGTGAATGTTGTATATCCCAAACAGGAGGAACTGCATGGACTCACCCATCCGGGTCAAAAGCGAGGTCGGAACACTCAAGCGCGTGCTGCTGCACCGTCCGGGGCAGGAGCTGGAAAACCTCATGCCGCAATACCTCTCGCGCCAGCTCTTTGAGGACATCCCGTATCTCGTGCATGCGCGCGAGGAGCACGACCAGTTCGCCCAGACCCTGCGCCAAAGCGGGGTAGAGGTGGTATATCTTCTCGACCTCGTCGCGGAGGCGGTCGCGGAACCCGCTGTCAAGGAGCAGATCGTTGCGGACTTCATCTCGGAGATCGGCCTTTCCGCGCACGGCGTCGAGGAGCGCGTGCGGGAGTATCTCTTGAGCCTGGCGGTGCCGCAGATGCTCGCGAGTATGGTGCGCGGCGTTCGAAAGAGCGACCTCGGCAGCCGCGAGCCCATCCACCTCGTGGACTATATCGACGACGCGTATCCCTTCTTTGTCGATCCCATGCCCAACCTCTATTTCACGCGCGACCCGTTCTTCATGGTGGACGGCGGCGTCTGCGTCTCCAGCATGGCAAACGTCGTGCGCGCGCGGGAAACGCTCTTCGGGCAATACCTCTTTACGTACCATCCGCTCTACAAACATACGCCGATGCTGCACGCGCGCACCGACCCGTTCTCGATCGAGGGCGGAGACGTGCTCGTGCTCTCCCCGGAGGCGGTCGCGGTCGGCATCTCGCAGCGCACCGATCCCCACGCGGTGGAGGCGCTCGCAAAGCGCATCATCTGCGAGGAGACGGGGATACAGCGCGTGCTCGCGATCGATATCCCCAAGACGCGCTCCTATATGCATCTCGACACCGTGATGACCATGGTGGATGTGGATAAATTTACGATTCATCCGTCGATTCTGCCCGCGGTGCGGACGTTCTCGCTCACGAAGAAAGACGGAAAACTGGTCATCACGCCGGAGAAGCGGAAGCTCGCCGAGATGCTGGCGGAGACGCTGCACCTCGACCGCGTGACCATGATCCATTGCGGCGGCACGAGCGCAATCGACGCCGCGCGGGAGCAGTGGAACGACGGAACGAACACGCTTGCGGTTGCTCCCGGCGAGGTCATCGCGTTTTCGCGCAACTACGTCACCAACGGCATCCTGCGCGAACACGGCGTCACCGTGCACGAGATCCCCTCGGCAGAGCTCTCCCGTGGGCGCGGCGGGCCGCGCTGCATGAGTATGCCCTTATGGCGCGATTAAACGCAACTGCCCATAATTTGGAAGTATGAGTATGCCCTTATGGCGCGACTAATTCACAACACGTTCAAACGGGCAATTCTTTCGTTGTGATAGAATGAATCAGGGCAGTTTTTTTTAAAAACGCCCGAATTCAAGGAAAAGGTTTTGTTTTTCATGTATGGTTTGCTTCGCATCCTGATCGCGCTTGTGCTCGCGTCTCCGCTGATTCTGATTCCCGTGTTCCGGCACACGTTCCAAACCCGCAAGGCGTTCTTTGTCGTCGCCGCGGTTTCTACCGCTTTGGTACTCGGCGTGTTCCTCTATCAGTGGCCGTTTGAAAACCAGTTCGGCGGCTTTGCAACCCCGCAGCAGGCGATTGAATATCAATACGGCAAATCGGCCTATTTCTACACCGTCGAAGGCGAAGATTCCGCATTCGTACTCTCGGAAAAAACCAGCGACGTGCTGCGAAAAGACGACGGGCGCTACTTTCTCGTCAGCCCGCGGTACACGGCGCGCGTCAACGCCTTCTCTGCGGACACGAGCGTGATCATCCGCGGTGATCTGCGCACACAGGAGCGGTTCGTGCAGCTGACGATGATCGAGACCGACCGCAACCCCGCGACCATCTCGGACAGCAAGGGCACCGATTTTCAAACCGCGTTTACCTACAACGGCTTAACCTACTTTGCGGGTGAGTTTCAGGAGGACGACCAGAAATACACCCTCTATCTTGACGGCATGGACGTCGGCCTGATGCGACTGCGATAAGCAATGCTTCGAACATAATTATTTTTTGGAGGAACGTATGAACCTGCGCGGAAGAAGCTTTTTAACCCTGCTCGATTATTCCCCCGAAGAAATCCGTTACCTGCTCGACCTGAGCCATAAGCTCAAGCGCGAGAAGCTCGATCGCGTGTTTCCGGAGCGCCTGAAGCACAAAAATATCGTGCTGATCTTCGACAAGACCAGCACGCGCACGCGTTGCGCGTTTGAGGTTGCGGCGCTGGACGAAGGCGCGCATGTCACGTACCTGAGCAACAGCCAGATGGGCAAAAAGGAATCGCTCGAGGACACGGCAAAGGTACTCGGGCGTTACTATGACGCGATCGAGTATCGCGGCTTTGGCCAGCAGATCGTGGAAGACCTCGCGCGCTATTCCGGCGTGCCGGTCTGGAACGGACTCACGGACACCGACCACCCGACGCAGATCCTCGCGGACTTCATGACCATCGAAGAGCACGCAAAAAAGCCGCTGAACCAGATTCACTTGGCCTACGTCGGCGATGCGCGCAACAATATGGGCAATTCGCTGATGATCGGCTGCGCGAAGATGGGCATGAAGTTTACCGCGATTGCCCCGCGTGCGCTTTGGCCGGAAGAGGGACTCACCGCGCGCATGAAGGAACTCGGCAAGACGACGGGCGCCGTGATCGAGTTTTCCGAATCTCTCGATGCGGTCAGGGGTGCCGACGTGGTCTATACCGACGTCTGGGTGTCGATGGGCGAAGAGGCGCACTATGCCGAGCGCATCGCGCAGCTGGAGCCGTACCGCGTGACGATGGATTTGATGAACAAGACCGGCAATCCGGACGCGCTGTTTTTACACTGCCTGCCGAGCTTCCACGATCTGGAGACGGTCGTCGGCAGAGAGATTTATGAGAAATACGGCTTAAAAGAGATGGAGGCCAGCGACGAAATGTTCCGCTCGAAGCACAGCGTGGTGTTCGACGAAGCCGAGAATCGCATGCATACAATCAAGGCGGTCATGGTCGCGACATTAGGAGAATAAGGGATTTTCGGCATATATTTTGCAGAATATGCAGATATATCGAATAAATCTGCAAAACCGCGGAAAATCCCATAGATATTATTGAAAGCAAAAAAAATATAAGGTATAATACCCGCATTACGTTCATAATGCGGAACTATACCGCCGGAATGCGGAGGAGCGACCGGTGGCGGCAGGACAATAAATAACAGAGTTTAAGAGGGGAAAGAAAGACTATGGAAGACCGGTATCGTAACGACGTCGCGGTGCAAGTGCCGCACGTATTACTGCCGAAAAAGGGCACGGATTACTACAAGTGGGCGGTCGTCGCCTGCGATCAGTTCACCTCCCAGCCGGATTACTGGGAAAACGCCAAGCGCATCGTCGGCAAATCGCCGTCGACACTGGAGCTGATCCTGCCGGAAGCATATCTCGAAAAGCCCGGCGAGGCGGAGCGCATCGTGAGCATCAAGGAGCACATGCGCGAGTACCTCGACAAGGGCGTGCTCGAAGAGAAGCCGCAGGGATTCGTGCTGGTCACCCGCACGGTCGGCGGAGCCACCCGCACGGGACTCGTGATGGCGCTGGACCTCGAAGCCTATGACTACTCCAAGGGTTCCACCACGCTGATCCGCGCGACGGAGGGGACGATCGTCTCCCGCATCCCGCCGCGCCTCAAGATCCGCGAAGGCGCGCCCATCGAGCTTCCGCACATCCTCGTGCTGATCGACGACCCGGACAAGACGGTCATCGAGCCGCTCATGCAGAAAAAAGCGCAGCTGACCAAGCTGTATGATACCGACCTCATGCTCGAAGGCGGCCACATCACCGGCCACCTCGTCGACGGGGAAAACGATATTATGGGCGTTCTGAACGCGCTCGGCGTGCTCAAGGATCAGGAACGCTTCTCCAAGAAGTATGGCGACCGCGCGCCGATGCTCTTTGCCATGGGCGACGGCAACCACAGCTTCGCCACCGCAAAGGCCAACTGGGAAAAGATCAAGGCGGCGCTTCCGGAAGAAGAGCGCGCGGATCATCCCGCCCGCTATGCGCTGGTCGAGGTGGAAAACGTCCATGACGACGGCATCGTCTTCGAGCCGATCCACCGTGTCGTGTTCGGGGCCTCCGGCAACCGCGCAATCGAGACCCTGCTCCGCCATTTCAAGTCGCAGTATTCCTGCGCGCGGGTGGAGCTCGGCCGCATGCCCTGCGCACAGGGCGGAGATACGCACATCCTGCCGTTCATCACAGGCGAGGTCGAGGGTGCGTTCATCATCAGCTGCCCGACGTCCCAGCTTGCGGTCGGCACCCTGCAGGGCGCGCTGGACGCAGCGGTCGGCGAGATCTGCGGCTGCGAGATCGACTATATCCACGGCGCGGACGTCGTGAAAGAGCTCGCGAAGAAGGGCGGGGCCATCGGTTTCCTGCTGCCCAAGCTCGAAAAGAGCGAGTTCTTCTCCACCGTCATCTATGACGGCGCTCTGCCGAGAAAGACCTTCTCCATGGGCGAAGCCAACGAAAAGCGCTATTATCTCGAGTGCCGCTCGCTGGAGAAAAAGTAAAACAAGCAAACAGATCGGTATCTCTTGGCAAATCTTTTTCAGGATTGTTGCCATAACATAGAAACGGGGGAATACCAATGGCGGTCAAAACGGTCAAATTCGGCGGAACCAGCCTCTGCAACGCCGAGAACTTCACAAAGGTCAAGAATATCATTCTGGCCGACAAGGCGCGAAAGTACGTGGTACCCTCTGCGCCGGGCAAACGCTTCCCCGGCGATGAGAAGATTACCGACCTGCTGTATCTTTGCTATGCCAAAAACTCCAACGGCCTTTCGTTTGACGACACGTACGAGCAGATTGCCGAGCGTTATGTCAGCATCGAACAGGAGTTGGGGTTAAAAACCAACATCGCGCTGGAACTCTCCGCGATCAAGAAAAACATCCTCTCGGGCGCAAGCGAAGACTATATCGCAAGCCGCGGAGAATATCTCAGCGGACTCTTGCTTGCCGACTATCTGGGGTTTGATTTTTACGACGCGGCGGAGCTCATCAGCTTCCACGCGGACGGCACCTATGACGACGAGACCACGCAGAAGTGGACGCAGAAGCTTGCGGAGACGCAGAACGTCGTCGTGCCGGGCTTCTACGGACGCAAGCGCGACGGCAGCATCAAGACCTTCTCCCGCGGCGGCAGCGACATCACGGGCGCAATCGTCGCGCGCGCGGTGCAGGCGGATGTCTACGAAAACTGGACCGACGTGAGCGGTTTCCTCATGGCGGACCCGCGCATCGTCGAAAACCCCAAGGTCATCTCGGTGGTCACGTATTCCGAGCTGCGCGAGCTGAGCTACATGGGAGCGACCGTGCTGCACGAGGATTCGATCTTCCCCGTGCGCCGCGCGCAGATTCCGATCAATGTGCGCAACACCAACCGCCCCGAAGACGAGGGCACGATGGTCATCCCCGACGCGTTTTTGAAGTACTATAAGCGCGACGGCGTGCTCACGGGCGTCGCGGGACGCAAGGGCTTTACGGTCATCACCGTCTACAAGGACAACATGCACAACGAGGTCGGCTTTGGCTACCGCATGCTGCGGGTGCTGGATCGCTACAACATCTCGTTTGAGCATATCCCCAGCGGCATCGACACCATGAGCCTCGTCATCTCGGACGGCAAGCTCAAGGAGCACCTCGAGCAGGTGCTTCGCGAGATCCAGCGGGATTGCGAGCCGCAGAGCATCGAGGTCTATTCCAACATGGCGCTCGTCGCCACGGTCGGCAAGGGCATGATTCGCTCCCTCGGTGTTGCGGCGCGGCTCTTCGGCGCGCTGTACGGGGCGGGCGTCAACGTCCGCATGATCGACCAGGGCTCCTCGGAGATGAACATCATCGTCGGCATTGAAAACGACGACCTCAACACCGCGGTCAAGGCCATCTATCACGCATTCGCGTAAACAATCGATTCAACTGCGAAAGCTCCTCTGCAAAGGGGAGCTTTTTTGCGCAAAAAAAGCACCCCCCGTAGGAGGTGCTTGTATCGGGGATAATTTGGAAAGGAGAGAGTTCTTTCTTA
This sequence comes from Clostridia bacterium, assembly GCA_035561095.1. GTDB lineage: Bacteria > Bacillota > Clostridia > Christensenellales > CAG-138 > UBA7703. The sequence continues at coordinate 48,738 of DATMYE010000045.1, read as the reverse complement.
TAAACTATCCCCGATATCCTTGCGGAACTTGGCGACGAGCTGATCCTGCCAGTCCCCAATGGGCGCAAGGCGTCCAAAGAAGAAGCGCAGCGTCGCGGGCTCTTTCACGAAGTTGAGGCCGCCGATGAGGCGGCGGTTTTCATACAGCCAGCTGATGCGGTCGACCGCGTAGAGCACCTGGCTCATCGTAAACACGCGCCGCGGGAGCGCAAGGCGCAGAAGCTCCATGCTCGCGATGGGCTCCGTGCCGTCCGGCTCGCGCTGCTCGGAGAGCGTGCCGCGCTCCATGCCGCGCACGCCGCCTGCGATATAGACGGCGGTTGCAAGAGCCGCCGCGGGATAGGCGTGGTCGTCCACATGCGAGAGGAACTTTCTTGCGTTGATGTGGCAGCCGAGGCCGCCCGCGGGCGTCACGACCGGAACGCCGCGCTTCTGTAGCTCCGCGACCATGAACTCGACGAACATCGGGCCCTGTGAGATCACGGTTTCGTCCATGGTCTCTTCGAGGCCGACGGTCATCGCCTCCATCTCGCGCACGCTCATGCCGCCGTAGGTCAAAAATCCTTCGAACAGCGGGATGAAATCCTTCATCTTCTCATAATAGCCGCGGTCGTTCATCGCCATGCCGCCGCCGCGCGCAAAGCCGAGCTTGCGGGCGGAGAAGTAGATGATGTCCGCATTGTCGCAGACCGCGCGCGTGATCTCGCGGATGGACATGTCCTTGCAGGTGGCCTCGCGCACCTTGATGAAGTGGAGGTTGTCCTGCAGGAGGCTCGCGTCCAGCACGACCATGATGCCGTTGTCGTGCGCAATCTTCGCGGTCTGAGTCATGTTTTCCAGCGAGAACGGCTGGCCGCCGATGAGGTTTGTGCCCGCCTCGAGACGGATGAACGGGATGTTCTCTTTGCCGTTGCGCGCGATGCACTCGCGGAATTTATCGAGGTCGATATTGCCCTTAAACGGAAGATCGCTCTCCGGCTCCAGACCCGCGTCGGAGACCAGCTCCTCGACGCGCCCGCCGACGCGCGTGATATGCACCTTTGCCGTGGTAAAGTGGAAGTTCATCGGCACCACGTCGCCGGGTTTGACGAACGCGGTTGCGATGATGCTCTCGCAGGCGCGGCCCTGATGCGCCGGGAGGAAGTATTTCGTGCCGAACAGCTCGCAAACCTTCTGTTCAAGGCGGTAATAGGTCGCGCTGCCGGCGTAGCTGTCGTCCGCGACCATCATCGCGGCGACGGCCTGGTCGCTCATCGCGTTCACGCCGCTGTCGGTGAGCATGTCCAGGAAGACATCCTCGTTTTTGAGCAGGAATGTGTTGTTGCCGGCCTCGGTGATCGCCTTGTGCCGCGCTTCGACGGGGAGCAGGTTCAGCTTCTGCACCACGCGCACCTTGTGCATTTCCAGCGGGAGCTTCTCTCCTGAAAACAGTTTGACTTCGCCCATGAGTTCTCTTCCTCCGTTTGAAAAATTTTGAAGATTGACCGTGCCGTCAACGGCACAAAACATAGAAAAACGCCCTCCTGCCTGTGCAAGAGGGCGAATATGCTTCGCGGTACCACCTCGGTTTGCCGCTCCCTCGCGGGAAAACGGCCTTGTCGGGTACGGACGACTGTATGACAAATACTGTCGATACCCTGCCTTTGATAACGGGAGGAATCCCGGCGCATCCCTACTGGAGAACCGATTGCATGCGGCTTCGTTCAGGCGGCGGCTGGTTGCGCGTATTCGCGGGCGTGCCCGGCTGCCTTGCACCATCCGGCAGTTCTCTTGCGGGCGCTTGGCGGCAGAGCCGCACAAACCGTTACTTCTTCGCAGTCATAGCCTTTTTTGTTGTGTTTTCAGGAGGTTTCCTCGATTTCTGCAAACAGATGCGCATGAAATCGATTCCTTCGCATTATAGAATGATATATGATATATTGTCAAGTGAAAATCCAATCATACCGGGCGATTCACCGAAACGGTTTGTCCGGAGGATTTTCGAGCGTAATTTACCCAAAAGTTCACGAAATGTTCTTTGCACAGTCCATATGCGGGTTGTATAATAGTTCCGTTATATTGGTTAAACTATGCGATTGAGGAATATTCTCGCTTCAGAACGGAGGAAGTGGATAGATGGTATGCAAAGAATGCGGCTCGTATAATGCCGAGAACCTGAGCGTCTGCAAAGAGTGCGGCGCAAAGCTTCGCGATGACGATACGGTCGCCAGCAGCGTAGATCAGGCAACCACAGGGGAAGAGGGCAGACCCGCGCGCGATTTTGTCAAGCCGCCGGCCTGGCCCAAGAGCGCTTTTGCGGGGGCACCCGAAAAGCCCGCGAGTTCGAGCTCCGGCAACGCGCCCGCGCCTTCCGGCTCGTTCCGCCCCACCATCCCGCCGCGCACCGCGGCAGCCCCGACCTGCCCGCATTGCGGCAAGCCGGTGGTTTCGGATGCGCCGTTTTGCGCCTATTGCGGCCAGCGCCTCAGCGGGGAAGCCCCGGCTGCCGCGTCTGCCGCCGCCCGTCCCGCCGCGAAACCCGCGGTGACGCCGCCGCCGCGCGCGAGCTATGCCGCCGCGGACTTCGACGATGAGGACGAAGGCGATTACGAAGAAGACGAAGACGAGGACGATTACAAGCCTGCAAAGGCCGCGAAGCGTCCCGGTAAGATTGCGCGTCGTGACGCGGAAGACCTCGACGAATACGAAGAGGACGAAGAGTACGACGAAGAGTATGACGAAATGCCGCAGAAGCGCGGCAAGGGCACGACGATCCTCTTCTGGGGTCTCATCGCGCTGCTGCTCGCGCTCATCGTGGTGTTCGGTCTCTATATCGCCAAGAAGAACTTCGACGGCGACGTGGGCAAGATGTTTGCCTCCATCGGCACGATCTTCAACAAAGGCAACGCGGACGATGTCAGCGCCGAAGACCCCGCGGCGAGCACCGCGACCGACAGCCAGATGTACACGGCGACCATCACCGAGTCGACCGACGCCACGACCAACGAGGTCTGGTATGACATCGACATTGCGGCGCCGACGGGCAGCACCATCCGCATTGTGACGGACGCAACGCTCACGCAGGACACGGTTCCGGTTCCGACCAACGACCATGTCGTGCTCCATATCCCGCGCGATGTGTTTATGCCCAACGCGCCTGTGGACAGCGAGACTGTGACGATTGAGCCCAACATTCAGGCGATCTCGCCGGACGGCCAGACCATGCAGGTTGCCGTGGCGCCGATCACCGTTACCGTCCCCGCGCTCTCGATGACCATCACCGAGCCCGCAGGCGACACCGTCAACGCAACGTTTGACAACAGCCCCATCGCAATCATCGGTCAGGTCAACAACTATGACGGTGAGATTGCGGTGTTCGTCAACGACCAGCAGGTCTATGTGGACAGCACCGGCATGTTCACCGCGAGCTATGCGCCCAAGCAGACCGCAGTGGTCCAGCCGACAGCTACACCGGAAGCGACGCTTGATCCTTCCGCAACGCCGGATCCCGCCGCGAGCACATCTCCCGCCGCGAGCACGTCTCCCGACGCGAGCACCTCGCCGGAAGCAACCGCGGAAGCAACCGAAGCGCCCGCTGTGGACGAAACCGCAACCGCGGAGACGGTCCCCGGCACGAGCGAGACCATCACGATCGAAGCGCGCAAGAACAACTGCGTCACCGCGCGCAAGGTCATCACCGTTGAGCCGTACGTCATGCAGACCATGTCGTTCACGGTGAACAACGACCTCAAGAGCCTCTCTTCCGACACGGGCAGCGTCACCATCACCGGTACCTGCACGCCCGGCGCCGTGATCACCGCCAAGAGTGCCTCCACGGATGTCACCTTCGGCGAAGCGACCGTGACCGATACGGGAACGTTCTCCATGATCGTGACCATCGCCAAGGTCGGCGGCTATGACGTCAGCCTCGAAGGCAAGCTCCAGGGCTACTACGACGGCACCGCAAACGTGATCGTCGAGCGCCCGCCGACGGCATCCTCCAGCGCATTCAAGAAAGCCGCGGGCGATCTCTCCAAGAATATGGAGAAGATCAAGTCCGGCACGGTTACGAGCGGAGACTTCGTCGTCACCGGCAGGATCACGGAGATCATCTCCGCCGATCCGTACACGATCTTCCGCCTGCAGATCTCCGAGGGCGTCGAGGTGATCATTTACAACCGCAGTGCGAAGTCCACGATCAACTCCTCCGACCTCAAGGAAAAGAAGCAGATCGCGGGCACGCTCAAGGGACTCTACACCGATGGTGCCACCCCGGTTCTCTGGGGCTGGTTCATCTGGAACAAGTAAGGACAGCGTGAAGATCTGGGCAAAGGTACTCAAACAACATAAAATCAAACAGGAGGCCGTGCGGGAGTTTCCCGCGCGGCCTTCGGATGCAGAGGGCTGGTCGCGGCTGATTGCGGATATTGTCAAGCCGCTCGACCTTGCCAGCCCTGTGCTACTGCATAAGCATGTGCAGGATCTGGAGCATTTCAACCGCACGTGGTTTACGCCGTCGGATTTCATTGAGGGTGTGTCGTTCGATCGGTTCGAGCTCGAAATCATTCCCGAGAAGAAGAAGGAGACACGGGTCGAATATCTCTTTTCAGACGACTGAACACGCGCCGAAGGAGGGCGAAACGCATGGATAACAAAGCATTTTCCGCGCTGCTGCCGCGGGTGAACGAACAGCTCCCGCGCGGCGCCTTTCTGACCGCGGGCGGCGATATCTGGAACCCCATGACCATCGGCTGGGCGCAATTCGGCGTGGTCTGGGCGCGTCCCGTCGTCACCGTCATGGTGCGCAAGAGCCGCTATACGCATTCGCTGATGGAGAAGACCGATGTCTTCACCGTCAGCTTCCCGCGCGAAAAGCAGATGGTGAAGGAGCTCGCCTTCTGCGGCGTGCGCTCCGGCCGGGATGTCAACAAGGAGAAAGAGGCAAATCTTTCCCGCACGGCTCCTCGTGCGGGCGGCGCGGAGGCGGTCGCGGGCTGCGAAATCGTGATCGAATGCCGCATCGTACAGAAGCAGCTGTTAGATCTTTCGACGTTTGATCCGGATTTCCGGATGAAGTATTACGGCAGCAATCAGGCGCTGCCGGACGGCGACCCGCACGTGCTCTATGTCGGCGAGGTGCTCGCTGCCTACGAAGTATAAGAATCATACGAGTGCAACAAAACAGCACCCCGCTTGAGGCGGGGTGCTGTTTGTATGCGGCGCTGTTTACGCAATCCTGTTCACAAAATCGATCTCGTTGCGGATGCCCTTGTGCGCGTCGTTCCACAAGCCCTTGGTCATGCGGATGCGAAGCAGGCAGGTGTTCGGGTCTTCGTCATTGTTGGCGTCGTTGTACCATCCGGCGAAGATCGGGCGGATTTTGTCCATGAGCGCCCGATTCTTTTCGTCGCAAACCCAGCCGAGATTTTCTGCGATGCCGTCTGCGGTGAAGTTTTCCACAATATAGCAGATCGCAACCGCGGGGTTCACCTCAATCTGCTTCACCTTGGCGGTGGTTGCATAGGTAACGGTATAGAAGCAGCCGTCTTCATAATAGACGCTGACGAGGCGTGAGGCGGGCGCGGGGCTGCCCTTGCCATCGGGAGACAGCGCGATGGTCGAAAGTGAGATCAGCGCGTCCTGATTGCCGAATTTCTCCTGCAATACGCGCATGGCTTCCTCATAGTTGTTCATATGAACCCTCCGGATAGCAAGAATTTTACACAACATCGTGTATTGTAGCATGTATGCCTGTGCGGATGGAATACGCGATGAAAAAATGTCCTCAGGCAGCAAGGAACATGATTGAGGCGGTTCCGGTCAGTCCGCTGCAGCGTCCTCCGCTTTGCGGGAGACGAGCACGCCCACCAGCACGATCAGCAGCGGCGTGGTCATGGGCTGGGCGATGTTCACCGCAGCCTGCACGGCATATGCCGTAACCGCGAGCGTCAGCCCGCGGTAGACCGGTTCGGTCTTGCCGCGGCGGAGTCCCGCGCGAATTGCGAACACGAGCGCTGTAAGATAGCTCAAGAGCCCCAGCAGACCGTTGGTGACGAGGTATTGCAGATACTCGTTGTGCGCGGTGTCCAGGCCCGCGTCGGAGAAAAGCGGCTTGACCGCATCCGCGTGAAACAGCGCGCCGGAGGACGCGCCGAAGAGCTTCTGCGCAAACGGGAGTTTTTCGTAAAACGTTAGCACAAACGTCCAGATCTTTCCGCGGTCGGTGCCCCAGCTCTCCGAAAAGCGCAGATAGCGCTCCCAGCCGCCGAGCGGAAGCTCCCGAAGCCACGTGTTGAGGAGCACGAGCACGATTGCGCCGAGCAAAAAGGCGACCGCAAGCATCGCACCGTACGGGCGCTTTGCGCGCGCGAGCCGCTCCTGCGGGACGCGCCGGAGCGCGAGCCAGAGCGCAAGAGAGACCGCAAGCAGCGGAAGACACAGCGCGGGACGCAGCAGCGCAGCAAAGAACGACGAAAGAAACGTGACCGACGGCAGCGCGGCGGAGAGAAGCCCGAATAGAAACGCGCAGAGAAGGAACACCGCCCACGCAAGCGGAAATCTGCGCAGCGCCGCCGCGTCGGAAAACAGCAGAAGCGGTACGAGCAGCATCGCGGCAATCACGCCCAGCGCAGCGCTGTCGCTCCCTGCGACGAGCGTGCCGAAACTCGTCAGCGCAAGTGCTGCTGTGGCGAAGAGGCGTTCGTTGCGCGACCTTGCGCGGAGAAAGTAACCGAGCGCGACGGAGAACGCAAGCACCACATAGGCCGCGTAGAAGTCCGCGTTGCCGATGGTGGAGAGAAAGCGTCCGCGGTCGCTCTCGCGGAGGTTCGTCGTAAAGCCAATCGGGTCGACGCCGAAGTGATGCAGCACAGCCAGCACGCTCACAACGCACGACGCGAGCAAAAACGCCCGCTCCGGCCATTTGAGATCGATTTCCCGCCGTGAGAGGGCAAAGACCAGCCCCGCATAGCAAAATAGCGTCAGAAGCCCCTGATAGCGGTTGTTCTCGCCGTAGAACGCCTCTCCGGAATAGCGGCTGATGAGGCTGCCGACAAGGCTCAGGGAAAACAGCACGACGAGCGCAATCGCCGCCGGGTGAATGCCCGCGCGCTTGCGGGGCACACCGTAGTCCGGCGGCAGCGCGATCCGCGCAAAGAGCAGCGCGAGCAGATACAGCCCGGTTGCGATCAGGAAAAAGCCCTGCTTGCTCTCGGTGATGTTGTAGTAGTAGTTGGTGAACACGAGCGGGTGTCCGAGGAACATCGCGCAAAGATACCCCGTGGTCAAAAGCGCGGCAAGGCGCAGGAATTTCTGCTGAAGGGAGAGGGGGTTTAAGGAAGTTCCGCGCTGCGCGCGGCCAGCCTCCGCCGGAGGCGGAAGGGTTGTTTGAACCTGAATTTGCTGCTCTGGGAGATTTTGCACTGGCATCGATTGCATCCTTTGCTGCTCAGATAAAAGTGTGTCTCTTTTGTGAATCTTCCCGCGAAGCGGGCTTTTTGGTTTGACAAACCCGATGGATTGGATTATCATACACGTGTACTAACACATATAGTACACTTAGTGCGTAAGAAATTCAAGACATTCGGAGGGTAACAACATGAAAAAAAGCATCATTCTTTTGGCGATGGTTGTGATGAGCGTATTCTTCTTCACGGCTTGCGGCCCGAAGGTCGCATCCAATGGAAACGTCGCATCTGCAGGCAACATCGCCTCCGCAGGCAACGTCGCGTCCGCAAGCAACGCGGGCTGAGCAACCACAGGTTTCATGGACGAACAGAATCTGTGCTCGGGAGGCGCAGGTTCGGGTGAAAAAAAGAGCGGGTGCGATCGTTGTGTCGCACCCGTTGTTTTTTTAGTCCAGCAGCTTTTTGTCGGGATATGCGCCCGCGTCCGTGAGGTCGTTCAGCGCCTGCATGACTTCCGGCTTGTCCTCACGGTAGGTCACGCCATACCAGCGGTCGGGAGAGGAGAGCACGCGCACGGCGGCCTTGCCCGCCTGCAGCATGCGGCCAACCTCCTGCGGAATTAAAAACTCACCCTTGAGCGGGTTCTTCTCCATCGCCTCGGCGAGGAATTCCGGAAAGCGCGCCTCCAGCGCGGGGAAGAGCGACGGCGTGAAGCCGAAAAAGTTCATCGAAACGAGGTTGTCTTCGGGGAAGTGGACAAACGTCTGCCCGTCGTCCTCGGTGTAGGCGGGGCCTTCCGGCGTCTTGAAGATCTTCAGCCGCTCGACGATGTTCACAAGCTCGCCGTTTGCGTCTACCTCGCAGACGCCGCGTGCAACGGAGCCGTGCTCGGTCAGCGTGTTTTTCGCAAGATAGCCAACCATCGAGAAGTCGGCCTTTGCGCCGTCCTGTGCGGTCTTGAGGTAGTCATACAGCACGGTAAACGCGCGCTTGCCGTAGTAGTCGTCCGCGTTGATCGCGGCAAACGGCTCGTTCACCACGTCCTTGCAGCAGAGGATCGCGTGCGCGGTGCCCCAGGGCTTCACGCGGTCTTCCGGCACGGAAAAGCCTTTTGGCAGCATGGCGTCGGGTTGCTGGAAGACGTACTTCACTTCCATGTGCTTCTCGGCACGGCGACCGATGACGTCATAAAAATCCTGCTCGATTCGGCGATTGATGATGAAGACGACCTTTTCAAAGCCAGCCTCCAGCGCGTCATAGAGCGAATAATCCATAATGATTTCGCCGTGGCGTCCGATGGGGTCGATCTGCTTGAGTCCGCCGTAGCGGCTGCCCATTCCTGCCGCCATGACGACGAGAGCCGGTTTCTGCATAGGAATTCTCCTTCGTTCACACAAATCGTTTTGATCATTCTATTTTAACCCCAAACAGGGGCTTCTGAAAACCCATTCGGAAAAGACGCGGAAAAAAGATGAAAGGAAAGCGAAAATCGGTCGCCTTCAGTCGTCAAACCCGTTGGGATTATTTGACTGCCAGCGCCAGGCATCCGCGCACATGCGCTCGACGCCGAATTCCGCGCGCCAGCCGAGCTCCGTTGCTGCCTTCTCCGGGTCGGCGTAGCAGGCGGCGATATCGCCCGGACGGCGACCCACAAGCTCATACGGCAGCGTCTTGCCGCAGGCCTTTTCAAACGCATGCAGCATGTCCAGCACGGAGTACCCGACGCCGGTGCCGAGGTTATAGGTGTAGATGCCCGCGCCGCTTTCGAGCTTCTTCAGCGCGGCGACGTGCCCTTTTGCAAGGTCGACCACATGGATGTAGTCGCGCACGCCCGTGCCGTCCGGAGTCGGGTAATCGCTGCCGAAGACGCGGAGCGCGGGGAGCTTGCCGACCGCGACCTGCGCGATATAGGGCATTAGGTTATTCGGAATTCCGTTCGGGTCCTCGCCGATCTGGCCGGAGATGTGTGCGCCGACTGGGTTGAAGTACCGCAGCAGGCAGATGTGGAGTTCCGGCTGCGCGAGCGCGACATCGCGGAGCATATCCTCGATCATGAGTTTGGTTCTGCCGTAGGGGTTCGTCGCGGAGAGCGCGAAATCCTCACGGATGGGCACGCTGACCGGGTCGCCGTAGACGGTCGCGCTGCTGGAGAAGACGAACTTCTCCACGCCGTGCTTCTGCATGGAGATGAGTAGGTTCAGCGTCGAGGTCAGGTTGTTGCGGTAGTACTCCAGCGGCTTCTGCACGCTCTCGCCGACGGCCTTGAGTCCCGCGAAGTGGATCACGGCGTCGATCTGGTAGCGCGCAAAGAGTGCGTATGTCTCCGCGGCGTTTGTGAGGTCGACTTCCTCAAAATCAAATGCTTTGCTTGCGAGCGTGCGCAGGCGCTTGAGCGCCGCGGGCTTGCTGTTGACAAAATTGTCCGCGATGACCACGCTGTAGCCCGCGTCCAACAGTTCCAGAACGGTGTGGCTGCCGATATATCCGGCGCCGCCGGTGACGAGAATGCGCATAGACGTAACTGCTCCTTTTCGGTTTTGCCGACGTTTACAGGGTGTATTTTACAATCAGGCGTACACGTGGTTGTCCATACAAGCGTTGCCTGCCGGAAAAAAGAACGCGCTGCGCCGCAAAAGCGAGTGTCTGCACTGTAGTGCAACTCTATTATAGGCGCGCCGGCAATCTCTGTCAAAGGCGTCAATCAATTCGGGCAAATCGATAAAAAAAGACGGATATCTGCCTCGAAAACCGATTTTCAGCTTTCCTAAATTATATTGCTATGCTATAATTCAGTTTGGCTTATACCGGTTTTGACCGGGTTTTTGAATCACGCCGAGGAGGAAGATTATGGCAAAGCAGAAAACTGTCGTTCCTTTTCACGGAACGCAGGAGCAGGAAAAACAGCTTTTACAGATCATCGCGGACAACAAAGAACTTCCGGGCGCGCTGATGCCCGTGCTCCAGCAGGCGCAGGAGCTTTACGGCTATCTGCCCATCGAAGTGCAGACCAAGATTGCAGAAGGTCTTGGCCTGTCGCTTGAGGAAGTCTATCAGGTTGCCACGTTTTACGGGCAGTTTTCGTTAAACCCCACGGGCAAGCACCGCGTCGCGGTCTGCCTGGGTACTGCCTGCTACGTCAAGGGCGCGCAGAATATCCTCGAAGAGCTCGAAAAGCAGCTCGGTGTCAAAGCGGGCGGCACCACGCCGGACGGCGTGTTCACCCTCGAAGCCACTCGCTGCCTCGGCTGCTGCGGCCTTGCCCCCGTCATCGTGGTCGATGAAGACGTCTACGGTCGTCTGGTCAACGCGGATATCAAGGGCATACTCGCGAAATATAACTAACCCAACTGGCGCCTGAGGGAATTTTCTCGGGAAAACCGGAACGAAGGGACGGGGTCGAATGAAGATTCGTGAAATAGCTTCGCTGCTCGGTGCGGATGTGCTCTGCGGAGAGTCTCAGCTCGAAGAAGACGTACAAAGCGCCTGCGGAAGCGACATGATGAGCGACGTGCTCGCCTATGTCAAGGATCAGGGCGTGCTGGTCACCGGGCTTGTCAACCCGCAGGTGATCCGAACCGCCATGATGATGGACATGCGCTGCGTCGTATTTGTCCGCAGCAAGCGCCCGACGCCGGATATGCTGGATCTCGCGCGCGAACACCACATCGCGGTGCTGGCGAGCGAAAGCCGCATGTACGAAGCCTGCGGCAAGCTCTATGCCAGCGGCCTGGGCAACGAGGCCTGCGCCAATGGCTGAGCCGCTCCGGTTCCACTATGAGGTAGACGGCGATAACTTCACCTCTGCGGGGGCTGCGTCGGTCGAGGTCAAGCGAAAGCTTCGCCAGCTCGGCTTCGACGCGGAAACCATCCGCCGGGTGTCCATCGCCATGTACGAAGGCGAGATCAACATGGTTGTGCATGCGCGCGGCGGCAGCGCCGACGTGTGTGTGGACAAGGACCAGATTACGATCATCCTCGCGGACAGAGGCCCGGGCATTCCGGATATCGACCTCGCGATGCAGGAAGGCTATTCCACCGCTCCCGACAACATCCGCGCGCTGGGCTTCGGCGCTGGCATGGGCTTGCCGAACATGAAGCGCTATACCGACGAGATGAAGATCGACACCGTGCTCAAGCAGGGCACGACCGTGACCATGAAGGTCTATATTACAGGCAATAAGCAAGGCGAAAAGAACACGTCCGAACTAAGCAAATAACAACAATCGGGTTACTCGCATCCTGTCTCGCGGCGCGCGGAGAATATTGAGAGGCGCGCCGGAAGAAATCGCAGGCGGCTCACGGCTTGATGTCCGGAGCATGTCAAAGCCTGCGGAAAGGCGAAGAACGCGCGCATGAAGCAATACAAGCATTCGGTTTCACTCGATCTCGAGAAATGCAAAGGCTGCACCAACTGCCTCAAGCGTTGCCCGACCGAAGCCATCCGCATTCGCGACGGACACGCCGTGATCAATTCGGATGTTTGCATCGACTGCGGCGAGTGCATCCGCCGCTGCCCGTATCAGGCGAAAAAAGCGAACTTCGACCGCTATGAGGACATCGACACCAGGAAATACCGCATCGCGCTGCCCGCGCCCTCGTTCTACGGGCAGTTTGTGGATCTGGACGACGTGGATTATGTGTTGCAGGGGCTTCTCGATATCGGCTTTGACGATGTGTTCGAGGTGGCCCGCGCCGCGGAGATCATCACGGAATACACGCGCCGCTACATGCGCGAAGAGAACGTCAGCTACCCCGTGATCAACTCCGCCTGTCCCGCGGTCGTGCGCCTGATCACGCTGCGCTTTCCGTATCTCTGCGACCACGTGATCCCCATGATGCCGCCGATCGAGCTCGCGGGCAAGATTGCGCGCGAAGAGGCGATCGCAAAACACCCGGAGCTCAAGCCGGAGGATGTCGCCATCGTGTTCATCTCTCCCTGCCCTGCGAAGGCGAGCTACGTGAAAAACGGCTTCCTTGGCGAGAAGAGCCATGTGGACTACGTCGTCTCCATGAGCGATATCTACTTTAAGCTCATTGGCGTGATGAAGAAAAACGTGACCCCCAAGGCGACGAGCCAGAGCGGCATGATCGGCATGAGCTGGGCGAGCACCGGCGGAGAGGCCAGCGCGCTCTTCAACGACAAATACCTGGCTGCGGACGGCATTGAAAACGTCATCCGCGTACTGGACGAGATCGAGACCGGACACTTCCCGATGCTCCAGTTTGTGGAGCTCAACGCCTGCCCCGGCGGCTGCGTCGGCGGGGTGGCGACGGTGGAAAACCCGTATATCGCGCGGGTACGGCTGCAGGCGCTCAGGCGCTATTTGCCGGTATCGCAGAATCGATTGGAAAAGGACGATAGCGAAGGCTATCCGGAGGAAATTCTCTTCCCGAAAGACCTCGAATATCGACCGGTCGGAAAGTTTGACGAAGATTTAACCACGGCGATGCAGAAGATGAGCGAGATCGAGAATCTCGCGGCCTCTCTGCCCGCGCTGGACTGCGGCTCCTGCGGCGCGCCGACATGCCGCGCGTTCGCCGAAGACGTCGTGCTCGGCGGGCGCAGCGTGGACGAGTGCATCGTCTACATGCGCGAGCGCATCCAGCAGATGGTCAAGTGTCCCGAGGAGGAACAGACATGACGGTACTCGGCCTGAAAGAAGCGCTCCACCTCACCGCGTTCGCCCTCCCGCAAGGGGAAAGGCTCGTGCGCGGCGGTTACGCGGGCGATCTTTTGAGCTGGGTGATGGACAGGGCGGAGGCGGACGACGCCTGGCTGACCATCATGAGTAACCCCAACATTGTCGCCGTTGCGACGCTGACGGACGTGAGCTGTATCATCCTTTGCGAAGGCGTCGTGCCGGACGCGGGGGTAGCAAGCCTTGCCGCCGAGAAGGAAATCAACCTGCTCGGCAGCGAATCCTCGGTCTTCGCGCTTGCGGCGCAGATCAAAACCCTGCTATGAGCGCGTTCCGCTGCGACCTGCACATACACTCCTGCCTCTCGCCCTGCGCGGAGGAGGAGATGACGCCGGGCAACATCGCGGGCGTGGCCAAGCTCAACGGCCTCGACATCGCCGCGCTGACCGACCACAACACCTGCGGCAACTGCCAGAGTTTCTTCGCGGCCTGCGAACACTACGGCGTGGTGCCCGTGGCGGGCATGGAGCTCACCACCAGCGAAGATGTGCACCTGCTGTGCCTCTTTGCGACGCTTTCAGATGCAACCGCCTTTTCGGAGGCAGTGAATGATAGACGCATCCGAATCAGGAACAAACCCGAGATATTCGGCAGACAGCTTCTGATCGATCTCGACGATGAGCCCTGCGGCGAAGAGGAGTTCCTGCTCGTCAACGCAACGACGCTCCCGCTGGAAGAAGCGACTGCGCTCTGCAGGAGCCACCGCGGCGCCGCCATCCCCGCGCACATTGACCGCGAGTCCAACGGCATGCTCTCCGTGCTCGGCGGCGTGCCGGAGACGCCGGAGTTTCCGACCATCGAGGTGCGGGAGCCGGCCTTCTTGCCGGAGCTGGAAGCGGAGCATCCGCTGCTGATCAAAAAGCGCATGATCGTCTCTTCGGACGCACACCGCCTCTGGGAGATCGCAGCCCCCGGCTTTCCGGTGAACCTGCCCTGCGAATCGGGCGCCTCCGCGCAGGACGTTCGCGACGCGCTGATCGGTTACCTGAGCGGGAAGCGCAGAGGTAGTATATGAAAGAACTCTCGCTGAATATCCTCGACATCGCGCAGAACTCGATCAAGGCGAACGCCGCGCACCTGACCATCCGGCTCACGAAAACGGGCAGCCGGCTCACGGTCGAGATCGCGGACGACGGAACGGGCATGAGCCCCGATTTTGTGCAAGAGGCCGCAAACCCCTTTACCACCACCCGCACGACCAGAAAGGTCGGCATGGGGCTGCCGCTGTTCAAGCTCGCGGCGGAGCAGACGGGCGGTACGTTCTCGATTGTCTCGCAGCAGGCGCAGCGTGAAGGCGACGCACACGGCACCACCGTGACCGCGACCTTCGACACCGCGCATGTGGACTGTGAGCCACTGGGGGACATCACGGAGACGATCCTCGCCCTGATACAGGGCAACCCCGACCTCTCGCTGACATATGAATGGATCAGCGAAGCGGGAGAGCAGCGCCTGAGCACCGACGAGATGCGGGAGATCCTTGGGGAGGATGTGCCGCTGAACAGTCCGGACGTGCTCGCGTGGGCAAGGGCATATTTAAACGGAGAAGAGTGAACCGCGGTAACGTACCGCACCGAACAGCGTCAAGCATGAGCAGAATTGCTTGTTTTATACACCACCGTGCCTGAGGGATCGGCGCGGCAGAACATTTGGGATCAATCATGAGTGAGGAAGGAACGAAGAACATGAAATCATTGCAGGAACTGGCAGAAATTCGCGAGAGAAGCAAGGACAAAGTCGCGCTCCGTGAAGGACACAATGACATTCGCATCGTCGTCGGCATGGCGACCTGCGGCATCGCCGCCGGCGCGCGTCCGGTGCTCAGTGCCCTCGTGGAGGAGGTACAGAAGCAGGGCGTTTCCGAAAAGGCGACCGTGTCCCAGACGGGTTGCATCGGCATCTGCCGCCTCGAGCCCATCGTGGAAGTATTTGAAGCGGGCAAGGAAAAGGTCACCTATGTCAAGATGACCCCCGAAAAGGCAAAGCAGGTTGTCAGCGAGCACATCAAGGGCGGCAAGCCCGTTTACGAATACACGATCGGTGAGAAATAAGCGGAGGAGTAACCAATGATTCGTTCACACGTATTAGTCTGCGGCGGCACCGGCTGCACATCCAGCGGCAGCCCCGCGATTCGCGAGCACCTCGAAAAAGAGCTGCAGAAACAGGGTCTTGACGAGGAGATCAAGGTTGTCCAGACCGGTTGCTTCGGCCTCTGCGCATTGGGCCCGATCATGATCGTTTACCCCGAAGGCACGTTCTACAGCCGCGTCACGGAAGAGGATGTCACGGAGATCGTCAGCGAGCACCTGCTCAAAGGCCGTCCGGTCGAGCGTCTCGTCTACAACCCCAAGACCGAAGAGATGCCCCACGGCGTCACCTCACTCAACGATACGCCCTTCTATAAGAGCCAGCGCCGCATCGCGCTGCGCAACTGCGGCGTGATCAACCCCGAGGAAATCGACGAATACATCGCGCTCGACGGCTATCTCGCGCTCGGTAAATCCCTGACCGAGATGACACCGCAGCAGGTCATCGATCTGATCAAAGCCAGCGGTCTTCGCGGCCGCGGCGGCGCGGGTTTCCCGACCGGCACCAAGTGGCAGTTTGCCGCCAACAACGCTTCAGACGAGAAATTTATTATTTGCAACGCGGACGAGGGCGACCCCGGCGCGTTCATGGACCGTTCCGTGCTCGAGGGCGACCCGCACGCGGTGCTGGAAGCCATGGCCATCGCGGGCTACGCCATCGGCGGCACCCACGGCTATATCTATGTCCGCGCGGAGTACCCCATCGCGGTCAAGCGCCTCAAGATCGCAATCGATCAGGCGCGCGCATACGGCCTGCTCGGCAAAAACATCTTCGGCACCAACTTCAGCTTCGACATCGACATCCGCCTCGGCGCGGGCGCGTTCGTTTGCGGTGAAGAGACGGCGCTGATGACCAGCATCGAAGGCTTCCGCGGCGAGCCACGCAACAAGCCCCCGTTCCCGGCGGAAAAGGGGCTCTTCGGCAAGCCCTCGATCATCAACAACGTCGAAACGTTCGCCAACATTCCGCAGATCATCATTAAAGGGGCAGAATGGTTCGCCTCGATGGGCACGGACTGCAGCAAGGGTACCAAGGTGTTTGCGCTCGGCGGCAAGATCAACAACACCGGCCTCGTCGAAATCCCGATGGGCACGACGCTGCGCCAGATTCTCTTTGAAATCGGCGGCGGCATCCCCGGCGGCAAGAAGTTCAAGGCCGCGCAGACCGGCGGTCCTTCGGGCGGCTGCATCCCGCCGGAGCACCTCGACACACCGATCGACTATGAAAACCTCAAGGCCATCGGTTCGATGATGGGCAGCGGCGGCCTGATCGTCATGGACGAAGACAACTGCATGGTGGACGTTGCGCGCTTCTTTCTCGAGTTCACGGTGGACGAGAGCTGCGGCAAGTGCACGCCGTGCCGTATCGGCACGCGCCGCCTCTTGGAGATGCTCAACAAGATCACCGAAGGCAACGGCACGCTCGAAGACCTCGACAAGATCGAAGAGCTATGCCACTACATCATGAACAACGCGCTTTGCGCACTGGGTCAGACCGCGCCGAATCCCGTGCTCTCCACGCTGAAGTATTTCAAAGACGAATATAAGGCGCACGTGGTGGACAAGCGCTGCCCCGCAGGCGTTTGCAAGAAACTCCTGCAGTATGTGATCGATCCTGCCAAGTGCACGGGCTGTACGCTCTGCGCGCGCAAGTGCCCCGTGAGCTGCATCGCCGGCAAGGTGAAGGAGCCGCACGTCATCGATCAGAGCAAGTGCATCAAATGCGGCGCCTGCATGGACAATTGCAAGTTCAGCGCCATTTCCAAGAAGTAAGGAGGCAGGAACATGGATCAGGTAACAGTCAAGATAAACGGGATCGAAACAAAGGTTCCCGCCGGTTCGACCATTCTCGAAGCAGCCCACATCGCGGGTATCCGTATCCCGACGCTGTGCTACCTTCGTGAGATCAACGCCATCGCGGCGTGCCGCATCTGCCTTGTGCAGGCGACGGGCGTGCGCGGTCACGCGGCTGCCTGCGTGCAGAAGGTCGCGGACGGCATGGAGATTCAGACCAATACGCCCGGCCTTCGCGAAGCGAGAAAGACCACGCTGGAGCTCATCCTGAGCAACCACCGCATGGACTGCCTCAGCTGCGACCGCAGCCCGGACTGCGAACTGCAGGCGCTTGCGCATGAGTATGGCGTCGACCAGTACAAGTACATGGGCAGCGAGAACCTCAAGCCCCAGTACGAGCGGAGCGCGCCTCACCTCGTCCGTGACAACAGCAAGTGCATCCTTTGCCGCCGCTGCGTCGCGGTCTGCGGCGCAAACCAGCACGTCGCCGTCATCGGCACCAACGAGCGCGGCTTCGACACCCACGTCGGCAGCGCGTTCGATATGCCGCTCAACGAGACCAGCTGCATCAACTGCGGCCAGTGCATCTCCGTCTGCCCGACGGGCGCGCTCTGCGAACGGGATGACACCCACCTCGTGTGGAACGCGCTTGCGGACAAGACCAAGCATGTGATCGTTGCGCCCGCGCCTTCCGTGCGTGTGCAGCTCGGCGAAAGCTTCGGCATGCCGATCGGCACCAATGTGCAGGGCAAGCTCGCGGCAGCGCTGCGCCGCCTCGGCTTTGAAAAGGTGTTTGACGTGGACTTTGCGGCCGACGTCACCATCATGGAAGAGGGCACGGAGCTGCTCAATCGCCTGCAAAACGGCGGAAAACTCCCGATGATCACCTCCTGCTCGCCGGGTTGGGTCAAATTTTGCGAATACTATTTTCCGGATATGATCGAGAATCTCAGCAGCTGCAAGAGCCCGCAGCAGATGTTCGGCGCACTGGTCAAGACCTACTACGCCGAGAAGATGGGCATCGATCCCAAGGATCTCTACGTCGTCTCCATCATGCCCTGCACCGCGAAGAAGTTCGAGTGCACGCGCGACAACGAAGCTGCGGCGGGCGTTCCGGATGTCGATGTTTCGCTCACCACGCGCGAGCTCGCGAACATGATCAAGCGCTCCGGCATCCGCTTTGCGGAGCTGCCCGATGAAGACTTCGATCCCATGCTGGGCGTTGCGTCCGGCGCGGGACACATCTTCGGCGCGACCGGCGGCGTCATGGAAGCTGCCCTTCGCACCGTCGCCGAGATCGTCACAGGCAAAGCGCTGGACAGCGTGGACTTCACGGCTGTGCGCGGCGTCGAAGGCTGCAAGGAAGCGGAATACGACCTCGCGGGCACCAAGGTGCGCGTTGCGGTCACGAGCGGCACGGAAAACGCCTTCCAGCTGCTGGAGATGGTCAGAAAAGGCGAGGCGGACTATCACTTCATCGAAGTCATGGCCTGCCCGGGCGGCTGCGTCAACGGCGGCGGCCAGCCCCACCAGCCCGGCGAGGTGAGAAACTTCATCGATCTGCGTGCCGAGCGCGCCAAGGGCCTCTACGGTCAGGACAAAGAGATGAAGCTCCGCAAGAGCCACGAGAATCCCTTCATCAAGGAGCTGTATGACACCTACCTTGAGAAGCCCGGCTCGCACAAGTCCCACCACATCCTGCACACGACCTACGTCAAACGCAAGGTCTATTGATTCGGGTAAAAAAACAAAGGCTCCCGCAACTTGCGTGCGGGAGCTTTTTTACGCGCTGGCAAAGAAAAGCTTTTTGTGATATATCTGAAGCAAAGATTTTTTGATTTTTCGTGCAATAAATGCCCCCGCAATCCGTCAATATAGCATAAGGGGAAATGATGGCGATGGAACAGGGCGAAAACAGCAAGTGGTACGCGTTCTTCACCCGTGAAGGGGAGAAGCTCGTTCGCTTTGCCAAAGGCCAGACCCGGCGCATCAGCGAGATGGACGCGGAGGATATCGTCGCGGACGTGATGCTGAACCTCGTGAGCCGCCTGGAGACCAACGGCCCCGTGGAAAATCTCGCTGCCTACGCCTACCGCGCCGTGCGGAACAAGATCGCCGACTACGAGCGAAAGCACGGCAGGGAAACGAGCCTCGACGGCATGGCGGACGCGGACGGAGAGCTGCCGCTTCTGAGCATGCTGGCAGCTGTTAACGAGGAACCCTTTGCGCAGGAGGAGCGGGCGGAGCGCATGCATCGCCTGACCGACGCCATCGGCAAGCTCGAACCCCGGCAGCGCGCGATCCTGATCGCGACCGAGCTAAAGGGGAAATCCTTCCGCGATCTCGCGGAGGAGTGGGGCGAACCCATCGGCACGCTGCTCTCGCGCAAGAGCCGCGCGGTCAAGACCCTGAAGAAACTGCTGGAGGAAGAGGCGTAAAACCCGATTCCGAACGCGAAAACAAGACGACAAACAATATGGGAGAAATCAATATGAGAAACTTCAAAAAGAAAATGGACGGCTTCCCGGACTGGGCGAAATACACGCTCTACGCGGTGCTCGGCATCGCGGGCGCGTTCCTCTTCGGGCTTCTGTTCGGCAACGTGATCATGTGGCTCTGGAACTGGTTGATGCCGAGTCTCTTCGGACTGCGCACCATCGGCTTCTGGGAAGGCCTCGGCCTCTTCGTGCTGGCGAAGATCCTCTTCGGCTTCGGCGGCGGCTCCGGCGATGGCGACAAGAAGCACCACCACGGCAGGCGTCATCACCACCATCACGGCGGCGAAGGCGAGAAGCACGACTGGAAGGACTGGGAGTATTACGACGACTGGTGGGAAGCGGACGGCAAGACCGCGTTCCATGCCTATGCCGAGAACATGAAGAAGGAAACGGCGGAAGGCGAAACCAAAACGGAAGAAACGGCCAAATAATTCGAATACGACGCACAAACAAAAAGCGGGGCAGTTGCCCCGCCTTTTTGTTTGCCTGCGCTATTTTTGTCTCCTATTCAGTGTTCTTGCGGTGAAATACACCGCAATACCCAGCGCGCCGAGGCCGCCGAACACCAGTGCCCAGGGGAACGAGCTTCCGTCGTTCAGGCTGGAGACGGAGGGCACAACGGACGAAACCTCGCTCGTGAAATCGACCTTGGTGGAGGAGGATGCGGTTCGCGTGCGGCGTGTGCTCTGCTGCGTTGCCGCCTGATCCTCCGCGGCTGCCTGCTCCTGCTGTGCCTGCGCGTCGTCAGTCGCGGTTGTGTCCGTCGCTGTGGAAGAACTGCCGCTGCCGCCGCTCATGCCTCCGCCGCCCGCGGGCGCCTCCGCCCAGACGGCGACGAAGGTCAGCTCTCCCGTCGTGCCTTCCGGAATCACGAGCTTTTCCTGCGGCACGGTGACACTGAGGGATTCGCATAGCCAGCCCGCGAAGACAAAGCCGTCCTTGACCGGATTGTTGAGCAGGATGGCGGAGTCGCTCGCGGTGTAGCTCGTCGGGTTCAGCGCGGAGAGTGTAGCGCCCGTCAGCCCGCCGTAGGTGAGCAGATAGGAAAGCGAAAGCCTGTCCGTGTTCTTGGTGCCGAGGCGGAAGACGTTGCCCGCGCCGGTGACCACGGTCTCAATCGTCTGATAGGAAGCAAAGTTTGCGCCGCCCATCTTCGCGTAGATCACGCCCGCAGCCGTGCGGCAGACATAGGCGCTCGTGTCCGCGCCGGAGGTTCCATCATAATAGACCGCCGTGATGCTTTCTCCGCTCGTCGCGCTGAGGTTTTCCAGCGTGAGCACCCTTGCTCCGCGCACCGTGCCGCCGCTGCTGGCCGTAATCGTGGAGGTGATGCTGCTCGTAAACTCGCGCAGCAGTGTGCCGCCCGCGACCTCGATTGCGCCGCCCGTGATTCCGCCGCCGACGTCCAGCACGCCGGACACGCGGAGTGTGCCGCCCGCGCTTAGGTCGATGGTCACATTGGAAGGAACGACCGTGGAGCCCGAAAGCTCGAAGGCGGAGGTGCCCGCGGCGAAATAGATCGTGGTGGCGTTGCCGCTTGCTGCGGCGTCGCTGAGCGCTGTATATAGCTCGTCCGCGTCGGAAACGAGCACCGTATCCGGCGAAACGCCCGCAAAACAGAGACTCAGCACGAGTGCACACAGCAGCAGCGCGGTCAACGCGCGGGGAATCGACAGATAGGATTGTTTCTTCATATGATCACTCTCCTGAAAGAATTGCGCGGTTGCGCGTGTATCCAATCTTTTTTCCTATCGTATACGTTGATCTTGGCACAATCTTGGCAGAAACCCGACGCTTTATCGTGAGTTTCGTTTCTGCCGTCAACAGGGGGAATCTGTCGAAATGGTACATATTTATCGCAATTGTGTGCCACGATTGTGCCACAACAGCCCAATATGATCATAGGCGAAATACATTTGGAGGCGATAAAACCGTATGGAATCGTTGGACACATCGTTTACCGCTGCGAAGCAAAAAAAGAAGAAACAGAAGCGCACGCGTACGATCATCATCGTCAGCGCGGCGGCTGTGGTCGTCGTGGTCGGCATCGTTCTGGCCCTGACGCTCTCGAAAAAAAGCGGCGACTCAACCAGTACCTTAAGCTATCGTGCGACTGCGGTCTCAACCGGCACGATCAGCACGACCATCGACGGCAGCGGCACGCTGGCTGCGCTGGAAAGCCAGGACGTCACGACCACGGAGGAATCCACGGTCACGTCGGTCAATTTCGCACCCGGCGACGCGATCAAGGCGGGCGACGTGGTGATGACCATGACCTCGACCGAGGTGGAAAGCCAGCTGAGCGATCTTAAGGATCAGCTGAGCGACACCCGCGCATCCCTCGCGACCGCAAAACAGCTGTTGACCAACCTGAACATCACCGCCACAAAGGGCGGCATCGTCAAGGACATTCAGGCGCAGGAAGGCAGCATCGTCGACAATATGGACTATCTCTGCCTGATCGCGACCGACGGTAAGATGCAGGTTGCAATTCCCGCGACGGACGGCATGGCGCAGTATGACGCCGTAAGCGTGCAGGTCGGCGAGGACACGCAGGAAGGCTATATCACCAGGATCGAAAACGGCACAGCCACCGTTGTGTTTACCGACAACTACTATCCCGTCGGCACATCTGCAACCGTCCTCAGCGCAAGCGGCGCCACCCTCGGCACGGGCAGCATCACCGTCAATGAATATGTAGAGGTCACCGCGGCGTCCGGCAAGATCGCCAAGGTCAAGGTGACGGATAACCAGAAGATCAGCAAGAGCTCAACGGTCTTCACGCTTGCGGAAGGCGCGCCGACGGCGACCTATACCGCGCTGAAGACAACCGAAGCAGAGCTGCTCACGCAGATTGCGGACCTCGAAGCGCTGCTGACCGTCAAGGCGGACACCGACTGCACGTTGACCTCGCTTTCCGTCGCGGCGGGAGACACGGTTGCCGCGGGCACCACCGTCTGCTCCATGACGGGCACAGGCGGCTTTACCATCGCGCTGTCGATCGACGAGCTGGATATCGCAACCGTCAAGCTCGGCCAGAGCGCGACGATCACCCTTGACGCGATCACAGGCGATTTCACGGGCACCGTGACCAACATCTCCTATTCCGGCAGCGGCAGCTATGTCACGAGCTATACCGCGACGATCTCCACCGAACCCATCGAGGGAGCGTATCCCGGCATGAGCGCCTCCGCGGAGATCATCACAGAGACCAGCGGCGAATCGCTGATCGTTCCGGTGTCCGCGGTGCAGTACGAAGGTGAAACCGCGTATGTCTACCTCGCGGGAGACGGTGTTACGGCAGGCGCGACGCTTGCGGACGGCGCGCTGGATCTCAACTCGCTCACCAAGGTGACCGTCACCACCGGCATGTCCGATGGCTCCTACATCGCCGTCGCGGCGGAAGGCCTTGCCACAGGCGATGTAGTCTGGGTGCCGGAGCGCACGAGCACCGCGACCTATACCGCAGACGACAGCACGACGAGCAGCTACTTTATGACGCAGGGAAGCGGCATGACCATGCCCGGCAGCAGCAGCTCCGGCAGCTTCCAGCCTCCGAGCGACATGGGCGGCGGCGGCAGCGGCAACTTCCAGCCCCCGAGCGGCAACTGAGGCGCGTATGATGCAACAAATACTGATGCACCATCGTGCGGGAAAGGAGCGTCGAAGTGCTGATACTCGAACACCTGTATAAGACCTACTACGTCGGCGACGAAACCGTCCACGCGCTGGACGACGCCTCGCTGCACGTGAAACCCTCCGAGTTTGTCGCGATCTGCGGGCCTTCCGGCTCCGGCAAAACGACGCTGATGAACGTCATGGGCTGTCTCGACCAGCCGGACTCCGGGCGGTATATCCTCGACGGCGTGGACATCGCGGAGTGCAGCGACAACGAACTCTCGCAGATCCGCAGCCAGAAGATCGGATTTGTGTTCCAGCAGTTCAACCTGCTCGACTCCATGAGCGCGCTGGAAAACGTGGAACTCCCGCTGATCTACCAGAAACTCTCGCAGAAGGAGCGCATCGAACGCGCAAAGGCCGCGCTCGATCAGGTGGGCCTTGGAAACCGCATGCTGCACCGCCCGAGCCAGCTTTCCGGCGGCCAGCAGCAGCGCGTCGCGATTGCGCGCGCGCTTGCCAGCAACTCCCGCGTCATCCTCGCGGACGAGCCCACCGGCAACCTCGACAGCAAGAGCGGCAATGACGTCATGCGGATGATTCAAAACCTCTCCGCGGGCGGCTACACCATCGTGCTGATCACGCACAACGAAGAAATCGCGCGGCAGGCGCAGCGCACGGTCTATGTGCGCGACGGGCGGCTTTACCGCTCGCTGGAGGAGGCGGAGCAGGTATGACGATGTTTTTAAATTCCCTTCGCCTCGCGATGCGCTCAACGCTCGCGAATAAGATGCGCTCGTTTTTGACCATGCTAGGCATCATCATCGGCGTGATGAGCGTGATCATCCTGGTTTCGATCGCGCAGAGCACGACGAGCAGCATCACCGACGCCATCTCCTCGATGGGCTCGGATCTGTTGACCGTCAGCGTGACGGACGAGGACGTAACCCTCGACCTCGACGACTTCATGACGCTTGATCAATTCGACGGAATCGCGGGCGTGGCGCCGTATCTGACCGTGAGCAGCACCGCGCGCAGCGGGGACACCTACACCAGCGTCTCCGCCATCGGCGTGACGGGAGACTATATGGAGATCGCGGGCACCGATCTGGAGTCCGGCCGCGGCATCGTGGCGTCGGATCTGACCTGGCGCACCAACACCGCGGTGATCGGCAGCGGCGTCGCGGGAGATCTGTACGAGAGCTACGACGTCATCGGCAAGACCTTTACGATGAGCGGGCATACATTTACCATCGTGGGTCTGCTCGCGGAGACCGGCTCAAGCAGCGACTCGCAGATTCTGATTCCGCTGACCACGGCGCAGCGCATCGCGGACAGCACCGCGATCACCAGCGCCTATGTGCAGGCGACCTCCACGAACACTGTGGACGTTGCGCAGGCGCAGACGGAATACCAGATGCTGCTTTTGACGGGCGATGAGGACAGCTATGACGTCTACAACATGAGCGAGATTCTCGATACGCTCGACAGCGTCATGAGCACGCTTTCTCTGATGCTCGGCGGCATTGCGGCAATCTCCCTGCTCGTCGGCGGCATCGGCATCATGAACATCATGCTGGTGTCTGTGGCGGAACGCACGCGCGAGATCGGCATCCGGAAAGCCATCGGCGCGCGCAGGAGCCATATCATGATGCAGTTCCTGATCGAAGCATGCGTGCTCTCGATCCTCGGCGGATTGATCGGCCTCGGCCTTTCCGCGCTGGGATTGCAGATCTTCGGTATGATCGCGGATATGAGTATATCCATCGAGTGGAGAGCTGCGATCATCGCGCTGCTGTTCTGCGTGGTCATCGGTGTTGCGTTCGGCAGTTACCCGGCAGCCAAGGCGAGCAAGATGACGCCTATCGAAGCGCTGCAGAGAAACTAAAGAGGGAGTGCAGGACGCACGGCAGCATCCCGCGGGGTTTTTCCCGCGGGATGCTTTTTGTTTCCCTGTTTCGCGTTTTTGACAGCGGCTGTTGCTGGGCGTATAATGGGAACATCCGCAAAAAGGAGCACCCGAAACATGACCTATTCCGGCAAGTTCGTGATCACCAAACAGGACAACATCCAGTACAACTATTTCCGCATGAAGCGTAAGCTCGGCGGCTTAGCCATTATGACGTTTGTCATCCTCGGCGTGCTCGTGATGCTGATCCGCTACGGGCAGGGCATCTCCGTGATGAACGCGGGTACCGTCGGCCTCATTGCCGCTGTGACTGGCGCAGTGCTGATGGTCGCGTTCAACCTGATCTCCGTGCAGGTGCGCGTCAACAACCACTACAAAAAGGGCGAGATGGCCGATTTTTCGGTGCAGTACAGCATCGATCGCGATGGCGTGCACGTCAAGAGCGAGCGCGGAGACACAAACTTCACCTGGAAGATGATCTATCTTGCGCGGGAAACCAAGGACGCGATCTATCTCATCGCGGGCGAAAAGCGCGCGGTGGTGATCCCCAAGGCGCAGATCGCGAGCGAGAGCGAACTCGAAACACTCCGCAGCCTCCTGCGTAAATACGTCGCCGCTGGACGTGCAAAGGTCGCGTAAGCGCAAAATTCAATCAAATCAAACAAACCTGACATGGAACCTGTCAGGTTTTTGTTTTATACTGGAGGAAAGAGAACCATCTTCGGGAGACGCGCATGAAAAACGACCGCCTGTTCCAAATCCTCTATCTGCTGCTGGAAAAGGGCACGATGACCGCGCCGGAGCTCAGCCGCACGCTGGAGGTTTCCGTGCGGACAGTCTACCGCGATATCGACGCGCTCTCGCTTGCGGGTGTGCCCGTCTACGCCACGCAGGGCAAAAACGGCGGCGTGTCGCTCTTGCCTAACTATTCGTTTGACAAGGCGTTGCTCTCCGACGAGGAGCAGAACCAGATTCTCTACGCGATCCAGAGCCTCCGCGCGGTCGATCAGCCGGTGGACGCACTCCTAAATAAGCTCGGCGGCCTGTTTCAAAAGCAGAACTCGAGCTGGATCGAGGTCGATTTCTCCCGCTGGGGCATGGCGGGTACGGACAGCGTGAAGTTTGAGCGGCTCAAGACGGCTTTAACCGGCAGGCGCGCGATCGAGATCGTCTATTGCTCCACGAGCGGCGAGACCAACCGCCGCATAATCCTGCCCGTGAAGCTGATCTTCAAGGACAAAGCCTGGTATCTGCACGCATACTGTCGCATGCAGGAGGACTACCGCCTGTTCAAGATCAGCCGCATCGTCGAGATGACGGTGCTGGAGGAGCGCTTCGGCGAGCTGCCGGACGAGCTGCCGCCGCTGGAACAGAGCGGGTTTGGAATACCCGCGATGCAGGAAGTGCATCTGCTGTTCTCGCCCGCGGTCGCGTTCCGCGTCTATGACGAGTTTGAGCGCGGCGTGATCGCGCAGCAGGCCGACGGCACCTTGCGCGTGGAAGTCGCGATGCCGCAGGATGTGTGGGTGACAAGCTACCTGCTCTCGTTCGGCACGGAGCTGACAGTGCTTGCGCCCGATTCCCTGCGCGAACAGATCACGAGCTACGCAAAGGCCATCTACGAGCAGCACACAAAAACGCCGTGACCGGGTTGGAACTTGACAGACATTGTCGGGTTTCTTCGTGTACAATTCGTATCGCATAAGATCGTTCCGCAAGAAATCAGGAGGGGAAAAGCCGATGAAACCGCCGGAGACAATCGACACCACCATGCTTGCGCCATGCGGGCTGAACTGTATGCTTTGCTACCGCCACCTCGGCAAGAAGCCTTGCCCCGGCTGCCGCGCGCGGCTGAGCGAGCCGGACGAGTATCAGCGCAAGTGCATCATGCGCTCGTGCGTGCAAGAGCGCGGGCTGTTCTCCTGCGCGGCATGCGCGGATCGACCGTGCAAGCGGATGAAGGTTTTCGGCAAGCGATACCGCGAAGGCTACGGCGTCGATCTCGCGGCGGATGCCGAGAAGATCCGCGAGGTTGGAGTAGAGGTGTTCCTGCGCGACCAGATCGCGGCGTATACGTGCGATTTGTGCGGGCACCTGATCAACATGCACGACGGCATCTGCAGCGGCTGCACAGCGCAGCACCCGATCGGAAAAGGGAGGACACATGCATGAACTGGTTTGCAGCATACCCGAAATCGCAGGAACCGAGCCTTACGCAGATCGAATCGTTTATCGCAAGCCCGCTTTGGAACGGGCTCTGCTCCTGGACAGAGCAGGCGTACGGAATCGCGCCGAAGGTGGAATACAGCACCTGCAGCGGCGCACCCGGCTGGAACGTCAAGTACAAGAAAGGCGGACGCGCGCTCTGTACGCTCTATCCGGACGCGGGGCAGTTCATCGCGCTCGTGACCATCGGCGCAAAGGAGGCGGCGGAGGCGGAGCTGCTGCTGCCCACCTGTACAGATGATCTGCGCGCGCTCTACGCCCGCACTCAGCCGTTCAACGGCGCCCGCTGGCTGATGATCCGCGTGACGAGCGCGGACGTGCTGGAGGACGTGAAAAAACTCATCCGCCTGCGCGTGCCGCCGAAGGCAAGCGTGTAAATTGGAAGATCATTTCCAACCGCACTTCTGCTATACTGTAAGAAAACGGGAAACGGGGAAGCGCATATGGTGCAGATCAAACACTACGACGATTTTGTAAACGCCCTCCTGTCCGCCGGGTTTTCTCTGGGCGGCGGTAACGACGAGGGAATCTATGCGCTGGTGCCCTGGAGCTGGGACGAAACCCCACCGTATGAAACCCCCGTGCGCTGGCATACTGGACTTCCGGAGACCGACCCATGGGAATGGCGCATGCGCGTGCTGGATGAGCGGAAGGACATCGCCTACGGCAAGGTCTTCTTCAAAAAGAGCGGGTTTTATACGCGCGAATGGGCGCCTATGTTTCTCGCAGCGCGGCGCGGGAAAGAGGAATTTGACGGCGCATACGCGGCGGGCACGCTGAGCCACGCGGCAAAGCGCATCTACAATACGGTGCTGGAATACGGCACGCTGCCGCTGCACGCCATCAAGCAGCTCGCCTCGTTCGGCGCGGAGGAGAAGAGCCGCTTTGACAGCGCGCTGACGGAGCTGCAGATGCGCTTGTTTCTGACCATGTGCGGCCGCCAGCAGAAGCTCTCGCAGAAAGGCGAGGAGTACGGCTGGTATTCCACCGTGTTCTGCACGACCGAGCAGTTCTGGGGTGAGGAAGTCTTCGCCGAGGCCGCGAAGATCAAGAAGGCGGACGCGATCACTGCAATCACGCAGCAGGTGCAGAAGCTCAACCCGCAGGCGGAAGAAAAAAAGATGCAGAAGTTTATTCTGGGATAATGCGCGAAGGCGCAAAAAAAGCGGGCATACGCCCGCTTTTTTTTCTTGTTTCTGTGTTCGAAACGACTAGAACACCAAATAACCGATTTGGTAGGAGGTGCTGATGCTGTATTCCGGGCTGTATGTTTCCGGCATGATCCAAATCTCGTTGAACGTGATCGGATGATCAAACTCGATATCAAACACGTTGCCAACCTGATTTTCCAGCTTGATATCCTGCACACGAACCCAGGTGGTTCCGTCTTCACGCACCCAGACGGACCATGCATTGGCTTCCAGCTTGCCTTTCGTAAGTTCATACTCATAATAAATCGAGAATCCATGGCACTGCACAAGCATCTGGTCGGAAACGATGGTGTAACCGCTCAGCGCTCCTCGCATCGAACGCGCGGAGGTAGACCAATCGAACGAGTAGGTCTGGCCGTCGCCCGTGAACACATGGTAGGTCAGCGTGGAGCCTTCCGCCGTGGTGCCGGTGACGATGACTTCATCGTTGTATTTCTTCTCAGGATCGACCTGATAATACCCCGCGGCGATGAGGCCGTCCTTGCTGCACTCGGTTCCCGCCTCATTATCGGCGCAGCGCCAGGTGATCTCAGCCGCCGGGATGTCAACCGGCAGATTGAAGTCGTCAGTCGAGCACTGGTAGGTTTGCCCGAAATCGAGATAGAGCTCCGCGACCGCGTCCGCAACGACCGGCGCGCGCGTCGGCTCCGGTGTATCGGTCGGCATGGGCGTGTCGGCGGTCTTTGCATCCAGCACGTCGCCTGCCTTCAGGGACACATCTTCCGTCGGCGTAGGGTTGGCCGCATCTGTGCGATTGCCGGGCTGCTTGAAGAGCAGCGTCGCAAGATAGATGATCAAAAGCGCTGAAGCCGCGATGACCATGATTTTCAGGATCGCGTCGAGCTTGATGGGCTTCTTGGGCGCCTTCGGATCGGGACTGTAGCGCGAGGCCCAGTCCTGTACAGGCGGGTTCACGCCGCTCTGCGGTTGTGCGGGCGCTTGCGGTGCGGTTTTCTGCGCGTCCGGATTCGGTGCATTGCAGTACGGGCAGACTTTCTGGTCGTCGAAATTGGTTTTTTCACAGAACTTGCATTTCCACATAGTTTTCCCCCCTGACCGGATCATAGCCGGGCGGCGGAGCGAAAAGCGCCGGACGGAGACCCGCAAAAGAATGTTTTTGATGAGACTGAAAACGAATGAAACGGATGTGCTTGTCTACACAGGTCATATGTAATGTTACAGGATTTGATCGTTGAAAACAAGACTTGCAAAGCGGTTTTTATACTGCTTCCGCAGAAAATTACGATTCCTGCAACAAGGGCAGATACATAACAAAGGAGCGGGCCGAAGCCCGCTCCTGTTGCGTTGGGTTGTGGTTTTGATTAGCCGAGCTTCACCGTGGTGAGCACCGTGAAATCGGCAAGCGAGATGACGGTCACGCCCGAGTCGCCGAGGACATAGAAATAATCCCCGATGAACAGGCCCCTCAGGTTCCAGCTCGAGAGATCCGCCGTCATGTTGACGCGCGCTGCGAGCTCAAAGCCCTTGTCCGTGTAGCGGTAGATGTAGTAGTTGCTGTCCGCCGGGAAGGCGATCAGGTTCTTCTCCGCATCCACGAGGATCGCCTTGTGGTTGCTGCCGACGACCGTCCAGCTTGCGTCCACCTTGGCGGTGTTCACTTCCTTGACGTTCGTCTTGTCCGTGGTGTCAAACATGGAGAGCTTCACGCCCTGCATGGCGCCCGTGTTTTCATCCGCGCTGTAGCCGATGCCCAGCAGCAGGTTCTGCTTGAACACGTGCAGGTATTGCGAGAATCCCGGAATCTTCAGCGCGTCGAGCACGCGGGGGTTCGCGGGGTTACTCAGGTCCACCGCGAACAGCGGATCAACCTGGCGGAAGGTCACGATGTACCCGATGTCTCCGTCAAAGCGGACGCTCTGGACGGATTCGTCCTTGGCGAGGTTTTCGATCTTGCCTAGGATGGCGAGCTTGAGATCCAGCGTATAGAGCGCGTTGGAGCTCGTGCTGTTGTACTCATAGGTGTCCACGCCGTCCGTGAAGATCTTCTGCTCCCAGTTGTTGATGTTGGTCACGATGCGGATCGTGCCCTTGTACTCGTCCATCGAGAACTGGTTGAGGAGGCTGCCCGGCACGTTGCCTTCTGCAAGCTTCGTGATCTGGCCCTCACTGAAACCCAGCAACACGAGGTCGGTGCTGGAGGAGCTGTTCGTGATCTGAACATTCTTGCCGTCCTTGTCCGGCGCGATGGGGAGGACTTCCTCCTCATAGCGGTTGAACGCGAGCAGCAGATGTTCCTCATTTGCGTAGATCTCGCTCGTTCCGCCGAAGACCGCTTTCGCGGAGGCGAAGTTTGCGCCGCTCTTGAGGTTGATGGAGCCGATGACCGTATAAGCTGCGCTCTGCGGGTTCGGGCCGACATAGAGGTCGGTCGGCATCAGCAGCTTGTTCTCCGCGCCGTCATAGGTCGAGGGAATGTAGGTGACCGGCGTGCCCTTGACGGGGTTGTAGATATACTGCGAGGTCACGAGGTAGACATAGTCCCCGATCATGCGGGAGCTGACATAATAGCCGCTCTGGCCGAGGGAAACCACCTGTTGGGGTTTCGCGGGGTTGCTGACGTCATAGATGACTGCGCTGGTTTGGTCGGTGTTGGTCTGGTAGTTGCCGCTGGCGTCGTTGATCCAGACGGTGTTGAAGCTCTGGGTGATGATCATCAGCCGGTTGCCCAGCAGGAACATCTCCGAGTTATAGCCCCACCAGCTGTCGTCGCTCGAGAGCGAGGTGCTGGAGACGAGCTGCGTCTTTGCGCCGTCGGGCTTGAGGATGTTGAGCTGGTTGCCCGCTACATAATAGATGTAGCTTCCGTCGGTTTTGACGATGTCCGCTTCATCCACGCCTACAACCTGCACATTGGTGCCGGAGTAGTCGGGGCTTCCGGTGTCAGCCACGGGGGCTGCCGCTTCTGCGGTCGCCATGTCGGTCTTGGTTGCGCCCGCTGCGGGGGCTGCGGCTGCGCTGTCCGTCGCCGCGCCTTCCATCATCACACCGCCGTTGGTCGCGCCGTTTGCATTCTGCATCTGCTCGATCAGGGCGTAGATGTCGTCATAGCTCTCCACATTGGCGGGTACGGTTATGTTTGCCGTTCCCGATTCCGTCTGCGCCGCGGCGGGTGCCATAACGTCGGCGGAGCTGGTCGTTGTGTTGTCGGCTGCGGCGGACATCGTCGCGCTTTCCTGCACGGGGGCTCTGTCTCCGCCCGTGACGAGCAGCGTACCGAGCGCACCGACCGCGATGAGTGCAAACGCTGCGAATACCGCGCCGAAGCGTACGAATTTCTGTCTTGGCGTGAGAGCAATTCTTTCTCTCGCGTTCTTTTCTTTGATTTCCATGAGCAACGTCTCCTTTGCTTTTAGCTTGTCGTTGTCACGGATATACTGCTCTTTAAACATCCTGAAACTCCCCTTTCAACTGTTCCCGCAGCATATCGCGTGCGCGGAAGAGATGGGATTTCACCGTGTTTTCCGCTGTTCCTGTGATCTTTGCGATCTCGGATACTTGGTACCCCTCGTAATAATACAGATGCACCACCGTGCGGTACTTCGTTGGAAGCGCCAGCACATAGGGATAAACCTCTGTGGTCTCCTGCATCTCAGTCATGAGATTCTCATTCTCGGGTACGGTGTTTCGCCGCCAGGCGGAGGTCAGCAGACTCTTGGTGCAGTTGATGGTCACCTTGATGAACCAGGCTTTCTGGTGTTCAAGGCTGTTCCATACGGGCTTTGCGCGCATTGCCCTGAGGAAAACCTCCTGCACGATGTCGTCGGCGTCCGTTCCGCTCTTGGTGCGCAGAAACGCGAGGCGGTATACCGTATCGGCATACTGCGCAAAGAGCGCGTCCACGTTGTCGGCCGGAATTGGCACGTTTGGCTTGGCCAGCTGTTCCATAAGCGCTTGGTACCTCTCTCTTCCACCCATAACACTCGGCATCTAGCTCTGAGGTTGCGGGGGCGTCAGAATTTTTTCAAAAATACGTGTGTATCCGTTGGTTTTGCGCCCTGCCGGATGGGGACCGGAAAACGATTGCTTCCGATTCTCTGTATAGACAGGCTCGCAATTCATTATAGCACATGTTGCAAGCGGCTTCACCGCGACCGCGTCCATTGACAAAACGCACTCCCGCTGTGTATAATAGTACGAAATCTTTTTGACGGAGGACTCCGATGATTCGCTAAACACCTTGGCATGTATGAAAAACGCGGGAGCGGTAATTTTGCCGTGACGTGCGTGTTTTGCAATGCCAAACGTGTGCGCGAACCATCAACGGGTTCTTTTTTTGTTGCTTGAAACGATGGGCGTTTTAGGATGAACCGATCCTCTTTCGGGTGACAAACACGTTTGGCCTTGCTGTTCTTGAACCACAGACAGGAGGGTTTCCCATGTCCCAAATACGCGTCAACGACCTGACCTTTCATTATGAAGGCAGCTACGACAATATCTTTGAACACACGTCCTTTTCCATCGACACCGGCTGGAAGCTCGGCTTCGTCGGGCGGAACGGGCGCGGCAAAACCACGTTTCTCAAACTATTACTGGGCGAGCACGACTATGACGGCACGATTTCGTCCTCCGTCGTGTTCGACTATTTCCCGTTTCCCGTTGCGGACGCGAGCCTGACCACAGAGGCGGTGTTTGCGCAGATTGCGGATGCGCCCAGATGGCGGCTGGAGAAGGAGCTGAACCTCCTCGAGGTGGAGCCAGACGCGCTGGATCGCGCGTTCTCCACGCTCAGCCCCGGCGAGCAGACAAAAGTGCTGCTGGCCGCGCTGTTTTCGCGCAGCGGGCATTTCCTCCTGATCGACGAGCCCACCAACCACCTCGACATGGAGGCGCGCGCCGTCGTCAGCCGGTATCTCAGCGGCAAGCAGGGATTCATCCTCGTGAGTCACGACCGCGCGTTTCTCGACGGCTGCGTGGATCACATCCTTTCGATCAACCGCGCGAGCATCGAGGTGCAGAAGGGAACCTTCTCCAGCTGGGAGGAGAACCGCAGGCGACAGGACGCTTTTGAGCTTGCGGAAAATGAACGCCTCACGCACGAGGTGAACGATCTCCGTGCCGCGGCCAAGCGCACCGCCGAGTGGAGCGATCGCGTCGAGCGCAGCAAGATCGGTGAGCACGCGGCGGATCGCGGATTTATCGGCGCGCAATCCGCGCGCGTGATGAAGCGTGCGAAGTCCGCCGAGCGGCGGCAAGAGAACGCGGCAAAGGAGAAGGAGAAGCTTTTAAAGGATCTGGAGCGCAACGACACGCTGAAGGTCACACCGCTTCGCCACCACGCGGACATTCTGGTCGAAGCCATCGACCTCTCGATTTCTTACGGCGAGCGCACCGTCTGCGGACCAATGAACTTCACCCTGCGACAGGGCGAGCGCGCGGCGCTGCTCGGCAAAAACGGCAGCGGCAAAAGCAGCATCGTAAAGCTGCTCACGGGTGGCGATATCCCGCATACGGGTACGTTCCGCACGGCAAGCGGGTTGATCATCTCATACATGCCGCAGGATACGTCGTTTTTGAATGGAACGGTTTCCGAATTCGCAAAGGACAACGGGCTGGACGAGACGCTGTTTCTGACGATCCTGCGCAAGCTGGACTTCCCGCGCGTGCAGTTTGAGAAGGATATGCGCTCGTTCTCCGGCGGGCAAAAGAAAAAAGCGCTTCTAGCGAAGTCGCTTTCCGAGCGCGCGCATCTGTATGTGTGGGACGAGCCGCTGAACTTTGTGGACGTGCTCTCGCGGATGCAGATTCGCGATCTGCTGCTAGCCGCAAAGCCAACGATGCTGTTTGTTGAGCACGATCGGACGTTTGTGGACGAGATCGCCACGCGGGAGATCAGGCTGTAGTCTGTTCTTCCGTCGTGGTTGGCGCCGCATCCGGCATCAGATAGAGCCGCCGCAGCAGCCGCTGCAAAAACGGGAGCTTGAGGATACCGAAGACGATCAGCGTGCCCGCGAGGTTTAATAGCACATCGTCCACGTCACAGCTGCCGCAGGCGAGCAGGAGCTGCAGCGCCTCGATGGCGACCAGCAGCAGGAACATGGCGAGTGCAAATAGCCAGAGCTTCTGCATCGGCGGGAACAGGCACGGCAGAAACACCGCCATGGGCATGAACAGCATGGCGTTGCCGACGAGGTTACTCAGCGGAATCTCCATGCCAATGTAATCGTATTTGATCGCGTTGATGTAGAGAATGACGGTTTCAAACGGATTGAAGTTCGTATTTAGATCGAAGTTCTTCCAGTATTCTGCCTTGGTCGCGGCAAACGTCTGATAGTCCACGCGGGAGACGATCAGCGCCCCAAGCAGCACCGCGCAGTAGAACACGAACAGCGCGAAAAACGCGAACCGTACCGCCTTGCGGCGATCCTCGCGCAGCGGTTGCGTGCGGGTGTAGAGATATGTACCCAGCATCAGCGGCAGGCAGATGCCCGCGATAAGGAACAGCCCGTGGGTCACGTGCATCATGCCGAAGCGGAAGATGATCACAAGCTGCCAGACCATCACGCACAGCGCGATGCCGATGAGTATCATTCCGGCGGGTTTTTTCCAGCTCGCGCGGGAGACCGCGCTCGCTGATTCGCCGGATTTTGTTTGAGTTTGGTTGGGATCAAGATTTTCCATTCGGGTATTATAACACACTCTGGCTGGCGTGAAAACAATCGCGCGAGTCCCGTGAACCGCGTTCCTTGCGCCTGCGTTTTGCGCGGGGTATAATGAAACAAATCCGATCCTATGAAGTTCAGAATCATGGTTCGTTTGGAGGAAGCAGTTTATGCAGCATCTTCTCTCGCGCGGCCCGCTTCTCGATCCTTCCGGTGCGCTTTCGGAGGCAGGATACGCCACGTCTCTAGTGAAGCAGTACGACCGCAAGGCGATTCGCGGCGGGGCCTTCCGCATCAAGGAGTGGGACTACTACCTGATCCACAACGGGCGCTACGGCGTCGCGCTGACGATTGCGGACAACGCCTACATGGGAATGCTCTCCGCGTCGTTCCTCGATTTTGAAGCGAATACGGAGAAGACCACCTCGCCGATGTTCTGGCTGCCGTTCGGGAGCACGAATTTTCCCGCGAGCTCGGAGAGCGGCGATATCGTCAAGCAAATTCCCGGCGCGTCCGGCTCGTTTACGCATGAAAACGGCGCGCGGAGGCTGAGGTTCCATCTCGATAAGTTCGATGGCGACCAGTCGTTTGACTGCGATCTATTGCTGACCGACGCGCCGCGGGACACTATGGTCATCGCCACTCCCTTTGCAGAGAAGAAGACTGCGTTCTATTATAATCAGAAGATCGTCGGCATGCGCGGTGCAGGCAGTTTCACCATCGGCGGCGTGACCCGCGCATTTGACCCCGCTGACTCGTTTGCGATCCTCGACTGGGGGCGCGGCGTCTGGACCTATGAAAACACGTGGTACTGGGGAGCAGGTCAGGGCGTGGTCGATGGCCGCGTCGTGGGCTTCAACATTGGCTACGGCTTCGGCGACGTCTCGGCGGCGTCGGAGAACATGGTGTTCGTCGACGGCGTCGCGCACAAGCTCGACCGCCTCACGTTCCATATCCCGATGAAGGACGGCAAAGAGGACTATCTTTCGCCTTGGACGTTCTCCTCCAACGACGGCAGGTTTGAGACCGCGTTTACGCCGATTCTCGACCGCGCGGCGTATACGTCCGTAGGTCCCTTGCTCTCCGACCAGCATCAGGTGTTTGGCTACATGGACGGCACGATCACGCTGGACGACGGCGGCAAACTGGAACTTCGTCACTTTTTATGCTTTGCCGAAAAGGTGCATAATAAGTGGTAACAGATTTAGCCCCGCGGCAATCGCGGGCGGAAAACAGGTGAAGAGGGAATGAAGTTTACCCGCAATTATGATCTGGTCATCTGGGACTGGAACGGTACGTTGCTGGACGATACCGAGCTTTGCTATACCATCGCAAACGAGATGCGGCAGGAGCGCGGCATGTCGCTCATGCAGGGCATCGAGGAATACCGCCGCTATTTTACCTTCCCCGTAGTGGACTATTATCGCCGCATGGGCTATACGTTTGAGACCGAGCCGTTTGAGAATATCTCGCGCCAGTTTGTCGCGCTCTATGCCGAGCGGTTCCCGGACTGCGCGATGCAGCCCTGCGCCAAAGAAGCGCTCGCGGCGGTGCTGGAGACGGGGGCAAGGCAGGTTCTCCTCTCTGCGACCGGGCAGGAGAAGCTCGACGAGCAGGTTCTGCATTTCGGTCTCAACGGATACTTTGACCGCGTAATCGGCAACAGCAACAACCTTGCCGACGGCAAGGCAGACTATGCGCGCGCATTTCTGCGCGAGAGCGGGGTTGCCCCTGCGCGGGCGCTGTTCGTCGGGGACACGGATCACGACTTTGAGATCGCCTCGTCGATCGGCTGCGGCTGCGCGCTGATCACCGCAGGCCACCAGACAAAGGAGCATCTGTCTTCGCTTGGCGCAATTCTGGTCAACAGCCTCTGCGAGGTTCCCGCGCTGTTATAATCGATGCACCACGCAAAAGGCACGCCGTCAGGTGTGCCTTTTTTGTGCGAATGTTGCTGGATCGATCGTTATGCTTTTGCGGCACCTCTGCGCTCATCGCGGAGCAAAACCAATACCACGACGGTGGCAAACGCCGCGCATAGGGCAGGAAACAGCATCATGACGGTCAGACTGGTCCAGCTTGCGAGCGCGCCCATGAAGAGCGAAGAAACGCTGTTGGTGGCGTAGATGCTGATCAAAAACGAGGAAGAGATCAGCGACGAGTTGCCGGGGTTTTCCGAATTGGCGACGCTGAGAATCATCGGCACGCAGTGGCCGGAGACCAGACCGATTGCGGCGCCGACGACGCACATCACCACCGCGCTGCCGGAGAGCACGCCGACGAGCTGGAACACAAATGTCAGCGCGACGCCGATCAAGAACAGTACGAGCGGGCGAATCTTCAGCTTCGGCGCGAAGATGCGGCTGATGGTGCCGAATACCCAATAGAGTGAGAGCGCGACGGAACCCAGAGACTCCGCGTTGTATTGCAGCGTCATATAGCGCACGATCCAGACGAGAAATCCCGCCTGAGAGATCGCGTAGAGCATGGTCGAAACCAGCATCAGCGCGTTTTTGCGGTGGAAGAGGAACGCCTTGACTCCGGCGAACGTGACTTTAGGCTCCGGAACCGGAGCGGGAACGCCCTTCTTCGCGGCGGAGAGCAGCAGGAAGAACACCACGGCCGCGACCGCGAGAACGGCGGCAAGCAGAAAACTCACCGCGTGCCAATCGATGACGGCGAGCAGCGCTGTGATCAGAATCGGCGCGATGAGCGCGCCGACGCCGAAGCTGCCGTGCAGAAACCCGAGATATTTTGCGCTGTCGTCATGATGCAGATCCACCATCACGGCGTTGCAGTTTGCGTCCACCCAGCCGAAGCCAACGCCGGTGAGCAGGCTCGCAAATACGAGCGCCGCAACAACCCGTCCCGCGCCGAGCAGGCAGAAGGAGAGCACGATAATCCCCGCGCCAAGCAGCAGAAGAGAGGTCTTCTTGATGCGACCCTGCAGCAGGGGCGCCATGAGAAACGCTGCGACGGCGCCGATGTTGATCAGGCTGGGCATGAGTCCCTGCAGCCCGCCGGTGAGCCGGTAGGACTCCACAACGCTGTTGAGCACCACGCCCTGATAGCTGTTCAATAGCCCGTAGGTGCCGATGATCATAATCACGCCGATGGTGAGCAGGCGCACGGAGCGGGCGGAGGATGTGTTTTGTCCGGGAGATTCCATATGTAATCCTTTCAGAGGAGAATTCGTTTATAACGGGGGCGCGCATGCACAAACAAAGCCGCTGTGCAGCACCCGGATAGGAGTATATCAAAAAACAAACGGCTGTGTACAAAGAATCCGCGCGAAAAACAGAACAATCCGCCCGAATCTGAGTGGAATCAATTCATGCCATGGTGTTTCCCACTGTGCGGCTCCGGCGGAGGCATGAGCTTTGTTCCCGGTGCGCAGTATCGCTGTTTTCGCGTTTGTCTCCGCGTTGCATCACAAGCATGAATTCTTACACCGTCCGGCGGAGAGAGATTGGAGAGGCGCAATAAAACTAGTATTACAAGTAACATATTACATAGTAACAGTTACAAGCACTTCTAAACATTTTTTTAAGCGATAAATATTTGGTTGATTACTGAATTATCGGCTAAACCAGGGCTGAAACCGCCTCAAAATTTCAAAATTTTCTTGCAATACCAACTGCCGGTGCTATACTAATAACTGTAATTATTGGTACTTATGTACGTTTCTCAACATTCCCATCACAGCCGGAGCGCGACATGCATCAAAACGGAACCAACGACCTCCTCACGGCGGATCTGCGCGAGCATATCCTCTCTGCGTTGCCTTGCGGCCTCTGCGTCGCGCGGCAGGACGAGAGGCTTTCTGTCGTGTTCGCAAACGCGTTGTTTTTTCGGATGCTGGGCTATGCGGAGGGAACGGACGCCGAACATTCGCTCATCGGCGCGCTCGACTGCGTGGAACCCATTGCGCGGACGGAGCTGCTCGCGCGGATGGCACTGTTGCAGGAGAGCGGGGAACGGTCGATCGCGCTCGAAGCGCGGCTGCGGCACAAGGACGAAAGCTGCTCCTGGGCGATTGTGCATATCTCCCGTGCGGAGAACAGCGGGGGCTTATGGATCTGTGCGTTTATGGACATCTCCGCGCAAAAGCGCGTGGAGGAGGAGCTCCGCGTTCGCGAGGAGGAATACCGCATCGCCGTGCGTCAGAGCGAGAAGCTCGTCTTCCGCTATGACATTGCGGAAAAGACCGCCTATTTCCCGCCGGATTCAGCGGAGCTGTTCCATTGCACGACGATGCATGATTTGCCGGCGCTTGTAGAGCAGAAGCACGTCATCAGCGCAAACAGCCTCGAATCCTTCCGCGACCTCTGTTCGCAGCTCCAGAGCGGCACGCAGCCCACGGGCAGCGCGGTGCTGCAGCTGAGCCTCTTATGCGATGCCTGCGAATATGAATGGTTCCGCGTGACCTATTCGCTAATCTATCGGCCGGACGGAACGCCGGGACAGGCGGTCATCTCGCTGGAAAACGTGACGGAAGAGCACGCGCGCGAGGTTGCCTACCAGCGCTGGCAAAAGACGTATGAATCCATGCCGCAGAACAGCACGGCATATCTGGAATTTGATCTGACGCAAAACCGCATGGATGCGCAGAAAGGCACGCTGCTTCTGCCGATGCCGGAGCAGTTGCACGATTCGATGGAGAGCGTGCTGCGCCACTTCATCGTGCACTATGTGCACGCGGACGACCGTGAACGCATCCGCGCCTATACCGCGCGGGAGCATCTGCTGACCGAATATTTCCGCGGCGCGCGGCCCGAAAAGCTGGAGTATCGCCATCTCAAGGAGGACGGACGGTATGTCTGGGTGCGGCTGAGCGTGCAGATGCTGCCGGACCCGTATTCCTGCAATGTGCGTGCCTCCATGCTCCTGCGGGACGTGGACGCGCAAAAGCGTGAGGAACTCACGCTCAAAGACCAGCTCAGGATGGACACGCTCACGGGCGTACTAAACCGCTCGGCCTTTCTGGAGGCGGCAAACGCCGTGCTGCAAATGCCGCCGGCGAGCGGGCTGCACGCGCTTGTGATGCTGGATGTTGACCATTTCAAGCAGATCAACGACCGCTTCGGTCATGGCTATGGCGACCGCGTACTGGCGCGCATCTGCGACCTGCTGCGAAACGCCCTCCGCGCGGACGACCTCGTCGGCAGAATCGGCGGGGATGAGTTTGTGCTGCTACTGAAAAATGTGACGAGCGCAGACGCGCTGCAGGCGAAGATCGACAGCCTCTGCGAGCAGCTCAACCAGCGCATCAGCGACACGGTCTGCGTTTCCTGCAGCTTTGGCGCGGCTGCCTGTCCGCAGGACGGCACAGGCTTTGACGAACTCTATCGCAAGGCGGATACCGCGCTTTATGCCGCAAAGGAGGCGGGACGCAACTGCACCCGTGTTTATCTGCCGGATATGGGCCGCCCGATGCCGCTGTTTGAAACGGCAGAACTGTAAAAAAAATCAGGAGGCGAACCCTCCCGATCACGCGTCAACATAAAAACGAGGAGGGAAAGCCCTCCTCGCTTTATTTAGGACAGCACCAGTATGGCGTCGTAGAGATAGCCGAGCACGATCGCGCCGACCATCAGGCAGGCGATATAGTAGCCGATCGCGCGCCGCTTGAGGATCGAGGCGATTCCCGCGATCACACCCGCGCTGGTGCCGGGGCCCGTGATCATGAACGCGAGCATCGCGCCGGGGGATACGCCCGCCTGCAGGAGCGAATCCATCAGCGGAATCGCTGCGCTGCCGCTGACGTAGAGCGGCAGGCCTACCGCCGCCGCGATGGGCACCGCAAACGCATTTTGTGCGCCGAACACGGCGGAGATCCACTCGGCGGGGATGAACCGGTTGATGAGGTAACCGACGGTCGCAAACACGGCAAACAGCGGCAGTATCTTCTTGATGCCGAGGTCGAACACCGTTTCCGCAAGCGCCTCGAGCTTCAGCCTGCGCAAAAAATCGGAGAAGGAAGCGGAGACTGCGGGTTGTGCCGCGGCGCAGCAGGCCGCGGCTGGCGTCGGCGTGCAGCAAGCCGCCCCGGGAGCGGGTGTGCAGCAGCCGGAGCTCGTGATAAAGGCTGTGGCGCGCAGATCCTCGCGTTTGACCCTCGCTTTGCGCTTGGGCGCTTTCTTGGGTTCGTCCGCAAAGCGCAGCTGACCCGAAAAGTAGGTGGTGCGCTTTTGCAGCAGGTTTGCCAGATATCCGGCACCGAGCCCGATGAGTACCGAAGCCGCCGTTAGAGCGATAGCGAACCGCACGCCGAGGATGCCGGAGATCATCACAAACTCGTCCGGGCTCATCAGCGGAGACGAGGTTAAAAACGCCATGATCGCGCCCCAGGGCAGCGACGAGGCGAGCATGCCCAGCACGACCGCCATGGTGCCGCAGGCGCAAAACGGCGTGAATGCGCCGAACGCGACCGTCATGGGAATCGACAGCGAGGAGCGTTTGATGAGCCAGTTCTTCATGCGCTCCGTGTCGATATAGACCCGCAGCGCGCCCGCGATGAGAATACCGAGGATCAGTACAAGCGCGTTGTGGCGGAGGGTTTGC
This sequence comes from Clostridia bacterium, assembly GCA_035561095.1. Classification (GTDB taxonomy): domain Bacteria; phylum Bacillota; class Clostridia; order Christensenellales; family CAG-138; genus UBA7703. Next base: position 7,127 of record DATMYE010000045.1, on the reverse strand, counting down.
AGCAGATACAGCCCTGTGTCCTCGAGCAGCTGGAGGATGGAATCCATGTTGTCTTCTCCTTTTATATCGTATTTTTACGATGTATTAGTGCGAAAAAAAACGCGGCGACGCAGCGGCGTCAAACCGCGCAGGAATCCGTGACGATCAGAGCCTCTCTGGTCTCTTTGCAGAATGTTTCCATCAATTCGTTGTTGAGGAAAAAGCAGGTCCATTGTCCGCGCTTCTCGCGGAGGATTACGCCCGCCTGCTCCAGCACGTTCAGGTGCTGGCTGACGGTGGACTGCGCCAACCCGGTTGCCTGCACGACATCCGCAACGCTGACGCCGTTTTCGAAGTACTGGATTTTGCCGCAGCAGGTGCCGATGCTGTGATCCTTGAGGGATTTGACGATCTGAAAGCGCGTTTCGTTGCCAAGGGCGTTGCACACCTGTACAAGATTCATAACGGCCTCCTCGTATCGTAATTTTACGATATTTAATATATCGGTAAAAACCGATGCTGTCAAGTATTTTTTCGAAAGAAAAAAGCACCCGCTCCGGCGGGTGCTTGTGTAAGCGGATCGCCTATCGTTTGCGTTACAGATCCGCGAAATTACCGAGCGTGTAGTCCCGGTCATCGTTGTCCGCGATGGACTCGCAGGCATTAAGCCCCAGCTGCTTGTGCTCCTCCTGCAGCGCCTCGTCGCCGAGCGCCTTATAGGCGCGGGCAACCGCCTCATAGCCGAACGCGAGGTCGAAGTCCCCGATGCCGTTGTCGAGGCACAGCGCGAGGGAATGTGCTCCGTGCAGCAGCGCGAGCCGTCCTTCGCCGAGGATGCTGTAGACGCGGGAAACCTGCCATTCGCCGCGCGCGTTGTTGAGCGGCTTGTTCGCCTCGCGCCAGAGATAGCACGAGGTGTGCGCCTTGTGCAGCATGGTGATGGTCTCCGCCTCCGTGCGGTTTTGTTTGTCGATGAGTTCCCAGGTTTCGTTGAAGAGGGTGATCGCGAGGTCGATATTTGCGCTCATAAGGCCTCCTGTTATCTTAGCTTCAATGTTTACTGCCGGACTGCGGGGATAAAAAAAGCGGCGCAGCGCGCCGCCTGTAAGCATATCTTATTTAATCGTGACCGTGCGCTGCGGGCCGCCGCTCTGCGCCTGCAGGACGCCGAAGAGCGTGAAGCCGCCGTCGATGAGCAGGAAGACGCCCGCGACGATGGTCGCAACCCTGACCGCGGTGAAGGGGTTGAAGAGCAGCAGGATGCCAAAGCCCAGCGTCACAAGCGCCGTGACCAGCAGCATCACCCAGTATTTCCCGCCGACGTGACGGAGGTTGAGGGCGATCTGGAGCCGGAGCACGCTGTCCACGATGACCGCAACGCCAATGATCGCGGCAAGCAGGGCGACGACGATTGCGACCTTGATCATCAGAAACAGGCCCAGCAGCAGGCTGCCGATACCGAGCGCAACGCCGAGCTGCACCGTGCCGGAGAGATGCTCCTTGCGTACGAAGAAATCCACGATGCGGAAGCCGCCGTAGAGCAGCGCCGCGGCGCCGATGGCGTAGATGATGATCTTGCCCGCGACATCCGGCCAGAGGATCAAAATCAGCCCGATGACGAGGTAGATGACCGATGTGATGAGCATGGCCTTTTGGAACGGTTTTGTCATAGTTTCGCCCTCCATACTACCTTCATGATAACAGCGTTTTCTGGTGTTTGCAAGCGCGTTCGGGCGCAAATCTCCGGCAAAAACAGCCTGCGCGTTTGCTCCTGTTGTGCCTGCCGAACATGCGTAAATTTCAGATGATTTTGTGCTTTGTTAGAAACGCTTTCAGGTGCTCGAAATACCCCTGCGGGTCGGCGCGGTAGCTGTCCGCGTGGCGCGCACCCGGCACGAGCCAGGCTTCTTTTTCGCCCGCTTTGGCAGTAAAACACGCCTGCATCATGCGAAACGGGATGAGCTCGTCCGCGTCGCCGTGGACAAACAGCATCGGCACATGCGCGCATGCGTTCAACGCGTCGATCGGGCGGATTTGCCGGAGCGAGACGCCCGCGCGGAGGCGGCAGAACAGGTTCACGAGCGGCAGCGTCGGAAACGCGGGCAGGCGGAACCGGTGCGGCAGCACATAACCGAGCAGCTCGTAAAAATCCGAAAACCCGCAGTCCTCAACCGCGAACGCAAGGCGGGGATCGCCTTTTGCGCGGAGCATGACCGTCGCAGCACCCATCGACTCGCCGAGGGTGCCGAGGAGCGCGTCTTCGCCGTAGCGTTCCCGCGCCCAGGCGCAGACCAGCGCGAGGTCCTTTGCCTCAAATAACCCCATCGTGGTCGTGCTCTTTCCGGAACGTCCGTGGTTGCGGTGGTCGTAGAATACGCAGTCAAACCCCAACTGGTGGAACATCGAGGCGTATTTGATCTGCCCCAGCAGGGCGTAGGTAAACCCGTGCACGAGCACCGCGACGCGTCTTCTTCCGTCGGCAAACGGCGGCTGTTCGCTCGGCCAGACCGCGAGGTGGAGATCATAGCCGAAATTCGAGCGGAGCGTGAACTCCGTGAGCTTCACGTTCGCGTCAAACCAATCCCGCGTGAAATGCCCGCGCTTGACCTCCTCGTCCAAGACGGCGTCGTAGGCGAACACGCGCGGATGCAGGATCATGCCGGAAACCTTCCACGCGACGAGCAGGAAAAATATGATGCCCACTGCAAGCAGCGCGGCAAGGACGATCAGAGCGATCAGCACGGCGGATACTTCCTATTCTTTGCAGGATCGGAACAATGGGCAAATCTGCTATCTGCATTATACAACGCCGTGCTGATTTCTGCGCGAAATATTCGTAATCTGCGCGAGAGCGGGCAAAGCAAAAGCCCGCCTTGCGGCGGGCGGGTTTGCGTGGCGAAAGAAGCGAATCAGGTTTTCATCGCGCGGTCGAGCACGGCTTTGATGTCTGCCTTCTCGGCGTGTCCTTCGTGAATCTTCTCCTTGCCCATGTAGAAGCAGGGAACATACCAGTAGTCGTACTTCGCGGCGAGCGCTTTTTCCGCGCTCTCGTCGATCCGCTCGATTTCAACGTCCTTGTAGCAGCCGTTTTCATCGCAGAGCTCTTCGAGATAGCGCGAAGCAAGCCGGCAGTGCGGGCAGCTCGGCAGATAGAAATAAGTCAGTTTTGCCATGTTCGTTTCCTCCGTTTCGGTTTCAGTCGTTCGTAAGTCAGGACAGTGTTTCAAATATATGGAGCAGCTGCTCCGGAGAAAGCGCCTCCGCGCGGATATCCGCGTTGCATCCCAACGCCGCGAGGGCGGGGAGGACGCGTTCGTCCTTGTTGAGGTTATTATACAGCGTTTTCCTGCGCATCGAAAACGCCTGCTTCAAAAAAGTGAGAAACGCCGAGCCATCCGATACGGCGCGCGTGTTTCGTTCGAGGCGGACAACGACGCTGTCCACCTCCGGCGGTGGGGTAAAGCAGCTGCGCGGGGCATTGACGACGACCTTTGCGCTGTAGCAGCAGCCCGTGATCACCGCGACGGGACCGTAGACGCGATCCTTCGCTGTTGCGAAAAACCGGTCGGCAGCCTCTTTTTGCACCATCAGCGTCATGCTTTCCGGCAAGAGCGAAAGTAACCGCAGCACGATGGGTGTCGTCGCATAGTACGGCAGATTGCCCACCGCGTGCCATGGAGAGTCGCCCATCAGCGCGGGGATATCCGCGTCCAGCACGTCCGCGTGCAGGAGCGTGAGGCGTTCGCCGAAGCGCTCCTGCAGAAGCTCGCAAAGCCTGCCGTCCTTCTCCACCGCGGCTAAGAACGCCGCGCGGGAGAGGAGCCCTTCCGTCAGCGCGCCCGTACCCGGACCGATCTCCAGCACGCGCCTGCCTTCCGCCTGCGCCTGCTCGAGAATCGCGTCGATGATGCTGACGCTGCTTAAGAAATTCTGCCCCAGCGCCTTGTTTGGCACAAAGCCCTCCGGCACCGGATTCGTTTTTGAGTGGTTTGTCGACATATTATGTATGATAGACCTGAATCGCGGAAAAAGAAAGTAAGAAAGTTACGGAGGATGTGAATTTTCGCGGCATATTGCACGGCAATTATGCGGCCGGCCTCTCTTGAGGCACCGCTCGTTCTGTGCGATAATGACCACAGACGATTCAGAATACATTTATGAGGGAGCTTCATTTATTTGAACAAAGCGATCATCTTCGACCTCGACGGAACGTTGCTGCAAACCCACCATCACAGCTGCCGCGCTGCGCACGAAACCCTCCGTGCGCTGGGGCTGCCGGATGTGCCGGACGCGCACGTCATGTGCCATATCGGCGAACCCGCGGATGCGTTTCTACGCGCAATCGCGCCGGGGTACTCCGATCTATACGCGTTCGAGCGCCTGTTTGACGCAAACGAGCAGGCCGCACTGAAACAGGTCGGAACGCTGTTCGACGGCGTGCCGGAGCTGCTTCGTCAGCTTACGGAGCGCGGCTACCGGCTCGCGATCTGCTCCAACGGCAGCCGGGAATACGTCGAAACCGCGCTGACGGTCACGAACGTCCGCACATATTTCTCACGCCTCGCCTGCGCGGGAGAGTATCCCGATAAAGCGGCGGCTGTCGCGGCAATCATAAAAGATTGGAACAGCGAGCTTGCCGTCGTCGTCGGCGACCGCGTGCACGACATGGACGCGGCTGGAGAGAATGGCATCCCGTTCATCGCCGCGGCATACGGCTATGGTGGAGCGGAAACGGCGGAAGCCGACTATCGCGCGCAGCGGCCGCTCGATGTGCTTGCGCTCACCGAACAGATCGAGAGCAGCTTCTTCCAATAAAAGCATGCACGTTGCGGAAAGCAATTTTTATCCATACGCGAGTTGAATAACGATAAGGCGTTGTGCCATAATAGAACCGTTCAAACCAACCGCATTTCTATTTGATCTGAGCATCTTCATTCGTCTCAACCGCAGCTTGGAAAGGAATCATCGTATATGTCGAAATACCTTCTTGCACTCGATCAGGGCACGACCAGTTCGCGCGCGATTTTGTTTGATCTCAAGGGAAAAATCATCTCAAGCGCGCAGTATGAGTTCCGCCAGATCTACCCCGGTGCGGGCTATGTCGAGCACGACCCGTTCGACATCCTCGAGACGCAGAAGCAGGCGGCGGCGGATGTATTAAAGCGCACGGAGATTCAGCCGGGCGACATCGCGGCCATCGGCGTCACCAACCAGCGCGAGACGACCATCGTTTGGGACAAGGCGACGGGGCACCCCGTGCACAACGCAATCGTCTGGCAGTGCAGGAGAACCGCGCCGCTTTGCGAAACGCTGATTGAAGAGGGCTGGAGCGAGCATGTACGGAAGACCACGGGGCTTCTCATCGACGCGTACTTTTCCGGCACGAAGATACGATACATCCTCGACCACATCGAAAACGGACAGGCGCGCGCGGAAAGCGGGGAGCTATTATTCGGCACGGTCGATACGTGGCTGATCTGGAACCTCACCGGCGAACACGTGACGGACTACAGTAACGCCTCTCGTACGATGCTGTTTGATATCCACAAGCTGGACTATGACGATAAGCTCCTTGCGCGGCTGAACATTCCGCGCTGCATGCTGCCAAAGGCGATGCCGTCGAGCTGCGTCTACGGTACGGTGCAGCCGCATATCTTAGGTCTGGAAGCCCTCGGCGGCGTACCGCTTGCGGGCGCGGCGGGAGACCAGCAGGCGGCGCTGTTCGGGCAGGCGTGCTTTGAAGAAGGCATGGCGAAGTGCACCTACGGCACCGGCGGATTTTTGATGATGAATACGGGCACGACGCCCATCGAGAGCAGGAACCGCCTCCTCACCACCATCGCGTGGGGCATCGATGACCGCGTGGAATACGCGCTGGAGGGCAGCATCTTCAACGCGGGCAGCGCGATCAAGTGGCTGCGGGACGACCTCGGCCTGATCACCAGCGCACGGGAAGTGGACGCCCTCGCGGAGTCCGTGCCGGACGCGGGCGGGGCCTACTTTGTCTCCGCGTTTACGGGGCTGGGCGCACCGCATTGGGACATGTACGCCCGCGGCGCGATGCTCGGCTTAACGCGCGCCACGACCAAGGCGCACTTTGCGCGCGCGGTGCTGGAGGGCATCGCGTTCCAGATACGCGATCTTGTGGAGACGATGGAGAAGGACGCGGGAGTAAAGCTTCCGGAGCTGAAGGTGGACGGCGGTGCTTCGGTTTCCAACATCATGATGCAGATTCAGGCAAACCTCTTGAACGCGCGGGTCAACCGCCCGAAGTGCGTGGAGTCCACGGCGCTGGGAGCGGCTTGCCTTGCTGGGCTAGCGGTCGGCGTGTTTTCCGGCACAAAGGACATCGCGGAGCAATGGGAAAGCGAGCGCATCTTTGAGCCGCAGATCGAGGAACGGGAGCGCGAAACGCTGCTCTCCGGATGGCGCCGGGCGCTGTCCCGCGCCATGGGCTGGGAGGAGAAGTAGCCCTTCTTCCGGCAGGGCAAAGCGCGCGAAAACGCGCGGAAAACAAGCCGGGAAAGACTGCATATTGGGGCTGATTCAGCGCCTGAATACACGATTTGGGATGTTGACTTTTGATAGCAAAGCCGATAGAATAATGAATGCTACCGTGGAGGCGCATGGGTAACGCTTGTGTTCTGCGCGGTGGATTTTCGATGCAGAATGCGTTTCCTTTCTCTCTGCCGACCGACCGAAACAACCTGCTCGAAAACACCTTTGTCGCGCGCCTGCGGCAAGGGGGATGCTTTTTCGCGCGGGTGTAGCTCAGTGGCAGAGCTCCAGCTTCCCAAGCTGGCTATGTGGGTTCGATTCCCATCACCCGCTCCAGCATCCAGATCAGGTGCACAACATATTTTGCCCGCTGCCGTTACAAATTCCGCATGCGGGTAACAACAAGTTATTTAGGAGGAATGGTTGTAATGGCAAAGGCAAAATTCGAACGCACGAAGCCGCACGTAAACGTAGGCACGATTGGCCACGTTGACCACGGCAAGACGACATTGACGGCGGCGATCACGATGGCGCTGTCGCAGCAGGGCGAAGCCAAGGCGATGCGCTATGACGAAATCGACAAGGCGCCGGAAGAGAAAGCGCGTGGAATCACGATCAACACCGCGCACGTCGAGTATGAGACGAAGTCG
>DATMYE010000044.1:0-7158 GCA_035561095.1 Clostridia bacterium | reverse complement strand
ATTACATAATGATGCGATGTTTTAACTATGTATACCAAGTAATGATGAAAACAGCGAAAAATCCGTGTCCGGCTGCACAGCCGCCAAAACAAACCCTTATTCCTTTTCTTTGCTCCCTGTCTCGCGGATGTGCTCCAGACCCATCTCGAAGATATGCCGCACATGGTCGTCCGCTAGCGCATAGATGATGTTTTTTCCGTCGCGGCGGTTGATGACGAGGTTCGCGTCCCGCAGCGCGCGGAGCTGATGCGAGATGGCGGACTTGGTCATATTCAGCAGCGCTGCAAGATCGCAGACACAGAGTTCGTGCTCATCCAGCGCGCACATGATCTTTGCGCGCGTGCTGTCGCCAAGCACCTTAAAAAAGTCGGAGAGGTCATACAGCTCGTTTTCCTCCGGCATTCTGCGCTTGACTAGATCGATCACATCCCCGTGGATGATATCGCAATCGCAGACATATTCTTCTCTGCCCATCATGCTACTCCTTCTGCGTGTTTGGCCGGGTTCCTGCGGCACCTTGAGAACCACACTTCCTATATGATAACATGGTTCGGAAAAAAGCAAGAGGATTTTTGCATTTTTGTCCTTGACAGTTGAGCAACCATTCAACTATAATAGCAATGAAAGTTGAACAAGCGCTCAACTGTTCCGGATCAATGTACAGTATGATCGTCTGAATCGAGCAGGTACAGGATGGGCTGTTGATCGCAGAAACAGATGATTGCGCCGCAAACGCGGCAGAAGAGGGAAAACGCATGAAAAAGGTATGTCGGCTGGACGGACTGGGCTGCGCAACGTGCGCGGCAAAGATTGAGAACGCGGTAGCAAAGCTTCCGGGAGTTTCCTCCGCAAGCGTGAACTTCATGACCACGAAGATGACCATTGAAGGCGACGACGCGAACATGGACGAGATCATGGAGAAAGCGACCGCAATCGTCAAGAAAGTTGAGCCGGATGTTGTCGTGCGGAAGGTATAACACGATGAAACTCACGGAAAACCAGAAAGCACTCATCAAGATTTTGATCGGCGCCGCGGTCTACGCGACGGCTATCATCACCCGCGTGGAAGGCAGTCTGCTCTCGCTTGCGGCTTTCCTTGTGGCATATTTCATCATCGGCGGAAACGTGCTCCTGCGTGCGGGGCGCAATATCCTCCGCGGCAAGGTGTTTGACGAGAATTTCCTGATGGCAATCGCAACCATCGGCGCGTTCATCGTCGGCGATTTCGCGGAAGCGGTTGCCGTCATGCTCTTCTACCAGGTTGGCGAGCTGTTTCAGGACTTCGCGGTGAATCAATCCCGCGAGTCGATTGCAAGCCTGATGAACATCCGCCCGGATTACGCGAATGTGCAGCGCGGGGACGCGCTGGAGAAAGTCGATCCGGACGAGGTGAAGGTGGGCGAGACCATCGTCATAAAGCCGGGCGAGCGCGTTCCGCTGGATGCGGTTGTGCTCAGCGGCAGCTCCTCGGTCGACACCTCCGCGCTGACGGGTGAATCCCTCCCGCGGGATGTGGACGAGGGCGATACGCTCCTCAGCGGCTGCATCAACATCAGCGGCCTCGTCGCCGCGCGGGTGACCAAAGAGTACGGCGAGTCCACGGTCAGCAAGATTCTCGACCTCGTGGAGAACGCGACGAACAAGAAATCGAAGTCTGAAAACTTCATCACGAAGTTTGCGGGCTATTACACGCCGGTCGTGGTGATCATCGCGGTGCTGCTGGCGGTCATTCCGCCGCTGTTCGTGCCGGGTCAGCTCTTCCGTGAGTGGATCTACCGCGGGCTGATCTTCCTTGTGATCTCCTGCCCGTGCGCACTGGTGATCTCGATTCCGTTGAGCTTTTTCGGCGGCATCGGCGGGGCATCGCGCCGGGGCATCCTTGTCAAGGGCGGCAACTATCTGGAAGCGCTGTCTGAAACGGAGATCGTGGTCTTCGACAAGACCGGAACGCTGACCAAAGGCAGCTTCCGCGTACAGAAGGTTGAGCCGCGTGGGTTGACCGCGGAGGCATTACTCGAGACCGCGGCGCTTGCCGAGAGCTACAGCAACCACCCGATTTCGCTTTCGCTGCGGAAGGCATACGGAAAAGAGATCGACGCCGCGCGCATAGCAAGCGTCGAGGAGCTATCCGGCCACGGCGTGACGGCGATCGTTGACGGCGCAAAGATCGCAGCCGGAAACGCGAAGCTCATGCACAAGCTCAACATCGCGTTTGAACAGCCGGACGTCGCGGGTACGCTGGTGCACGTCGCAAAAGACGGCACGTATATCGGCTATATTGTGATTGCCGACGAGGTCAAGGAGGACGCAACCCGCGCGATCTGCGAACTCAAGGAGGCGGGCATCCGCCGGACGGTGATGCTCACGGGAGACAGCAAGCGCATCGGCGAACAGGTGGCGCAGGAACTCGGCATCGACGAGGTCTACGCGGAGCTCTTGCCCGCGGACAAGGTCGCCAAGGTGGAGGAACTCTTCGCTGGGAAGTCGCCGCGCGGAAAACTCGCGTTTGTGGGCGACGGCATCAACGACGCACCGGTGCTCGCGCGTGCGGACATCGGCATCGCGATGGGCGGGCTTGGCTCGGACGCCGCGATTGAAGCGGCGGACATCGTCATCATGACCGATGAACCGAGCAAGATCGCAACCGCGATCCGCGTCTCGAAAAAGACGCTCCGCATCGTGAAGCAGAACATCACGTTTGCGCTGATTGTCAAGGGCGTCGTGCTGCTGCTGGGTGCGGTTGGCATCGCCTCCATGTGGGCCGCGATCTTCGCGGACGTCGGCGTCGCGATGCTCGCAATCCTCAACGCGATCCGCATGCTGAACGTCAAATCGATCAAGTAATATAGAAACTAAGTAAAGAAACGCCCGCGTACCAGATGGTATGCGGGCGTGCTTTTATTCAACTATGTTCAAACAAACCCCCGCCAGCACCAGCCAACGGGGGTTACGGTTAAACCATCAAAAAACGTTTGTTGAGGATAAGTCCGGTTAGTTTGTCTTGATCTTGAAGAGCGCATACAGCGGGCAGAACCCGGCGATACCGGTCAACAGGGGAATCAAACCGATGAGTCCGATCCAGCGGATGCCGCCGGAGAGGAACACGATCAGACTCAGAAGAGCAACACCAACGACAATGCGGATGATGCGGTCCAGACTGCTCATATTATTCTTCATGAAAGATTCCTTCTTTCTACTGTGGAAATTGCCACGACTGTAGTGCGTGTGAAAATGTAGTTAACCGAGTTCTACGAGGATGTCATTCCCATTGATCTTGACAGGGAATGCCTTTGCGTCGCTGACGTTCATCTTGACGAACGCGATCTTTGCGCTGCCGAGATTCTGACCCGTACGCACGTCAAACTTTGCGCCGTGGCGCGGGCAGGTCACCGTCGTGTCTTCCAGTACGCCGCCTGCGAGATTGCCTCCCATGTGCGGGCACTTGTTGTCCAGCGCGTAGAACGTTCCGTCTACATTCGCCAGCAACACCGTTTTGCTTTCAAGCGGGAAACTCTTCATTTCGCCGGGCTGAAGTTGGTTTGCCTCGGCAATTTTGCTGTATGCCATCGAAACACCACCTCACTTATAAACACAGTATAGCACGAGTTTTACAATAAACCGTGCGCAAGTCACATGAATACAATGTATATTTTCATTTTCGGTTGATTTTCGTGAGTTAGGCACAGTATGATAGGAGAGGAACAGGTAAGATGATACTAACGGATCAACCTGGGGCTAAATAGAACGAGAGAATAGGAGTGAATTTGTATGTTTACCGAAAAAGTGATGAAACTGTTGAACGAACAGATCGTGAAGGAGTTTTACTCCGCATATCTGTATGTGGACTTTGCAAACTATTATGAGGAACAGGGTCTGAAAGGCTTCGCCAACTGGTTTATGGTGCAGGCGCAGGAAGAACGCGACCACGCGCTGCTGTTTATCAAGTATATGCAGAACAACGAGATCAAGGTCACGCTGGAAGCCATCGGCAAGCCTGACGTGGTTATGAAGAAGCACATCGACGCGCTCTGCGCTTCCCTGACGCATGAGCAGTTTGTGACCGCTTCGATCCACACGATCTACGAAGCCGCTTATGAGGCGAAGGACTTCCGCACGATGCAGTTCCTCGACTGGTTTGTCAAGGAGCAGGCGGAAGAAGAGATGAATTCTTCTGATAACATCAAAAAGATGGAGCTCTTCGGCACCGACAGCAAGGGCCTCTACATGCTCGACCAGGAGATGGGCACGCGTATGTATACGCCGCCGAGCCTCGTGCTGTAAGAAACAGACAAGATACAAACGCAAAGACCGCCTTAACCGGGCGGTCTTTTTTTTGTGCAGAATCTTTCTTTGAACAAGGTTGAAGATGTTATTCGTAATCCGCAAACAGCACCGCCGTCGGGGAGTTGCAAGATGTGCGCTCGACTTCCTTGAGCTGCCCGTTGTATGGATCGATCGAGAAGAGGATCAGCTCGTCGGAATCCTGAAACCCGGAGAGCAGGAATTTCCCGTCGGGTGTGATGTTGAAATCGCGCGGGGTTTTTCCGCCCGCTTTTTGGATGCCGAGCGGCGTGAGCATGCCGTCCTTGTGGACGCGGTAGCTCGCGATGCTGTCGTATCCGCGGGTGCTTGCGTAGAGGAACTCTCCCGTCGGATGCAGTTTGATGCACGCGCCGATGGTGTCCGCAACGCACTCGTTGGGCAGCATGGAGAGCGCCTGCAGGAACGTCGCTTTCCCGGTCTCGCTGTCGTAGGCGTAGGCGCGTACGGTGTTACTTAGTTCCGTCAGTAGATAGAGGAATTTTCCGCTCCGATCAAACAGGAATTGTCGCGGGCCATCGCCCGGCTCGGTTTGGATCGTCGGCGCCGCGTTCGGCACCACGCAGCCGCAGTCCCAGTCGATGCCGTAGACTGCGATTTCGTCTTTGCCGAGGTCGGCGACGAGCACATGCTTGCCCAGCGGATCGGACGTGATCTGGTGCACATGCGGCTTTGCCTGCCGGTGCGGATCGAGTCCGTGCCCGTAATGCTGCACAAAGCAGGACGCTGCGCCGAGGCTTCCGTCTGCAAGGATCGGCAGAATCGAGAAGCTACCGCCGGTGAAGTTTGCCACCAGCAGGTGGCTGTCGTTTGCGGTGAGGCTGACGCAGCAGGCGTCCCCGCCGCCGGTCATGCGACGGTTGAGAAAGGTCAGTTCGCCTGTTTCTTCGTTGATTGCGTAGGACGAAACCGCAGACGACGCCTCATCGTGATATTCTTTCAGCTCGTTGACGGTGTAGAGTAAGCGTTTGTCCGCGCTCAGCGCAAGATAGGTCGGGTTCGGTTTGCCCGCTGCAAAAAGGCGCGCGAGATGCCCCGCGTCGTCCATGCGGTAGACGGTCACGCCGTCTCCGCTGCCGGCTATCAGCTCGCCCGTACCGAGAACGATAGGCTGTGTATAGCTGCCGATGAAGACCAGACGGTTTTTCATATAGTTGTGTCTCCTTTGAACAAAAAGTAAGACTTACTTCGCCAACAGAATCTGCTCAATCGCCCAAACCGCGCCATCCTCGTCATTCGGCGGCGCGATGAGCGTTGCAGTCTCTTTGACCGCCGGGAGCGCGTTTTCCATCGCGATGGAGAGCCCAGCCCTGCGGAACATCGCGGCATCCGCCTCGCCGTCGCCCACTGCGGCGGTTTCCTCCGGCGAAATGCCGAGGTACGCGCAGAGCGCGGCATGACCCGAACCCTTCTCGACACCCTTTTGATTGACTTCCAGCCCGTTCTGAATCGAGACGACCAGATCGACCGGAAACTGCTCGCAATACGCGCGCAGCCGCGGCAGATCGGAGAGGTCTTCAAACGAGATATAGAGCTTCTCGATGCCGCTCTCGCGCGCGGCAAGCAGATTTCCGACGTGCTCCACGGGCGTGTATCCCGCAATCAGCGAAGGATGGTGCATGTGCTCCGCGGTGAAGCGGGTGATGTGCGGCCAGAGCGCTTCGTCGAGATAGGACGTTCCGTCCGCGTAGACCTGCGTCAGCGTTCGGTAGTTCCGCGCTTCGCGCTCGATTTCGCGCGCGATCGACAGCTGCAGATGATTCTCGTAAAACGTCTTTCCCGTTTCCGCATCATATCCTGTTGCGCCGTTGCTGACCACGAAATAGCGAATCCAGGGAAAGCTCTTGCGAAACTCGACGAGCTCGCCCATGCTGCGCCCGGTGTTGATGGAAACGATGATGCCTGCGTCGCGGAGAGATTCAACCGCCCGAAACACGGCGGGAGAGAGGGTGAGGTCGCTGCGCACCAGTGTGCCGTCCACGTCCAGTGCGACCAGTTTGATCTTTGCCATGCCTTAACCTTTCGCTGTGGGATATTCGTTGCAAAGGAGTCGATACGGGGCTTCGTCCTCCTCAATCGTAGAGAAGCGTCCGAGCGGCTCGAGAAACCGGTTGTCGTGTACATCGTCGTTGCACATGCTCACTTCGCCCAGCAAAACCGCGCCGGAGCCGGACTCGACATTGAAATCGTGATAGAGATACGACTGGATCGAAATGCTCTCGCCGGGCGTGAGACGGATCTGCGTGCCCGCGGGAACCGTGAACGCGCGACCGTCGCAGTGCAGGGTCACATCGTTGTCCGCAAGCTTTTCGTCCGGCGTGGAGTTGTAGACCGTGATGAGCACGTTTCCGCCGCCGCGGTTGATGATGTCCTCCATCTTGCTCCAGTGGAAGTGCATCGGAGAGTACTGACCTTCTTCTATATATAGAAGCTTCTCCGCGTAGGGCTTGGGATAGACATCCCGTTTGCCGAAGTTGCCGTTTCGGATGGTGACCAGCGAGAAGCCCATCTTCGAAAAATCGCCCGCGCCGTAGTCGGTGACATCCCAGCCGAGCATGTTGTCGCGAATCTCGTCAAACGAGCGGTCTTTGCTCTGCCAATCCTCCGGCGTGAATGCGCAGAACGGCGGCAGGGCAAAGCCATGCAGTTTGGCGAAGGCCTCCATGCGGCGGATGGCCGCGTTGATCTCGGAACGCTTCATATGGGGTATCTCCTCATATTAGAATCTCGAAGGATTGTGCGAATGCTTTGCTGCGTGTTCGGCGTTGCCGCCCAACCGCTATCATTCTAGCGCATTTACGTTTGATCTGCAACGATCGACAGAATAGTTTCATATGA
>DATMYE010000043.1:0-26695 GCA_035561095.1 Clostridia bacterium | reverse complement strand
ATCAAAAAATCTAGATAAATACCCAGATGCATCTAATTCTTGACCATACACAGTTTTCACCGAACAACTTAGTTGTTTAATATCTAGTGCAAAGATGAATATTAAGCCCCTTACCGAGAATAAGTGCTTCACTAATTCCAGAGTTTGAATTGCAAACGTCGGACGGCAGCGATCAAGTTCGTCTACTATGATCAATAGCTTTCTGTCTGTCTTTCTGATTATTTGCGATAAACTATTTGCGAAGTCAGAATAGAGTTTCTGTTTCTTTTCGAATTCTTCAAATGGCTTGTTTACCTTCTCTTTAGCCTTCTTAACACCGTGAATTACTATGTTCAGAATTGTTCCCCAAATCGAATACGCAGCTGCTAAATCGACAGACGCTTCCAGAACACCTTTAGCAAACTCTTTAAATTGATTCCATAGTTCTTTGTTCCGAGCATCTTCACGAAATTCTTTAAATACATCAGAGTTGATTATATTGCTGATCAACGGTTCAATTGCATCCGTCCAATAATCAGTTTCCCAGGAATTGTAGTAAATGACATTGAATTTTCTGTCTTCTTGGGGTTCGGGAATAATAGTTTTATCTGCTTTGCCTTCGACAACTTGAGGTTCTCTACCCTCAAGAAAATTCCTCAACATTTTGGCAAACCGCGTCTTACCTGTTCCCCACGGCGAATCAATTGCGATGACATAAGCACCTTCACTATCTTCACGGCGATACTTATCGCAATTCTCTAGCATGGACTTCAAAAACTCAGCATACTTTCTTCTGTCGAGCTTATCATCTGTGTCAAAATAGTATTCCATCCGCATCCCCTCCATTTTCCACCAGTATATTACGTTATACGCGAAACCGCAAAGGTATGATTTGTCAGAATACAAAAAACGCGCCTTATTCAAAGACGCGCTTGTTTGTCTGTCGTGAAAAGGTTGTCAGTCCGCGCGATCTCTCGCCAGTGGGAGGCCGACTACGTAGATGAGCCCGACAAGATTGAAGAAAAATCCGGTGAAGAAGTATCCGCGATAACCCTTTTTATTCGCGAGTTTCGCCGTGAAGATGCCCATGATGATCGCGGGGATCAATGCCACAACCACCCAGAGATACCAGAGATTCGATGCAGCCGTTAGAACATTAGATAAACCTGGAATATCCATACGGTTATCCTCCTTTCATTTTCTACATCATACTACATCCATCGGTTTCGTCAATTACTTTTGTGCCAAAGTAACCGAATACCCGCGCAGGTTCACGCCCGATGCGGGTATCCAAACGTTATATTTGTTTACTCTTTTTTACGGCTTGAGCTTTGCGTTCATCGCCGCGATGCGCTTCTTCATGCCGCCATACTGGCCGAACCAGACGCCGATATAGATCGCAATAAAGATACCGATGTACATCAGAATCCCCGTCGTGCTGTGCGGCATCCAGCGCGCGAAATACGCAATCGGGAATGTGGCGAGCGAGGTCACCAGGAAGTGCACCAGCGTCATTTTTAACAGGCTCCACTTCTCCGCATCCCAGATCACGGATGCCCCCGCCCACGCCGCGCCGTAAAGCAATGAAAGTACGGCTTGAAGGATCACCGCGTTGATCTCGCTGCCCATGTCAGCCGCCAGCGAAGGCACAACCGCATAAAAGCGCCCGTCACCGACGATCAGTGAGATGATGATGGTGATCACGGTGCTGATGGCAAGCCCGATCGGCGCGCCGAACAGGCAGCGTTTGAGTAGTTCTTTCTTCATATTTGAAATCTCCTTATAGTCCCAACACTTGTTTGATTTTCGCGACATACCTGCGGGAAACATAGGTCACTGTGTCGTTTTTCATCCGCACACAGATCGTTCCCGCAAAGCTCAGGTCAAAGCCGCGAATCCAGCCGAGATTGACGATCTCCGAATTGGAGATACGCACGAAGCGCTTTGCGTCCAGCCGCTCCTCCAGCTCATACAGCCTCAGTCGCAGCTGAAATCGCCCGGAGGATGTCTCCGCATACACCTTGCCCCCCTCGGCATAGGCGCGGAGCATCTCCTCCTGTGTGAGGATCACCGCTTCGTCCTCCCGAAACCCGACGATCACCTGCGGCGCATCCTGAGAAAGCTTCCGCACCAGTTGCTGTATTTCGTCGGTCACCATGTTAGTGCAGATCACCACCGTCGTTTCCGCACAGGCGGCGTCTACCTTTACCTCGATCTTCACTTGTTCACCCCCCTCGTTACAAGAGCAGTATAGCCAACAGCGTTTCCCCGCGCGACCGATTTTCGATAGGCGGTCGGATTTACAATATAGTCGGTATCGACTGCGGAATAAAAAAGCGCCGCATGAAACGGCGCAAATTTTTTGATTATGCCAGCGCAAGCGCGAGCGCTTTTTTCGCGTGTATTTCCGTCGTGTCAAACAATGGCAGCGAGACGTCCAGATCGGAGACGATCAAACCCAGCTCCGTGCAGCCGAGCAGGATGCCCTGCGCGCCGCGCGACTGGAGCGAGGCGATCACGCGCAGGTATTCCGCGCGGGAATCTTCGTTCACAACACCGAGGCAAAGCTCCTGAAAGATCACGCGATTGACGAGGTCGATGTCGTCCCCTTCGGGAATCAACACCTCGATGCCGCGCTCGATGAGCCTGTCGCGGTAAAAGTCGAGCGTCATGGTGTACTTCGTGCCGAGAAGTCCCACGTGCGAAATGCCGCGCGCGACGAGCGCTTCCGCCGCCGCTTCCGCAATATGCACGAGCGGCACGCGGATGCGGGACTGCACCTGCGGAGCAACCTTGTGCAGCGTGTTGGTGCAGATGAGGATCATGTCCGCGCCCGCCTGCTCCAGCCGCTCCGCGACGCCGCCGAGCAGCTCCGCAGCTTTGTCCCATTCTCCGCGGGACATCAGAGACTCGATCTCATAAAAATCGACGCTGTAGAGCAGGATTTTCGCCGAATGCAGCCCGCCGAGCGCATCCTTTACGCCCTCGTTGAGCAGCTGATAATATGTGACGGTGCTTTCCCAACTCATGCCGCCGATGAGCCCGATGGTCTTCATGATAGCTCCTCCCAGTTCGTGTTGGATGCCGCCGCCGATTCGCCCGCAAGATGCGCGAGTGCGTCTCCGCTGACGCGATAGACCGTCCATTCGTCCATCGGCGTTGCGCCAAGCGAGAGATAGAAATCGATGCTGGGTTTGTTCCAGTCGAGACAAGCCCACTCCAGCCTGCCGCAGCCGCGCTCGCGCGCGATCTGCGCAAGACGCGTCAGAATCGCCTTGCCGTAGCCCTTGCCGCGGTGCTCCGGCAGGACGAACAAGTCTTCTAGGTATATACCGCCTCTGCCGAGGAAGGTCGAAAAGTTGTGGAAGTACAGCGCAAAGCCGACCTCAATCCCGTCCGCAACGGCGAAAAACGCCTCCGCGACGCGCCGCTGAAACAGCCAGTCGGAGAGAATGTCCTCCGTTGCGACCACATCTTCGAGCATGTGCTCGTAGTCCGCCAGCGCGCGGATGAAGGTCAGCAGTAAAGTGGTGTCTTTCTCTTCTGCCGGGCGAAAGGTAACGGGCATATCTTTTACTCCGTTCATCATAGGTTTTTCGTGAAATAGTAACGCTTTCCAGTCAGCGGGTATTCTTCCAGCGCAAACACTTCCTGATAGCCGTGTTTTTGATAAAACAAGGGGGCTTGAAAGCTGAACGTGTCTAAGAATGCATATTTGCATCCGCGCTCTTTTGCCGTCTTCTCTGCCTGCTGTAAAATTTCGCTTCCGATGTTCTTTCCGCGAAGCGACTCGCTGACCCAAAGGAACTTTATCAGCAGCCAGTTGCCATGCGTTACGCCTGTCAAACCCGCGATGATGTTCCCCGCTGCATCCCTGACATAAACGCCCAAATCCTTTGGGGATTTGTCTTCTATTCTTTCCAGATTATATGTCAAAAGCCCTTCGTAGATGCTTTTTTGATCCTGTTCGCTGATGGCTTCCGTAACTTCAAGATTCATATGCATCCTCCGCATTTTCATTCATCGAATTACTGCGTTGCCCTATTTTAACTGAAATATTGGAAATCGGATAGTAAAAAATCAGTCTAAAACAAATTTTCATCTGCTTTAGACTGATTAATCTGGCGCGCCTGGCAGGATTTGAACCTGCGACCTACCGGTTCGTAGCCGGGCACTCTATCCACTGAGCTACAAGCGCATGCACTTTGGCGTGCTTGATTATTTTAACCACTGGCGCGTAAAATGTCAAGCACTGAATGCATTTCAAAGCAGGTATTTTGCATGAAATTTGAAAAAATCTGTAAGCCCGTTTCTCGTCGGCTTAGTCTATTGTCTTCATGCGGTCGATGAGTAGATGCCCCTGCTCCACATAGATTCCGGTCGTCTTTGCGTCGCTCTCCGTATAGCGAACATTTCTTCCCGCGCGGTCGCCTTTGCGATAGAGCGCGTACGGCACAGGCTCCGCGGAATGCGTGCGAATCTGCAGTGGCGTCGGGTGATCCGGCAGCACGAGAATCGCATAATCCTCGCCGCAACCTTCCAGATAGTCAAACACCGGCTGGATCACCTGAAGGTCAATCTGCTCGATGGAATAGACCTTCTCCTTGACCTGACCGTGGTGGCCGCACTCGTCCGCGGCCTCGATATGCAGATAGACATAGTCTGCGCCGCGCCGGAGCACATCCACGGCGGCAGCGGCTTTGCCCGCAAAGTTCGTTTCATAGGTGCCCGTCGCACCCTCGACCTTGACGACCTCCATGCCCGCGCATCTGCCGATTCCCTGAATCAGATCGACTGCGGAGATAACCGCGCCGTGAAGACCCGTTTTTTTGAGGAACGGCGTCAGCGCGGGTCTTCTGCCCTCGCCCCAGAACCAAATCGCGTTCGCGGGGTTCTTGCCCGCGGCAACGCGCGCCTGATTGACGGGGTGATCCTTCAGCACGGCGTACGCTTCTTCCATCCACGCGCGCAGGAGTTCCGCGTTTGTGCCGGAGGGCAGCCTGCCCGCGACGGGATTTCCGGTGAAATCGTGCGGCGGCGTGAGCTCCGCGCCCGTTTCTGCGTCGTTCAGCACGAGGCAATGGCGATAGGAAAAACCGGGATAAAGCTTTACCCCTTCGCACGAAAGTCTTGCGTCAAGAAACTCGATCAGCTCGCGGGCTTCCCCGGTCGAGATTTCACCCGCGCTGTAGTCGATCATCGTCGTGTCCGCAAGATTGGCTTCTTCGGATAGCGTCACAAGATTGCAGCGGTAGGTGACGTCGGAGTCAGCAAGATCGATGCCAAGGCTCGCGGCCTCCAGCGGAGAGCGGCCGGAATAATAGCGCACGGGATCGTAGCCGAACACGGAGAGATTCGCCGTGTCGCTGCCGGGCTTCATGCCGTCCGGCACGGTTTTCACGAGGCCGAACTCGCCGTCCCGCGCAAACCTGTCCATATACGGGTGATGCGCCGCCTCCAGCGGAGTTTTCCCGCCGAGGGCTTCCACCGCCCAGTCCGCCATACCGTCGCCTAAAATGACCGCCAATTTCATCTTGCCGTTTACTCCAACCATCGATACCGTTCTGTGTTCTTCTTATACGTCGCGTCTGCCGAAATATTGATACAGCGTGCAGGGCATGCCGCCGTTGGTGAGCTTTCTGCGTTTATCCGCGCGCGCGCCGTAGACCTGCTCAAACTCGCGCATGCCGGTAAACACGTTGACGCTCCAGCCGGGATGCGGCGAAAACACACGGCGCATGATCAGATACAGCCGCTTTGCCTCGTCCTTGTCCATCATCCGCTCGCCGTACGGCGGGTTGCAGACGATGATGCCGCTTTTTTCCGTAACCGAAAAGCTCTTGATATCCTGCACGCGCCAGTCGCAGAAGACGCCCGCCTTCTTCGCGTGCTTTTTGCACAGATCGATGCTGTGCTCGTCGATGTCAAAGCCGCGCACATCGATCTTCTGGTTGGTGCGCGCGTCCAGCGCATTCTGCCGCTCGCGCGTCCAGATGCCCTGATCGAAGAACCACCAGCTCTCGGCGGCAAACGAGCGGCCGAGTCCGGGGGCAACATTCTGCGCGATCATCGCGGCTTCGATGGGCATGGTGCCCGAGCCGCACATGGGATCGATCAGCGTGCTGTCCGCGCGGAAGCGGGAAAGCTGCACGATGGCCGCGCCCAGCGTCTCCGAAAGCGGCGCCGCGACGTTGTAGGTGCGGTATCCTCTGCGGGAAAGCCCCGCGCCGCAGCAGTCGAGGCAGAGCGAAACATGGTTGCGCAGAATCCCCACCTCGACGATGATCTCTCTGCCGCCTTCAGGGATCACCTGTGTGCGATAGGCGGTCTTGAGGCTCTCGACGATCGCTTTTTTCACGATGCTCTGGCAGTCGCTGACGGAAAAGAGCGTGCTCTTTGCGGATTTGCCCGTGACGTGGATATTCGTCTCCGGCTTGAGATACTGCTTCCAGCGCACGGCCTTCGTCTTCTCAAACAGCTCGTCGAATGTCTCTGCGTCGAACTCGTCCACGACGAGCAGAACGCGCTCGGCGGTGCGCAGCCAGAGGAGCGATTTCACCATCGCCTCCGCGCCGCCGGAAAAGGATACGCGCGCATCCGCCGTCTCCAGCACTTCGATATCGAGGTCGTGCAGCTGGCGTGTGACCAGCGCTTCCAGACCGAGTTTGCAGGTTGCGATATATTTCATTTGTTCTCCTCAGGTTTTCACTCTTCAGAACGGACTGTTCAGTCCTGCTTGTTCTCTTCTTTTTGGGGCTCTATCTCTCTTCAATGCAGACTGATTTCGTCCTGCTTGTTTTCCTCTTGTTTGGTCACAAACGGTTCCAGCTTGACAATCGCGTTGCGAAGGCGCGATTTGGTCACGCGGTAAACATCGCCGATCTCGTCCTCCGTGACGGTTTCGCCGCAGCTGGTGCGCCCGAGATATTCCAAGGCCGCTGCAAACGAAATTTCCTGCGAGGCAGAGATGCGCGGGAATTTTTTATTCAGGCTCTCGACATAGCGGCGGAAGATGTTTCCCGCCTCTGTCGTGCACTCCTCGCGGCAGTTGCCGAGCATGAACTGCATGACGATCTGCATCACGCCTTCGTAAGAGGCGGGCAGCTTGTAGCCAAGCTCCAAGAGGCTCACGCGGCCTTTGATCCAGCGGCCGTTGAGGTACGCCATGTACGGCTCTTTTGCCTCCAGCTGCTTGAGCATGCCGAATACCGCGCGCTTGAGCTCGTCAGGCTGATCGGTACGAAGCAGGAAATCCCGCAGGATGTGCTCCGCATTCTTGTCCCCGAACGTGAACACGAGCGAGAGCATGCTGCGCTTGACCCGCAGATCGGAGAGCGAAATCGCCCACACGAGCAGATCGCGAAACGCGGCGTCGTCCGCCCAGACGTTCGCGAGTTCGTCATGCGGCAGTGCGAGCGTGCGGTTGAGGTGGTTGAGCCTGCGGAACGCCTCCGAAAACGGCACCTGATACGGGATGATCCATTTCGCATTCGGGCGTTTGCCCGCGCTTTCCGCGTGCTTGGTCTGGTTCAGGTAATATTTTGCGACCGTGTCGTGCGGGTCGATGCGCAGGAGTTTCTGATAAAAAGCCTTTGCGCCATCCGCATCGCCCTGCATAAACCGTGCATAACCGAGCTTGTGCAGCACGTTTTCGTCATACGGCATGGCATGCATCATCTGCGTGAGGGTCTTCTCTGCGTCCGCGACCCGCTCCAGATCGAGCTGCAGCACCGCGATGCTGTGCAGCTCCTCCGGCTCCAGCACGCGGAGCTTGAGCATTTCGTCCAGCCTTGCGCCCGCTTCCTCGCGCTTGCCTTCCTCGATTTCGCCGAGTGCGAGTGTACTGCCCGCGAGCACGTTGGAAGGGTCTTCCGCGAGTATGCTGTTCGCGATCTCTCTTGCTTCCTCGCGGCGGTTTGCGACAAAGTATGCAACCGAAAGCTGCTCCCGAATCTTCAGGGACTTCGGCGTCTGCTTGTATCGACGCTCCAGCTCCTCCACCGCGTAGCCCACTTCACCGCTGGCGAGTAGCGAGCGCGCAAAGTGCGTCACCGCGTTGTCTTCATAATCGTCGTCGCCGCGCAGACCTGTGGTTTCAAACATCGCGTCGTCGTCGTCAATCAGATCGAGGAAATCCTCCGCGTCCGCGGCGAATTCGCCGTCCGGCTCCAGCTCCAGATAATCCTCGAGGCTGTCCGCTGCGCGGTCGTAATCCTGCATGCCAAAATAGTTGCAAGCAAGGCCAAAGTGGCACTCCGGTGGTGCGTCGACCTGATCCGCAAGCAAGCGGAAGAGGATGCGGTTGCTCTCCTCAAACCGCTGCATCTGGCTCAGAATTTCCGCGAGCGCGACCGCGATCTCCGCGTCCTCCGGGGCGCGCTCATACGCCTCGCGGTATTTGAAAACAGCCGCGATCAGATCATTTTTTTCAAGTTCCTTCGCGCCGCGCTTCATATAAAATGTCGCGTTCTGCGAAAAGGGGATTACTTTTCCTGTCTTATTCGTCTTCATCATCTCTTGTCGACGCCGCATCCAGCAGCGCGCGCAGGTCTTCTTCGCTGAATTGGTAGATTTTGTCGCAGAAGCGGCATGTCACCTCGGCGCCGTGATCCTCTTCGATCATGCCGAGGAGTTCGTCGTAACCCGTGGAGATCAGCGCACGCTCGATCCGCTCGCGCGAGCAGTCGCAGCGGTAGAGCGGCTCGCGCTCGCCCGCGTAGACAAGCCCGAATTCGCCGAACGCGCTCTCGAGCAGCTCTTCCGGCGTTTCGCCCGCATCCAGCCGCTCGGAAAACTGCGCGATCTCTGCGCCCTTTTCCTGCAGCTTGTCGATCACGTCGTCCGGACATCCCGGTAAGGGTTCAGCGAACACGCCGGCTGCCGCACGAACTTCTCCCGAATCCCCGCGGACGCGTACGCCGAGATAGACCAGCGCAGGACGCTGGAGGCTCGCGGCATAGTAGTTCGCAAAATCAATCGCGATTTCGCCGGAGACGAGGTTGCTGAGTCCCACATACGGCTCCTTTAAGCCAAGGTCGCTGACCACGGAAAGCTTGCCGCTGTGGCCGACGAATCCGCCGACATCGAGCTTGCCCAGTTCGTTGACCGGGAGTTCGACTTCGGGGTTCAAGACACTGCCTTTGACTTCCAGGCGGCTGTTGCCGGTGCAGATCATACTGCCCGCGGGTCCGTCGCCCTTGATAATCGTGGAGACGAGGTCGCGTTCGCCCTTAAGGTCCGCGGACATGATCTCGGTCATCATCAGCTGTCTGCCGAGCGCCGCGGTCGCAACGCGCGAAAGCTTAAGCAGGTTTCTTGCTTCGCTGACGAGGTTCGTGCCGTCGATAAATGCAATGCGAAGCATTCCGTCCGCCGCCACGCACTGAATCAGGCGGTCTTTGCGCTCCGGTTTATATCGTAAAACGTTGTCTTTCATGGTCTGTTTTGGTTCTCTTTCTTACTTATATAATAGTCGTTCGGGTGTGCCGTTTCCGGCGGGTAAATTACACGCTGCGCGTCTTTCGCGCAACGAACTGTATGCGCTCGCTCTGTTCCGAAGCCGGATTTCGCGTGAACGCATCATAAACACGTTCCACCGAAAAGCCTGTCTCCTCCAGCAAAGCGGTCAACTCTTCTTGTGTATGCGCTCGCTGCACATGCCGCTCGTCAAAGCGTTTGTAGGAGCCTTTTCCGTCCGGCGTGAAGAACGCAAGCCGCATCTCCAGCAGGCGCGATTGTTCATCGAAGCAGTTCTGCCAAAGATAAGTACAGTCTTTCTCATCTTCGCCGAAGGTCTGCCCGCCGAGAATCTTCTCCAGCTTGTAGGCGCTGGAAATATCGAAGAGCAGCAAGCCGCCTTCCTTCAGCGCACGGTTCGCGCCGGAGAAGAACCGGCTCACATCGTTCAGTGTAAGCAGATAGTTCACACCGTCGCAGGCGCAGGTGATCGCAGAGACAGGCTTGTGCACGCAGAGCTCCTGCATCGCCTGCCGGACAAAGGCAATCTTTGCTCCCGATTTGCGCGCCTTCTGCTGCGCCAACTCCAGCATGCGTTCAGAAATGTCCGCGCCGGTCATGCGGTAGCCCGCTTTGTGCAGCCGTATCGTGATTTCGCCCGTGCCGCACGCGCAGTCGAGCACTGTCTGCTCCGGAGGAACGCCGCCGTCGCGGAGCAATCCGGTAAGATACCCCGCCCACGCGTCGTAGTCGACATCCGCCATCAGGCGGTCGTAGTAGACGGCAAATTCATCGTACGCCTGTGTCATCAGAATGCCGCCTCCTCTCGTTCCAATCGCATGCACTGCATATCATATATGAATAACCGCATTTGTTCATGCCGCATTCATACATTCCGCGCATACGTGTTCGATTTTTTATTGTACAACAAAAAGGGCGTATCCGCAAATATATATCGTATAATATCGCTGATCTTGTTTGACAAACCAGTGAATATTTATTAAAATCATCGTAACTATAAGAAAGGCGCGCTCCTGCTTGCAGGATCGCGAACACAAGCGCAACATGAAACAGTACAAGATCGCAGTTGTCGGCGCCACAGGGATGGTCGGCAGAATGTTCCTCCGCGTACTGGAAGAGCGTAAACTTCCGGCGTCGGAATACTTCCTCTTTGCCTCCGCACGCAGCGCGGGCACTACCGTCGACTTCATGGGAAAAAAACACACCGTCCGTGAGCTGACCGAGGATGCGTTTAAAGATCTTGGTGTTGACATCGCGCTGTTCTCCGCGGGCGGCGGCACCTCCAAGGTCTTTGCCCCCATCGTTGCCGCTTCCGGCGCGGTGGTCATTGATAACTCCAGCACCTGGCGCATGGATCCGGATGTCCCGCTGGTCGTGCCGGAAGTCAACGCGCACGCGATTCCTCAGTACAAGAACAAAGGCATCATAGCGAACCCGAACTGCTCGACCATTCAGGCGATGGTGGCGCTCAAGCCCCTTGCCGTGAAATACGGCCTCAAGCGCGTGGTGTATTCGACCTATCAGGCCGTGTCCGGCGCGGGCATGGGCGGATACGGCGATCTGGAGAATGGACTCAAGGGCGAATCTCCCAAGAAGTTCCCGCACCCCATCGCGTTCAACATCCTGCCGCAGATCGATGTGTTCCTCGACACCGGCTATACCAAGGAAGAGCAGAAGATGATCGACGAATCCAGAAAGATTCTGGATCTGCCGAATCTCCGCGTCACGGCGACCACCGTTCGCGTGCCCGTCTTCCACGGCCACAGCGAGAGCATCAACGTCGAGCTCGAAAAGCCGTTTGAAGTCGACGACATCCGCAAGCTTTGGCAGGAGACCGAAGGCCTCATCGTGCAGGATGAACCCGAAAAGGGCATCTACCCCATGCCGATCTACGCCGCGGACACCGACCCCGTCTACGTCGGGCGTCTGCGCCGCGACTTCTCGGTTGAAAACGGAATCAACTTCTGGTGCGTTGCGGACAACATCCGCAAAGGCGCAGCGACCAACGCCGTGCAGATTGCACAGGAACTCATTCGTCAGTGGGAGGCGTAAAAATGTCTGTTTTTCGCGGCAGCGGCGTCGCCATCGTAACCCCGTTTCAAAACGGGTCGGTGGACTTCACCGCGTTTACGAGGCTGATTGAGCTGCAGATTGCCAATCGCACGGACGCGATCATCTGCTGCGGCACAACCGGCGAAAGCTCCACGATGACGCAGGATGAGCGCCTCAGCGTCATCCAGTTCGTCGTCGAGCGCGTCAACGGTCGCATCCCCGTCATCGCGGGCACCGGCGGCAACAACACCGAAGAAGTCATCGAAGCGAGCAAATCCGCCGAGGCAATCGGCGTGGACGGCTTGCTCATCGTGACCCCCTACTACAACAAAACCTCGCAGGCGGGTCTTGTGCGCCACTATTTTGCGGTTGCGGACGCGGTGGAAACGCCGATCATCGTCTACAACGTTCCCGGTCGCACGGGACTCAACGTCGTGCCGCAGACCATGGCGGAGCTCATCACGCATGAGAATATCGTCGGCACAAAGGAAGCCAGCGGCAACATCGAGCAGATCGTGAACCTTGCGGCGCTCTGCCCGCAGTGCGACATCTACTGCGGCAACGACGACCACGTGCTGCCCGTGCTCAGCATCGGCGGCAAAGGCGTGATCTCAACCATCGCAAACGTCGTTCCCGGCGAAATGCACGCGCTGTGCGAAGCGTTCTTCAAGGGCGATCTCCAGCTGGCAAGACAGCTTCAGCTGCAGCTGATCCCGCTCTGGAAGGCCGCGTTCTGCGAAGTCAACCCGATCCCGCTCAAAGCGATGATGGGGCTGATGCAGCTCTGCGAGCCGGACGTGCGCCTGCCGCTCGTTCCGCCTTCCGCTGCGAACATGCGCCTGATCGAAGAGACGCTTCGGGGCTACGAACTGATCTAACGCACAACAACATATGGAGGACTGACATGATTTCTGTGATCATCAACGGAATCTGCGGTCAAATGGGACGCGCCGTGTATGCAGCTATTCAAGCGCAGAGCGGCGCTTTTTCCGCAGTAGCGGGTGTCGATCCCTTTGACTGCACGCAATCGTACGCATGCCCGGTCTATAAAACGCTCGACGAGGTGCAGGAGCACGCGGACGTCATCATCGATTTTTCGATTCCCGCCAGCACGCCGGAGATCCTCCGCTATGCGCTGGAAAAAAAGATCCCCGCCGTCATCGGCACCACGGGTCTCGGCGAACGCGAGCTCAAGCTCATCCGCTCCGCTTCCGATCAGGTAGCGATGTTCCAGACGGGCAATATGTCCCTCGGCGTCAACCTGCAGGTGGAGCTCGTGCAGCTCGCCTCCTCTACCCTTGGCTCGAATTTTGACGTCGAGATCATCGAGACGCACCACCGCAAAAAGGTCGACAGCCCCAGCGGCACCGCGCTGATGCTCGCAAACGCGGTGTCTTCGATCTCTCCCGAGGATGAAGAGCTGGTGTTCGGACGGCACGAGAAGAACAAGCGCCGCTCCGACAACGAGATCGGCATCCACTCCGTCCGCGGCGGCACCGTCGTCGGTGAACATCAGGTGCAGTTCATCGGAAACGACGAGATCATCGAGATTTCGCACCGCGCATTTAGCAAGCAGGTGTTTGCGCAGGGCGCACTGCGAGCTGCGAAATTCCTCGTCGGCAAAAAGAGCGGCCTGTACAACATGAAAAACGTCGTCACCGAGCACGACGCGGCCTCGCGACTCTTCTCGCTGGAGAATCAGGCGGTGGTCATCATCCGCTCGTTTGCCAAGGAGGACGCCTTTGCCTCCCGTGTGTTCGACGTCATCGCCGAGCACGGCGTGTTCGTGGATATGATCGCCTGCTCCGAGCCGGACGAGCAGAGCCTCAGCATCGGCTTCTCGCTCAACGAAGCGGAGCTCTCCGAAGCGCTCAACGCCATCAACGAACTGACACGAAACGGATACGGCTGCGACATCCGCACGCGCTCCGACCTGACCAAGCTCACGCTGGAAGGCACCGGCATGGCGCTGCAGCACGGCGTCGCATCCCAGCTCTTTTCCACGCTTCGCAAGGAGAACATCCACATCTGGCTAATCACCACCAGCGAGACGCGGATTGAGTTCTGCATCGAATCCGTCCACACCCTCCGCGCGGCGGACGCCATCCGCGAAAAGTTCAACATCGGATAATCACGCACGCAAATACAAAACGCTTCCGGCAAAACCGGAAGCGTTTTTGATTGTGAAAACGGATTGGTGTTACAGCCCCTCTTTGCGGAGGCGCTGTTCCTCGCCGTGGATCAAGCGTTGAATGTTTTCCGTGTGCCGGACGAACACGACAAGCGTCAATAGCCCCGCGAGGATCACCAGCGGCAGATTCGCGAGCTGGAACACCAGCGTAGCGAAGAAAAACAGCAGCATCGCGGTCAGCGACATGATCGACATCTTCTTGTTGATCAACAGAATGATTCCGCCGATGGCGATCGCCGCCAGCGCACCCAGCGGAAATGTGAGGATCGCAATCGTATAGGAGGACGCAACGCCCTTGCCGCCGCGGAAGCCGTCAAAAACCGGCCAGCAATGCCCGACAACGACGAAAAGCCCAGCGATATAGCCGCCGATCGGTCCGCAGAGCAGCTGCCCTGCGAGCACGCTTAAAAGCGCCTTCATCGAATCGCCTGCAAACGTGATTGCGCCCGGGCCATAGCCATAGACGCGCACCATGTTGGTGCTGCCCGCGTTGCCGCTGCCGTGGTTGCGGATGTCGTCGTGATAATATGCGCGGCTGACGATAATCGCGGTCTGAATGTTGCCAAAGAGGTACCCGACGATGGTGCATGCAATTACGCTCCAAAGGTTGAGCGTAAAGATTCCGGTAAAAAACGTCATGCGAAAGACTCCTTCTTATGCTTGCAGAAGAGAATCCACGCTGGCGTTCCCTTCGTACGTGTGGTCATGGTTATTGTTCGTTTTCCTTCTTCTTGCTGCGGAATAGAATCCGGATCGGCGTTCCCTCAAACCCAAAGGATTTGCGGAAGTAGTTTTCCAGATACCGCTCGTAGGAAAAATGCACGATCTCCGTGTCGTTGACGAAGATGACAAACGTCGGCGGCTGCACGGACACCTGCGTGGAATAGTAAATCTTGAGCTGTCTGCCTTTGTCGCTCGGCGGATCATTCATCATCACAGCCTCGCTGACAACGTCGTTGAGCTGACCTGTCGGGATTCTGCGCTTCGCCTGCTCGAAGGATTTGTTGACGAGTTCCAGCACCTTATTCACGCGCTGCCCGCTCTTTGCGGAGATAAACAGCATCGGTACATAGCTCATAAACGCGAGGTCAGCGCTGAGGCTCTTCTCAAAGGCGTGCATCGTGTGAGTGTCTTTTTCAATCAGATCCCATTTGTTGACGATCAGCACGCTTGCTTTGCCTTCTTCGTGCGCATAGCCCGCAATTCGGACATCCTGCTCGCTGAGTCCCTCTGTCGCGTCACAGACGATCAAAACCACGTCCGCGCGGCGGATCGCCGAGAGCGAACGGATGACGCTGTAGCGCTCGATGGTTTCGTCCTCGACGCTGCGCTTTCTACGGATGCCTGCGGTGTCCACAATCGTATACTCGCGCCCGTTACGGGTGAAGTTGGAGTCGATGGAGTCGCGTGTCGTGCCGGGAATGTCGCTGACGATGGTGCGTTCCTCGCCCAGCATGGCGTTGACGAGGCTGCTTTTGCCCACGTTTGGCTTGCCGACCACCGCAATATTGACGCGCTCGGTATCCGTCTGTTCGATATCCTTCGGAAAATCCTTGACGACCGCGTCTAAAAGATCGCCCAAGCCAAGCCCCTGCGCGGAGGAGATGGTATAGGGATCACCCAAACCCAGCGAATAGAACTCGTACATCGCCTCTTCAAACTTCGGCGCGTCGATCTTGTTGACTGCCAGCACAACGGGCTTGCTGGAGCGACGGAGCATCTCCGCGACTTCCATATCCGAGCTGGTCATGCCCTCTCTGCCGTCGACGAGGAAAATGATCACGTCCGCGGTCTCGATGGCAAGCTCCGCCTGCCGCCGCATCTGCACGGCGATGATATCCTCGCTCTCGGGTTCGATGCCGCCAGTATCGATCAGTGTGAAGGAGTAATTGAGCCACTCTGCGTCCTGATAGATACGGTCACGCGTGACGCCCGGCGTATCTTCCACAATCGCGACTCTGCGCCCGATCAGGCGGTTAAAGAGCGTCGATTTGCCGACGTTCGGGCGGCCGACAATCGCTACCAAAGGTTTATTCATACGTTCTCCTGCTGCCGCCCGTGCGGCGTTTCTTCCTGTCTGTTCACGTTTCGCGCCGAAAGCGCGTGATTATTCCGAAAATACGATCTCCACGAGGTCTTCCCCCGTCGCGACGGGAATGATGCGTGTGCCCAAAGCTTTTTCAGCGTCTGTCTTCTTCAAGTTGTCGAGGAAGAGCTCCTCGTCGGCCTTCAGCATCACCCGCGGGATCAAGAGCGCGCGTCCGAAATCCTCTCCCTTGAGCTGCTCCACGAGGTCTCCGCCTGTAACCAGACCGCCGACCGTGACGCTGTCGCCGAAAAAACGGTTGACGATCGCGCGTGTGTCGATCGTGATGCCGTACGGCACAAGCTGCTTGTACGATTCCGCGAAGAAATCGTGCGCGGAAGTGCCGCCCGCCATTAAAAACCGCTTGGGCTCTTTGAGCGGCTCGCGCTCTTCCAGCGCGTATTGCATCTCGACTTCGAAGAGGCGTAGGAGCCCGACACCGTTTTCGATCTGCGGGAAACCCTCATAATCGTCATACGCGGGCAGCGCGCTGTGCGCAAGCGTATACCACTCGTCCGCGAGGAAGACAAACCGCGTGCCGATGCTGGTAAGCAGCTCCAGCTGACGCGCTTCGATCTCTGTGATCATCGCCTGCGCTTCCGCGGTCGTATAGGTGCGGAGCTGCGTCAGCCCTTCGCGGTGTTTCGTCAAGCCCACTGGCACGATCGCGAGTGATTGCGCAAAGGGATAGAGCGAGAGCATGTCGTCGATGGATCTGCGGAGTACATCCCCGTCGTTCAGCCCCGGGCAGAGCACGATTTGCAGATGAAACTGCAAGCCCGCGTCCGCAAGTCGCTTGAGCTGCGGCACGATATCACCCGCGTGCGGGTTTTTCATCATCGCGCGGCGCACGGCCGGGTCGCTCGCGTGGAGCGAGACATACAGCGGGCTGACTCGTCTGCGGATCACGCGGTCGAGCTCGCGATCGTCGAGGTTGGTCAGCGTCACAAAGTTTCCCATCACGAACGACATGCGCCAGTCGTCATCCTTGACGTGCAGGCTGCTCCTGCCGCCCTTGGGCATCTGGTCGATGAAGCAGAACACGCAGTGATTCTTGCAGGTGCGCATCTTGTCCATCAGGCTCGTGGCGAAGGATAGCCCCAGCGGCTCGTAATCGTCCTTTGTCAGCTTGATCTCTTCGAGCGTGCCGTCGCATTTTTGAATCTCCAGCGTGAGCCGTTCGCTCGCGGTCAGGTGTTCGTAGTCTACGAGGTCGATGACCGGCTCGCCATTGATTGAAAGCAGCACATCTCCTCTGGATAGGCCAACACGCTCCGCCGGTGAACCGGGGAGCACATCGCTGATGAGCTGCTGCTTTCTTTGCATATTTTCCATGATTGCATTATACCATTCATTCGGCAAAATTGCCAAATTGTGTTGCCTCGGTTCACCGCATGCATCCTTGGCAAACGCGGCAAATTGCGGCTTTTGCTGCGAAAAAATTCCCGCAACTGTGCAATCTTACAGGATTGTACCCGCGAAATCAACCGTTTTTGTTGATATAATAATGAAAGAATTTAAACTTTTCATAAACGGAGGCTTTTCTATGGATACACGCGTTCTCTCCTTCCTCCTGCTGGCGAAAAAGAGCACCTATGCGGCGCATGGCGCGGAGGCGCCCGCCTCAAGGCCGAACTCGCACGATCTGACGTTTACCGAGGGCGATCTAGAATACATCGACACCTATCTCGGCGGCACGCATTTCGCAGGCGAAGAAGCCGTCTGGCAGGACGGTAACCCTGTCTGGTCGATGAACTACTGCGGGCGTGTGTTCGGCGAGGGATTCCGCGGCGATTTCCTCAAAAACGCGCTGCTACTCGTGCCGGAGGATGCCCCATTTCGCGGGCCGGACGTGTATCGCGAAGGGGAAATGGAATACAGCTGCCACGCGGACGGCGGCGTCGACTGGTTTCAGGGATACGAGGAGATCCGATTAAACGGCGAGCGCATCTACGAATGTTTTTATCACGGCGGGATGATCCGGTAAGACCGTTTATTACAATATTCAGCAGTCTCAAAATTGTGTGAATACCTGTTGTAACCGTTGGTTTGATTCGGTACAATGGATCTAACCCTGTTACAGTTCAAACCATACGGAGGAATATGCATGCAGCTTCCCGCTGATTCCCGCGAGATCTTCATCGGCATCATCGGCCTCGGCGCGATGGGCAAAGGCCTTCTGTATCAAACGACGGTCACGCCGCGCATCCGCGCGCTTGCCGTCTGCGACACGGATATCAGCAAAGCCTGCGGCATCCTGCGGGAGTTTGGATTACGCTATCGCGTCGTGGAGAATGACAACGATATCACAAGAGCAATCTCGGAGCATGCCGTTGCCGTGTTCTCGGATGGCGAGCAGCTCGCGCAGATGCGCGGGCTCGACGCCGTGGTCGAAGCGACGGGAACAATCCTGCCCGGCGCTCGCTTCAGCCTTGCCGTGCTCAACGCAAAAAAGAATCTGATCCTCATGAACTCCGAAATCGACCTGATCTTTGGATCGTATCTTTGTCGCGTTGCGGAGGAGAACGGTGTCGTTTACACGAGCTGCGACGGCGACCAGTACGGCGTGCTGAAGCACTTGATCGACGACATCAAACAATGGGGCTTCACGCTCGTGATGGCGGGCAACATCAAGGGTTATCTGGATCGGAACGCCAATCCGACGAGCATCATAGCAGAAGCGGACAAGCGCAACCTCGACTACAAGGCCTGCGCCTCTTATACCGACGGAACCAAGCTCAACATCGAGATGGCAATCACTGCAAACGCGTTCGGGCTGACGACGCGGAAGGCGGGCATGTTCGGGCCAAAATGCGACATGATCGAACGGGTCAACGATTGTTTTGATTTTCCAGCGCTCTGGCGCGAAAAACAGCCGTTTGTGGATTATGTGCTCGGCGCGAAACCCGGCGGCGGCGTGTTCGCTATCGGCTACTGCGACAATCCATACCAAATGCGGATGCTGCAATATTACAAGATGGGCGACGGACCTTTCTATACGTTCTATCGGCCATACCACCTCTGCCACATCGAAGCCATGGCTTGCATCGAAAACGCGGTGCTGCGCCATGAAGCGCTGATGACGCCCGCGCACGGGTTTCTGACGAATGTCTACGCTTATGCGAAGCGCGATCTCAAGCAGGGCGAAATGCTCGACGGAATCGGCGGCTACTGCTGCTACGGCTTGGTCGAGAACTGCGCGGATCAGGGAGACGATCCGGGGATTCCGATCTGTCTTGCGGAGGATGTAAGGATCAAGCGCGACGTGAAACAGGGCGAAAAAATCCTGCTGCGCGATGTCGCGCATGATCCCGAACGGCTAGACTTCAAGTTGTTCGCGCTCGCGAGTCAACAGGAGGACAAACCATGACGCACACGCCTCTGGTCAGCGTTCGGATACCCTCCTACAATCACGAGAAATACGTTCGCGCCTGCATCCAGAGCGTGCTGGATCAAACGTTCACGGATTTTGAGATCGTGATCGTGGACGACTGTTCGACCGATCATTCCGTCGAGGTGATTCAAAGCTTTGACGACCCGCGCATCAAGCTGGAGGTTTTGCCGCGCAACAGCGGCATGAACGTTGCCGTCGAGCGCTGCATGCAGCTGAGCTCCGGCAAATATATCGCGAATCTTTCGAGCGACGATCTCTGGGCGCCGGCAAAGCTCGCGGAGCAGGTCTCTTATCTGGAGCAGAATCCCGACTGCGCCGCGGTGTTCACG
Source organism: Clostridia bacterium (assembly GCA_035561095.1). GTDB lineage: Bacteria > Bacillota > Clostridia > Christensenellales > CAG-138 > UBA7703. The sequence goes on along the minus strand of DATMYE010000043.1, from coordinate 7,187 downwards.
CAGGTGGTCATTGTTGGCGAAGATGGTCAGCCGTTGAGCGATCTGGCGTTCCCCTCTCCGTTTGACTATGTGAATCGAAGCCCGGACGCGTGGCTCTGGCGGTTTTTCTACCTCGGCAACTGCCTCTGCAACCCCAGTGTGATGATCCGGCGCGAAGTCTATGAGAAATTCGGCTATCAGGACAAACGGATGGTGTCGCTTTCCGACTTTGATCTCTGGGTGAAGCTTTCGCTGGAATATCAACTTTGGGTGCTGGATCAGAAGCTGACGATGTTCCGCGTGCGGGACGACGGCATGAATCTCAGCGCGAATAATCCGGGCAACCAGCGGCGGCAGATGTTTGAGTTTAAGCAGATTCTGGATCATTATCTGGAGATTCGCGATCCGGAGCAGCTCAAGCGCATCTTTCCGGAATGCGAAAAGTTCGGCGAGCCGGAGGAACGGACAATCCCCTATTTCCTCGGCAGGCTCGCGATTGACGTGCCGACGATGGTGCACTGGCTCTGGGGTTGCGAAACGATTTTCGGCCTCTTGGCTGATCCGGATATGGCGCGATTGCTGGAGGAAAAATATGACTTCCGCTATCGCGACTTCATCGATCTGACGAAGACTGTGCCGCCCGCACCGCCTGCGCCGCCCGCCCCGCCGGAACCAGCCCCAAAACAAAAGCGTACGCCCAAGCCCAACCTCGCCGCCTACGAGGTCTATCGCGTGAAGCGTATCCTTGCACGCCTGTTTCCGCAGGGTTATCTCGCGCTCAAACGCTGGTTTTATCGGGTGTTTGGGAAAAGGGAGTAATAAAACCACCCGGACGGGTGGTTCTCTGTTTTTTTATATGGCAGATGGGACTTCTTTGCTCGCAATCAGATCCGCCTTGCGGCGGTCTTCGCTCGCAAAGCCTGCCGCGCAAAACACCGCACCGCGGTATTTTGTCCGTCGCATAACGCGGCGGTCGCGGCTTCAAGTCCCCTTGACCTCATGACCAAAAACAAAAAACCATCCTTTCGGATGGTTCTTGTTTTTGGTGCGGCAGATGGGACTTGAACCCATACGCTCGCGCACACGCCCCTCAAACGTGCCTGTCTGCCAATTCCAGCACTGCCGCGCACCATGTAAGTATAGCCGCAGGACGGGTTGTTGTCAATCGGTTTTGATCAAATTTTTAAGCTCATTTTTTACGAAAATTCGCTGTTTCAAAATGGTATCCGACAAACCCAATACCTGCGCGGAAAATCGAATCCCCCGCTTCATAGGTCACAGTTTCTTTCAAAAAACAAAACACCGCGTTCTTTTTTCTCGGACGCAATCGCGTTATAATAGAGAAAATCGGTTTCGACAGTTTTCGAACAAAGCTCAACAAATCGACGATTCGAAGGAGGGTTTCCCCCATGCGAAATCTCACCATGCTGACCGACCTGTACCAGCTCACCATGATGTACGGCTACTTCAAGGAAGGCATGCGCAAAAACGAAGGCATCTTCGACCTCTTTTTCCGCCCCAAGGAGGACGTCGTCTACGCCGTCATGGCGGGCATCGAGAGCGTCGTGGACTACATCAACAACATTCACTTTGCCGAAGAGGACATTGCCTATCTGCGCTCTCTCAAGCTCTTCGACGAGACTTTTTTAGAATACCTCAAGACCTTCCGTTTCACCGGCGATCTCTACGCGATGCCGGAGGGCACGGTCGTGTTCCCCTATGAGCCGCTCGTGCGTGTCCGCGCGCCGATCATGGAGGCGCAGCTGATCGAAACCGCGATCCTCACCTTCGTCAACCACCAGACGCTGATCGCCACCAAGGCAAGCCAGATCTGCTATTCCGCGCAGGGAGATTCCGTGCTGGAATTCGGCCTTCGCCGCGCACAGGGCGCGGACGCCGCGATCTACGGCGCGAGAGCCGCCATCATCGGCGGCTGCAACGCCACGAGTAACGTGCTCACGGGACAGATGTTCGGCATCACCGTCTCCGGCACGCATGCGCATAGCTGGGTGCAGAGCTTCCCGGACGAGGTGTCGGCGTTCCGCGCTTACGCGCGCACGTTCCCAGACAGCTGCCTGCTGCTGGTCGATACCTTCGACACGCTCCGCAGCGGCGTCCCCAACGCGATCACGGTGTTCAAAGAACTGCGCGAGAGCGGGCATGAGCCGGTCGGCATCCGCCTCGACAGCGGCGACCTTGCGTACCTGAGTAAGAAAGCACGCGCGATGATGGACGAAGCGGGTTTCCCGAATGCGATCATCGCCGCGAGCAGTGACCTCGACGAGTACGTCATCCGCGACCTCAAGACGCAGGGCGCGCGCATCAACGTCTGGGGCGTCGGTACGCGGCTGATCACGAGTGAGAACAATCCCGCACTCGGCGGTGTCTACAAGATGAGCGGCGAGATCGTAAACGGCGAACTCGTGCCGAAGATCAAGATCTCCGACAATCCCGCGAAGGTCACCAACCCCGGCTACAAGAAGGTCTTCCGCCTCTACGACAAGGACGGCATGGCGATTGCCGACCTCATCGCGCTCGAGGATGAGACCATCGACAGCAGCAAGCCGCTGCGCATCTTCGACCCGATCCAGACCTACAAGCGCATGACGCTGACGAATTTCACCGCGCGCGAGCTGCTGCAGCCGATCTTTATACAGGGTAAGCAGGTCTACGAGTGCCCGGATATCCATGACATCGCGGACTACGCCAAGCGCGAGATGGCGTCCATGTGGGATGAGTACAAGCGTCTCCTGATGCCGCACACCTACAAGGTCGACCTCTCGGATCGCCTCTACGACCTCAAGCAGAAGCTCCTGCGCGACGCGGTCGGAGACCACGCATGAAGCGCATCCTGCCGATTCTAGCCATTCTCGCGCTGCTGGCGCTTCTGCCGCTCGCGGGCTGCGAGGACGCGACGCCCGTGCTCGCGGGAACGCCCACGCCTGCCGCGACGCCGACGCCGCTGCCGGAACCGTTTTCCGCGGAGATCACCGCGGAGCCGCTGCCGACCGACGCGCTCGGCAACACGATCGCTGGAAACGACCACTACTGGCAATATCTCTCGTTCGGCGCGCTGCGGGTCTATGAGTATGACGACGGCACGTTCCTCGACGGCATCTGCGTCAACGCCTACCCCCTGCCGCTCGACGGCGAGGTGGATATTGTCTACACGACGAGCGACGGCAAGATCTGCGGCATCGGCAGGATTCACAATACCGTTGGCACAACCGTTCTTGAGACCGGCTCCAACGCGATCTATGCGGAGATCAACACCGACATCGACGTGACCGGCATGGAATTCTCACTTGTGGTCAAAACGCCGTATTCGCCCTTAGCTGCTACCGCGACACCCGCGCCGTAACAGTACTTTTCTAAAAGCAACTACAACGCAAAAGCCCCGCCGGAAGGCGGGGCTTTGTATGTGTGTTGCTTGGTTTGGTTTACAGGCTCTTGAGAAGGCCAGTCGCGTCGTTGAACTCGTCGATGAGCGCGTCGATCTGCGATGCTTCCGCGTGCATGTCGGTCCAGTAGTTTTCGTCGTACCACTGCGCGTTGATCTCATCGACCGTCTTGCCCTGCTGTTCAACCCAGGTGTAGTACTTGAGATTGTGGATGCGCTTGCGGCCTTCGTAGGTGAGCTCTTCCATGACGTCCGTGCGGATGCCGTGGAGGTGTTCTGCGTAGTCCGCGGCGGCTTTGATGGTGCTGTATGCGCCGTCCGCTTCCGCGAGCTCTTCGATGCGGCTGCCGTACATCACGCCGGAGTCGGTCGCGACGGTTGCGAGCACGTCGTGCTCGGTCAGCTCGTAGTACTTCGCCATCTTGATGCAGCAGAGCATGTTCGCGATGCCGGAGATGCCCAGCAACGAGAGCTTGCTGATGAAGTCCGCGGGAACGCCGACTTCTTCGACGAGGTACTTCTGGCCCGCCGGATCATTGAACAGGCGGAGCAGCTTCTGGCTGTCTTCGTCGTCGATGTCGATGACCATGTCGGTGTTCTTCACGTTGTGAATCCACGGGACATGCTTGTCGCCGATGCCTTCGATGCGGTGTCCGCCGAAGCCGTTGTTGAGCAGGGTCGGGCACTGGAGCGCTTCGCCGACGGCGAGCTTGCTCGTGGGGTAAACTTCCTTCAGGTAGTCGCCCGCGGACATGGTGCCCGCGCTGCCGCTCGTGAAGGCCGCGCCCGCGAAACGGTCGCCTTCGCGCTTGATGGACTCAAACGCATCCGCGATGGCTTTGCCGGTGACCTGATAATGCCAGACGCAGTTGCCCATCTCTTCAAACTGGTTGAAGATCATGACATCTTTGCGGGTGTTCTTGAGCTCCCAGGTTTTGTCGAATATCTCTTTGACGTTGCTCTCGCAGCCGGGGGTCGCGATGATTTCGCCCGCGACGGTCTTGAGCCACTCGAAGCGCTCTTTGCTCATCTCGGCGGGGAGAATCGCGATCGACTGGCAGGCAAGCAAGGCGGAGTTGTACGCGCCGCCGCGGCAGTAGTTGCCGGTGCTCGGCCAGACAGCCTTGTGATATGTCGGGTCAAACTGACCGGTCACAAGACGCGGCACGAGGCAGCCGAACGATGCGCCGACCTTATGGCAGCCCGTGGGGAACCATTTGCCGGTGAGGATGATGATGCGCGCCTTGACGCCGGTAAGAGCGGATGGAATCTCGATGAAGTTCACGCCGCCGAACTTGCCGCCGACTTCCTTCTGTTCGTTGCGCCAGCTGATGCGGAACAGGTTCAGGGGGTTGATGTCCCAGAGGCCAACGTTGGTCAGCTTCTCTTTGATGCTGTCCGGAATCAGGTCCGGGTTACGCATCTGCGAGATCTTCGGGATGATGATGCCCTTCTCGCGCGCTCTGTCGATGCTGTGCTGAAGGCCTTCGCGGTTTTTCGTCAGGTCGATCATGTATTTCACTCCTAAAAATATTATAGATAGAAATGCCCTATTTCTTTATCAGCATACAGCAAGAAACACGGTTTGTAAACCCAAAACGGCCAAAAATATGAAATATATTTATGCTTTCTAACTTTTTGTTTGGAAGCACAGAGAAATCTGCGCTTTCTTGTTAGTCGACGCCAACCGCAGCCGCTGATGCGCCGTACTTCGCCTCATATGCAAGCAGCAGATCGACCGCTTCGCCGTAGCTCTTGATGCCGCTGGGCTGCGAATTGTGCTTGAGATATGCGTCGTTTCGTTTATCCGCGCTCTCGCGGATCTCGCCGGAAAACGCCTTCCAGTATACGCTGTAGGCTGACAAATCGCGCCAGATCGCGTCTCCATAGGTGTCTGTCAACGCAAGATACCGCGCGCTGTCCGCGGCGTAAAGCGCGTTGCCCGCGACGATCAGCGCATAGGCAAGGCCGCTGTAGCGGATATTCGGATCATTCGACCGGATGCACGCAAGATAGCCCACGAGCTCCGCTTCATTCTCACTTGCGATGCCGGTCTGGTGCGCCATCTCGTGCGCGGCAGCCTGATAGACAAGCAGCGGCGGCTGGTCGACGTTGACGTTCGGCTCCGCGGTGAGACCGATGTAGATGCCGGAGATCCCCTGCCAGGATAGCCCCTGCGACCAGAAAATTTGTTTGGCGCGCGTCGGGTTGCCGGGGATGACGGGAATCTCGTCGTGCAGCATCGTGTAGGCATCCCGCAGGGAAAGGAACAACGTTCCCCTGCTCTCCTCCGGCTCAAAGACACCGTCCGCGTTTTCGTGCAGCGTTGCGCGGAGCTCCCGCGCTTGAGATGCGGTCTTTCTCACAAACGCCTCCAGCTCGTCGACCGAACGAGACGTGATCGTCAGCTCCATCCGCTGCGCCAGCGGTTCGCGGAAATAGTTGAAGCCCCATGTCACGTAAAAGAGATTTAGCACGATGCCGCCCGCGAGCAGGATTGAGGCCAGAGAGCGCATCAGCCGCGCGAAGCCGTTTCGCGCAAAGAGGAGCTGGATGAGCCGAATCAGTAATAACAGCGCAATTGCAAGCACGATCCCGTAGAGCAGAAATTCCGCAATCGAGAACGGCACAACGCGGGTCACCGCCGAGATCAGGCGGCGAATCCACGGATAGATGCCCTCGCTGTAGACGCGCTCAATCCACGCGGTCTTGCCGGAGAGCAGGCGCGGCCAGCTGAGCCCCAGCGCGAGCAGGGCAATTGCCGAGAGAAACCGCGCGATGATCACCCACGCGCTCCACTTCGTTTGTTCTAATTTTTCCTGTTTCATCATGACGCGATTATACCACCGGATTGCGTCACAATCTACCGCAAAAACGCGGCAAACCATCTGTTTTTCTGGCGTTCGGGCGCGCCGCATGGTACAATACGCTTTGAGGTTAACGCAGATGGACATCGGGCTTTCGACAGCGAGCTATTTTCAAAAAATGCAGATTGAAGACGCGATTCCGGACATCGGTGCGCACGGCGTGCAGGTGTGCGAGGTGTTTCTCAACACGTATTCGGAATATGAGCCGCCGTTTGTCGAACTGCTTGCCGAGCGCCTCACTGCCGCAAACCTCCGCGTGTTCAGCGTACATCCCATGAGCATGCAGTTCGAGCCGCAGCTGTTTTCGATCCATCCGCGGCAGCGCGAGGACGCGATCGCCCTCTTTGAGCGTGTGCTCTCGGCGGGCAAACGCTTCGGCGCGGAGTGCTATGTCATGCACGGCCCTGCGCGGCTCTTCGGCGGCGTGAAGAATATCGAGCTTGCGCGCATTGCGCCGATCTTTGTCGACCTCGCCGAACGCGCGCAGAAATACGGCATCCAGCTCACGCTGGAAAACGTCAGCTGGTGCGTGTTCAACGAGCCGGAGTTCGGCATGCGCCTGCAGGCGATGACCGGCGGCGCGATCAAGCACACGCTTGACGTCAAGCAGGCGGTGCGCAGCGGCTTTGACCCGATGGATTTCATCCGCGCAGTCGGCGAGCATATCGTCAACGTGCACCTGTGCGACGCAACGCGGCTTTCCTCCGGCGGGGTACACTACGATATGCCGGGGTTCGGCGAATACGACTTCGTGTCAATGTTCAACCTTCTTGGCGAGAAGGGCTACACGGGACCCGCGTTCATCGAGGTCTACAGCGACATGTACTCGCAGATTCCCGTGCTGTATGAAAGCCTCGAACGCGTGAAAGCCATCGTTTCGCGCAGCTGCTTCGGCGGCTGAAAAACCCGCTTTTCGCGCGCGCGATTCTATGGTAAGATAC
>DATMYE010000042.1:0-144144 GCA_035561095.1 Clostridia bacterium | reverse complement strand
GTGTTTAAACACGTAATAATACGTTTTAAAATGGTTCTTTTTGAAGTTGCAACTAGTTTATTGAAAATTAAACATTACGTTATTTGTCTTCTTTGATGAAGTATGAAAATGAATTTAGTGTTTTAACCATAACCTATCAATAGCAACAGAGACGTTTCTAACCAAAAAGTAACAATGGATATTTAAAAGACTGACGAAAACAAAACAAAACGGATGACGTAATGGATCAATGGCAGAATCAAAATTAAGAAAATGATGTATTGACTTTTGGACTAACGGGAATTAAAATGATTTCAAGAGAGAGGTGGCAAATATGGATTACTTATGGGAAACCGTAGACGTAAAGCAGAATACGAGAAGAAACGGAGAAGCAATAGCGACTGTAAGCGAAGCAAGAATCTCGCTTTCGCCAGCTGCGTGCGCATTGGTAGATGATGTTTATTCGCTACCATACGTGGAAATCAAAGTTGCAAAAGACGAGAACAATAAGATTAACAGGATCGGAGTGTTTCTTAATAGCGAAAAGGGCGAAAACGGACTGTCGTTAACAAGGCGGAGATACAAAGGCGAATTTACGGAGGGCTTAAACATAAACTCCAAGAATCTTATTATTGCGCTGTTTGGAGAAATGGGCGATAAAACCAAAAAATATAGTGTCACAAAAGGCGGGAGCAATTTATTAGTTATTGACGTACAAAAAGAGATTTAAAGAATAATCATATTCCAGTAAAAAAGAGAAAGCCCTGCCAAATCACTACATTTGGCAGAGCTAAGCGGATAATCGTAACCCTATTGGATTACATAAGACCATTTATATTGTATCTAATGGTTTACAAATTGTCAAATGATTCCGCTAGGTTTTGTCGCAGGAGGTGTGGTCTGCAAAACCCTCTGAATTACTGTTTCTATAAAAAATATTATAGAAAGGTGTTTTTGACATGAAAAACACAATTGTAAAAACAGGGGGCACTGTGCCCGTTTCAGGCCAGTACAGACCAACCGGAAGCAAGACGGAGGTAACGTTCGTTAAGGACAATAAAGTACCTCCGACCAAGAGTGGCGCAACGACGTTCACTCTTGTTGACAAGACAAAACATAGTGGAGGGAAATAGAATGATATACGCTATGAAGATCAAGATGAACTATGGGTATGGCAATTCCAAGAACTGTTTGGATATCAACTCGGTTTACTTGATCGGGGATGGGTTCAATAGTTATCGAACAAAGGAATCTATCCATGATTATCTAAAGCTCCATCCAGGCACAATAAGAGTAAATCGCGGAGTGCAACCTTATGTTGTCCCCGCAGTGAGCTCGAAGAACGAGAAGTATGTTCGGTCAGAACCGAATGATACTGAGTCAGATAACCTTCTCGCTTTACCGCGAGAATAAGAAACGAGAGAAAGGGTACTCTTAACGGAGTACCCTTTCTCCTAGATTGTAACTTTTTTCGCAATAAAAACGGCTTTCTTCAAATACAGGTTTTGCTGTGGTATAATAATTGCCACGTGAGGTTTTTTGCAAGCATGAAGTCTACGAGTACAAAGAAATTCATTATCATCGCTTTGGTTGCGGCATTTCTGCCGCTGCTTTTTGCGTGCACCGCAGAAGCACCCGCCGGAAACAGCAGCGCGCTGGTGGTCAATGAGGTTGTCTCCAGCAATAAGCGTTCTCTGGTGGACGAAAATCTCGGCACGCCGGACTGGATCGAGCTCTACAACTCCGGCTCGACACCGCTGGACATCTCCGGCTATGGCATCTCGGACAACATGCGGGATCTGCACAAGTATGTCGTGCCCGAAGGCACCGTCCTTGGCGCGGGGGAATACCTTGTGCTGTACGCGATGAGTTCGAGCGAGGATACATCTAGCCCGTATATCACGAATTTTGGCCTGAGCAAGAGCGGCGACTATCTCTTCATTACGGATGCATATTTCGGCCTTGTGGCGCAGATGGAGATTCCGGTGCTGTACACCGATGTTTCCTACGCGCGGGCAGTCGACGGCACGTTTGGGTACAGCGGCGTTCCCACGCCCGGCGCGGAGAACACCGGCGAGATCTATATGACGCTCTCCGGCGTGTTTGCCTCGCAAAACCTCAACGCGCTGTCCATCAGCGAAGTGATGCCGACCGACGATGCAACGGGCTACCGCTGGGTCGAGCTCTACAACAACAGCGACAGCGCCATCCGCCTCGAAAACTACTGCCTCTCGGACGACGAGACCAACGCGCTCAAGTGGCAGATCTCTTCCGGCACCGTGCCCGCAAAGGGCTACGCGTGCATCTATCTTTCCGGCCTCGGCAGCGACGGCACCAACGGCACGCATGCGCCGTTCCGCCTCAGCAGCGAGGACACGACGGTTCTGCTCTCCGACCTGCAGGGCAACCTGATCGACCGCGTGAGCTGGCAGGCAGGCGTACCCGGCGGCGTATCGGTGGTCAAGGATGCGACGGGAGCCGTGGTTTACACCGCATACCCGACATTTGAAGCCGCAAACAGCGAACTTACCTTTACCTCGCTTGAGATGACGGTGATGGATCAGAGCGATCCGGTGCACATCAACGAGGTGCTCAAATACAACACGCTCTCCGCCATCGACGCCGACGGCGACCGCGAAGAATGGGTCGAACTCAAAAACTTCTCGAACGAAGCGCAGACGCTGCTCGGCTACTTCCTCTCCGATGATCCGGACGACCTTTACAAATGGGCGCTGCCGGATGTGACGCTCCAGCCGGGCGAATGTAAGGTGATCTTCCTCTCCGGCAAGGACCGCACGAGCGGGGAACTCCACGCAAACTTCTCGCTTGCGGATGACGAGACGGAGCTCTTCTTCACAACGCTGAGCGGGATGCGAACCGAGAGCATGTCGCTTGCAAACATCACACGGGAGAACATCTCGATCGGTCTCGACAGCGAGAGAAACATTCGATATTACGCGACGCCGACACCCGGCAGCGACAACGTGCACGGATTTGAAACAGCCGACCAGATCGGCTGTTTCGACAATCTGGGCGTTTTTATCAGCGAGGTTTCCGCAACCAATGAGATCAAGAGCGGGGAAAACGACTGGATCGAGCTGCACAACGGCTCCGACCAAACCGTCGATCTGACCGGCTGGACACTCGCCGACGGCAGGAACGCGACCACGGCCTATACCTTCGCCGGCGAAACCATCGAGGCGGGCGGCTATCTCGTGCTGGAGTGCACAAACTCGTCCGTCAAACAGGGCGCGGGCATCGCGCCGTTTTCCATCAACGCCTCCGGCGAAACCTTCCTGCTCAAAAATGCGGAGGGAACGCTGGTCGACGCGTTTGACTCCGGTGCGCTCGCGCCGGGAATCACGAGCGGCAGACTGGAAAACGACACGACGATTGCGCGCGTTTTTTTCGAAAACGCCACGCGCGGAGAGGCGAACGACACGGACATCACCACCGGCGTTGCCTCGCAGCCCGCGTTTTCCGACCTTTCGCTCTATCACAGCAGCGCGTTTTCCGTGACGATCTCCTGCGATGACCCCAATGCCGAGATCTACTACACCACGGACGGCGACGAGCCCTCGATGGACTCGACGCGCTATACGGCGCCGGTCGAGATCAGCAGCAATACACCGCTCCGCGCGATCTCCTATGTCAGCGGCAAGCGGCAGAGCGAGATCACCTCCGCGACGTATCTCTTTGAGGAAAAGCACACCGTTCCGGTGATTTGCATTGTCGGCAATCCCGACCGTATCCATGAGGTGATGCGCGTCAACGACAAGGACGAAAAGGTCGAGCGCCTTGCATACATCTCCTTCTACGAGGCGGATGGCTCGCTCGGCGTGTCGTTCCCGGCGGGCATCAAGCCCAAGGGCGCAGGCACGGTCGTCTACGCGCAAAAGTCGCTGAGCATCAACCTCCGCTCCGGCTACGGCCAGAGCAGCGTGACCTATCCGTTCTGGCCTGGGTACGATTTCAACACGTTCTCCGCACTCGTCGTGCGAAACGGCGGGCAGGACTGGAGCGCGGCACGCATCCGCGACTCGTTTACGAGCAGGCTTGTCGAGGGCATGTATCTCGACAACTCCGCAACCCGCCCGGTCGTGGTCTACATCAACGGCGTTTACAACGGCCTGTACGACCTCAACGAAGATCAGAACGGCGAATTCCTGGAGACGCACTACGGCGTCAACGGCGACCTTGTCGAGTTTATCCGCAGAAACCAGACTCCCATCAAGGGCAGCAGCAAGGACATCAAGCGCGTGCGCCAGTTTGCCGAGAGTGAAAACCTCAGCGACGACGCGGTGTTTGAAGAGTTCAAGCAGTGGATCGACGTGGACTACTTCACGGACTATTTCATCGCGCAGACTTACATCTGCAACAGCGATATGTTTAACCAGAAGTACTGGCGCACGACCGACTACGCGATCAAATGGCGCCCTGTGTTCTTTGACCTCGATTTTGCGTTCAAAACCGCGCAGCGCGACATGATCGGGCAGTATTTCAACGTAAACGGCGTACCTTCCGCGGATAAAACGCTGACGTATTTCGAAATCTATATCGGGCTCAAGGAAAACGCAGCGTGGCGGGACTACTGCGTCGAGCGGTATGTCGAGGTGGTGGAAAAGTACTTCAACTCGAACCGCGCGACCGCGCTGCTGGATGAGATGGTCGCCGCCATCCGCCCGGAGATGCCGCGCCAGATTGCGCGCTGGGGCAAGCCGGACAGCATGAGCGAATGGGAAGACTCCGTCAGTCAGCTGCGGTATTTTGTGCAGGAGCGCCCGCAGTATGCGCTGGAAAACATGCGCAAATACTTCGGCATCTCGCAGGCAAGGCTCGACGAGCTGATCGCAAAATACAAGCAATAACACAACCTGATCAAAGCAGCCGCTGCAGTTTCCGCGCGGCTGTTTTTCGTTGCTTTTGCACAGACGGTTTGTGCTGCCATGGGCTACGATACGGGTAGACAAACAGATATGAACGGACAGTGAAACTATCCCACAGCAGTAGGCGTTCATTTACACCCGCCCGTGATCATGCTAAAATAAGATGACTATACGCAGGCAGGTGCAGTGATGAGAATTCTCGGAATCGACCCAGGATATGCCATACTTGGCTATGGCGTCGTGGACGTGACGGGAACGAAACTTTCGCCTGTCGATTATGGTGTGATCGAGACCACGCCGGATGAGCGCCTGCCGGAGCGGCTCAACCGCCTCTATGACGGCACCTGCGCGCTGATCGAGCAGTTTCATCCCGACATGGCGGTGTTTGAGGAGCTGTTCTTCTACCGCAACACCACGACGGCGCTTGCGGTCGGCGCGGGCAGAGGCGTCGCGATCCTCGCGGCGCAGCGGGCAAATATTCCGCTGTATGAATACACGCCGATGCAGATCAAGCTCGCGGTCACGGGAAACGGGCACGCGGACAAGCGCGCCGTGCAGAGCATGGTCAAGCTCCTGCTCTCGCTCAAGAGTGTGCCAAAGCCGGACGACGCGGCGGACGCCCTGGCTGCCGCCATCTGCCACGGTTGTACGATCGGCCCCGCGGCGGAAGAATACCGCATCCGATAAACGAACACGGAGGAACATTCCTTGTACGCATACATCACCGGAATCGTCGACGAACTTTTGACCGACCGCGCTGTGCTGGAAGCGGGCGGCGTTGGATACGAACTCTTCTGCAGCGCGATGACGCTCAAACGCCTCCGCGCGGGGCAGAAGGAGCGGCTCTATACCCACCTGCACCTTGCGGAAGGCATCATGGCGCTCTACGGCTTTTACGAGCCGGAGGAGAAGGACATGTTTCGCAGGCTCTTGACCGTGACGCGCGTTGGCCCGAAGCTCGCGCTCTCGGTGCTCTCGGTGCTCACGCCGAGCGACGTTGCAGGAGCGATTGTGACCAACAACGCCGCGGCATTTGACCGTGTCAGCGGCATGGGCAGAAAGACCGCGCAACGGGTGCTTCTGGAGCTTAAGGAACGCGTGGAGGCCAGCGAGATGCTGGGAGGAAGCGCAAACACAGACGCGCCGGATATCCGCTCTGAGGCGGTCGCAGCGCTCGTGTCGCTGGGCTATGACGGGCTTGCTGCGGGCAAGGCGGTTGCGGCGATCGAGAAGGCGGAGAGCGTGGAAGCACTCATCACCGCGGCGCTGCGCAGGATGGCGAAATAAATCTGCCGACGATTCGGCCGGAACATAGATAAGGAACAGCATGGACGAACGCCTGATCAGCTCCTCGATGCGCGAGGACGAAGCGAAAACAGAATATTCCCTTCGCCCGCGCACGCTCTCCGAATACATCGGACAGTACGCGGTGAAGGATCACATGCGCATCTATATCGACGCGGCGCTCAAGCGGAGCGAACCGCTCGATCACGCGCTGTTTTACGGCCCGCCGGGACTCGGCAAGACGACGCTTGCGGGCATCGTCGCAAACGAGATGGGAGTGTCTCTCCGCGTCACCAGCGGTCCTGCGATCACCCATGCGGGCGATCTTGCGGCGCTGCTGACCAACCTGTCCCCTGGAGACGTGCTGTTCATCGACGAAATCCACCGCCTCAACGCGAATGTGGAAGAGGTGCTGTATCCCGCGATGGAGGATTACGCGCTCGATATCATCATCGGCAAAGGCCCATCCGCGCGGAGCATCCGGCTCGACTTGCCGAAGTTCACGCTCATCGGCGCGACCACGCGCATGGGGCTATTGACCTCGCCGCTTCGCGACCGCTTCGGCATCAAGGAACAGCTCGCGATGTATGATTCCGAATCACTCCAGGAGATCATCGTGCGCAGCGCGGGCATCCTCGGCATCGCAATCTCGGAAGACGGAGCCGTTGAGATCGGCTCCCGCGCGCGCGGAACCCCGCGCGTGGCAAACCGCCTGCTCCGGCGCATCCGCGACTACGCGGAGGTGCGCAAGGACGGCGTCATCGACCTTGAATCCGCCAAGGAAGGCCTCGACATGCTCGGCGTGGACGAGCTGGGGTTGGACGAGGTGGATCGACGCATGCTGCAAACCATGATCGTGAAATTCTGCGGGCGTCCGGTCGGCCTCGATACCATCGCGGCGGCAACCGGAGAGGACGCAACCACGATCGAAGACGTATATGAACCATATCTGCTACGGCTTGGCTTTCTGGCGCGGACACCGCGCGGGCGCATCGTGATGCCCGCGGGCTATGTGCATATGGGATATCAGGCGGACACGCAGCAGTTGAAACTGGAGGTTGAAGAATGAAACGCAGAGAGATGAAACTCCTCCTGGAAGAACGCTTTGAGCGGATCGCGCTGCTGGAGACGCGCATCGATACCCTCGACCAACTGGTCGAAGGCTACCGTGTGCGCGAGCAGTCGATTTTTAACACGCTGACCGCCGCGAAGGAAAACGCGGCAAAAGCGCTGGAACAGGCGAAAGCCGAAGGCGCGCAGATCATCGCGGAGGCAGATGCCGTGCGCGCGGAGGCGGAGAAAATCCGCAAGAGCGCGGCCGATGAGGCGGAGGCACTGCTCGCAAAAGCGATTTTGACCGCCACCACGCTCAAGGAAGAGGCGGAGCGCAAAGGAAACGAAATGACCGCGGATATCCGCGCGGACAGCGAGCGGATGTTTAAGGACGCGCAGATCATCAAGCGCGAATACGAAGAGATGGTCGAGTCGTTCAACGCCATGCTGGAGCAGAACGCAAGCGAGCTGGAGATTACAGCGGCGCGCTTTGCCGAGTTTGTGAAAAACCGCAAGATCGACCGCTCTGAATCGCGGCTGGACGGCGACGCATTCTATAAATCCGTCGGCGAGATGAACGAGCCCGGCTTGCCGGATTCGAGCGAGAACCCCGCAGTATTGATGCAAAACATCTACCGCATGCAAAACCGTCCGCTGCCGGAAGACCGGCTGGAGAACATGGAACACGCGGAGAGCACTGCCTTTTCTGCAGAGCCCGCCAAAGCCACCATCGAGAGCACGGAAGAAAAGCCCGCTTTCCCGATGGAGGACGGCAGCGGCGCGGACGAGCGCAGGATGAACGAACCGTTTTCGGCTGCTGCATGGGCAAACGACGCGCTGCGCAGCGAGAGCGAGCCGCAGGCGGAGTTTACGCGCGTGTTTGACCCGGACTATGTCCAGAGCGACTATACAATCCAACAGGATGCCTGCGCCGTCTCGCAGGAGGAGACGCAGAGCGTGTTTGACGAGCTCGTCACCGATCAGCAGACGGCGGCACCTGCGGTTGCGATACCCCTCGGCAGCGCAGTGGTTGCAGCCCGAATGGGCGACCAGCCGCTTGCCGAGACCGTGCGCACGGTGGACGAATATTTTGACACGGCATTTGAGCCCAGCGGAAAGAAGGCGCAGGACGAAGTGCCGCCCGAGCAGGCCGAAGGCCCGCAGGGCGCGGCTCCCGAAGTGGCGGCTCCCGCCGCTATGCCGGAACCGTATTCCGAGCAGCTCTGGGCACAGAGCGATGTCATGAGCGATCTGGAGCCGCAGGCGGAGGGAACGCTCTTTGCCGACGTGAACGCGGAGGCAGAGCAGGCAGCGGAGGCGATTGCAGCCGCGCCAGCCCCGTTGGAAGCGACGCAACCCGAACCCAAGCCCGCCGCCGTCAGCAAGCAGCTCTCGCCGGGCGAGATGTCTGACGCGTTGGACGATTACTTTGACCAGATCGACGTCTACGCGCCGACGATGCCGAAAGCGCCGGATGCTGCGCCCGCTGCCGCGCCGAGTCCGTATTCGGAGAAGGCATGGGTGCACAGCAGCATGATGAGCGACCTCGAGCCGCAGGCGGAAGGCACGCTGTTTGACAACGTGAACGCGAGCCTGCCGGACTTTGTGCCAGCTTCGGCTGCCGCTGCGGGACAGTTTGTACCGACCGCGCACGGCATATTTGAGATCAACGCGCCCGTCTCCGCGAGCGAGGCGGAGCACGCTTTTGACGATTACCTCAATCTGCTCGGCAAGGGCGAACCTGCTGCAGCCGTGGAACCGTATTCGCAGACGGCCTGGGAACAGAGCGCGCTGGCCAGCGACCACGAACCGCAGGCGGAAGGGGCACTCTTTGCAGACGTCAACGCCTACGAGCCGACCTTTACACCGGCAGCCGGCGCACCCGTAGAAGAAAAGACAACCGCGCCCAAAGCCGCCGAGGCGGGCACGCAGGAGACCATCGACGATATGCTCTCCCAGATCGACGTGTTTGCGCCGAGCATGCCCCGCACGCCGGAGATTGCGCCCGCGACCGCGCCGGAGCCGTATTCCGCAGAAGCCTGGGCATATACGCCGAACGTGAGCGAGTATGAGCCGCAGGCGGAGGGGGCTTCCATCGTCGCGGTACAGGAGCCGGAGGAAGAGGAAGAGCCGGAACCCGCACCGAATAAGCGCAAATACAACGAGTACGGCGAAATCCGCGAATGGGAGCCGGAACCCGAACCCGACATGGGGGATATTCCGACCGTTTCGCGCTATATGGGGCAATCGGCAAGCAGCGACGATATCTCGCTGGACGATTTGCTGGACGAAATCATCAAGGCCGGAGACTGACCGGCCTGATCCGGGAAAATAGTTGCAGGAGGTTCCATGATGAACTGGAAGGACATCGACCAAAAGCAAGTCATCACGATTTTACTCTGCACCATCGGCACATTTCTGCTCTCGATCATCCGCGTGCAGGTGGACGCAAACACCTCTGCCATCGGGGCTGTGAATGCATACGCGTCCCTGCAGGACGCGGGCATCATCGCCTCCGTAATGGCGCTCGGCTCGCCCTGGGGCATCATTGCATCTGTGGTCGGCATCGTGATCGGCGATATCGTGATGGGCAGCAAGAGCTTCATCATCGGGAACATCATCATCCGCAGCCTGATGGCGCTGTTTGCGCTTGCGTTTGCCGCAAAGGTCGATGACTGGAAGAAGAGCTTTGTAGTCGCGGGTGTGATGGAAGCCATCATGCTGGCACTGTTTCTTGTTTACGACTTTGTCATCATCCGCGAATTCGCGGTCGTCGGCGTCACTTTGCTGCTGCAGCTCGCGCAGGCGGTTGTCTGCACGCTCGTCGGCGCGGTGGTGCTGCGCTATATGCCGGTGATGCAGCCGGATAAGATGCTGGAGATCCGCAGACCTGCCGACTGATCGGAGGAGCCATGTTTTTAACCGTACTGGGCAGACACGGCCCGTATCCGCGACCCGGCGGGGCATGCAGCGGCTATCTGATCGAAGATGGCCCCACGCGCGTGCTGATCGACTGCGGCAGCGGCGTACTTTCGCGCATCATGGAACATGTGCATCCTGCACATCTGGATGCAATCGTGCTCTCGCATCTGCACTTTGACCATTGTTCCGACCTGTTTGTGATGCGCTATGCGCTGGATCAGCAGGAGGTGCGCGAGGGAGAGGAGAAGCGGCGCGTGCCGCTCTATACCCCCGCGGAACCCTACGAGACGCTCAAGGCGATCACGACCGGAGCGCTGTTTGCGCAGCACACGGTCAAAGGCGGGGATGAGCTACAGATCGGGACGCTGCACTTTTCGTTTGTGCCGATGGCACACCCCGTGCCGACCAACGGTATGCGGATCACCGGCTCCGACGGCGCGGTGCTCTTCTTTACGGGGGATACAAAACCCTATCCCGGCATGGAGCAGGGGCCGATGGGCGCGGACGCGCTGCTGGCAGACGCGTGCTTCGTCAACGCCTCGCAGACCGGCCCGCACATGAACGTAAAAGAGGCCTGCACGCTTGCGCGGGACGCGGGCGTGAAAACCCTGTATCTCACCCATATGTGGGGAAAATACGATACCGAGGCCGAGGTAAAAAAAGAGATTGACTTTCCCTCCGCAGTTGTGGTACAAGAACGAGGGCGGTATTGTATCTAGTTTTATCCGTTTTCGCTTGAAAGAGCGATAAACTGGCCAAATACCACCATTTTGGCGGCAGTTCGCGCGCTTACGCGCGGTTCCGCCCGCTTTCCGTGTGCTCGCAGCACGTAAATTTTCCCTGACGGAGCTTCCGCTTTCTGTTCAAAAAACAGCAGGCATGCTATAATAAATCGATAAAAAGAGATTGAATATAAAAACATGGAGGAAGAACAACATGGCCAAGAAAACGATTGAGGATATTGATGTCGCAGGGAAACGCGTATTGGTGCGCGTAGACTTCAACGTCCCGCTCACGCCCGAAGGAAAAGTCGGAGACGACAAGCGCATTGTCGCCGCGCTCCCGACGATTCAGTATCTGCTTGATCACAAAGCGAAGGTCATTCTCTGCTCCCATCTGGGCCGTCCCAAAGGCGTTACCCCTGAGTTTTCGCTTGCCCCCGTCGGCGAGCGTCTGAGCGAGCTGCTGCCCGATACGCGCATCTGGATGACGGACGACTGCATCGGCGAGTCCGTGAAAGCCACGGTGGATGATATGAAGGAAGGCGAAATCGTCCTTCTGGAGAACGTCCGCTTCCATCCCGAAGAGGAAAAGAACGATCCCGCGTTTGCCAAAGAGCTGGCGAGCCTCGCGGATCTGTATGTGTCCGACGCGTTTGGCACCGTGCACCGCGCGCATGCCTCCACGGCGGGCGTTGCCGCCTATCTGCCCGCAGTTGCCGGCTTTTTGATCGGCAAAGAGCTCGGCATCATGGGCAAAGCCCTGGAAGATCCGGAGCGTCCGTTTGTCGCGATTCTCGGCGGCGCGAAGGTCTCCGACAAGATCGGCGTGATCACGAACCTGCTCGACAAGTGCGATTCTCTGATCATCGGCGGCGGCATGGCCTACACCTTCTTCAAGGCGCAGGGCTATGAAATCGGCACCTCGCTGCTGGATGCGGACAGCGTCGAACTCGCAAAGGAAATCATGGCGAAAGCGAAAGCCAAGGGCGTGAATTTCCTGCTGCCCATCGACAACGTTGTGGCGGTCGCTTATGCGCCGGATGCGGAAAACAAGACCATCGATTCCGACAACATCCCCGAAGGCTGGATGGGCCTCGACATCGGGCCCAAGACCCGCGAACTCTTCCGCAAGACGATCATCGAAGCCAAGACCGTCATCTGGAACGGACCCATGGGCGTGTTTGAAATGCCAGCGTTCGCCGAAGGCACCCGCGCGGTTGCGCAGGCCTGTGCGGACTGCAAGGGCACGACCATCATCGGCGGCGGCGACTCTGCCTCCGCGGTTAAGAAGCTCGGCTTTGCCAAGCAGATGACCCACATCTCCACCGGCGGCGGCGCATCCCTCGAATATCTCGAGGGCAAGGTGCTCCCGGGCGTGGCAGTGCTCAACGATAAGTAAGCGACACCTTCGTCCGCCGGAGCGTTGATCGCGCTCCGGCGGTTTCATAAGTTTGATAAATCGACCGCTCAAACGGTCAAAAGATAGAGTTTTAACAATAAACGCAATCGAAAGGAAGTATCAGTATGAGAACACCTATCATCGCAGGCAACTGGAAAATGAACATGACCCCGGCGGAGGCAGAGCGCCTCGTCGTCGAGCTGATCCCGCTGGTGAAGGACGCGGCTTGCGAAGTCGTCGTCTGCCCGCCGTATGTTGACTTAGCTCTCGTTGGCAAGCTGCTCGTCGGCACCAACATCAAACTCGGCGCGCAGAACATCCACTGGGCACCCAAGGGCGCGTTCACGGGCGAAATCAGCGCGGATATGCTGCTCGCCATGGGCGTGAGCCACGCCATCGTCGGCCACAGCGAACGTAGGCAGTACTTCGGCGAGACGGACGAGACCGTCAACAAGCGCGCGAAAGCCGCGCTGGAAGCAAACATCACACCCATCATCTGCGTCGGCGAAACGCTGGAGCAGCGCGAAGGCGGCGTGACCGATACCATCGTGAGCAAGCAGACCATCGCGGCGCTCGCGGGTTTCACAGCGGAGGAAGTCGTCCGCTCGGTGATCGCCTACGAACCCATCTGGGCGATCGGCACCGGCAAGACCGCGACCAACGACGACGCGAACAACACCATCAAGGTCATCCGTGATGCGATCGCGGGCGTCTACGGCCAGAAGGTCGCGGACGAAGTGCGCATCCAGTACGGCGGAAGCATGAACGCAAAGAACGCAAGCGAGCTCATGGCGATGCCGGAGATCGACGGCGGTCTCATCGGCGGCGCTTCGCTCAAGAGCGAAGATTTCTCAAAGGTGGTTCACTTCTAATGACGAAACCGATTACCGCATTGATCATCCTGGACGGCTTCGGCTGCTCCACGGAGAAGGAATTTAACGCCATCAAAGCCGACGGTGCGGTGAATATCTCGCGCCTCTGGAACGAGTATCCGCATGTACAGATCGCGGCAAGCGGTATGGACGTCGGCCTCCCGGAAGGGCAGATGGGCAACAGCGAGGTGGGACACCTGAACATCGGCGCAGGCCGGATCGTTTATCAGGAGCTCACGCGCATCACAAAAGCGATCATGGACGGCGACTTCTACGAGAACAAGGCGCTGCTGGGCGCGATTGAAAACTGCAAGCAGAACGGTACTGCGCTGCACCTGATGGGGCTACTCTCCGACGGCGGCGTGCATTCGCACAACACGCACCTCTACGCCCTCGTCGAGATGGCGAAAAAGGCGGGGCTGACGAAGGTGTTCGTGCATTGCTTCATGGACGGACGCGACGTGCCGCCGAGCAGCGGCAAGTGCTATGTCGAAGAGCTGGACGCAAAGCTCAAGCAGATCGGTACGGGCAAGATCGCGACCGTGATGGGACGCTATTATGCCATGGACCGCGACAACCGCTTTGAGCGCGTGGAGAAGGCCTACAGTGCGCTTGTCTACGGCGAAGGCTTGACGGCCGCGAGCGGCGAAGAAGCCATGCAGAACAGCTATGACAAGGGCGAGACGGACGAGTTTGTGCTGCCCACTGTTGTGATGGAGGACGGCAAACCCGTCGGCAAGATCTCGGCAAACGACAGCGTGATCTTCTTCAACTTCCGTCCCGACCGCGCGCGTGAAATCACCCGTACGCTGGTGTTTGACGACTTTGACACCTTCCCGCGCAAGAACGGATTCTTCCCGCTCTACTATGTCTGCCTCACGCAGTACGACAAGACCTTCGGAGAGCGCGTACACGTGGCGTACCGCCCCGAATCGCTCGACAACACCTTTGGCCAGTATCTCGCCGAGAAGGGGCTGACCCAGCTTCGTATCGCGGAGACGGAGAAATATGCGCACGTGACCTTCTTCTTCAACGGTGGCGTGGAAGCGCCGAACCCCGGGGAAGACCGCGCGCTGATCGCCTCGCCGAAGGTTGCAACGTATGATATGAAACCGGAGATGAGCGCGTTTGAGGTGGCGGACGAAGCGGTGAGACGCATCGAAGGCGGCAAGTATGATGTGATGATTCTCAACTTCGCCAACCCGGACATGGTCGGGCACACGGGCGTGATGTCGGCAGCAACCGCAGCCGTACACGCGGTGGACGCCTGCGCCGCAAAGGTCGTGGACGCAATCCTGAAGACCGGCGGCAGATGTATCATCACCGCCGACCACGGCAACTGCGAAAAGATGTGGGACGAGGTCGAAAACGTGCCGTTTACCGCGCACACGACAAACCCCGTGCCGTGCATCCTCGTGGACGACACCCGCAAGAACGTCACACTCCGCACGGGCGGAAGGCTCAGCGATCTTGCGCCCACGCTGCTACAGCTTCTGAACCTGCCGGTGCCGCAGGACATGACCGGAAAATCGCTGATTCAGGGCTGATTTCTTCGGGATTTTCACGAGGACAGACGCGCATTCAGGCTTGCATTGCAGCCTTGTGCGTGTTATAATCACTAGGCTTGGGCGCTGGAAAAACCAGTGCAGGAGCGTAATATTGCTGATCGCTCCGGCTGCGGCGAAACTACCCGCGAATCGGAGATCAAAATTGGAGGAATGTTACCATGAGTACTGCGGCGCTTATCATTCGCATCGCGCTGATGTTGATCTCTATTTTGCTCGTCGTCGTCGTTCTGCTGCAGAAGACGAAAAGCTCCGGCCTCGGCGCTTCCTTCGGCGGGGAAACCACGTCCTTTACCCAGAAGGGTAAGGCAGCCAGTCGTGAAGCGAAACTGCAGAAACTGACGATCGTCCTCGCGTCTATCGTTGGCTTGCTTGCGCTGCTTTTGACCATCTTCTAAGATCGGTTCAGGGTAACCAAATGCGGCGTGCCAAAGGGTGCGCCGCTTTTTTCGCTCATTGCACAGACAGAACAAGACGGAACGGACAGTCATCTTCTTTGTGATACGCGCCGCAAACGCTTGACTTTGTACCGCGAGAACGATTAGAATGATTGTAAAATAATATATTATTTTCCGTCGGAAAGTGAGAGGCCTGCTCTATGGCCGTAAAACGTGGTATTAAGCCTGTTGCGCAGAACCGAAAAGCGCGCCATGACTACTTTATCGAGGAAACGCTTGAGTGCGGAATCGAACTCTTCGGCACCGAGGTGAAGTCGCTCCGTAAAGGCGCATGTAATCTCAAGGACAGCTATGCGCAGGTAAAAAACGGCGAGCTCTTCATCATCGGCATGCACATCAGCCCGTATGAGCAGGGGAACATCTTCAACAAAGATCCCTTCCGAACACGGAAACTGCTGGCACACAAGAGCGAGATCCGGAAGCTGCAGGAAGCGTCCCAGAAGGATGGTATGAGCTTGGTGCCGCTGGAGATTTACCTCAAAGATGGGCGCATGAAGCTGGAGCTTGCGATTGCCAAGGGCAAAAAGCTCTACGACAAGCGCCACACGACAGCCGAGCGCGACGCAGACCGCGAGATGGAACGACGGATCAAGGAGGACAGATCATGAGAAATTTGCCGTTTACGAAGGATGCCCTGGAGGCCATCGTCGAACAGTTCCCGACACCTTTCCACATCTACGATGAGGCCGGTATCCGCGCAAACGTCAAACGCCTGCAGGAATCGTTCTCCTGGAATGAAGGCTTCCGCGAATATTTCGCCGTCAAGGCGCTGCCCAACCCCATGATCATGAAGCTGCTCTTTGACAGCGGCTGCGGTATGGATTGCTCCTCGATGACGGAGCTGCTGCTCTCGCGCGCCATCGGCGTGACGGGGCACGACGTGATGTTCTCCTCGAACGACACGCCGGCAAGTGAATTTAAACTTGCGAGCGAGATGGGCGTGCTCATCAACCTCGACGATATTACGCACATCGATTTTCTCGCGGAAAACGGCGGCATCCCGAAGACCGTCTGCCTGCGCTTCAACCCCGGCGGCGAGTTTCTGCTCGGCAACACCATCATGGGAAACCCTGGCGAGGCGAAGTACGGCATGACGCGCGAGCAGCTTAGTGTTGGTGTGAAGAAGCTCATGGCGCTTGGGGCAGTCGAATTCGGCCTGCATGCGTTCCTTGTGAGCAACACGACCGACGATGATTATTATCCTGCGCTGGCGAAGAAGCTCTTCAAAACTGCGGTGGAGCTGCACGAGGAGACGGGCGCGAACTTCACGTTTGTCAACCTCTCCGGCGGCATCGGCATCCCGTACCGTCCTTACGAGAAAGAGACGGATATCCGCTATATCGGTGAAGAGGTCAGGCACCAGTACGACCGCATCGTAACCCCCAGCGGGCTCAAGATTCGTATCTTCACCGAGCTTGGCCGCTATATCACGGGACCGTTTGGGTATCTCGTCACCCGCGCGATCCACAAAAAGGAGACGCACAAGAAGTATATCGGCGTGGACGCCTGCGCGGTGAACCTCATGCGCCCTGCGATGTACGGCGCCTACCACCACATCACCGTGATGGGCAAGGAAGACGCCCCGCTGACGAACGTCTATGATGTTGTGGGTTCGCTCTGCGAGAATAACGACAAGTTTGCCATCGACCGCCCGCTGCCGCGCACGGAGCCGGGAGACCTTCTGGTCATCCACGACACCGGCGCGCACGGATTCGCGATGGGATATAACTACAACGGCAAGCTCAGAAGCGCGGAGGTGCTCTTAAAGCCCGACGGCCGCGCGGAGCTCATCCGCCGCGCGGAGACGCCGCAGGATTATTTCAACACGCTGGATATCCTGAATCTGCCTCTGTAAGGGGCAACTTGCCACGCGGGCGTGAACAGGCGGAAACATTCTCCCGGATCGCTTGACGCACGCGGCAGACATGATTACAATAGGATTGCGCGGAGAATATTCGCGCATTCGTGGGGGCGAACCTGGTTTCGACGGGGATCGCTGATGTTGGATAAGCGAGCCGAAGACCCGAGCTTCGTTAAAAGCGGGAACAGATTAAAGTAACTGACAAAACTACTTTAGCTGTCGCTGCTTAAGCAGTGACCGTTCGCCTGAGAAAACCTACTGTCTCAGATACGGGCGTCATTTAGGGTAGGGAACGAACCCGCTTAAGCTTTGCGGCGGGCCGGACTTATGAAGCTACTAAACCCGCTATCCTGACGGAGGGAGAGCGGCAGAGGGAATGTTAAAACACCGGATACGCTCGTAGAAAGTCTGGTTGAGGGGTTTTCGGACGGGAGTTCGATTCTCCCCGCCTCCACCAAAAACAAACAGACCCGAAAGGGTCTGTTTTGTTTTTGGGTGCAAGCATGAGAGGAGAATCGAAGCCCGGCAAAAAATCGCAGTAGTGCTGCGATTTTCCGGGCCGTGGTTGAGTCAAACGGGCGGATTGTGCAGTGCGAAGCACAAGCAATCCTGCCATCGATTGCGATGCCCGATTCTCCCCGCCTCCACCAAAAAACAAACGCCCAAGCGGGCGTTTTGTTTTTTGGCAGCAAGTTCAAACGGAATATAGCCGAATAACCAGAGGGGAAATTTGTCTGCATACATGATCGTGGATTTTTTTATGATCACCCGCCACGTTTGTCCCCTAAATCAACTTCACAAAGAACTTCTCAATTGCAAAATACAGAGATTTGACGAAGGCGACGAATTTGTCCAGATACTTATCCCGCAGCATACAGAAAAGCGTGCCAACGGATAGTTTCCAGAAGAGTGTATCGATGACCGCACAACCGGCAAACACGATGATGACAGAGACGAGAAGGTGCACAAAATAAAGCGGGGTGTTGACATAAGCGGAGCTATCGAATAATTTTCCCCAAAGGAGCGGCCGGATAAACGGGTTTTCATGGATCAGATAGATGCCAAAGGAGGTTGAGGCGATTCCATTGATCCATTTTGAATAAAACGGTTTCGATTGCGACAGTGCCAGAAATAATTCGATTGCGCACATCGCGCCCGGAAGCCTGTTGTACTCGGAGAAATATGTGATATATTTTCGGAAAACACCTGAATAATTCAATAAAAACGACGCCGACGCGATCGAAGCCAGAACAACGAGTGCCCAAAATCCAAACAGAGCAAAATACCGCGAAGGATTTGCTTTTGATGGATAAAGACGAAAATATGCTGCGATGGAATAGAAAGCAACGAAATACGCAAGATCGCTTCCGGCAAAGTTGGCCCCCAATATGGTGGGGGAAATGCACCAGATCGCAACAAAAAGCAAGATGAGGGCTTTGTGCTGTTTCTGCGTCAGCAGCAACAGTAACTTGTTGATGTATGGAGAAAGCAGAATCAGGACGGCGTAGGAAGTCATGAACCAGTAGGTGCCATATGCGGTCGGGAAGACCGATGACAATATCTCAGCGCGCCCGATCGAAGCCCCAACGGGCAAGACGAATTTCGCCAACAGCAGGAGCACCACACTGTATGAAAACACCTGCGCAATCAGGGTAACGAAGCGAGGCAACTTGAAATCACTTTTGATGGAGAAATAGCCGCAGATCAAAACAAAAATCCCGACGGCCGGCCGACCCAGCGACGCAAGGAACAAAGCGAACACATTTTGCAGCGTTAACGGAGAATCGAGGTAAACAAAGCTGGTCGTGCCATGCATCACATAATGGTGCATGACGATAAAAAACATGGCAAAGATGCGAAGCAATTCGATATTGGATTGCCTCGGCATACCGGAATGCATGTCCTTGCTTATTTCCACGCTCCCGAGAGATTCTTCCTTCTGCATGGTTGCTCGATGTCCTTCCCGCTTATTTTGAATGGGTTGACCGACAACTATCAATTGTCTGAATTGTAGCAAAACGATAGGTGCGATGCAACCATACATCCTCCTTTGGATTCGTCAACACGGCAAAAAAAGAACCCTTGCGGGTTCTTTGTGGCACTGGAGACGTAAGTGAGTTGATGTGTGGCAATCGTCTGATCTGCGCAGCACGCTTTTATTGATCGACCTGCACAAGAAGCTGCTTGAACGCTTCCGCTTCTTCGGGTGTCGCAGTTTTCTTGACGCGGATGACCGTCATATCAAATTGATAGATATAGGCGCCGATGGCGGCAGTTTCACTGATTCGGGTGTAGTAATCCGCGCGCGCTGTTGCGGCATCTGTGCTCGCATATGCTTCGGCGACGCAGTCGATCGTCCCGTTGAGCGTGAAATCGATCCGCTGCGTATACGCTTCCAGTTTTCCGGTTGCCGAGTTTGCGACGGCAGCAGCATCATACTCCACAATGTCCGTGATATCCGCGCCCGCTTTGATCAGCTCGTCGATGTCTTCCTTGAGCGTCATCGAGGAAAGACGGCCGTATAAACGCGGCGTCGGGCTGGGCGTCGCGGTCGGTGTCGGCGCAGGCGTCAGGGTAACTTCGGGCGTCGCCGTGATGCTGGTCACCTCGACTACTTCAGGAGACGGACTGCTTGTCTGCTGTGCTCCAAAGCCGATACCGTTCTCGGAGGCGCAACCCGTTAGCAACAGCAGAACTGCAAAAATGCAGATGATCTTTTTCATGTTCTTTCCCTCTCTACCCGGCAATGTCAGTGCCGGAAACAAATCACTTTCTAAGTCTTTCAACCACAACGATGTTCTTTCCATAAGGAGTTTCAATTACGCTTTGCGCGCAGGACTTCGTTTTTCCTCTCCGGCGCACTTAAGAAAAATACAGCATTCAGAAACGCTTATTATTGTATAGTTGATTTGGGAAAATGTCCATAACCGGCATGCGAATACACAAAAAACTGCATTTTCGATTTATGCAAAGGACCCAAGTTGTTTATCCTCTTAAGAAAGACAAACAGGGCTATGGCATGCAAAAAAATGACAACCTACATACAATTCTTTCCGCGAAAAAAACATAGCATATAGTGAATGACTTGCATGGAGGAAGTTTATCTTATATTGTAGTATTTTGGTGCAAAACCAACATTAATTATTGTGAATTTAAAGGATATCCTGTAGTATTCAATTAATAATGTAAAGGAGAGATTAGTATGACAGAAGACATTTCTCAGGTTCAGGTTGAAGAAGTTTTAACCGAAGAAGAGGTTCAGGCACGTTTTGAGAAGAGCAAGGAGAAGGCAAAGAAGATTCTTGAAGACAAAGACAAAATGGATCATCTCCTCGAGCGCCTTGAGAAGAAATTGGCGCATATTCCAGTGGTTGGAGGAATATTATCAGAAATCCCGACTTTAGTAGCGCTAGTCAAGGCGTATATCGAGAAGCGGTATCTGGAAATTCCGATCGGATCCATCATCGCTATAGTCGGTGCACTTCTTTACTTCCTGAGTCCAATAGACTTGATTCCAGACCTGCTGCCAGCAATTGGGCTTGTGGATGACGCGGCGGTGCTCACGCTCGCATTCAAACTCGTGCACGACGACGTTGCAGAATATAAGACTTGGAGAGACTCAGCCAGCGCCAAATCAGGCAAACATCCTGAATAATATTTGACTTGCACGGATCAGCGCAGACGCAACTATCTTGCTCAATCGACTTGTTCCAGCAACGGTTCCAGCACGCCGGAGAACAGATCCGGAAACTGCGCATCTTCCTCTGCAAAATAGTCCTGATAGAACAGAATCTCTTCGCGATCCATGGGCTTTGTGCGCTCATAGGCGGTGAAGATGTACCCGTTGCCCATGTCGAACGTGGCGACTTTCGTAAAATGCGATTGCGGAATCGCGCTTAGAAATGCGGCGTTGAACTTTTCTGCGATGCTGGTGTTGCAGAACGGATCGCAGGTCAGAATGTATCGATACAACAGCAGCTCGTTCGGGAACGGATGCGTGCCGAGCACCGCGGAGCCATACGGCAGGCGGATGCTGACGCTTTGATCCGGCATATCGCAGCAGCGGAAGATATCCGGATTATAGGGAAGCCCGTGCGGAATCATATACGCGCAATCGTTGCCGACGCCGGAGCAATGCCCGATAATCCAGCTGTTCACGGCACGAATCTCCGCAATGTCGTCGCGCGGCGGTAGCTTTAAAGGCGTGTAAGAGAACACACTGAAGTCTTTTTGCGTGCTTGTCTGCGTGCAGACGGCAGTGTTTGCAAGCGAAAAGCCCAGCATGAGCGCCGCAGAACCGCAGAAGACGGCACGCTTTTCCAGCCCGCTGACAGCCGCAAGGCACAGGAGCATCAGCAGCAGATAGGCGGGAACGAGAATCAGCGTGTGGTGGAACCCCATGTTCTGGATGCGCGTAAAGAGAAGCATCGTCAGCAGCA
Source organism: Clostridia bacterium (assembly GCA_035561095.1). Classification (GTDB taxonomy): domain Bacteria; phylum Bacillota; class Clostridia; order Christensenellales; family CAG-138; genus UBA7703. The sequence continues at coordinate 122,704 of DATMYE010000042.1, read as the reverse complement.
GATCCGACAGCGCGAAGAGCGTAAGCGCGCGTGTTTTCCTGCGGATTACGCCGACGAGGACACCGGCAAACAGGAGAATCAAAAGGCCGATACCTAGATAATGCGCCTGATGGAGCAGTTCAACCGGGAAACCGCCGTCGTTATAAAAGCTGTAGCTTGCCGCATTGTTTGCACGCAACAACGAATAAATCATCGGAAACAGGATGACGCAAACCGCGCCGCCCGCAAAGAGCGCAAACGTCAGGAAGTGCTTGAGCTTGTCCGTGCGTTTTTCGCGCAGCACGCGCAAGACAACACTCGCGGCGTAACAGGCGTAATACACGACCACCCAGAAGAGATACCAGCGGCGTGTGGCAATTGCCATAACCGTTATGAGCGCAAGCAGCGCGTACCGCAGCGGGTCAGGCTTCGCAAAGTCGCAGGAAACCGTCAGCGCGATGATCAGCAGCGCGAACACAAGGCCGAGTACGTCCGGCTGCCCGTAGAGCAGCGCCTGATGGATCAGCGGCAGGCATCCACAGAGCAGCATTCCTGCGGCGAAAAATAACCCGCTGCGCTTCGGCTCCAGAAATTGTTCTAGCAGCTTGAGGCAGATTGCGATTGCCCAGTAAAGAAACGGAAGAATCGTAAATGCGCTGACGGTCACAAACCAGTCCGGCGTCTGCGGCACAAAGGCGTATGGCGCCGCAAGGAAGACGCTGATGAACCTGGAATACGCAAAATACCAGATGCTTTTGACCACGCCGATCACCGAAAGCGCAAAGCCATCGGCCTGAAAGCTCACCGCAGTGTCGATCTGCTTGCGGTAATAATTTGAAAAATCCCAATAATAGATGAAGCTTCGCGTCGCAACGCTATACGCATAGTAACCGAGCACGAGCAGGATAACGACACTAAACGCGATCCGGTTTTGATGTGAAAAATGAACGCCTGTGAGCGCCTTCACCTGCAAAAACAGCCATACGAGCAGAACCCACGCCCAGACGCTCAGGAGAAAATGACAAAGATTGATGCCGCTGACATTCACGCGGAACAGCGCAAACGCCGGAAACAGCAGGCTTGCGGCAAACAACACCGCGATGACGCCTGTTCCAGCCGCAAGAATCCATGTCCAGATGCGGTTCCAGTTCGGAAGCTTTTCCATGAGATCCTCTCCGACCGCGCGCGGTCAACCAGCGAATGAATCGACACAACGGATACCCGATAGAGAATACCATATATTCTCGCAAATTACCACGGGGAGCGGTAAAACGGGCAGCATAAAACCCACATACTTGACGTTTTTTCGGTGGAGCGCGCGCAGGCACATGTGCTATACTCACGCCAGAAGCGAGGCGACAAACAATGACAGAACAAGAAAAATACACCGCACTGGTGGAGAAAGACCCCGCGTACGACGGCGCGTTTTTCGCGGCTGTGAAGACCACCGGCATCTTCTGCCGGACGACCTGCACCGCGCGCAAACCCAAACGCGAGAACGTGCGTTTTTATGATTCGATTCACGATGCGCTGTCCGCGGGCTACCGCCCGTGCAAAATCTGCAGACCCATGGAGAGCGCGGATCATATTCCGCAGGAGATCGCGGCGCTGCTTGCCGAAGTGCAGGCAAACCCGCAGTTCCGAATCACGGAATGGGAGCTCAAACAGCGCGGGTTTGACCCCAACACCCTGCGCAGATGGTTTCAGAAGCACTACGGCATGACCTTTCAGGCGTTTTGCCGAATGAACCGGATCAACACGGCGTTCGGCGCGATCCGCGACGGCAACAGTGTGCTGGACGCGGCGCTGGACAGCGGGTACGCTTCGACCAGCGGGTTTTCCAGCGCGTTTGACAAGATCGTAGGCCAGGCGCCCGGCAAGGCGAAGAAGAAACCCAATAACGTGCTGATCTACGAGCGATTCGATGCGCCGCTTGGGCCGATGGTCGCGGTCACGAGCGAACAGGGGCTTTGCCTCTTGGAGTTTGGCGATCGGCGCATGCTGGAGAGCGAGTTTACCGATCTGCAGAAGCGGCTCAGCGCAGTGCTGCTGCCCGGATCAAACGAACTGACCAAAGAAGCGATCCGGCAGATCACGGAGTACTTTGCGGGCACGAGGAAGACATTCTCCGTGCCGCTGCACGCGACGGGAACGGACTTTCAGCAGCGCGTCTGGGCGCAGCTGCGGAAGATTCCGTTTGGCGAAATCCGTTCCTACGGCGAGATCGCGTCCGCGATGGGCGAACCCAAGGCGGTGCGCGCGGTGGGCACCGCAAACGGCATGAATCGCATCGCGATCATGATTCCGTGCCATCGTGTGATTGGAGCTACCGGCGCGCTGACCGGCTACGGCGGCGGGCTCTGGCGAAAGGACTGGCTCTTAAAGCACGAACAGGAGCACAAGTAACGCAACAAAAAAACGAAGCGCATGCTTCGTTTTTTGTTATTCAGGATTCGGTTTTCGGCTGCGCGGGCTTGCCTTTGAGCAGACGCAGTAGCCACTCGACCAGACGATACAGCAGATAGCTCGCGCAAGTGACGAGCGCGAACAGCCCAAGATTATCGAGCAGCGGATGATGAAGCCCGACCACACGGCCATAGAGGTTTAAGAGCAGCTCCTGCGTGCAATAGAACGTCAGGCTGATCATGCCGAAGAACCCGAAGAAGCGCGATAACAGCGGCAGCGGACGCCGGATGACCCGCTTGCCAATCCACGGCACGAGAAATGCGATGCCGAGCGTGAGCAGGATATTCGGAAACGCCGCGTTGGAAACGGGGAAGAGGAGCTCGACCTTTCTCACGTTGGTCAGGTAACTCAGCGCGATACCGCCGAGCAGCAGCCCCGCGGAAACGAGCGCGAACCAGCGCGGAAGTGTATCGTTTCCATCCTTCGTTTTCTGCCCGCAATAAACGCCGATGAGGAAGATCGGGATGCGGTTGGTGAAGCCATAGAGGTCTTCACGCAGGGTGTTTTTGAGCAGAATCGAAAGCGCAAGCCAAACCGCGAGCACGATTGCGGTGAACAGCGTGCGGTTTTTGCTGCGCGAGAAGAGCGCGTAGTAGGCAGGGAAGAAGAGGTAGAATGTCAGGATCGCGGGGATATACCACAAGAAGCCATACATCGACTTCGTGTAGAAATAGACGCCGGAGATACGCGCGAGAAACAGCGGGAAGCTCCACTGATACGCAAGCGCGAAGCAGACGCCGAGGATCAGATACGGAATCAGGATGCGCTCGAGCCTCCGCTGATAGAAGCGCCAGATTGTGCCCTTTTGAATCGAAAACACCAGCCCGCCGCCGGAGAGGAAGAAGAAGAGATCCACGCCGGAAAAGCCGACGTATTTGACGATCGCTTCCAGCCGCCCGAGCACAGGAACCGCGCCGAACATCGGCTGCCAGACGTGGTAGATATAGATCCACAGCGCGGCAAAGCCCATCAGACCCTGTTTGATGGCAAACGTGTCGGATATGCGCATCGGCTGAACCGGTTGTTTTTCCGGAACGGAATTGCTCTCCATGAAATACCTTTGTCGGAATCAAAATCGGCTGAAAGAGCCGTCATCCAATCTTACACCAGAGATTGTATCGCAAACAAGGTCAACCGCACAGAACTTTTGATTCTCGCTGTACGCGGCGCGCAAAAGCGGGTAGAATACAGGAAAGTGAACGTGAAAGAGGGCGCAGCATGAAGAGCGGAGATGTTTCGGCGGCTATGGTCGTCTACAACGCGGGCGACGCGCGGCGGGTCAACCACCTGCTCAAGGTATACGGCTTTGCCAGGACCATCGGCGAGCGGGAGGGACTGGACGCGCGCACGCAGGAGATACTCGAGATCGCCGCGCTGACGCACGACATCGGCATCCGCAACAGCGAGCGCAAATACGGCAACTGCTCCGGCGAGCATCAGCAGCAGGAGGGCCCACCGGAAGCGCGGGCGCTGCTTGCGTCACTCGGCGCCGACGAAGCGGTCATCGAGCGCGTCTGCTGGCTGATCGCGCACCACCACACCTACACGGATATTCAGGGCATGGACTACCAGATTCTGATCGAGGCGGACTTCCTTGTCAACGCTTTCGAGGACGAGATGGACGAGGACGCGATCCGCACTGTGCGGGAGAAGCTCTTCCGCACCAACACCGGCATCGAACTGATGAATCAGCTGTACTTTTCCTGAGAAAACGCGCGGTTTTTCTAGGTTTTTTCGGCAATCTGTGGTATGATATCGGTTGTTTTGACAGGAAAGCAGGTAAGATATCATGATCAGCGCACGCAACGTATCCCTTCAATTCGGCGGACGGCCGCTGTTTGAACACGTGGATATACAGTTTACCAACGGCAATTGCTACGGCCTCATCGGCGCGAACGGCACGGGGAAATCGACGTTTCTCCGCATCCTCTCCGGCGAGCTGGAGCCGAACAAGGGCGAAATCTCCGTGACCCCCGGCGAACGCATCGCGGTGCTCCGGCAGGATCACTATGCGTTCGACCAGTACACCGTCATGGAGACGGTCATCATGGGCTATGAGCGGCTGTATGAACTCACGCAGCTAAAGGAAGAGCTCTACGCGAAAGCGGACTTCAACGACGAGGACGGCATCCGCCTTGCCGAGCTCGAAGGCGAGTTTGCCGAGCGCGACGGCTGGAGCGCGGAATCGAACGTCGAAATCCTGCTCAACGGCCTCGGCATCCCCGGCGAGCTGCACTATGCGCCCATGTCGGAGCTGGACGGTCCGGTCAAGGTCAAGGTGCTGCTTGCGCAGGCGTTGTTTGCAAAGCCGGACATCCTGCTGCTCGACGAACCGACGAACAACCTCGACATCTACGCCATCCATTGGCTCGAAGAGTTTTTGCTCGATTTTCCGAATACGGTCATCGTCGTCTCCCATGACCGCCATTTTTTGAACAAGGTCTGCACGCACATCGTGGACATCGACTACAGCAAGATGCAGATGTACGTCGGCAACTACGATTTCTGGTATGAATACACACAGCTTGCCGCGCGTCAGGAAAAGGACAAGCGCAAGCAGAACGAGCAGAAGGCGAAAGAACTGCAGGAGTTCATCATGCGCTTCTCCGCGAACGCCAGCAAGAGTAAGCAGGCGACCTCGCGCAAGAAGATGCTCGATAACCTCGACATGGGCAACTTCGCGCCGTCCTCGCGCAGATATCCGTTTATCCACTTCAAGCCCGACCGCGAGGTGGGCAACGACATCCTCTCCGTGAATAACCTCACGAAAAACATCGGCGGCAGAAACGTGCTCAACAACGTGAGCTTTGTGGTCGTCGGCGGGGACAAGATCGCGTTTGTGGGCGAGGATGAACTCGCGCGCACGACGCTGTTCCAGATCCTGATGGGCGAGATGGAGCCGGATTCCGGCAGCTTCAAGTGGGGCGTGACCATCACGCAGTCGTATATGCCGAGCGACAACAGCGCGTATTTCGACGGCGTGACGTATTCGCTGGTCGATTGGCTGCGGCAGTTTTCCAAAGATCAGTACGAGACCACGATCCGCGGCTGGCTGGGACGGCTGCTCTTCTCCGGCGAGGAAGCGCTCAAGGAAGCGCGCGTGCTCTCCGGCGGAGAGAAGAACCGCTGCATCCTCGCCAAGATGATGCTCTCCGGCGCAAACGTGCTGCTGCTCGACGAGCCGACGAACCACCTCGACCTTGAGGCGATCACCGCGCTCAACGAAGGCATGACAGAGTTCACGGGCGTGATGCTCTTTACCTCGCACGATCATCAGATCACACAGACGGTCGCAAACCGCATCATGGAGATTCTCCCCGGCGGCGTGATAGACAAGCGCGAGGCATATGACGAATACATCGAGAACGAAGACGTGAAGCGCATGCGGGAGCTTTGGAGCTGAGTAATTAAGAGAAACACAAAAGGGTGCCGTCGACTGACGGCACCCTTTTTCAGTTGCGTTTGTTTAGCTTTTCGGCAACGGGACGGGGATTTCGACGAGGGGAGCAAAGTTGGTTTGAGTCTTTACCTCTCCGCTTTGACGCGTGTATAGTTCGCCGTTAAGCAAGTCGGTTCCATTATAAGTCTCGATGTAAGCAAGGTAGAGTTTCATGACGACAGAAGGACTGCTTTCGTATTGATCGGGAAAAACGGGCAGGATGAAAGTGAGCTCATCAAGTCCGAAACGATCCGGAACCGGAGCTTCGGACGCAAATGTATCATCGATGTATAGATCGTTTGCAATCCCGTCTTTGGTGAACTTATCATATATATCACGCCATGTTACTTCCAAGAGACTGCTGATCATATCGCTTGTCCAATGATCAGGAGCTTCTGCGAGCGTGATGTGCGCGATAATGCCGGTAGGAAGATATTCATAGCACGCTTTGAGCTGAATACCATCTAGAGAGACCTTCTTGGTTTCCATTGTCGAGGATTCATTGCCCTCGCCATTATGCGTGATGGTGAGGTAGTACTCTCCGGAAAGAGGAATGAGTGTTTCTGCATCCTCAGCAGATTGCGTATTTCCCTTCGTTGTGTCAAAAGTGAACGTGTGCGTGATGATCGCAACCGTCGCGCCGTAGTCCATCGCGTCGTTTTCGCAGACACGGATGTTTTGCGTAATGGTCAGCACACCATCGGGCAACGGTTGCTCCGGATCGATGTCAAAATCAGAGTACAGAACAACGTGATCGGCAGCCGCAAGCGATGCATCATCCTGAATCGGCGTGATGCCGTGCCCGCTGACCTGGAGCTCATACACATTTGGGTCTCCCGCCACCGTATAGGTGACATCGTCCATCAATGCGTCGACCGACAATTTACTTCCGGATTTCATACCAAACCCTTCCATAAACTCCCTTACGTGCTCGTTGGTCGTGTAAAGATTCGTGTTCCAAATCAGCTGATTTCCGTCATAAAGCACCTCTGCAATCTCCGGACGGATATTGCGCAACCATCCCCAGTTCTCCTCCGAGAATTCCGGCAGACCGTTCTGCGTACGATAATCGATAAACTCCTGTGCGTTCGGCAACTCAGACAAGAGTGTAATGGTGTAGTCTCCATCAGCAGGCGCCGCGGCGGCAATTGCCTCGTCGATCGACGGAACAGGCGTGCGTTCCGCCGGGTCTTGATTCATATACCGGCTTGGGGTAAAGATGCGCCCGATGAATTCGGAAACCGCAAGAGCGGCCTTCGGAAACGCGAGAGAGAACATCACAACTGCGAGCAGACACGCCGCGATGGGCAGAAATGTTTTGCGGATGCGGTTGCGAGCGAGCGCCCGCGGCGCGGCTTCTTTCATCACAGTAGCGCGGATTTTCCGCGCGGCGGAAGAAGCGAGCGGAAGGAATGACACGCCGGTGAGCAAATGTTGTGTTTGCCTGACGCTGAGGTCAGGGAAGCGGAAGGAAAGATTATTCTCCATGAGACAGACCTCCTTTCGAGAGGTGGTTGAGTTTTTTCAGCGCGCGGCGGAGCCGCTGGTCGACGGTATTCGGCTTTATGCCGAGCAGCTTTGCTATCTGTTTTGATGGCATATCAAAGTAGTAACGATAGAGGATGATCCTGCTATCCGGTTCACCCAACGACAATACGGCCTGAATGAGTTCATCCGCCTCCAGATTTCGCAAAGCGGAGGATTCCGTTTCCTCGGTTGATTGCATGAGTTCGTTCAATGCGGACAGCGGCGAGGACGCGCTTTTCTTCAGACGATTGATCGCGAGGTTTCGCGCCGTTGCGCAAAGATATGCCTTGACGGAACCCTGCGAAAAATCCAGCCGTTCCCGACTTTTGTAGATGACCAGAAACGCATCGCTGACACATTCTTCAATCTCCTCGTGAGAGTTGCGCCCGAGGACTGCGGCGGCAGCGTGATAGACCAAGCCCGTATACGCGCGCAGCATTTGATCGAGCGCGCGTTCCGGATCGCGCCGGAGCAGATCGGTGACAGCATCCATGATGGAACCTCCTGTAGTGTATTGAGAATTCTCATCCAATATATCTATAGTACGCGTAAAAATCTGACAACAGAAGTGAACATTCGAAAAATTTGAACTTGCCTATCCATCGAGTAAGTGATACCGTTATTCCAACAACGATCAGAAAAGGGGCTTACTAGTATGAGTCAACTCGGTCACTACATCGGCATTCTTACCGCGATAACGTTCAGCCTTGCAATCATGAATTTCGTGATTAAGTTCGTCAACCGCAAATGGGTCGTCAAGCTCCCGAAAGAAAGCAAGTTTAAGGCCGAATATATAAAGGTCATGAAGTTTCTTGTCAAGAACCATCGCTTCTTCGCCTTTGCCGCGGTCGCGCTGATGGTGGCGCACATCATCCTTCAGGTCACGTACAAGTGGGTCTCGATCACCGGAATTGTCACGGCGTCGCTTGCGGTGATCACCGCTATTCTGGGTGGCATCATGTTTAAAGCGAAAAAGCGTACACCCGCGATGCTTTGGGCGCACCGGGGCGCGGTCATCGCGCTCATTCTTGCGTTTCTTGTACATGCCATCACGATGATCTGACGCGAATAAACAATAATTGTTTTGCCGGAGACGGAAACAACAGGCGCGCGGGACAAACCGCGCGCTTTGTGTTACAATCGAAAAAAGTACAACAGATTTGCTTTGCGGAGGGTGCATGAAACGACGCTGGCGCTGGATACTGCTGCTCTATTTGATCCTGATGATTCCCGCTTCGGCGAGCGCGAACTCACCCGCTCCGGGGCCAAGTATAGAGTTTACGTTGCAGTTGGTTCATGCGCCGAATGAAGCGTACGCCATCACCATCCTCACACGCGAACCTGGTGTATCGCAGAGCGTTTATATGAGCGACGTACATCCCGAACACCGCAAGATGATAGCGGGATTGTTTTCGCTGGCTGACGAAGGATGGTTTCCTGTGACGGAAGTTCCGAACGTCGGACTCTTTCAAGCTGAGGGCACTTCTAAAATTGAGTGGGCTACCGTCACGCAATCCATGAAGGAGTACCGCATTATCCTCGTGACGGAGAGCGGAAAGGTTCATGCGACTAACCCTGTGTTTCATCGCGACTATGCAAACGAAGCAACGTACGATTTAGAAACCAATCAGCTCACACAGGATATCAACTATCTGGACTACGGCAGACGGGTTTTAATCGCGGTCGGGGTGACTCTGTTCGTAGAAACACTGCTGCTCTTTCCGTTCGAGTTCTCTTTCAAGAAGAATCTGCGCTTGGTTGTTTTCACGAATTTGGCCACGCAGCTTCTCCTAAATGTCGTCCTTTTCGTGACGCACTATTATGAGTTCATACAGGACAATTGGTCGGTTTTGTTCATTATGGAATTGTTGATTCCGACCATCGAAGCAATTGTATACGCAAAGTACATGCAAGGAAGAAAGATCGGGACTCGGATCCTGTATGCATTTACCGCAAACTTTACAAGCTTCTTTATTGGGATGTTGATATACGATGCGACATCAATGATGTATATCGTACTTTTTGTTGGTTTGTGTATTCAGTTCGTGTTTTACAGGTTGTTCCAGCCGGCGTATTAAACTCATGCTGATGATTGGTTGGTTATTGGCGAAAAGACGGTGAAAACAGTAAAATAATCGAATAATATTGTTTTATTGTTTAGAAAATGGTATTATCATTCGTAAACAATCATTCTTTTGTAAACGATTCACAACAAACCAGTATTCCAGAAGGAGTGAGTCTCTTGGAACAGCCAATTCAGGTCAAGTGCTTTCTCTGCGAGGATACCGCGGAGTTTGTGTTTGCCTATGCGCGGTTCAGCGAACGGGAGACGTTTCAGGGCGTGATCTACCGCGGCGTTTGCGCAGACTGCCTGCGCGCCTATATCGAAAACATCAAGAAAGACCGGCACCTGCGCGGCGAACTGCTGCTCTGGCCGGTCGTGTTTCTGCCCATCGGCGCGCTGCTTGCCGCGTTTTCGCGGAATGTGACAGGCATGATCATCGGCGATATCTTCCTCGGTCTTGCGCTGGTTGTGCCGCTTTTGATGCGCCTCTGGCAACGGCGGGACGCGATCCGCGCGATCCACGCAACTGAACAGGAGAATTTTACGCGCTACAGCGAGCCGATGTGCCGCGAGGACGCGCTAAGAACCAGCAAACAGACCAAGCTCATCTACCTGCGACCCGAATATGCGGCGCCTGGTGCGGACGCGGGCGGCATCGTCCGCGAGATCGGCGTTTCGCCGGAAACAGCCCAGCTGCTGCAAAAACTTTCGGCAGCGGCGCAGAACCTCTTGCGTGGGCAGGCGCGCGCGGGCGGGTTTCCCACAGGGTTTGACAAGCCGGAAGCGTTGTGAAATAATACCCTCAGCGAACAACGTTTGCGATCACATCGGAACCAATTGATCGGGTTGTTGGCACAAAAAAACTGAATACGCAAGGAAAATTCCCGAGCCCTCGCAGCCCGAACAAGAGGTTGCCCCGGCCAATGGGTGGAACCGGTAACGGGTCTGCCTGCCACATTTGCAAAGGGGATTCCACCGAAAATACACGACGGGCGCAACGGCGAGCGGGCACGTGATTTTCCTTGTACAAAAAGGAGAGGAACATCATGACCAAACGCATTTGCCTCGTTATTTTTATTGTCCTGTACGCACTCGCGGCGGTTGGCTGCGCAAAAGCCGCGCCCGTCGCAACGCCCGCAGATGCTGCGGTAGCCGTCGAGCCCGTTGCCGAAGCCACGGCGACGCCGGAAGCGACCGAAGGCCTCGGCATCAAGATCCTGCTGGAGCAGGACGACGACATGATGAACAACTATTCTGTGATCGCAGTCAGCGATGCCGCGCCTTTTAAGGACGCGGACGGCAATGCGGTCAGCGGGGTTGCGATCAATACCGCGGGCGCGCAGGCACTGGTCGACTGGCTCATGAGCGACGAAGCGGCGCAGCTGATTGCGAGCTACGGTGTCGCGGACTACGGCGAGGCGCTCTTCATGCTCAAGGATGGCAAACCGGTCTACAAGGGCGAAATCCCGATGGCGACGGACGCAACCAAGACCATCCGGCTTTCGACAACCACATCCGTGCAGGACAGCGGGCTTCTGGACGCGCTGCTGCCCGTGTTCCAGGAAAAGTATGGCTACACCGTTGAAGTCAGCGCCGCCGGAACGGGCAAGGCTATCGCCGCGGCGACGATGGGCAACGCTGACCTGATCCTCGTGCACAGCAAATCGCAGGAGGAGAAGTTCATCGCGGACGGATACGCCATGAAGCTAGACGGCTTCGACAGCGAACGCCTGACGTTTATGTATAACTACTTTGTGCTGGTTGGCCCGGTGGGTGATCCCGCCAAGTGCGCGGAAGCAGCCAGCGTCAAGGACGCCTTTGCGCGCATCGCCGAAGGCAAATTCCCGTTCGTCTCCCGCGGAGACCAGAGCGGCACCCACACCAAGGAAGTCTCCCTCTGGCCGGAATCGCTGGGCATCACCGTCGATCCGGCAAGCGTTGCCGCCTACAGCGACTGGTATCTTTCCAGCAACGCCGGCATGGGCGTTTGCCTGACGATGGCGAACGAGATGGACGGCTATGTCCTTTCTGACAAGGCAACGTTCCTCGCCTTCCAGGCCAGCGGCGGCGCAGTCGGCTGACGCCAGCATGGGAAGCGCACTTTCGCGCGCGCTCACGCTGCTGTTTGCGGGCGATCCGCTCCTGATCAGCATCCTGCGCGTGACGATGACAATGACGCTATTCAGCTCCTGTACGGCGCTCCTTTTGGGGGCGCCGTATGGCGTGCTGCTCGCTTCCGCGCGCTTTCCCGGGCGAAAGGCGCTCATTTTGATCAACCGCACGCTGACCGGGCTTCCGCCCGTGGTCTGCGGTCTGATCTGCTACATCCTGTTTTCCGGCACAGGACCCATGCGCGGGCTGCACCTGTTGTTTACCGTCGCGGGCATGGTGGTAGCTCAAGTGCTGCTGATTACGCCAATCATTGCGGGCAGCATGGAGACCGCGATTACGCCGATGGTGGAGCCGATTCGCGAGAGCGCGCGCGGCATGGGGCTGACACGCGGGCGGACATTCCTGCTGACCCTCAACGAGAGCAAGTACGCGCTGTTTTCGTCCTATCTGCTCGGCTTTGGCCGCGCGATGGCGGAGGTTGGCGCGGTCTCGATGGTCGGCGGCGCGATCGCCTATAAGACCAACGTCATGACCACCGCGATCATGATGTATACCAATATGGGCAACTTTTCCTATGCGCTCGCGCTGGGCATACTGCTTCTGCTCATCTCTCTCGTCGTCAATATCGTGGCGCAGCTTCTGCAAAGGAGCGTGGGCGTATGATGGAGTTTGTGAATGTGCAGAAGCGATACGGCGCGAGGATTGCGCTCGACATCCCGACATTATCCATCGATGCGAGTGAACGCCTTGCGGTCATCGGCCCGAACGGCAGCGGCAAGAGCACGCTGCTGCGGCTTTTTGCGGGCGTGCTTGCGCCAGACGGCGGAACGATCGACCGCGGGAACTTAAGCCGCGGCGACATCGGCTATCTGCCGCAGAAGCCGTATGCGTTTGACATGAGTGTGCTGAAAAACGTCGAGCTCGCGCTGGAAGGCGAGCGGGATAAGACCAGGCTTGCACAGGAAGCGCTGGAGCGCGTCGGGTTGCTGCACCTCTGTAAAGCGCGTGCAAACCGCCTCTCCGGTGGGGAGACGCAGCGCATGGCGCTCGCGCGCGTGCTCGCAAAGCCGCGCAAACTCCTTTTGCTCGACGAGCCGACCGCAAGCGCGGACATCGCAGCCATCGAGCTGATCGAGCGCGCGATTCTCGACTACGTCAGCCAGACGGGCTGTGCGCTCGTGTTCTCATCCCATGCGCCGTCGCAGGCGATGCGGCTCTCCACGCGCGTGCTTGCGCTGGACGGCGGGAGAATCGAGGAACTGGGTGACACCGCGCAGGTGCTGTTAGACCCGCAAGCGGAGAGCACCAGAGTGTTTCTCAAGAGCTGGAGACTATAGAAAAAAACAATAAAACACGCATAAAACACAAGCGCCGCGGTGACCCGCGGCGCTGTTGCGTTGTTTGTTGTATGATTACTTATTTACAGAATCTCTCGTAGAGACGCCCGAAACCCGGCAACGCACGAATGATGGTATCGTACGCGACACAGTACGCGATGCGCAGATAACCGGGACAGCCGAAGCTGCGGCCGGAGACGATCAGGATATCCTCGTCCTTCGCGGCCTCGGCAAAGGCGTCTCCGTCTCCGCCCGGCGCTTCGAGGAAGAGATAGAACGCGCCGTCCGGCGGCATGCAGCGATAGCCGAACGATTTGAGACCGTTGTAGAGCGCGTCGCGGTTCTTCTGATAGCTCGAAAGCTCCGGCACCATGTCGAGATCCATCGCGCTCGCGATGGCCTTTTGCAGCAGCGCCGGGGCGCAGACATAGCCCTGCACGCGCGCGCTGCCAGCGATGGCGTCGTAGACATCGTCAAAGTCGGGCATGTCGTTGCCGAGGAGCACATAGCCGATGCGGTCGCCCGGCAGCGAGAGGCTCTTGGAATACGAATACGTGATGATGCTTGCCGCATAATAGTTCGTCACGAACGGCACGGGCTTGCCCGTATAGTTCAGCTCGCGGTAGGGCTCGTCCGAGATCAGATAGACCGGATGTCCCAGCTCCGCGCTCTTTTTGGTCAGCAGCGCGGCGAGCTTGACGATCGTCTCCTCAGAATAGATCACGCCGGAGGGGTTGTTGGGCGAGTTGATGATCACCGCCTGGGTGTTCGTGTTGATCGTGCGTTCCAGCGCGGCAAAGTCGATCTGGAAATGCGCCATGTCGGCTTCGACGACCACGAGCTTGCCGCCCGCGGTGGCAGCAAAGATGCCATACTCCGGAAAATAAGGCGCGATGGCGATAAACTCGGTGCCCGTTTCCACTGTCAGCGCGCGCAGAACGGAGGTTAAGGCGGCTGCCGCGCCACAGGTGATGTAGAGATTCCGGCGGGTAAAAGACGTGCCGTAGCGGCGGTTGAGGTTGTTCGCAATCGCGTCCCGCGTCTCGTTTGCGCCCGGCGCGCTTGTGTAGCCGTGCAGCGCGGAGGGATCGCAGCTCGAGAGCAGATCGACCATCTCCTGCGTCAGCGCGGCGGGCGGGGGGACGGACGGGTTGCCGATCGAAAAATCGTACACGTTCTCGCTGCCGACGATGGCCGCGCGCTTGCGCCCGAACTCGAAGAGCTCGCGGATGGCGGAGCGCACACGCCCCAGATTGAGCATATCCTTGGATACCATGTGTGTCTTCCTCTCTGGCAAACCCGCCAAACGGCGGGGAAATTAGCCTTCGAACTGATAGCCCGCCTCGAACGCCTTGAGGTTCATCTCCAGCACCTTCGGCGGCACGGACGCGGTCAGCGCGGCGTTCCAGTCGATGGACTCGAGCGAGAACGCGCGGACGAGCGCGCCCAGCAGCACGATGTTGGTGCAGCGGATGTTGCCCAGCGACTTTGCAATCGTGCTCGCGGGAATGACGCGAAGGTCAAACGCCTTCTTCATCTCGTCATAGATGTTAGCGGGATATTCCGCGGCGCCGCTGGAGACGGGCAGCGGGAACACCTCGTAATCGTTGATCAGCGCGGTGCCGCCGGGCTTGAGCAGGTCGGAATACCGCGCGCCTTCGAGCTTTTCAAACGCGACGAGCACATCCGCCTCGCCGCGCCCGATGATCGGGGAATAGACCTTTTCGCCATAGCGCACCTGCGTGGAGACGGAGCCGCCGCGCTGCGCCATGCCGTGTACTTCGCTCATCTTGACATCGTAGCCAGCTGCCACGAGTCCCGCGGTGAGGGTTTTGCTCATGAGCAGGGTGCCCTGGCCGCCGACGCCGCAGATGAGAATGCTCTTTCCGGTAAAGTTTGCCATCGTGGTCATTCTCCTTTCTGCTCGCCGATGCGGGAGATTGCATCAAACGGGCACGCCTGCGCGCAGACCTTGCAGCCCACGCAGAGCGTCTGGTCGATCTCGGTCTTGCCGTCCTTCATGTGGAGGGCGGGGCAGGCGACCTTGAGGCAGATCTTGCAGCTGCGGCACTTGTCGCGGTCAACCTCGCATTTGCCGATGTCGTGCTTGATGCGCTTGATCAGCACACACGGTCTGCGGACGATGATCGCGGCGGGAACCGTGCTCGCCAGTGCGTCGTCGACGGCCTTTTGCATCGCCTTGAGGTCCTGCGGATCAACGATAATCACGTTTTCAAACCCGAAGCTCGTGAGCACGTCCTCGATGGCGATCTTGTTCGCGATCTCGCCTTCGAGCGTGAAGCCCGTGCCGGGATTATCCTGATGTCCCGTCATGCCGGTGATGGAGTTATCCAGCACGCAGGGGATCATGTTGCCTTTGTTGTAGAGAATTTCGACCGCGCCCGTGAGGCCGCTGTGGAAGAAGGTGGAGTCTCCGACCACGCCGAAAATCTTCTTGTCGGTCACGCCCTGTTGCGCAAAGGCCTTCGCCATGCCCATGCCGAGCGAGAAACCGCCGCCCATGCAGGCGCAGGTGTCCATCGCGGAGAGCGGAGCGGCGTAGCCAAGCGTATAGCAGCCGATATCGCCCGTGATCACGAAATCCTTACGCTTGCTGAGCACATAGAAGAATCCGCGGTGCGGGCAGCCGGGGCAGAGCGCCGGCGGACGCGCGACCATGTCGAGTTCGAGGTTCGCGACGTTCGGCTCGGTGCCGAAGATGCTGCGGCGGACGATCTCCGGGTTGAGCTCGTACATCGGCGGAATCAGCTGCTTGCCGATGCAGGCAATACCCGCGGCCTTGAGCTGCTCCTCCATGAAGGGTTCCAGCTCCTCCACGACGTAGAGCGTCTCGACCTTGGAGGCAAAGGTGCGGATGAGATCCATCGGCAGCGGCCACGTAAAGCCGAGCTTGAGGAAGGACGTATCAGCGGGGAAGACTTCTTTTGCGTACTGGTAGGCGATCGAGGCCGAGAGCACGCCGATCTTGCCGCCGTTTAGTTCCATGCTGTTGAGGGGGCTTGTGTTCGCGTAGGCTTCCAGTCCTTTGAGCTTTTCTTCCAGCTCCGGACGGTGCCTGCGTGCGTTGGCGGGCGTGCAGACAAACTTCGGGATGTTGCGCACATAGCGCGCGGGCGTTTGCTCCTCGCGCTCGCCAAGGGCGACGAGGCTCTTGCTGTGGCTCACGCGCGTGGTGGTGCGGAACAGCACCGGGATATCGAACCGCTCGGAGATTTCGTAGGCTTCCTTCATGAAGTCCTTGCATTCCTGCGAGTCGCTAGGCTCAATCAGCGGAATCTTTGCAAACTGCGCATAGCGGCGGTTGTCCTGCTCGTTTTGCGAGGAGTGCATGTCCGGATCGTCCGCCGTCACGATGACGAAGCCCGCGCCGACGCCGTTGTACGCCGCCGTGAACACGAGATCCGCTGCGACGTTGAGGCCGACGTGCTTCATCGCGGTGAGAGACCGCGCGTTTGCGATGGAAGCCCCGTAGGCGACTTCGGTTGCAACCTTTTCGTTCGGCGCCCACTCGGCATAGAGGGAATCCTTGTACTGCGCGAGATTTTCGAAAATCTCGGTGCTCGGCGTGCCGGGATAGGCGGAGCAGACGGTGACCCCCGCTTCATAAGCGCCGCGCGCGATGGCTTCGTTTCCGGTCAGGAGTTCACGCTTGCTCATGCCTTGCCTCCTTCATGCGCGGCGATTGCGCCGAGGGCGAGGGAGGTGAGCTTCGCGTCCGCCGGGTCCGCGCGGGACACAAGCACGATCGGGCAGCGCGCGCCGAGGACGATGCCTGCCGTACGCGCGTGCGCAAAATAGGTCAGGGACTTACCGAGCGCGTTGCCGGTTTCATAGTTGGGCATGATCAGCAGATCCGCGTCGCCTGCGCCAACCGCCGTATATTTCTTGTGCGCGCAGGATTCTTTGCTGATGCAAAGATCGAGCGCGGCGGGGCCGAACACGTTCATGTGGTAGCGCGTCCAGTCGAGCTCTGCGAGCGCTTTTGCGTCCACGGTCGAGGGAATCTTTTCGCTGACGACCTCGCTGCCGCTGAGGATGCCTGCGTTTATGGTATTATACCCGATCAACTGCAAAAGTCGAGCGGCGTTTTCCAAAATCACGCGCTTTTTTTCGAAGTCCGGCGCGGGATTCATGGCACCGTCGCTGATGTAGAGAAGCTTGTGATACGTCGGGAACTCGAAGATCATCACGTGCGAGAGAAGCCCGCCCGTGAGCAGCTCCGAGTGCACTACCGCGCGGAGGAAATCCGTCGTGTTCAGGATGCCCTTCATGAGATAGTCCGCCTCGCCTGTTTCGACCGCGTGCACCGCCGCGTGCGCACAGGCGACATCGCTGCCGTCTTCCGGCTCGACGATGGTGAAGCCCGTTTCGTCCGCGCCGAGGGTGGCGAAGATGTTGTGAATCTCCGCTGCTTTGCCGAACAGCAGGCCTTTGCAGATGCCTTTTTCGCGCGCGGCAAGCAGGGCCTCGATGACCTCGGTGTCGTGCGCACTGGCGACGGCGACGCGGAGGTTTAAGCCTTGCGCGCCTTCGACAAACTCATTCAGGGTGTGTTTCATGCGATGGTGTCTCCTTCTTGTGATATGTGAAACTGGTTATTTCGTATGTTGAATGGTTTCGGAATACGATCTGGCTTTTTCCCCGCGCAGCACGCGCAGCGCACCGAGGGCAAGCGCGCGCATCTCCTCTTCGCCGGGGTAGCGGAGGATCGGCGCGATCTTCTCCACGTAGCTCCCAATCTCCGCGCAGAAGCGCTCGGAGTGCGCGATGCCGCCCGTGAGCACGATTGCGTCCACGTTGTAGCGCAGCACCGCCGCCATCGCTCCGATGTCCTTTGCGTGCTGATATGCCATCGCCTGATAGATCAGCGTTGCTTCCGCGTCGCTGTCCAGCATGCGCTGCTGAACTTCGCGAAAATCCCGCGTGCCAAGATAGGAAAACACGCCCGCTTCAAACGAGAGCTTGCGCTTTAAATCCTGTTTTGATACGCCGGAGTAGCAGAGGTTGACGAGCGCGTTGACGGGCAGACCGCCCGCACGGTCGAGGGAGAAGCTGCCTTCGTCCTTGACGTTGTAGACGTCCACGACACGACCTTTTTCGTGCGCCGCGACGGAGACGCCGCCGCCCATATGCACGACGATGAGATTGAGTGATTCATAGGGTTTGCCGAGATCAAGCGCAACCTTACGTGCGACCGCCTTCTGGTTCAGCGCGTGGAAGAAGCTCTCGCGCTCCATGCCTTTCAAGCCCGTGACGCGGGCAAGCGGCTGCAGCTCGTCCACCGAAACCGGATCGACAAGATATGCCGGAATCTTCGCTTCGTCCGCGATTTTGCGCGCGATGACGGGGCCAAGAGAGGAGGCATGCTCGCCAAACGGGGGATTGTAGATATCGTGAATGACCTGATCGTCGATTTCGTAGGTTCCGCTGGGGATATGGCGCACCAATCCGCCGCGGCTGCAGACTGCGTCAAACGAGGCGGGCGTGTAGCCCGCTTTTTGAAGCGACTCGCGCACGAGCGATTCGCGCAGCGGCAGCTGGTCAACGACGCGCGAAAAGCCCGAAAGCTCCTCCGGCGCGTGGGTAAGAGAGGCGGAGAATACCTCCGCTTCGTCTTCGTAAACGGCAATTTTGGTCGAGGTGGCGCCGGGGTTGATGACGAGTATGCGCAAATACAGTCCTCCGGTTTCTCGGCTTGTGTACTTGTTGTGCTACAAAACCGCTGATGTTATCCTATGCGCTGCTGGGTACGGTGTCAACGGCACGGCGTGAAATATATAGTATATTTATTCAGTGGCAAAAGACTGATAGAATCTGGGTTTTCCGGAACAACTATATACAAAAATTCATTTTGAGTGCATAAAAACTTGTGCGCGTTCACGGTTCTGTTTTTTGCGGAAAATGGGCAGCACAACCTGCGTGCTTGCCAGAACGAATGGCAGGGTGTATTATATGGTTCATACACGAACCAAAGAGACGGGAGTAGACCGCATGATTCGGATTTTTATCGTGGAAGACGACGCGATTATCGCACAGGAAGTGGCGAAAAGCCTCGGCAGCTGGGGCTTTGATGCCGTGATGGCGACCGCGTTCGACCGCATCGACGAGGAGTTTGCGCAGGCCTGTGCGCAGCTTGTGATCATGGATATCTCGCTGCCGTTTTATAATGGCTACTATTGGTGCGAACGCATCCGCCGAACATCCAAGGTGCCGATCGTGTTCCTCTCCTCGCGCGCGGACACGGCGGACGTGGTCATGGCGGTCAACATGGGCGGCGACGACTACATCGCAAAGCCGGTCGTGATGGAGCTACTGATCGCGAAGGTGCAGGCGATGCTCCGTCGCGCGTATGATTATGAAACAAACGCAAACCTGCGCTTTTTGGGCGCGGAGTTTGACGCGGCGGCAAACAGCGTCCTCGTCGGCGAGAACAAGCGGGAGCTCACCAAGAACGAGAGCCGGATTCTCGGCGCTCTTCTGGAAAAGCGCGGGGCAATCGTCAGCCGCGAGGAGCTGATGCTCAAGCTCTGGGACAGCGACGAGTTTGTGGATGACAACACGCTGACCGTCAATGTCAACCGCCTGCGCAAAACGCTCTCCGAGGCGGGGCTTGGCGACTGCGTAAAGACGCACAAAGGGCAGGGGTACTCGATCGAAGGCTGACCGCCGCGCTCTTTTTGCGGCAGATAGAGGGTTGGGATGCGAAAATTGCTGGATTACTTTGCCTCGCGGCGGGCGTTGCTTCTACTATATGTGCTCAGCGTGTGCACCGTGCTGCTGCTGGGTTTTTTAGCGCAGCAGGACGCGGTCTTTGTGCGCTATGCGTGCATTCTCATCAGCTTTGTGTTCGTCTGCGTGTTGCTGGGCGACGGCGCGCGCTACCGCAGAAGCCGCCGCCGCATGGAGCAGCTGCACCTGCGCACGGAGCTGCTCCCGCGCGAGCTGCCGGAGCCGCTGGACGGACTCGCGGGGGACTATGACGCGGTTATCCGTGCGCTGACGCAGGAGAACGAACGGCTCAAGACCGAGAGCATCCGCCAGCAGGAGGAGCAGAAGGAATACTACACCCTCTGGGTGCATCAGATCAAAACGCCGATCTCTGCGATGCGCTTGCTACTCGACAAAGAGAGCGGCGACGAGGGCAAGCTCCTCAAGCAGGAGCTGTTCAAGGTGGATCAGTATGCCGATCTCGCGCTCAAGTTCGTCAAGCTTGGCGATATCGCGTCGGATCTGATCATCGAGCGGTGCGATCTGAATGAGATCGCGCGCGCGGCGGTGAAGAAATATTCGCTCTTGTTCGTCTACAGCAGGCTCACGGTTTCGATCGACCCGCTGGCGCGGGACATCCCTTGCGACCGCATGTGGCTAGAGTTCATCCTCTGCCAGCTGCTGTCCAACAGCGTGAAATATACCCACACGGGCGGCGTGCGCATCTATATGGAACAAAACGCGCTCGTGGTGGAGGACACCGGCATCGGCATCCGCAAGGAAGATCTGCCGCGCATCTTCGAGAAGGGTTATACGGGCTACAACGGCCGCATGGACACCCGCGCGAGCGGCATAGGGCTCTATCTCGTCAAGCGCGCGGCGGACGCACTCGGCATCCGCGTGGAGGTCGCCTCCGAGCTCGGTAAGGGAACGCGGGTGACGCTGCGCTTTCCGGTGCTCAACGAGTTCGCGCAGATGTAGTCGCGCAAGTGACAAAAACGTAAGATTGCAAACGTCTTTTGTAAGACAGTTCGATGGCAGGGCAACGCACATTTTTCGTACAATAGCCGCATCAAGAATCATTGGAGGAAATTTCCGTGTCTCTTCTTCAGGTAAAAGGACTGGGAAAGGTCTATAACACCAAACTCGGCATGCGGCAGTGCGTCGCGCTCAAGAGCGTGAGCTTTGAGGTCATCGAAGGCGAGTTTGTCGCCATCATGGGAGCTTCCGGCAGCGGCAAGACCACGCTATTAAACATCCTCGCGTCGCTGGACAAGCCCACCACGGGCGATGTGCTGCTCGATGGCACGAGCTTTTCGTCGATTGCCGACCGCGATCTTTCCGAATTCCGCAGAAAGCATCTCGGTTTCGTGTTTCAGGATTTCAACCTGCTGGACACCTTCTCGATCAAGGACAACATCCTGCTTCCGCTCGTGCTGATGCAGACGCCCGTGCGCGAGATGGAGGAGCGCCTGCTGCCCATCGCGCGGCAGCTCGGCATCACGCAGCTGCTGAACAAATACCCCTTTGAGGTGTCCGGCGGCGAGAAGCAGCGCGCGGCGATTGCGCGCGCGGTGATCACCGACCCGCGCATCCTGCTCGCGGACGAGCCCACGGGCGCGCTGGACAGCAAAGCTTCCGCAAGCCTCTTAAGCCAGCTCACCGACCTGCATCAGATCGGCAAGACCATCGTGATGGTTACGCACAGCGCGATGGCGGCGAGCTATGCCTCCCGCGTGCTGTTCATCTCCGACGGCGCGCTCTTTTCGCAGCTCTATCGCGGCGAGGAGAACAACCGCGCGTTCTTTGACCGGATCGTCGCGAACCTGTCCATTCTGGGAGGTGGCGACATTGCGTAATCTTCTTTTGCGCGGCTTTCCCCAAATGGAGGGCAAAGCACATGCGTAAATTCTTCTATTTTAAACTTGCGTTGAGCAATGTCCGGCGCAACAAGCTCACGTATCTGCCTTACCTGATCGCAACCGCGGTCATGAGCGGCGTGTTTCTCTTGATTTCCGGCCTGCTCTTTTCCAAGGGGCTGACCAATACGCCCAGCGGCGCTACCGCAAGGATGCTGTTCGCCTTCGGGCTTGTGGTCTATGCGCTGTTTACCTTCTTCTTCATGCTCTACATCAACAACTTCCTGATCAAGCGCAGGAAGAAGGAGTTCGGGCTTTACGGCATCCTGGGTCTCGACAAGCGGCACGTCGGGCGCGTGCTCGTCTGGGAAAACACGTTTGTCATCGGCGGTGGACTTGCCTGCGGCACGGTGATTGCGCTCGTATTCGGGCGGCTTCTGTTCCTGCTGCTGATGAAGCTGATTCACGCGGTTCCGGGCAGCACGTTCTCAATTCCGCTCGTGGCCTACGGACTGATGCTCGCGCTGTTTTTCCTCGTGTTCCTTGTGACGTCGATTGCGAACGTCATCCGCGTGCATACCGCGAGTCCGATTTCGCTGCTCTCCAGCGAAAAGAGCGGCGAGAAGGACAAAAAAGGACTGCTCCCGCTCGCGATTCTCGGCCTGATCCTGCTCGGCGGCGCGTACTATTTCGCGTGGACGACGGAGATTCCCGGACTCGCGCTCGGCATCTTCTTCCCGCTGGCGATCGCGGTGATTATCGCGACCTACCTGCTCTTTCTTTGCGGAAGCATTGTGGTGCTCCGGCTGCTGCGAATGAAGAAGAGCCTCTACTATCAGCCGGATCACTTTGTGACCATCTCCGGCATGTTCCACCGCATGCGCCAGAACGCGCGGGGCTTGGCGACGATCTGCATCCTCTCGACCATGCTCGTGGTCACCGTCTCCGGCACGCTTTCGCTCTATCTCGGCAGCGGCGAGATGATGCGCGGCATGTATCCCTTCGACGCGCAGGTGTATGTGCCGGAAACGGCGACCGCGCAGCAGATTGCAGACTATGACGCGACGCTGAACCGGATCGCCGCGGAACACAATGTCACGCTCTCCGCGGACAAGAGCAAGCTCATCACCCAGCTGCCGGAAGGCGAGGAGTTCCGCCGCAACAACTTCGTTTGGGAGGACAGTAAGTTTGTCGAGGTGCCGACGCTGATCTTCTACGACGATAACTTCCGCATGGACATCTCGGGAAAGACGGAGGACTGCCTCGCGTTTGTGCAGGCGGTGCGGGATCAGTACAGCCAATCCTTCTCGGAGACGCCGAATCTGATCGTGTCGGACTTCTATTCCGCGATGGAGGACGGCTACGGGTTCTACGGCGGGCTCCTGTTCCTCGGCGCGTTCTTCGCGGTGCTGTTCCTCGCGGTTGCGGTGCTGATCCTCTACTTCAAGCAGGTGACCGAGGGCTATGAGGACAAGGAGCGCTTCGAGATTCTGCAAAAGGTTGGCATGGACGACCAGCAGGTGAAAAAGACCATCAACTCGCAGGTGCTCTGGGTGTTCTTCCTGCCCCTCGCGGCAACTGCGCTGCACATGTTCTTTGCCTCCAAGCTCATGGCGTGGATGCTCAAGACATTCATGCTCTACGACTGGGGCTTGGTACTGACGTGTATATGCGGCACGCTGGTCGCGTTTACGCTCTTGTACTTCGGCATCTATCGCGTGACCGCGCGGACGTATTACCGCATCGTGCGCAGATAACGATCACACGCGTGAAAGAGGAGGGAGACCTCCTCTTTTGTGCATTTGTCACGAATTCCTCACGTATTTTCGATTGTATGCAAGCGGATTTTCCGGTATAATCGTGACATAGCATTCGGGAAGATCCCGAATGAGAAAGAGAGCACATGGAACAACAGGACGGCAACAAAAAGATCGAAACAAAAAAGCGCGTGGTCACCGCGCTGAAGGAGCTCGGCAGCGCGGCGCTGGGATTCGGCAAGGCGCAGCTGATCCTCTTCGGGGTCAACTTCGTGGTCATCACCATCGGCATGATCGTCACGGGTCTCGGCTGGTGGTCGCCCTTGATCGCGATTGCGATCGGGCTACTCGATCTCGTGCCGGTCATCGGCAGCGGCATCGTGTTTGTGCCGTGGGCGATCATCGCGCTGATCGCGAAAAACCCGCATATGGCGATCTGCGTGGGAGCGACCTATATCGCGATGGTCGTGTTGCGGATGATTCTCGATCCCATCATCACGGGCAAGAGCATAGGCGTTTCCCCGTGGATTACGCTGCTTGCCTCTGTGGGTGGGCTGATACTCTTCGGCGGAGCGGGCATGATCCTAGGCCCCGTCATCGCGGCGGTGGCAAACGTGATCTTCCGCGTGTTCTTCAAGAAGAAGATGCAGACAGGCACGCAGACTACCGCGCCAAACACGAACAAGACGGAATAACGCGAAGACTTTCGCGCAATAGTTCAAACAACAACGATTAGGAGGAACCGGTTTATGTGGAATTTTCTTGGTTGGTTATTGATCGGCGCGCTCATCGGCTGGCTTGCCAGCAAGATTATGCACGGCAAGGGCGGCTTGATCCGCAACATCATCGTCGGGATCGCGGGCGCGGTGGTCGGCGGCTGGCTCGCGGACTACGCGGGCATCGGCTCCGGCAACGTCTGGTCGATCGGCGGGTTTTTCATCGCCCTCGGTGGCGCGTGTATCCTGATTTTGATCAGCAGGTTGATCATCGGGAAACGGTAAGCTGCTATTTCATCGCAACTTCGCAATAAAAAAAAGCTGCTCGCAGGGGCAGCTTTTTTTTGTGGAACAGAATGGCTCGATCAATCGATGGGTTGGAAGTATTGGATGGAATTCGCTACGGCAGATTGGTTGGAACCGGTGAATGCGAAATTTGAGATATAGAGCCCTTTGCGCATAATAAAGATGATTTCGTATAAATCACCACCTTGGTAATCTCCCTGAACATAGAGCGCAACACGCTCTTTCCCGAGAAACTCCACACGCTCCGAACGGTGTGAAATGTTCGTTACACCCATGTTGGTTAGCCCGTCGGTCAAAAGCGTTGCACCTGCGTCAATCATTGCTTGCTCGGAAATGAGCAGTTCAAGCGTCTTGGCTTTCCCAATAACAACGTTGGTGGTCTGAGAAAAGTCGCCGGAAACCGCATAGAAGTCAATCAGATTTTCGCCCTTTTCCATTGATTCCTTAAGGATATCGGCAGTTCTGCCTTCTCCTAGCGCATCAGTCGTGTAACCGACCATCTGAGCAATCTCATCTTCATTCATCACATACCAATCGTCCGGCAGTTCGCAGGTATATTTGAAATAGTCATTGCGATAGGCAACGGGCGTTTCAGAATCGCTGATCATAGAACCGTCGCTGACCGCCAGTGGCGTTGTCGGGTTGCGAACACCCAGAACATTGGCATCTGTACAGGCAAGCAATGATAAGCAGAGAGACACAAGAAGCATGAGCACAATGATTTGTTTTGCCAGTTTCATAGATCCTCCAATAAAGATAGGATGGTCTGATCATAACATAAAAACATGATAAGCGTACCACTCTATGATGTGAATCATAATAATTTCGCGTAAAGAAAAGGCACTCGCCCGAAATAGGAGAGTGCCTTTTGTTGTAGCTCTTGTTTGGTTACTCGACCCCGACCACGTCGTCGTCCAGCACGACTGCGACGAGCATATTGCCCTTGCCGGCGCGCGGCTCGATGCGCACCTCATTGGTGCGGATCGGCGTCTTTCCGCCGTGCCGCTGGAGGAGCGTCAGCGTCTGCTGCTCGGTCAGCACCGCGACAACCGCGATGCAGGTGCCGTTGGAGCCGTTTTTCTTGAGGTCGAAGGTCTTGAGGCCCTTGCCGTTTCTGCCCTGCAGGTCGTAGTCAAACATCGGGGAACGCTTGCCAAAGCCCTTGTCGGTGATGGTCAACACCTCGGCTTCGTCCGGCACGAGGGCGGCAAAGATCACCTCGTCGCCTTTGTCGAGCTTGACGCACTTCACGCCGCCGGAGACGCGGCCCATCGCGGGGATCGTATCCGCCGCAAAGCGGATGCTCATGCCGAGCTTCGTGACCATCAGAATCGAGCGCGGTTCGTATTTTTCAATGCGGAGCACACGGTCCTTGTCCCGTAGCGCAACCGCCGCGGTGCGCTTGACGCGGATGCGGTATTCGGAGCAAGGCGTGCGCTTGACGTTGCCGTCGCGCAGATAGAAGAGATAGTCGCCGTCCTCGTCGTCGGGATAGAGCGCGATGATCTTCTCGTTCTTCTCAAACGGCAGGAGCGAGGCGAGGTTTGCGGCTCTTGTAGTCGCGCGGGTCTCCGGCAGCTCCTCGACCGCAAGTGAGAGCAGCGCGCCCTGATCCGTGAAGATGCGGATACGCTGGTTCGAGCGGGTTTCGAGCACGAACAGCGGCTTGTCTTCCGAAATTGCGGCGAGCGAGAAGGCCTTAGTCGGCATGCGCCGCACCTTCAGCCCTTCGCAGATGCAGACGGTGACGTCCTCCACGACGGTGAAATCCTCCGACTCGTCGACGGGCATATCGTCGGAGGCGACAAACGTCGTCCTGCGGGAGACCGCGAGCTGCTCGCGAATCTCGGTGAGTTCCTTTTTGATCAGCGCAAGGAGCTTTTTCTCACTCGCGAGGATGCTGCGGAGTTCTTCGATGAGGCGCACCACCTCGGCGTATTCGCGCTTGATGGTGATCAGCTCCATGTTGGTCAGGCGCTGCAAACGCAGATCGAGGATCGCCTGCGCCTGCACCTCGGAGAGAGAGAAGGTCTTCATCAGCCCTTCGCGCGCTTCCTTGGGGGATTTGCTTGCGCGGATGAGTGCAATGACGGCGTCGAGGTTGTCCACCGCGATCATCAAGCCCGCTAAGATGTGCTCGCGGCGGAGCGCCGCGTCCAGCTCAAACTGCGTACGGCGCGTGACCACATCCCGCTGATGGCGGATGTAGTGCGCGATGATCTGCTTGAGATTGAGCTGCTGCGGTTTGCCGCCCGCGATGGCGACCATGTTGACGCCGAACGTCATCTGCAGGTCGGAATACTTAAACAGGTACTGGAGGATGCGTTCCGGGTCGCCGTCCTTCTTGACCTCGATGACGGCGCGCATGCCCGTGCGGTCGCTTTCGTCGCGAATATCCGCAATGCCGGAGAACATCGCCTTCTTTTCCTGACTGACGGCGAGGATTTTCTCGAGCATGTTCGCTTTGTTGACCTGAAACGGCAGCTCGGTGATGACGATGAACGTCTTGCCGTTCTTCTGCTCTTCAAAATGCGTCTTGGCGCGCATGTAGATCTTGCCGCGACCGGTGCGGTAGGCCTGCTCCACCTCGGAGGATTCAAGGATGAATCCGCCGGTGGGGAAGTCCGGTGCGGGGATGATCTTCATCAGCTCTTCGAGTGTGATACGCGGGTTTTCCATCACCGCGATGACGGCGTTGATCGCCTCCACGGGGTTGTGCGGCGGGATGTTGGTGGCCAAACCCACCGCGATGCCGCTGGCACCGTTGACGAGCAGGTTCGGGAAGCGTCCGGGCAGCAGATCCGGCTCCTTGAGCGTGTCGTCAAAGTTAAACGAAAAACTGACGGTGTCTTTCTCGATGTCGCGCAAGAGCTGCATGGCGGCTTCCGTCATGCGCGCTTCGGTATAGCGCATCGCAGCCGCGCTGTCGCCGTCCACGCTACCGAAGTTGCCGTGGCCGTCCACCAGCTGCACGCACATGTTATACGGCTGCGCCATGCGCACCATCGCGTCATAGACGGAGGTGTCGCCGTGCGGATGGTATTTACCCAGGCAGTCGCCGACGATACGCGCGCTCTTGCGGTGCGGCTTGTCGGGCGTGAGGCTCAGCTCCAGCATGGTGTAGAGGATGCGCCGTTGCACGGGCTTGAGGCCGTCCTCTACGCGCGGCAGCGCGCGCTCGAGGATGACGTGCTCGGCATAGGGCATCATGGACTGGTGCATGACCTCGTCCATGGTGCGCTCGATGATCTTCTCAAGTTTGAGTTGAATGGGTTCTTTCGGCATATCGTGCTTCCTTATCGTCCGTCAATCATGTTCGCTTGCGACGTAGTGAAAACTAGTCTTTTAGTTTCTCAAACATCTCGCTTGCGTTTTTATTAAAGTCCGCGTTTTCGAAGATGTATTCTTTTCTCGACTGGACTTTGTCGCCCATGAGCACGGTGACGAGGTGTTCGACGTCCGCCGCGTCCTCGATGGTGACCCGCACCAGCGCGCGGCCTTCGGGGTTCATGGTCGTCTCCCAGAGCTGCTCCGGGTTCATCTCGCCAAGACCCTTGTAGCGCTGGATCGTGTAGCCCTTGCCGACCGATTTGGTCGCGGCGCGCAGCTCCTCGTCGTCATAGCAATAGATACGCTTTGTGTCCTTCTGTACCTTGTAGAGTGGGGAAAGGCCGATATAGACATGCCCTTCCGTGACCAGTTCCTTCATATAACGATAGAAGAACGTCAAGAGGATTGCGCGGATGTGCGCACCGTCCTGATCCGCGTCCGAGAGGATGATAATCTTGTCGTATTTGAGCGAGGAGATGTCGAAATCCTCGCCGATGCCGGTGCCGACCGCGGTGATGATTGAACGGAACTCCTCGTTTTGCAGCACCTGATCGATGCGCTTTTTTTCCACGTTCAGCGGCTTGCCGCGCAGCGGCAGGATCGCCTGAAATCTGCGGTCGCGGCCCTGCTTGGCGGAGCCGCCCGCGCTGTCGCCTTCGACGATGAACAGCTCGTTCTTGCTGTAGTCGCGGCCGGAGCAACTGCTGAGTTTGCCGACCAGCGGCGCGTTTTCGAGCTTGTTCTTCTCGCGCGCGGTGGCCTTTGCCTTGCGCGCGGCCTCGCGCACCTTTGCGGCCTTGACCGCTTTTTCCGCGATGATGGTCGCGACCTCGCCGTGCTTGAGATCTTCCAGATACGGCACGAGCTGTTCGATGACGACGCTCTCGACCGCGGGGCGCGCTTCGGTATTGCCCAGCTTGGTCTTGGTCTGCCCTTCAAACTGGATCGTGCGCATCTTGAGCGAGAGCACGGCGGTGATTCCCTCGCGGAAGTCTTCGCCGGTCAGCGGAGCATCCTTGTCCTTGAGGTAACCCATCTTACGGCAGTAATCGTTGAGCACCTTGGTCAGCGCGGCTTTGAGGCCCGTCTCGTGCGTGCCGCCCTCAGTGGTCGGGATGTTGTTGACATAGGAGAAGATGTTGTCCGCGTAGCCGTCGTTGTGCTGGAGCGCGACTTCGACGACGATGCCGCCGGACGTGCCGATGAAGTGGATCGGCGGATCGTAGAGCGGCGTCTTGTCCGCGTTGAGATAGCTGACGAAGTCGCTCAAGCCTCCGTTGAACTGATACTCGACCTTTTTCTGATGATTGGCATGCTCATCGACGAGGATCATCTTCGTGCCGCGGTTGAGATAGGAGAGCTCGCGGATGCGCTTGGAGATGATGTCGTAGCTCATCTCCACGGTTTCAAAGACCCGCTCGTCTGGCATAAAGGTCACGCTGGTGCCCTGGCGGCGCGTGCGCCCGACCTCTTCCAGCGGGGCAACAGCTTTGCCGGAGATGATCTTGCCGGTGGCGTCCTCCTCGCTTGTGAAGCGGATTTTGTAGAGCCTGCCGTCGGTTGCGACCTCGACCTCGACCCACTCGGACAGCGCGTTGACGACCGATGCGCCGACGCCGTGGAGACCGCCGGAGTAGCCGTAGGAATCGTTGCCGAATTTGCCGCCCGCGTGCAGCTGGGTAAAGACGACCTCCACGCCGGAGACGCCCATCTTCTCGTGAATCTGCACGGGGATGCCGCGGCCGTTGTCTACGACCGTGACGGAGTTATCCTTATGGAGCGTGACAGCGATCTCGTTGGCATAGCCGTTCGCCGCCTCGTCGATGGCGTTATCGATGATCTCCCAGAGCAGGTGGTGGAGTCCGCGCTGCCCCGTCGAGCCGATGTACATGCCCGGGCGCATACGGACTGCGTCCAAACCTTCCATGATTTTGATTTTATCTACTGTATAATCCGATGCCATGAGCAGCTCCCATTCTGACGAAAAATGATGGCGGATGACAAGGCGGAGAAAACCCGCCTCCAGACGCAAAGAACCCCGGCAAAAATGAAGAAAACCGCTTTTTTAGCGGGTTTTGCCGGCGGGTTTGGTGCTCAAGTACCATATCTGGCACAGAGCCAATGTCAGTATACCACAGTTTGTGGAGCGAAAAAACCCCCGCCCGGGCAGGAACCACGCAGAATGAAGCAAACAAACGTTTATTTTCAAAAAATTCAAAAAAAATCATAAAAAAATACATGAAAGTGGTGACAAATGGGGTATTGTGGTGTATACTCACAGTGGGATTGGGGAAACTATATCCTTATGATTCGGTAGATTCGGTTTCCGCGGTTGCAAACTGGCTGGAGGAGGAGTGCGTGTGCTGATCGGTTCATTCGAGCATATGCTGGACGCGAAGGGCCGCGTGTTTATCCCGGCCAAATGGCGCGAAAACGTGGGCGATACGCTCGTCATCACGCTCGGCCTGTTAGAGTCCGCAACCGCAACCTGCCTTTCCGGCATGTCGCTGGAAGAGTGGGAGCGTTTTTCGCACAAGCTCTCCGCGCTGCCCGTGACGGACGTCAAGGGGCAGGCGATCCGCAGAAAGATCTACTCGATGGCTGCTGCCTGCGAAATCGACAAGCAGGGCCGCATCCTGATTCCTTCGCAGCTTCGCGATCTCGCGGGGCTAAGCAAGGACGCGACGCTCATCGGCGTCGGCGAACGGGTGGAGATCTGGAATCCTGAAACACTCGCGGCCTATAACGCGGCCTGCGAGGAGAACTATGGGGACGCACTCGCGCATCTGGCGGCGCTCGGCATATGAGCGAGCAATTTTCGCATATCCCCGTGCTGCTGAACGAGACGCTGGAGTATCTTGCTCCGGAGCGCGGCGGCACATTCATCGACGGAACGCTCGGCGGCGGGGGCCATGCCGAGGCGGTTCTTTCCCGCCTGTTACAGACGGGCAGGCTCATTGGAATTGACAGGGACTGGGAAGCCGTGCGCGCGGCCGGGGAACGGCTCGCCGTTTACGGCAGCCGATTTACCGCGCTGCACGGCAACTTTTTTGATATGAAGACGCTGCTTTCCGGCGTCGGCGTGCATGAAGTCAACGGAATCCTCCTCGATCTGGGTGTATCCTCGCATCAGCTGGACACCCAGGAGCGCGGGTTTTCCTATAAGACGGATGCACCGTTGGACATGCGCATGGATCAGAGCGCGGCGTTTTCCGCACGGGATATCATCAACAAGTATCCTGAAGCGGAACTCACGCGCATCTTCTTTGCCTACGGAGAGGAGCGCTTCAGCAAACGAATTGCGGAGAGAATTTGTAACATTCGTGAACAATCTCCGATCGAAACCACCCTTCAGCTGGCGCAGATCGTGCGCGACGCCATCCCCGCAAAGTATCGAAATGAGCCGCAACACCCCGCGCGACGCACTTTTCAGGCGCTGCGCATCGAGGTAAACGGCGAGCTCAGCGGCCTTGACCGCGCGGTGGAGGAGGCCTGCGATCTGTTGCAAAAAGGCGGAAGACTGTGTATAATTACATTTCATTCACTGGAGGATCGAATCGTCAAGCAGGCATTCCGTCGTTTTGAGAATCCCTGCACCTGCCCGCCTTCGGCGCCGATCTGCATCTGCGGAAAGGAACCCAAGGCAAAGATCCTCACCAAGAAACCGCTGACCGCCTCTCTAGAAGAGGAAACGCGCAATTCCCGCTCGACCAGCGCAAAGCTCCGCTGCATCGAAAAGATCTAGCGAAGAAGTGCGCCCGGGCGCTGAACCGCGCCGGTGAGCGGAATTTTCGCTTGATTGGAAGGGAATTGTTCATTGGATATCCGCTTCGAAGAAGACCGAAAAAAAGGCCGCTCGCCAACGACGAGGCTTTATTTGCCCAAGGAAGCGATTGAAGAAAGCGAATCGCGCGCACCGCGCACGAAATCCGGCGCTCGCCGAGCACCGGAGCCCGGTGTTCGCGTCGAAAAACCGGAGATGACGTCGCTTGGCCGCATCGGCCTGATCATCAGCGGATTCATCTTTGCGGGCATGGTTCTCTTTACGCTCTCGGGATATGAGCGTATTTCGCGTGCATACGCGGACATCAACGCGCTCAACAGCGAAATCGACCTGACGGATCTGCGAATCAACGAGCTGGACGTTCAGATCGAATGCGCGGTGACCATTCAGGACGCGCAGGAGGTTGCGGAAGCCTACGGAATGAAGTATCCCGATAGGGATCAGTATGTCCGCATCGGCGACCGGCTGCCGTTTGACAACAGCCTGCCTTCGCCCACGGGAACAACGGAGACAACAACACCGGTGCCGGAGACAACGCCGGACCCGACAACGACTGAGCCAGGCACTACGGGCGGGGGGGAACAGCCGCCTGCAGGCGGTTGATCTCACGAAAGGACGATTGACCAATGGCTAAAACAGCGGCCCCCGCGCCGAAGATTAAACGCAAACTTGTCCTGCTGATGGTATTTGCAGGCTTACTCATGCTTCTGCTGGCACTGCGCCTGACGCAGGTTATGATCGTTCAGGGACCTGAACTCAAAGCCAAGGCGGAAGTGCAGTGGACGCGCCGCCAGAACCTCGCAGCCCAGCGCGGCAAGATCACCGACCGCAACGGCCTCGTACTCGCGCAGAGCGGCACCGCCTACCGCGTGCTCGCAAACCCGCCCGCCATCGCGGCGGACGACCGCGTCCGCGTCGCCACCGAGGTCTCCGAAGTGCTCGGCCTCAACTACGATTACGTGCTGGAGCGCATCTCCGACCCGAAACGTCTGCAGGTGCAGCTCAAGCGGCAGGTGGAGAGCTCCGTCATCGACCAGCTGGAGGCGCTGCAGCTGGGCAACGGTATTTCCTATACCACGGACATGAAGCGCTACTATCCCTTTGGCAACCTCTTTACCCAGCTCGTCGGCTTCACCGGCATCGAAACCGAAGGCCAGACGGGATTGGAAGCGGAGTACAACTCCTATCTCGCGGGCACCGCGGGACGGCTTGTCATCGAGGTAGACCGAAAGAACAACCCGCTTTCCTACGGCGAGGAGGATTATCTCGCGCCGGTGGAAGGCTACAACATGAAGCTCACGGCGGACTCCGTCACGCAGAGCTATCTGGAGAAATACCTCAAGCAGTGCTATGAGCTCAACCGCGCCGCCACCGTTTCGGGCCTCATCATGGATCCGAACACGGGCGAGGTGCTGGCCATCTCCTCGTATCCCTCGTTTGACCTCAACGCGCCTCCGCGCGATATGGTCACCGAGCTCATGTCCATGTCCCGCATGCGTATGGTGACCGATACCTACGAGAGCGGCTCTATGTTTGACGTGATCACGGCGGCAGCCGGCGTCGATGCGGGCGTTGCGACGCTTTCCACCCAATATGACTGCGAAGGCTTCAAGATCTTCCGCCTGGAGAAGGTCGCCTGCTGGGACACCGCGGGGCACAAATTGCAGACGCTTTCCGAAGCGCTCAGCAACTCCTGCAATCTCTCGATGGCGGATATCGCGCTCGCGACGGGGATCAACAAGTTTTACGACTACATCTATAACTTCGGCTTCGGCGTGGAGACCAATGTCGGCATTCCGAGCGAAGACACCGGAGAGGTCGTCCATCGCAAGTACATCCGCGAGAGCGATCTTTCGCGCATCGCGTTTGGCGAAAACATTACCAATACCTCGATGCAGATGGCGAATGCCTTCTGCGCGGTCATCAACGGCGGCACGCTGATGCAGCCGTACGTGGTGGACAACATCACCTCGACGGACGGAACGGTCATCGTCAAAAACGAGCCGACCATTCTGCGCCGCGTGATCAGCACCAGCGCTTCTGCAACGATGCGCTCGCTTCTGGAAACCGTCGCGACCAAGGGCCTCGGCAACAACGCGCAGGTGCCCAACTACACGGTCGGCGGAATCAGCGGCGTTTCCCGCAAGTTTGAAGAGGACGGCGTGACGCCTTCGCGCATGCGCGTCGTCGCCTCGTATATCGGCTATCTTTCGGCCAACGACAGCCCGCAGCTCGTCTGCATGCTGGTCATCGACGAGCCTGCGGTACCCTATATGGAAGCAAAGAGCATTGCGGGCTACTGGGTCGGCAAGATCTTCTCGGATCTGGTGCAGTATTACGGCATTTTGCCGAACGCGCAGGAAACCAAGATGGCCACTGTGCCGGACGTCACCAACATGACGGCGCGGGACGCGGTCTACACGCTGCAACAGTCGGGCTTCATGGCATATACGGTCAAGTCTGAGGATGCAGCGGTCGTTTCGTATCAGTTCCCTGCGGGCAACACAAAAGTACCAGCCGGTTCGACCATCATCCTGTATACGGGCGTGACCACGTACAATGACGACGAACTCTACAAAGGGCAGGTGCAGGTGCCGAATCTCGTCGGCAGGCGCAGACAGGATGCGTTTGATAAGCTTGCGGCGATTGGCCTCGTGCTGAGCTTTGATAAGACGCAGTGCACCGGCGTCATCGACACGCAGTCGATCGCGGAAGGCACGTTTGTCGACCCGGGTACGGTGGTCTACGTCACGTTCCCGAAGCCCTCGCCTTCGCCTTCGATCACGCCCGACCCGAACGCCACGCCGGCTCCGCCGACGCCGCTGCCGGAGGGATAAGGCTTTCAGGCAAACATTCCTAGCGCATCCCGGATTTCCGGAATGCGGTGAAATACTGTTTCATTTTATTGAGCGCGAAGAACCGCGCGACGGGAGGTTACGACATGCTGCTTTCGGAACTGGCAATGGCAACCGGCCTGCGCTATGAAGGCGAAGACACGGACATCGTCTCCATCGAGTATGACTCCAGAAAAGTGAAGAAAGGCAGCCTCTTCTGCTGCATCGTCGGCAGCCTGTTTGACGGACACACGTTCGCAGAGGCCGCGATTGCAAACGGCGCAACGGCGCTGCTGGTGGAAAAAGAGCTTCCGTTTGCGGTGCCGCAGCTCGTCGTGAAAAACGCGCGCAAGGCCATGGCGGAGATATCCGCCGCGTTCTTCGGCTATCCCCAGCGCGAGATGATGATGCTCGGCGTCACCGGTACCAACGGCAAGACCACCACGACCTACATGGTCAAGGCGATTGCCGAACAGACCGGCAAGAAGGTTGGCGTCATCGGCACCATCCGCAACCTCATCGGCAACGAGAGCATCCACACCGACCGCACCACGCCGGAATCGGTCGATCTTTTCCGTATCCTCCGCATGATGGCGGATGCGCATGTCGATCTCGTGGTCATGGAGACCAGCTCCCATGCGCTGGAGCAATATCGTGTGCACGGCATCAAGTTCGATGTCGGCCTCTTTACGAACCTCACGCAGGATCATCTGGACTATCACAAGTCCTTTGATAACTACCTTGCCGCGAAGAAGACGCTGTTCCTCAACAGCAAAAAAGCGGTCGTCAACGTGGACGATCCCTATTCCTCGCGCATCATGGAAGGACTCACGATCCCGATTCTGACCTTCGGCGTGCGCGACCGCGCGGACATCTCCGCGACGGATATCGACATCACGACCGACGGCGTGCGCTTTGACCTGCATACGCCGGAGGGTGAAGTGCTGATGAATCTCGCGATTCCCGGCCTGTTCTCGGTGTTCAACGCGATGGGCGCAGCCGGGATGGCGCTTGCGGTCGGCATGAAGCTCAGCGCCGTCAAGGCGGGGCTGGAATCGCTCACGAGCGTCTCCGGACGACTCGAGCCGGTTAGAACAAACCGCGGATTCTCCGTGTTTGTCGACTATGCGCATACGCCCGACGCGTTGGAAAATGTCCTCAAGACCGTGCAGCAGTTCACCAAGGGCCGCGTCATCTGCGTCTTTGGCTGCGGCGGCGACCGCGACCGCGCGAAGCGCCCGATCATGGGCGAAATCGCGGGAAGGTTCTCCGAGTTTGCGGTCATCACGAGCGACAACCCGCGCACGGAAGACCCGATGTCGATCATCGAGTCCATCGAGGAAGGCGTCAAGCGCAGCGGAACAAAGTACACCGTCATCGAAAACCGCAAGGAAGCGATCCGCTATGCGCTCTCTTCCGCGCAGACCGACGACGTGATCATGATCGCCGGCAAAGGCCACGAGAACTATCAGGAGATCAACGGCACGAAGTATCACTTCGATGACAAAGAGATTGTCGAAGAATTGCTCTCCGAGCTGTAAAAATTGATTCAGAACCAACACCCGCATTTGGCAAACAAGCCGGATGCGGGTTTTGCATGCCGCCGCAGGCGGCAAAGTCCGCAAATCACGCGGAACGGCGTTTTCGGGTGCATTTGTGGCACGGGCGGATGATATCCGCCCCTACAAGGATATTCGCGTTCACGGGCAAAAGGCTTCGCGTTTATGGTTTTCGAAGGAAAGAATTTTCCAACCGCATCTTTCTTTGTAGGGGCGGATATCATCCGCCCGCACTCCGAAAAAATATCTTTCGTTTTTGCATGCCGCCGCAGGCGGCAAACACCCCACCTCTTGGTTTTTGGGGATTGTCCGGTGAACATTGAGAGGGGTATAATACCGATATGCTGCAAATCATGATAACCGCGCTCGTCTCGCTGGCAATCGTCTGGATTCTGGGCCCGCTCGTGATTCCGATGCTCG
Organism: Clostridia bacterium; assembly: GCA_035561095.1. GTDB lineage: Bacteria > Bacillota > Clostridia > Christensenellales > CAG-138 > UBA7703. The sequence goes on along the minus strand of DATMYE010000042.1, from coordinate 86,485 downwards.
CGCGCCTCAAGCCCGAACATACGGAGCAGGAACCCGCGCCCGAACCGCCGCCGGAGAAGAGCCGGAAAAAGAAAGAGCCGCCGCCGAAACCGCCCACGCCGACTATGGGAGGCGTGATGGTGCTACTTGCGGTTGCGATCCCGACGCTGATCTTCGGCCTCGACGGAATGGAGTTCACGCTGCCCGCGCTGGTGGCGGTGCTCGCCTTCGGCGTACTTGGGTTTGTGGACGATTTTATCCGCGTGCGCGATCCCGACGGCATCGGTCTCCGCCCGGAGATCATGCTCGGCGTTGAGATCGTCATCGCTGCCATCGTTGCAATCTGGGCATACCGCTCGCCGTTAATCGGCTCCGAACTGCATCTGCCGCTTTCCGGCGGAGAATGGGATATCGGTTTCTGGTACGTACCGCTGGTGATGATCGTCATCGTCGCGGAGGTCAACGCGGCGCGCCTCAGCGACGGCGTAGACGGGCTTGTGACCGGCGTGAGCCATGTCTACACGCTGGCGCAGATCGGCATCCTTGCCGCGATGGCAAGCGTCGCAAACCAGAACGGCGAACTGCTCTTGGGCGATAACCTTGCGGGCAGTGCAATCTTCGCCGCGGCTGTCGCGGGGGCAACCATCGGTTTTCTGCGCTACAATGTGTTTCCTGCGCGCGTGCAGCCGGGCGCTACCGGCACACTCTCGCTCGGTGGCGCTGTCGCGATGCTCGCGATTTTGAGCCGCTCGATCATTCTGCTGCCGCTGATGAGCTTTTGCCTGCTGGCAAGCATCGGCTCGATCGTGCTGCAGGCGTTTTCCAAAACCCGCGAAGGAGGAAAGAAACTCTTCCGCGCGGTTCCTGTTCACCGGCATTATGAGCTGCTGGGGCATCCGCCCTCGCAGATTGCGACGATGTATACGATTCTCACCGCGGTGATCTGCGCGTTCTGTCTGCTGCCGTTTTTCCGCTAGAGGCAGGGATGCAATCATTCGCTCCATTTTCGTCTTGCGCAGACCGCGCAAGAACACACACTTCGGAGGCAAATATTTCATGGAACAACGCAACAAAGCGCTGATCGTCGGTATGGCAAAAAGCGGCGTCGGCGCGGCAAAGCTGCTCAGCGCAACCGGCTGGGACGTGATCATCAACGACAAAAAGACAGAGATCGAGGGGCTCCGCGAAGCGCTCAGCGGCGTTTCTGTCGATTGGCGGCTGGGCGAAGACCCGCAGACGCTGTTTGAGGGTGTAACGCTCATCGTCATCAGCCCGATCATCCCGATGACGGTTCCGTTCGTGCGCGCGGCGCAGGAGCGGGGCATTGAGGTCATCAGCGAGATCGAGCTTGGCTACCGCTACAGCCACGCGGAATTCGTCTGCATCACCGGCACCAACGGCAAGACCACCTGCACCGCGCTGACCGGAGAGATCTTCAAGACCGGCGGGCGGCACACGTTCGTGCTCGGCAACATCGGCGTGCCGATCACGGAGCACGCGCTGGAAACGCGTGCGGGCGACGTTGTCGTCGCGGAGACCGCGGGGCTCCAGCTGGAGGGCAACGTGCACTTCCATGCGCGCGCGGCTGGCGTCTGCAACATCACGGAAGACCACCTCGACCACTTCGGCACGATGGAGAACTACATTGCCGCCAAGTGCAAGATTTTCGACCACCAGACCGCAGAGGATATCGCGGTACTGAACTACGACGACGCGGTGGTGCGCGACATGGCGCGGCTCACACCCGCGCGCGTGTATTATTTTTCGCGCAAAGGCGAGGTGCCGCGCGGGCTGTTTCTGCGCGGGGACACGGTCGTCTACCGCGACGAGAACGGGGAATATGACCTCATCCGCGCGGACGAGATCAAGATCCCCGGCGGGCACAACCTCGAAAACGCGATGCTGAGTTCGCTGCTCGCGCTCGGCATGGGCATCACGCCCAGTGCTGTGCGCGAGACGCTGCGCACATTCCCCGGCGTGGAGCACCGCATCGAGTTTGTGCGGGAGGTTGATGGCGTGCGCTATATCAACGACTCCAAGGGCACCAACCCGGATTCGACCATCAAGGCGATTCAGGCGATGACGCGGCCGACAGTGCTGATCCTCGGCGGCTACGACAAGCACAGCGATTTTCACGAGCTGTTCGAGAATTTCCGCGGAAGCCGGCTCAAGGCCATCGTCGTGCTCGGCGAGACCAAGCAGAAGATTCTCGACACCGCGCGGGACACGGGCTACCTTGGCTACTGCCACGCGACAGGATCATTTGAGGACACCGTCGCCTGCGCGCGCATGCTAGCTGCCCCCGGCGACGCGGTGCTGCTATCGCCCGCCTGCGCGAGCTGGGATATGTTCGATAACTTCGAGCAGCGCGGCAGGGTGTTTAAGGAGATCGTGAACCGGTTTGCGTAAGAGATAAAAACATATACACAACAAAAAACGCCCTTGCGGGCGTTTTTGTTTGTGCTTTGTGTTGTTGAATTACTCGTTCACGATGTCGATGTGGCAGGTTTTCATCGCAGAGAGGGCGGTTTTGTGCCCTTCCGGCGTTGCGCCCGCGCAGGCGGCGGCGTCGACGGTGATTGTGGCTTCGGGATAGAATGCCTTCACGAGAAGTGCGTTGCTGATCACGCAGATGTCCGTGCAAAGGCCGATCAGGTCGATCGACTCCGGCTCGCTGCCCTCCAGCAGCTCGTGGATGCGCATCGGCAGGCTCACGCCGCCGAAGGTGTCCTTCGCGATCATATGCTGCTCGTCCGCAACGTTTTTGTGCATCAGCGCCATCCAGACGGCGGAGTTGGGCGCCCAACCGTCGGTTCCCGCGATGCAGTGCTTGACGGGGAGTTTTTCGCCTTCCTTGGTGTTGAGGTAGTCCTCGGTATGCGTGTCGAGCGTGTAGAGAATCAGCCCGTCAAAATCGAGGATGCGCTTGACAACGTTCTCCACGATCGCCTGCGCCTCTTTGGAGCCGAGCGAACCCGTGATGAAGTCGTTCTGCATGTCGACCACGACGAGAACCTTATTATTCTTTGCCTGTTCCATATGATACCTCCTGTTGGATGGTTGGTCGGGTGCTAGCGGGGCATGGCCTCGGAGACGACGTAGAGCAGCACGCCCGCCGCGACGGAGGCATTGAGCGACTCCGCACGACCGCGCATGGTCAGACGAAACCGCTCGCATGATTCCGCAACGGGTTCACTCACGCCGTTGCCTTCGCTGCCGATGACGAGCGCGACGTTGTTCTTGAGCGCGGGGAGCTGCTCGCTGCCCTTGAGGTCGCCGCAGAGCGCCGTAAAGCCCTGCTGACGCAGCTTTGCAAGCTCCGGCAGCAGTTCGCCCTGCCAGACGGGCAGATGGTATGTTGAGCCCATCGCGGCGCGAAGCGTCTTTGGTGCGTAGGCGTCCGCACAGGCAGGAGAGAGCAACAGCCCAACGGCTCCGAACGCGTCCGCCGAGCGCAGAATCGCGCCGACGTTGCCGGGGTCCTGTACGCCGTCGAGCACGAGCACGAGGCCTTGTGGATATGCCTCCGGCGGCGTAAGGTCGGGCGTTTTAACGACCGCGACCACGCCCTGCGGCGTCTGGCTTTCGCAAAGGGATTCCAGCACCGCGCGGGTGACGGAATAGACGATTGCGCCTTCCGGCGGCGTGAACGAAAAGCCTTCTTCAATAAAGCAGGAGACGATCACAGCGCCGGAGGAGACCGCCTCGCGTACGAGCTTTTCGCTCTCGATGAGGTGCAGCCCGCTCTCCTTGCGCTCCTTACGTAACAGGAGCTTTCGCGCTTCCTTGACGCGCTCGTTGGAACGGCTTTCGATGACCATTTGCATAAAGCTCCTTTCGGGGTTAATCCAATATGCTTCGCATCAAACGATGAGTTGATGCTTTTGCCATTCTTCTTTGGTGATGGAGTACATGCTCTCGTCAAACACCGCGCCGTCATAGCGCAGGAAGGTCTGCCGCAGCGTTCCCTCGTAGACAAAGCCGCATTTTTCAATCACGCGGCGGGATTGATCGTTGAAGGTGTAGTGCGAGATGCTCACCATCCGCAGATGCATCTCCTCAAAGCAGTATCGCAGCACACGCCTGACCGCCTCGCTCATATATCCCTGCCCCCAGCAGTCCTGCGCGAGGACGTAGCCGATCGTCTTCACATCCGGCAGGTTGCGGCACTTGTCCTTGTGCAGGCCAATGGTGCCGATCATGCGATGGTCGCTCTTGCGCTCGATGGCGAAGACGTTGTCGTCCGCGATGAACATCTGGATGATCGAGAGCGATTCCTCGCGGGAGGCATGTGGCTTCCAGCCTGCGCGCGGGCCGACCTCCGGATCGACCGCGTAGCGATAGAGGTCGTAGGTGTCCGCCTCCGTAAATCCGCGGAGGATGAGTCGTTCACTTTCGAGGCGCTGCATAGCTGTGCTCCTTTTTGTTTCAGTATAGTATAGCACACAACGCGCTGACAACAGTGACCACTTTCCCTTTTGGAACGATATTTCTACGCGTCCTGCCGCGCTGCGTCCGGCTCCGGAGAAACGGCAACCGCAGGCATCTCCGCGCGCTTTTTCAAAAAGGCGGTCACGATGATGAAGATCAATAAGCCGACGCCCGCCAGCAGCCAGACCTTCTGAAACGCTGCGTTTGCGCTGACCAGATACCCAACCAGAGACGCGCACACGCCGCCGATCTGCAGCACCAGCGAGAACAGCGAGAGGATGCTCGCGCGGCTCTCGGCGGGCGCGAGGCGGTTGAGATAGGTGTTCTCTACCACGCCGCCGCTGCCGATGAGCAGATACAGCGCAAGATAGACGCCGATGATCGAAAACTCGCTTGCCGTCATCGAAAACACGATCAGCCCGATTCCGAGCGGAAGCTTAAGCAGCAGGAGAAGACCCAGACCCGCATTCTGATAGCGGCGCAGGAGCTTTTCGGCAAGCCAGCTGCCGAGGATCACGAACGCAAACGCGCCGGAGCTGACCGCGCCGAAGATCCAGTAGGTCGATTGATACGGCGCGAGCGCGGGCTGCCAGTAGATCTCGATGACACTCAGCACAAAGCCCATCAGCAGGCACAGTACGAGCAGAATGCGAACGATGCCGCGCTGTTTTGCGAAGCGGGCGCTCTCCTTGATCTGCGTACGGAAGAGTTCCAGATGCGTTTTTCCCGCGTGCTGCGGGCGCTCCCGCGGGCTTTCGTGCACGAAGAGGAGTGTCAGCACGATCAAAAGCGCCGCGACGATGATGTTTGCGCCGAGGTTGCCGGAGAAGCGCGCGCCGACATCGGCGAGCAGGCCGCCCGTGAGCGCGCCGCCCGCGTAGCCCGCGCTCTCCAGAATCGAGAGCCGCGCGGTCACCCGCTCCAGCGGAACATGCTCTGTCGTCGCCTGGTCGATCATCAGCGCCTCGATGCTGCCGGAGGCAAACGCACGGCTGAGGCCGTGCAGCAGCATACCGCAGAGCAGCAGGGGAATCGAGCGCGAGAGCAGCAGGATACCGTAGCTCACAAACGAGAAGACACAGGAGAGCAAAAACGCGTTTCTTCTGCCGAACACATCGGCAAACACCCCGCTCGGAAACTCGGCGGCGATCACTGTGACCGAATAAAACCCGACGAGCAGCGAGATGGTCTCTATTGTTGCGCCGCGCGAGAGCAGCATCAGCGACAGCACGGGGATGATGACGCCCGTGCCGAAGAAGCGCAGGAAATAGACGAGTTGAATCGTTTTACGCATGCGGCTTCTCCTTGGCGGGATACGCAATCAGCGCATATTCCCAGGCGGAGGTGTGTTCCGCGGGGGTCTCGTGCGCCTCCAGAAACGCTGCGATCTGCGCGTAGAGCTCCGTTGCCTCCTCCGGCTTGAGGTGGGTAATGCCGGAGAGCATGTCCCCGAATTGCACCGCGCGATCAGTTGGTGCCGGGGCTGCTCCGCAATAGTCCACAAAGCCGTTGAATACGCTATTGAGATGCGTTTGCAGCAGCGCGATGCGCTGGTTGCTGTGCTCATCCGCCATGAAGCTGCCGATGCGGACATTGACCGGCAGCACGCGGAAATACGTCGCCGTGATGCCGTGGATCTGTTCCGTGTGGCTCTGCTCCACAAGCCCCAACTCCTTCAGCAACCGGATGTGGTGCTGCACCGAGGAGGCGGAGATACCGATTTGATCCGCGATCTGCTTTGCGGTCATGGGCGCACCGTGAATCTGCATACAACGCAGGATGTTTTGCCGTTGCGGATTCATGTAGATATCGAGTTCCTTTTTTCCGGTCAATACGATGGTTTCCATAACAACCTCCTGACGATGCACACATTATATCGTTACACAATATGAAACGTCAAGATATACATAAAAAATAGAAAAGTTTTCGAAAAAGAAGACAAAAAAAGAACCGCCTTACGACGGTTCTATTTCTTGTGATGCTTACGCGCGAGCCTTCATGGCGATATCAACGAGTTCCTTGAACGCGGTCATATCGGTGATGGCGAGGTCGGCGAGGACTTTGCGGTTGATGTTGACATCCGCAAGTTTCAGGCCGTTGATCAGGCGGCTGTAGGTGGTGCCGCAGATGCGCGCACCCGCGTTGATACGGGCGATCCACAGACGGCGATATTCGCGTTTCTTCAGCTTGCGGCCGACATACGCGTACGCCATGGACTTCATCACCTGCTGCGATGCAGCGCGGTATTGCTTGCTCTTTGCGCCATAGTAACCTTTGGCGAGCCGCAGGACTTTGCGGCGTTTCTTGACGGCATTGACTGCTCTTTTAATTCTGGCCATAATTCATCTTCCTCCTTACGCGTACGGCAACAGCTTGCGGATCTTCTTTTCCTCTACATCGGAGATGTAGGCGGTCTGACGCAAACCACGCAGGCGTTTGGTGGATTTCTTTGAGAGGATGTGGCGCTTATAGGCCTTGGAGCGCTTGATCTTGCCCGACTTCGTGAGGGAGAAGCGCTTTGCCGCTCCACGATGGGTCTTTAACTTTGGCATGGGTCGGTTCCTCCTGGTTCTTTCTTACTACAATATTTTAGTCGCTCCCGTGAGCGAAACAGGGTGATCGCTTAGGCTGTGGGTTTCTTCTCGGCCTTCGGAGCGAGAATCATGAACAGGCTTCTGCCTTCCATCTTCGGCTCGCGCTCTTTGATCGCGCTGTCGCCGAGCATCTCGTAGAAGCGGGTCATGACGTCCATACCGATCTCGCCGTGCGTGATCTGGCGGCCGCGGAAGCGGATGGACACCTTGACTTTGTCGCCGTCCGCGAGGAACTTGACGGTCTGCTTGGCTTTGATCTCCATGTCGCGAACGTCAATCGTTGCGGAAAGGCGCGTTTCCTTGAGTTCGATGATCTTCTGATTCTTGCGCTGTTCCTTCTCGCGCTTGCTCATCTCAAAGCGGTACTTGCCGTAATCCATGAGCTTGCAGACGGGCGGATTGCTGTTGGGAGAGATTTTAACCAGATCCAGTTCGCGTTCGTCGGCCATTTTCTGCGCCGCGCGGACATCTACGATGCCGAGCTGGTCGCCGTTTTCGCCGATTAAGCGGACCTGCGGGTCACGGATCTCTTCATTGATCATCAATTCCGTGATAGCGATGGCAGTACACCTCCATATAAAAATAAAATGTGGGCGCAAGCTATGTTGCGCCCACAGGATCAAACCACTTTGTAAAAAAGGTGTTGCTACCGTGCCTGACAATCGTCGGCAGGTGAGAAGCGGGCGCTTCTGCTTGAACATGGACTATTATATGGCTTGGGATGTCCTATGTCAAGCAAAATCGAAGCATAAACGCCCGAAAATCGCGGGAATATGCGGATTTTTAGTCGTCCGCGCCCGCTAGCGTCTCCAGCTTGGACTGCGGCTTGCCGGGTCTGCTGTCGCCGTGCTTGGCCAAAGAGACCGGGATGATCGCAAGCGCGATGAACACCGCGGCATAGGGGAAGAGTGTATCATATCCCACGTACTGCAGCAAGTAACCGGAGACGATGGGCGTGACGACTTGCGCTGCCATGGAGCAGGTATAGTAGAAGCCCGTGTATTTACCGACGTTGCCGAAGCGGGAGATCTCCCAGACCATCGGGAAGGTGTTGACCGTGACGGCAGCCTGCGCAAAGCCGATTGCCGCGAACATGACGTACAGCATCGGGGAGAAGGTACGCGCGCCGATTGCGCCGAAGATGAAACAGGCAAGCGCGACGACGAGGCCGATCACGATGGTCTTTTTGCGGCCGATGCGGGAGGCAAGAAAGCCGATCGGCAGATAGGAGAGGATCGCAAATCCGGTTGCGACGAGCAGACACGTCGAAACATGGTTGAGGCCCGACGCCCACATCTTGGTTGCATATTTGCTGAACGCCGTGGTGACCGCGTTGTAGCCTAAAAACCAGAGCGTGATGGTCGCGAGGATTAAAATCAGGCTGCGCATGACTTCCGGCGGGAGCTTCTGCTTGCCGTCCACCTCGATGGACTTGCTCTGATCCTCGGCTTCGGAGACGCCGTAGTTGATGTCCTTCATCTGCTGGACGAGCTTGCGCTCCGGCACGAAGAAGAGCACTGTCAGCGCCGCGACAGCCATCAGAATCGCGACCGCGAGAAAGAGATAGAAGTAGTTCGAGCGGCCTGCCGCGCCGTCGACCACCAGCATCTTCATTACGACGAGCGTAAACGCGCCGCCGACCGCGCCCATGAGGTTGATGATCGCGTTGCCCTTGCTGCGCACGGGCTTCGGCGTCACGTCCGGCATCAGCGCGACCGCGGGAGAGCGGTAGGTGCCCATGGTGATCAAGAGCGCGCCGAGCACGACGATGAACACGATCAGCGAGGTGGCGGGCGTCCATGCGCCGTAGGTATTGTCCAGCACGGGCAGCAGCATCATCAGCACCACCGCGGTAAATGTGCCCGCGACGATGAAGGGAATGCGCCTGCCGACCTTGTCGCTCAGCGCGCCGAACAGCGGAAGCAGGAAGAGCGCCACGATATTGTCGAGGCTCATGATGATGCCCGCTGCTCCGTCGCCCATATGGTATGTGTCGCGCAGAATCAGCGGAATGATGGTGTCATACATCTGCCAGAACGCGCTGATCGAAAGAAACGCAAAACCGACGAGGAACGTGCGCTTATAGCTCAGTTTCATGTGTTTTTCTCCGATATTCATGAAGATTTGTCCGAAAACGCAGGCGGATCACCTGCCAAGAGTGTTATATACATGGTAACGCAATTGGCGTATAATAACAACACAAATCGACGTAAAAAATCAACCGGAGGATGAATATCATGTGGATTGCGCTCGCGGTGTTGCTTGTTGTTTTGACGCTCTGGATCGCGCTGATCATGCCCGCGCGGAGCACAAAGGCGCAGCGCGCGCCGTTTGCCGGGCGGACATATGCCCACCGGGGACTGTTTTCGAAAGACCAGAGCACGCCGGAGAATTCGCTTGCCGCGTTCCGCGCGGCAGTGGAGGCGGACTACGGCGTGGAGCTCGACGTGCAGCTCACGCGCGACAAGCAGGTCGTGGTGTTTCACGATGACGACCTCAAGCGCGCCTGCGGTGTGGACGCGCGCGTGGACGCGTATACGTTTGACGAGCTGCAGTCGCTGTCGCTCTTTGGCACCGCGGAGAAGATTCCGCTGTTTACGGACGTACTCAACACGATCGGCGGCAAAATCCCGATGATCGTCGAGCTCAAGAGCGGCGGGGACTGGAAAGCGCTCTGCCCAAAGACGCTGGAGCTGCTCACCGCTTACAAGGGCGACTACTGCGTGGAGAGTTTTCATCCCTCGCTCGTGCGGTGGTTTTATCTACACGCGCCGCAGATCCTCCGCGGACAGCTTTCGGAGGCCGCGCGGTATTCCAAAGAAGGCATGCCGCTGTATCAGGCGATCATGATGAGTAGACTCTTTACCAACATCCTCACGCATCCGCATTTTATCGCCTACCGGGTCGGACCCAAGTGCCTCTCGGTTCGCCTCAGCGAATGCTTGGGCGCAATGCGCGTCTGCTGGACGGCGCGCCCGACGGACGACCACGCAAAGCTGACGCGGATCAACGATGCGATCATCTTCGAGCACTACCGGCCGGACACACATTTTTAAGCGAACATACAGAACCTGACAGAATGCTGTCAGGTTCTTTGCTTTATGCTGTGATCATGAAACGGGAGGAGAAGCATATGGAACAGCAGTTTGAATTCCTGAAGGAATATAAGGAGCTCTATCAACCCAAGACCACGCCCGCGATCATCGACGTGCCAGAGATGACATTCTTTGCCGTCGACGGCAAGGGCAACCCAAACGACCCGGACGGGGAATACGGCAAGGCGGTAGGGCTTCTCTACGCGCTGAGCTACACGGTCAAGATGAGCGACAAGGGCGGCGCGAACCTGCCGGGGTTCTTTCCGTACAAGGTGGCTCCGCTGGAGGGGTTCTGGCAGATGGCGGAAGGCAAGCCCGGCGTGGACTACAACAACAAGGACAAATTCGAGTGGACGAGCGTGATCCGCCAGCCGGAGTTCGTGACGGAGGAGGTCTTCGCCTGGGCTTGCGAGCAGGTGCGGAAGAAGAAGGGGATCGACACGTCCCGCGCGCGGCTCTGGCGCTTTCGTGAGGGCTTGTGCGCGCAGATGATGCACATTGGTCCCTACGACACAGAACCTGCGAGCGTGGCGCGTATGGACGCGTTCCTTGCGGAGCAGGGCTACCGCAACGACCTCGGCGCGCGGAGGCACCACGAGATCTATCTCGGCGATCCTTCCAAAACCGCGCCGGAGAAGCTCAAAACCGTGCTGCGGCATCCTGTGGTGAAAGCTTAGAACGCCCAAAAATCAAAAGCGCTTACTTTACGTAAGCGCTTTTGATTGGGATGGGATGGGAGGTAATATTGGGGGTCTGTCAGTCTATGTCCTTGCTCTGGATATAATGTACTACCCGCTTGTGGAATAGCAATGGATAGAAAGTGAACTTCCTGTTACACACAAAAAGTTTATATCAATTCATTTTTTCACGCGTGCGTAACAGTCTCCGCATAGTATTCCCGGGGCAGGAAAACACCCGTTTTTTTCAGTAAATCCGCGGTTTTTTGGGCAAAACACCTGCTTTTGAACCGCAAAGCCGCCGACAGTCACAAAAATGAGATAAAATTCATCTCATTTTTCTCTCCGAAAATGAGAAAAAACGTCTTGCAATTTCATCCCTCATGTGTATAATAATATGTGCACTCGGGGTTATAGCTCAGCTGGTCAGAGCGCTACGTTGACATCGTAGAGGTCGTTGGTTCGATCCCAACTAATCCCACCACCTTCAAAATTGAATATCCTGCGGTGTGCGTGACGTTTTCGGTTATAAACCCACAAAGTAACTTCGGGAGCGTTTCGTTGAGAAGACAAGATCAGGCCCGTTACGGATGGGAAGATCGCGGCGATCACGGCGTACCCACCTGCCGAGAGGCGGGTGTTATAAAGAAAGCGAACGGCACTTCGGGATACTCAAAACCGCGTTGCGGAATTGTGTAATGGTAGCACCTACGACTCTGACTCGTATTGTCTAGGTTCGAGTCCTAGTTCCGCAGCCAAGAAAAAGCCCAAGCGGGCTTTTTTTGTTTTTGGTTATAGATATTTATTGGGAGTGACTATTTCCCCCAACCATTCGGCGCCATGGCGAGCATCACGGCGCTGACCACAAGCAGCGCGCCCGCGGCGATCAGCGACCAGGTGCGGCGGTTGTTCGTCTTGGCGAGCGCGAGGCCGATCGCAAAGAAGATCAGCGCGGGGACGAGGAACGAAAGACCCGGCAGCCCGATATCCTGCGAACACCAGTAACCGATCAGGGAGAGCACGAGCGCGGTAATGCCGAGCCCGCTCTCCTTTTTCTTTTGTTTGGCCTGCACTTTGTCGAACTCGTCGCTGGGGTAGGTGCCTTCTCCGGCGTGGATGGCGTAGGTCTCCGGCGGGATCTCTGCGCGAATCGGTAGCACATCCCGCATGCTCGTGCCGCAGTCCGGACAATGCGCGTCAAACGTGCGCCTGCCGCAGTTCGGGCAGGCTTTCTCGTGCGCCCCGCGCAGCACGCCGCATTGCGGGCAGTTGAGCGTGGAAAAGCGCGTGCCGCAGTTTTCGCAGACATAAAGAAACGAAGTGGAGGAGCAGATCATGCATTTGCGTACGCTGGCGCTCGCCTGTGCGCCGCAGGAGGAGCAAATCTTCATATGAGTACTCCTATGGTCTTATATGATGACGCAAGGTCAGTCGGGCTTATCAGTCTTCGGCGGGGCTTGGTTCACTCTGTTCGCTGAACTCCGCGGGCGGGACATCCGGCGCCCAGAGGCCGCGCGCCATGTACCAGTCGATCGACTCGCGCAAGAACTCGACGCTGACGTTGAGCGTAAATGCGATTTCGTAGATGTCGTCCGTATTGCGCGCTGCGGTGCGGATCGCGTCCGGCGAGAGCAGCCGATCGTGCGCCCACTTGCGCGCCTTTGCCTCCGCGCGCCAGTCGTCCGCGGCGTTGTAGTGCAGCCTGCGGTCGGAACCGGTGTAGTGGTGGCCGAGCTCTTCCGCGAGCCAGCAGGCGCGCTCCGCCTGCGTGCCGTCCATGCGGATGATGATGTGCTCGCCCGTTTCGGTTTTGATGTACGCGGCGGACATGCCGGGCACGGGGATCTCGCGCTCATGCACGTCGATTCCGCGCTCGCCCGCTTCCAGTGTGAGTTCTTCGATGCGATCCATATCCGTCGCGCTCCTTTCATGCGTCTGTCGGAACAGCTGCGTTATTTTGTGAATTTATCCGCGAGGAACTCGATATACTCCTCGTATCGCTCACGCCCTTCCGGCGTGAGCCTGGCAACGTCAAAGTGACCTGCGGAGGCGTAGATGCGCGTGCCGCGCTCGTCGATTTCGTCGTCCGCGAGATAATCCATGGAAACGTTAAAAAAACGCGCAAGCGTCAATAGCGTAGAGCGCTTGACGTTCTCCGCGCCTTTTTCGTAAAGGCTCACGATGGTGGTATACGGCAGGCCGGACTGCGCGGAGAGCTGGGATTTGTTGAGCGAACGCTCCTCCAGCAGCACATCCAGCTTTTCGGTCAGGGTCAAAACAATCACCTCGCTTTCATTATAAGTATGAAATTACGATGTGTAAACAGAAAACTTACGATGCGGCGTAGATAACATGTAATTAGCAGAGCTTGTTAAACAAAAAACCGCATGGCAATCCATGCGGCAACTATCTTGTGTTGCTTGCTTGCCAGAGAAGCTACGCTTTGACCTGCGGCGGCGCTTTCTTCGCGTTGCTGTTTTGTACGATCATGCCGACGATGCCGAGCACCACGATGATCAGATAGAGATACCAGGGAAGCTCGACTGCTTGCAGCGCGTCGTTAAACCCGGCATAGCTCATTCCGCTGATCAGCGCATACGCACCGGCAACGACCAAATAGGAACCCTGAAATGAGCTGCCGATGATGATGAATTGCTTAAGAAACACCCCCGCGATGATCGCGACGACCGCAGCGCCAACGAGGAGCATCCAAGTCTGCGCCGTGACTCCGAGCGCGGAGAGGATGATCGAAGTAAACATGCCGCCGATCAGCGCGCCGATGAGCACCGCGCCGAGTTTATAGAGGAAATACGACAGCAGGCAGATGACCAGTCCTACGGCAATCGCGCCGACAATGGGCCAGATCTGTTCTCCGATGAATCCGCCGAGATAATAGCCGAGCCTTGCGCCAAAGAGCAGGCCCGCCAGCGCAAGCCAGACGCGGAACGCTTTGTAGCCATAGAAACAGGCGATCAGACCGAACAGGATTGCGACGATGTTGATGACCATAATAGCCCTCCTTACGTGTTCAGTTTTGCGCGTCGCGGTATTTTTCGCGCGAAACGCGCGGGAAGCAACCCAAACGGTGAATCGAAAACGGGTTACTCTCACTCTAGATATAATCGGTATTCCACGCGATGTCAATGTTTCGCAGGAAATTCTGACGCGGATTGATTGTATTCTTGATCATAGCTACAAATGTCTTCGAGAAATTGTTATTTTCAGAATTCCTGCAACCAAACGCCGATATGGAAGGTGTTATTTGTGAAGCGAATGTGAATCCGCTTCGCGCTGCATTGACAATACGTCCGGTGTAGCGTATGATGCAAGTGTATTAGTACGACTAGTACGCTAATGCGGGCAACCGCGGGGAGGAAACAATATGCGAACAAAAACTTGGACTCGATTGCTGGCGGGACTGTTCTGCATCGCGCTGCTGATCGGCATCATGCCGATGGAGCGTGCACACGCGGAAACTGCAATTGCCAGCGGATTTGTCAACACCACGAAACTCAATCTGCGTAAAGGCCCGGGCACGGGAAATGCGATTGTCGATACGCTTGCCGCGAACACCGCGGTCAACATATATGAAGTTTCCGGCACATGGCTGCGCATCGACGTGCCCTCCACGGGCAAGAGCGGCTATGTGAGCGGGAAGTACATCACCGTCAACAGCGCGAGCCTCAGCGCCTATGCACTCGGGTCCACCTCTGGTAGGGTGAATCTGCGCAAGGAAGCGACCAGCAAGAGCGACAGCCTTGCTGTGCTCGCCGCGAGCACGGGGCTGACGGTCTATTCCGCGGACGCCAAGACCGGCTGGTATAAGGTCAAGGTACACGGAACAGGCGCGGAGGGCTATATTTCGCCCAACTACGTCAAGATCGTCGCCAAGGTGGACAAGGGCAGCGGCACAACCGCAACGGCCGGTGAAATCACGGCGGACAGCGTCAACCTGCGCGCCGGAGCCGGCACGAACTATGCCAAGCTCGACAAGCTCCAGAAGCTCGACAAGGTGACCATCCTCGACAAGAGCGGGGACTGGTACAAAGTTACCGCGATTGCGATCAACAAGACCGGCTACGTCTACGCGACGTTCGTGAAGGTGACGAGCACCTCGCCGACGCCCACGCCGGGACCTGCCACGCCGACGCCGGTGCCCACCGCAACTCCGGTTGCGACACCGACCCCGGCAGGCAGTCAGCAGGGCAAGCTCAACGCGGGCGGCGTGAACTTCCGCACCGGCCCGGGGACAAGTTACCCGAGCACCGCAAAGCTCGCGAAAGACACGGCGGTGACCGTACTCGCGAAGTCCGGCGACTGGTATAAGGTAACCATCAACTCCAACGGCAAGACGGGCTATGTGTTCGCGAGCTATATCACGATCCTCGCGGCGACGCCGACACCGACGCCGACCGCAACGCCAAGCGCGACCCCGACCGTGGTTCCGACCGCTGTGCCAACCGTGACACCCACGCCGACACCCACACCGACGCCGACGCCGACGCCGACGCCCACGCCGACGCCGACCGCGGTGCCGACGCCGTAAGGAAAGGCAAAGACTCCACTCCACAAACTCTCTCAAACAGCGCCCTGCAAGCAAGCGGGGCGCTGCTTTCATTCTGCGGTTACACACGGGTTTGAAGTAATGAGCTGTGCGCAAAGTGTGTTTTACGCGCCTGATTGTTACAAGGAAATATATTTGCAGGAAAATCCCTTTTTTAGATGACAGCGTGGATTGTGGTCGCTATACTATAATCAACAAATTTTTTCGCAACTGTTGCGAAACTGAATGGAACACAATGAATTACCAACTCTGCTGCTGCGAAGACCTGCTGAATGATCTGTACGAAGGCGTCTATTTCGTCGACAAGGACAGGGGCATCACGTTCTGGAACAATGGCGCCGAGCGCATCACCGGCTATTCTGCGGGCGAGATGCTCGGGCGATTCTGCTACGACAACATCCTCACCCATGTGGATGAAAGCGGCAAGCGGCTCTGCCTGGACGGCTGCCCGCTGCACGAGACGCTGCGCGACGGAAAGCCGCGCACCACGCAGGTTTATCTGCAGCACAAGCAGGGGCATCGCGTCCGGGTGGACGTGAAGATTCGCCCGCTCTACGCAAGCGGCGAGATCATCGGCGCGGCGGAGGTCTTCTCCAGTGCGGATTTTGGCGACTGTTCCGTAGCGGGGATGAAGGAGATGGAGCGCCTCGCGCTGTTTGACCAGCTCACGCAGCTGCCCAACCGCAGATATATCGATACCTTCCTCGACAACCAAATTCGTGATTTTCAGACCCTCGGCATACCGTTCGGGGTGCTGATGCTCGACCTGGACTTGTTCAAAAACATCAATGATACCTATGGTCACAACGTCGGCGATTCCGTGCTCAAAATGGTTGCAAACACGTTTCAGAGCGCGATGCGAAAGAGCGACTTTATCGGCCGCTGGGGCGGGGAAGAGTTTGTCGCCATTCTGCGCGGCGTGAATCATAGCGAGCTGCGCGTGATTGCGGAAAAGGTTTGCAAGCTGGTTGAACAATCCGGCCTCAAGCACGCAGACGAGTGCCTGCGGGTGACGGTCTCAATCGGCGCCTCGATCATTCTGCCAACCGACAACGCGTATACGCTGATCCAGCGCGCGGACAACGCGCTCTACACTAGCAAGCGCGAGGGTAGAAACCGCGTAACCCTGCTGTAAAATCGAGTCTATTACAACGAAAAACAAAACAGAAACAGAGCCGGAGCGAATCAATACGCACCGGCTTTTTTGTGCAGGCACAGGCGCAATACTCACACAAGTATTGACGCGGCATCCAATCGCTAATACAATCTAGAAGACTGTAATTCATTGCGTGGATGCCGGACGTAAACCGTTCCGGATCGCATCGATATATTATTCACCGGAGGCTGTGCTTTTGTCCAAAAAGACCATACAAACCATCCTCTCCTGGTGCGCGGCGCTTGCCATCGCGCTGCTTGGCGCGAACCTTGTCGCGTTTGGCTATCGCAGCGGCGCGGGCTCCATCCAGCGGACGAACGCGTATTCCACCAGCATCCGCACGCCGAATAGCATCATCGTGCGCGGCGCGGAGGGTTACGGCATCAACGCGGTGGACGAAAACGGGTATCTCAACGACAGAACGCTGCCGCTCAAGCAACCCTATATCCTGATGATGGGCTCTTCGCACGCGGAGGGCCTTCAGGTCATGCAAAAAAACACCATGACGAGTGTGCTCAACCGCATGCTCGATCCGAACGAGCGCACGGTCTATAACATCGGCACGGCGGGGCAGACGTTTCCGCTGATCGCGGAAGGCTTCCGTGCAGCGATTGAAGAGTTTCCGAACGCGGAATGCGTCATGATGGAGATTTCGCAGCTGGATTTCTCTGACGCGGATTTTGACCGCATGATGGATCAGGCGGTGTTCTCTCCCGAGAGCACGGGTCCGGCGCTGGAGCAGTCGCTCGGCGTTGCGCGGCGGCTTCGCAACAACATCTTAGGCCTCTTGCCCGTGATCTCCCAGCTGAGGCAGCAGATCGATTCGATCAACTTCAGCATGTCCGATGCATTCGGCATCGCGGCATATCTGGAACGCAAACAGCAGCCTGCAGCGGCAAGCGTGGTCTCCACTGAGACACCTGCGGCGCAGACGGGCGGGACCACGTATGCCGGGCGCATCAATCAAGTGCTTGCGCTGCTGCGCAGGGAGTTTGACAAGCCGATCATCATTCTCTACCATTCGGGTGTGACGCTACTGCCGGACGGTCAGTTGCAGATCGACCGCGACACGCGCTATTACGACGATTTTATGCGCGCGTGTGAGGCAAACGGCATCATCTTTCTGGACTCCGGCGACGCGTTTTTGCGCGCGTATGAAGCGGATCACTCCTTACCTTACGGGTTTCAGAACACGACCATGCCCAGCGGGCACCTGAATACGCTGGGGCACAAAATCGTCGCGGAAGAATTCTACAAAGCATGGATGCAGATCCAGGACAAGGAGAACAACTGATGTCGTTTGTATCGCTGGCATTCGTTCTGCTCTTTGTCTGCTCCTACATCATCAGCAGACTCACCAAGAACAAGGAGCAAAAGCATCTTGTTCTGCTGATCACGAGCTATGTGTTCTATGCCTATTGGGATGCGCGGTTCCTGCTGCTGCTCGTGCTGCAGTCCTACATCAGCTACTACCTCGCCAAGAGGATCGTGCGCGCCGAGACGAAGGAGCAGGGCAAGCGTTTTATGGTGACGGGCGTTACCATCTCGCTCGCCATCCTGTGTTTCTTCAAGTATTTCAACTTCTTTGTCGCCTCGTTTGAAACCATGTTCGGCATCAAGAGCACAGGTGCGCTGAATATCATCCTGCCGATCGGCATCTCGTTCTATACCTTCCACGCGCTGAGCTATCTCATCGACGTCTACCGCGAGAAGATCAAGCCGTGCGACCGGTTTGTCAACCTTTCGCTCTACATCGC
This sequence comes from Clostridia bacterium, assembly GCA_035561095.1. Classification (GTDB taxonomy): domain Bacteria; phylum Bacillota; class Clostridia; order Christensenellales; family CAG-138; genus UBA7703. The sequence goes on along the minus strand of DATMYE010000042.1, from coordinate 68,232 downwards.
GTTCTTCCCTCAGCTTGTCGCGGGGCCGATCGTGCGCGCGCGGGATTTCCTGCCGCAGCTGGCGGTGGATCGCCCGATGACGCGCGAGAACCTCGTCGAAGGCATGCAGACCTTCCTGTTTGGACTCATCAAGAAGATCGTGATCGCGGATCGCCTTGCCGTTTGCGTGGACGCCGTGTTCGCGTCTCCCGTGAGCTACAGCGGGCTCTCGCTGTTCCTCGCCGTGGTTGCGTATTCAATTCAGATCTACTGCGATTTCTCGGGTTATTCCGATATGGCGATCGGTGTGGCAAAGACGTTTGGATACGATCTTTGCAAGAACTTCGACATGCCTTACATCTCCAGGAATCCGACCGAATTCTGGAAGCGCTGGCACATCAGCCTGTCTTCCTGGCTGCGGGACTACCTCTATATCTCGTTGGGCGGCAACCGCAAGGGCAGCCTCCGCACCAAGATCAACTTGTTGCTGACGATGTTATTGGGCGGACTTTGGCACGGTGCAAACTGGCAGATGGTGTTCTGGGGTGCGCTCCACGGCGGCGCTCTGGTGGTGCATAAGACCTTCCGCGAGCAGGTTGACGCGCACAATTTGCAGGCGAAGAACCGCGTGCTCAAGGGCGTGCTGACAGGGCTTTCGGTGCTTGGCATGTATCTTTTCACCTGCGTGTGCTGGGTGTTTTTCCGCGCGCAGTCGTTCTCCGTTGCGACCACGATTTTGACGCGGATCGTGACGGGTGCTTCGGGCGTGCAGTATTATTTCGTGTTTACGTTTCTCTTCGCGGCGATCGTCGGTGTTGCAACCGTCATCGCGGTGGTCAAAAATCAGGGACACGGGTATTACCCTGTGCTGAACCTGAACAGGTTCTGGCCGAAGGTGCTGCTGCTGTTCGTGATTTTGATGACGATCATGTTCTTCTACGCCGGAGACACCGCGTTTATCTACTTCCAGTTTTAAGGGGCCACCAAAGCGCATAAGGTAATAAAAAATAACCTACGGTTTCTACTCCGTAGGTATTTTTATGGGTACACTTTATTCTCTTTCTGCCGGCGAATGATCGCCGGACGATCCGCATCAGAACATCTTCTTCTTGGCGAGATAGACTGCTACGACGATGGAAATCGCGAAGGAAAACAGCACAATCGCAAGAAAGCCATACGGGCTGGTTGCGAGAGGCATTCCTACCGGGTTTGTGTTCATGCCGTACGCAGAGAAAATGATGACCGGCACCGAAAGCACGATCGTCATCACGGCGAGGAACTTCATGACGATGTTGAGGTTGTTGGAGATGACAGAGGCAAATGCGTCCATCAGTCCGCTTAGAATACCGCTGTAGATATTCGCCATCTCGATAGCCTGACGGTTTTCAACGATGACGTCTTCCAGCAGGTCTTCATCCTCCGGATATTTCTTCACGCGGTCGCTCTTGAGGAGTTTTTCGAGCACGACTTCGTTGGAACGCAGCGAGGTCGTGAAGTATACGAGGCTCTTTTCCAGCTCCAGTAATTCGATCAACTCGCGATTCTCAGTAGAAACGTGCAGCTTTTGCTCGATCTTGTCGCTGAGCTTGTTGATCACGCGAAGATATTGCAGATACAACGAGGCATTGCGATACAGAATCTGCAGCACAAAGCGCGTGCGCATGTTGGTGCGGAGCTCGTTGGCGTGCTTTTGCTTGAGGGCGTAAAGCACGGGGGTTTCCTCCAGGCAGACGGTGATGATTGCATCCTTGGCGAGGATGATGCCGAGCGGTTCGGTGGTGTAGAAATCCTTACCTTTTTTCTTTTCGATGGCGGGAATATCTACGAGGATGAGTGTGTAGTTTTCTTCCAGCTCGATGCGGGAACGTTCTTCTTCGTCCAGCGCGGCTCTAAGGTCGTCCGGTTCGATGCAGTACTGTTCGGCCACCTCGGCGAGTTCCTTCTCTGTCGGTTTGACGAGCGAAATCCAGCAGTCCTTTTCAGGCTCGTCGATCTGCCGCATCTCCGACTCGAAGGTCTTGAAGATCTTCTTCATGGCAGTGATACTCCTTTCGCTTTTACCGCGCGCGGCAAGAAAGCGATGCTTCCCGAACGCGCGCTTCTGATTTTCGATTGTTTGTACTTCGTTCGGGAACGGTATCCACCGTCCAATCACACTCCTTTCCTTGAGTTCGTTACCATTATAGACCCATTTAAACGATAGGGAAAGCGTAAAAATGAAAAAGAATGGTACAATTTGCGACAAATTTCATCTTGACGGGCCGTACCCGCCCGTAGCCGCTCGGCAGCGGCGAATTCGTCCGAATTTCTAGAATTTTTCATTAAATTGCATCCCGCTGAAAATTTGACCGCATTGCGTTTTGACAAACGCATATTCCCATGTTACCATGATGCCGGACTGTAAAACAGCCCTCGCGCCAGCGCGACAGAAGCGGACGAAACGGAGAGAAACAACATGAAGCAGGAACGCGCCTTTGCGCGCCTCACGATATCCAAACGCGCGGAGGGTTCCGTCAAAGCCGGACACCCGTGGGTGTATGACACCGAAGTTTCGGGCAACACCGATGCGATTGAAAACGGCTCGCTGGTGGACGCGTTTTCCGAAAAAGGCGCCTATCTCGGTACGGGGTTTTTGAGTAAGCAGAGCAAGATCCGCCTGCGGCTTTTGTCCAACAATGCCAACGAAAAGTTTGACGAAGCGTTCTTTTCGCGGAGGCTTCGCTATGCGCTGGACTATCGCAAGACCGCGATGGGCGAGGACTACGGCTGCTGCCGCATGATCTTCGGCGAGGCGGACGGCCTGCCGGGGTTGACCATCGACTGCTACCACGACGTGCTGGTGAGCCAGGTGCTCTCCGTCGGCATCGAGCGCATCAAGGACATGCTCTACCGCCTGCTGGTCACGCTCCTGCGGGACGACGGCATCGAAATCCGCGGCATCTTCGAGCGCAACGAGGTCGGTATCCGCGAGCTGGAGGGTCTCAAGCTCGAAAAGGGCTGGTACCGCGCGGAGTTTTTGCCGGAGCCTCCGAGCCCGCGCATCGAGATCGTCGAAAACGGCATCCGCTACGATGTGGATGTGGAAAACGGTCAGAAGACGGGATTCTTCCTCGACCAGAAATACAACCGCTTGGCTGCCGCCAAGATTGCGCGCGGAAAGCGCGTGCTGGATTGCTTCACGCATACCGGCTCGTTCGCGCTCAACGCCGCAAAAGCGGGCGCCGCGCACGTCACCGCCGTGGACGTTTCCGCGGCTGCGGTTGAGCTTGCCCGCGCGAACGCGGAGAAGAACGGGCTCACGGACAAGATGGATTTCGTCTGCGCGGATGTGTTTGACCTGCTGCCGCAGCTGATGGAGAAGCACGACACATACGATATGATCATCCTCGACCCGCCCGCGTTCACGAAGAGCCGTAAGACCATCGCGGGCGCGGAGCGGGGCTACAAGACCATCAACTACAACGCCATGAAGCTGCTGCCGCGCGGAGGGTACCTCGCGACCTGCTCCTGCTCGCACTTTATGCCGAGCGAGCTGTTTGAGAAGATGCTGCTCTCCGCCTCGCGCGAAGCAGGCGTTTCGCTCAAGCTGATCGAAGCGCGCAGGCAGTCGCCGGATCACCCGACGCTGATGCATGTACCCGAGACGGATTATCTGAAGTTTTATTTATTTCAGATTGTCTAAATAACTTTTCTACACAAAAAAATCCACCCGTCAGGGTGGATTTTTTGATGTCGTATCGCTTACTTCTCTACCCGGAAGTGGTAGACCGTTTCGGAGGAGAAAACCTCGCCCGCGCGGAGGATGATGCTCGGGAAATTCGGGTGGTTCATCGCGTCCGCAAAGTGCTGGGTTTCGAGGCAGAAAGCGGGGCGCTTGCCGTACTGCACGCCGTTCTTGCCGGTCATATACGAAAAGTCCGGCGGGGTGAAGAGCTGCACACCCGGCTGGTCGGTGTAGACATCCATCGCGATGCCGCCATTCGGCTCGACCACGGTTGCGATCTTCTCGACTTCGCTGCCCTTGCGGTCAATCACGAAGTTGTGGTCGTATCCGCCGATGACGTCGACCAGCTCGCCCGCGGCGTCGATATCGCGTCCGATGGGCTTAAACTGCGTAAAATCGAGCGGCGTGCCGCGGACGGGCACGATTTCGCCCGTGGGCAATACATTTTTGTCGATGCGGGTTGCGTTTCTCGCGTTGATCCAGAGCTGATGCTCCAGAATGTTCGCCTGCTGACCCGCGAGGTTGAAATAGGCATGGTTGGTCATGTTCTGGATCGTGTCTGCGTCGCTGTTGAGCAGATAGCGGATCGAAAGCGCGTTCTCTTCGTCCAGCGTGTAGATGACCACGACCGAGAGTTCGCCGGGGAAGCCCTCGTCGCCGTCGGGACTTGTCAGCGAGAAGAAGACGGAGTCGCCGTCGATCTGCGCCGTCCAGATCTTCTTATCAAAGCCAACGATGCCGCTGTGGAGGCAGGCCGTACCGTTGTTTGCGGCGAGCTTGTATTCCGTGCCGTTGAGGCTGAAGCGCGCGTCTTTGATCCGGTTTGCAACGCGGCCGACCGTGCAGCCGAGGTACATGTAGTTCTTCTGATACTCCTCGACGGTATCGTAACCCAGCACGACGTCGACGAGCTCACCCTTGCGGTTGGGCACAAACATGGTCTGCCACGTTGCGCCGTAGTTCAAAAAACTCGCGCTCGCGCCGTTTTTGTTGGCGATGGTGTAGCGAAGCAGCGCCTCGCCGGAGGGCAGGCGACCGATTTCGGAAATAGAAACGCTCATGGTGACAAACCTCCCGTAATTCTGCCGCGCGGAAACGCGCACAGGACATGTTTTTATCATTATAATACACAGCCGAGGCAGAAAGAAGAGAAAAAGGGTTGATTTCCTCCCGCGAAACGTGCTTAATTTTACGAACGCCGCCCTCACTGCGCCGTGAAAAAAAGCAGGGTTCCATCTGTTTTGCGTTTCGCGCTTGTGGTACACTATCCGCATGGAAAAAATGAGCGGCACCGTACCGCAACTGAACAACAAAACAGATCGAACGCTCATCGACACGAAGCGCATCGACGTGCTGGACGGCGTGCGCGCGCTGGCGGTGTTCGGCGTATTGTGGTTCCATTTCTGGCAGCAGAACTGGATCATGCCGTATATCGACGTACCGTTTCTCACAAAGATCGGCCTACCCGGCACCATCAGCCTGCTGTTCATCCCGCGGGCGGGGTTTCTCTTTGTCGACTGGCTGCTGTTTCTTTCAGCATTCTGCCTGTTTCTGCCGTATGCGCGCGCGCAGATCGAAAAGCAATCTCTGCCGGACACGCGGCTTTTCTACAAAAAGCGCGTGGCGCGCATCGTGCCGAGCTATTTTGTCGCGGTGCTCGTGATCTTCTTTGCGGTGTCGATTCCCTCGCGCGCCTATGCCTCTGCGGGGGAAGCGCTCAAGGACCTGCTCTCGACGCTGACGTTTACGCAGACGTTCTTCTCGGACGTGTTGATCGGCACCAAGATCAACGGCGTCCTCTGGACCGCCGCCATCGAAATGCAGTTCTATGTGTTCTTCCCGTTCCTCGTCGTGGCGTTTGCGAAAAAGCCGGTCTGGACGTATCTTGGCATGCTCGCCGTCTCCGTTCTCTATCTGCGCGGGTACGCGATTCCACACGCGGACAGCATCCGCCTGACCGTGAACCAGCTGCCGGGATTCTTCGGCGTGTTTGCAAACGGCATGGCGATGGCGTATCTCTTCGTGCTCGCGGGCAAGCACCTGAAGCGCAGCCCGCAGCTCTCCGCGCTGGCGCTGGCAGGTCTCGTGACCGGCTTCGTGCTGCTGGAGCGGATGATGTCCGCAGCGCCCGAAACCAACCCCGTGCAGCTCTGGCAGGCGGAGAACCGCTTTTTGCTCTCGCTCGTGTTTGCACTGATCACGATTTCCGCCGCGCTGACGTTTTCCGGCATCCGCTGGCTGTTTTCCAATAAACTCATGCAGTTTTTGTCGCTGATCTCCTACAACGTCTATATCTGGCACCAGTGGATCGCGGTGCGGCTCAAGGAATGGCACATTCCGTACTGGTCGGGCGACCAGCCGCCGAACATGACGGGGGATGTGCGCTGGCAATGGACATACACCGCGCTGATCCTGTTCGCGACATTCGCGCTCGCGATTGCGGGCACGTATCTCGTCGAACACCCCGCCGCAAAACGAATCCTCGCGTGGGAACCCAAACCTAAGACTCGCGAACCGCTGATCTCGCTGGAAGAGATCGAGCCGGACGAACAAGAAGACACGTTCGAGGAGATACACGAAAATGAAACAGAAATTCAATCAGAGGAACAAGAGAAATCATGAAGCACAGTTTCACGCCCAAGGGCGTTTGCGCAAGCAAAATCGAGTTTGAACTGACCGACGGCAACATCCACAACCTCGAATTCACCTCCGGCTGCAACGGCAACCTCAAGGCGATCTCCGCGCTCGTGGAGGGCATGGAGGCTGGCCGCGTGGCGGCGCTTCTCTCCGGCAACACCTGCGGCTATAAAGACACCTCCTGTGTGGATCAGCTGGCGCGCGCGATCGAAGCCGCGCAAAAGCGGGAACTGGCGGAGGCGTAACGCGGGCGGACGATATTGTAGATTTGTGGTTCACGCGCTATAATGGTGCTAGAGACTGTTTCAATGGATCAGACAGCGTTGCATCAGAAAGGGAGCAAACCACATGAAACGAAGAATCGTTTGTCTATTGCTTGTTTTGCTGCTCGGTTTCGGTTGCGCACCCGCGACGCCCGTTTCCGAAGTCACCCCGATTGCGACCGAAACACCCGCGCTGACGGAAGCGCCCACACCCGAACCCACGCCGGAGCCAACGCCGAAACCAATCGGCACGGCACCGATCGACCTATTCTCTACGCCGTACAATGTGTTTTCGGATGTCGTGTTTCCAGAAGGGTATACGGTCTACGGGGCAAGGTTTGACTCTGCCGATCCGCCGAAAAGCGCCTACGCGCGCTATGCGCTCTATCTGACCGCGGAAGGGAACCCCGCCGAGATTGCACGATATTTCGCGGGCGTGCTGGGGATTACCGACGAAACAAAGATTCAGGAATACGCGGACACGATGGAGACCGAGGTTGCGCTGGATATCTACGGCATCTATCTGGGCGTTCCTGCGTTTGCGATGCTGAAGAAGACGGAAGCGGGATATGATTACCCCGAATGCACCGAGGTAAACGGCTGCCGGGTGGAACTCGCGGTCGACATCCCCGCGGATCAAACGGGCATCTACAATGCGCTGATTCTCCAAAACAGCAACGACGCAATCTTCGGAGAGCTGTCGAATCAAATCGGAGAGGTCACGATCCTCAAAGACCTGATGAGCATCTATGTCAATGTGCAGCGTCCGGAGCGGACGACGGTCTATCTGCTGCACAAAGTCGAAAGCGCGGAAGCGCTAATGGCGGAGATGGCTGCAACGCTTTCGCCGGAATGGGTTGACGAGCAGAATAAAAGCCTGGGGCTTCGCTACGGCTACATCAAAGGGAACTTCAATTTTCAATTCGAGCATAACATCGTCTACGAAGACTTGCAACTGAACGAGAACGGCACTCCGGCGCGAGACTTTGTGAAGTCGGATCAGTCGTTGATGGGGCTCGGCTTCCAGCTCGACCCGGAGACTGGATTGTACCTCTATGATGACAAGAGCACGGAGGTCCGCGTAGAGATTGCAAAAGCCGGTGCAAGCATTTTGGAGAATTATCGTATGGCGTACGTCTGCGTCACAAACGGGTATGTGCTGGTATTGTGGTATAACGAGCAGGCGCAGACGCTGACCATCCAGACCGACAAAGACGAGATCTCCGCAAAATGCGACTACCAGATCGCTTCCGATACGTTCGGCAACGCTTGGCCAAGCGATGAGATGGTGCAGGAGCATTTTGCGCTCGCGCTCGGTTCGCCGGATGGCGATGTGCGCGCGGCTGCTGTGCAGAAGATGGCAGATGATATACAAAATCGTTTCGGCATGACCTGGCAGGAGCTATATGCCCTGCCGATATGGTAGAATAACAGTAATCGCGCGGGGACGCGCATAGACAGGCGGTAACAACACCATGGATCAACCCATCAAAACCCCGTACAGCAAGGACGGCTATATCGTCGACCAGGCGCTGGTGACGAACATCCGATACGGCGCGCTGACGAGCGACATCAACGGCTGCGGCTGGATCGCAGAATATAACTTTCTCAAGCGGATGGGGCACACCGTAGACGAGCAAACGCTCGCCGACGAGCTGATCCGCCACACCGTTATGCGCGGGCTCGCGGGCACGGACACCTTCCGCCTGCGCCGCCATCTGGGGCGGCACGGCTACCGCATGCCGATCCTGTTCCGCCGGAACAAAAAAGCGCGCCTGCCCGAGGGGACAAGCGCGGGAGTGATCTGGTATTGCCACAAGGACGGGTTTCATTTCGTGACGTTCTACGCGGATGCGTCGATTCCGGCGGCGGAGGACGGGGAAGCGCGCTTCCGCTTTCTCAACGGACTCGCGGGAAAAGAAGATCACTTTGACACCATGCGCGGGTTTTTGACGAAGAACAACATCATTCCCTTCGCGCTGATCATGGTCTGGCCGGGCAAATCCGCGAAGAATTAGCTCAGGCGATTATTTCGCGGTTAAAAAGTCCAGCAGCATCGGGTTGAGCAGGTTGGAATTGCGCATCACAAAATCATGACTGCCTTGCGGGAAAAGTACCGTGAGGCAGTTTGTGTTTTGTTCACCCAGCGCCTGCAGAGACGCCTTCATCTCCGCCGTCTCGCCTTTGGCGCACATCGCGAGCATCGGAATCGTCACGGAAGCATAGCCGGGTAGGTCTTTGAGCAGAATCCGGTTTGCGTAGAAGCCGACGTAGGTGTTGAGCTTGATGCGCGGGCTGTAGGTGACGAGCTTTTCCGTCTGCTCCGGCGTCATGCCCCAGTACTTCGCCTGCATGCGAAGGAGCGATGCGTTCTTGATCGCGCCATAAGACATCTTTGCGATGGTAACAAGGTTTTTGACGCTCTTTTCCGACGAGATCAGCCACGCGCTGAGGAATACCGCGCGGGAGAAGAGCTCTTCGTGCTCGCTGACGAGCTTGACCGCGAGCTGGCCGCCGACGGAATGCCCCATCACAAGCACTTTGCCGACGTTGAGCGAGGCGATCCATTGCGCGAGCGCGTCGCAGGTCGCCTGCGGGTTGTATTCCTCCGCGGCGGCCTCGCCCGCGCCGGGCAGGTGCGGCACCAGCACGTGAAACCATCTTGACAGCGCCTGATACTGATGCGCGAAGGTGTCCAGAGCGGCTGCTCCGTGGAGCAGCACCAGCGTGGGGTTCTTGGAATCTCCGTAGGTATCGAAAACCATATTTTTCTCCTTATATTTCGAAGATATTTGCGAAAGAAAACCCGGGCATCGACCCGGGTTGGTTTAAATTCTTCGTCAGATCGTAATCTCGGTCGCGACGCGGTACATGTACTCGTCGAGATCCTTGGTCATGGTCAGCGCCTCGTCGATGGGCATGGTCGTGATCTGGCTGTTGCGATAGCAGACGATGAGGTTGGTGCCGCCCGCGAGGATTTCCTCAACGGCGCGGTGCCCCATGCGCGTTGCCATCACGCGGTCGCGCGCGGACGGGCTGCCGCCGCGCTGCACATGGCCGATGATGGTCACGCGGGTATCCAGACCCAGCTCGTCGCGGCAGCGCTGCGCGATCTCGTTGGTGCTGTTGGTGCCCTCGGCAACGATGATCAGGTGGTGGTGCTTGCCGCGGTACTGTCCCTCGCGGATGTTTTCCACCACGTCGCGCTCAAAGTCAAACGGACGCTCCGGCAGGATGATTGCGGTGGCTCCCACCGAGATTCCGACATAGACCGCGAGGTGTCCCGCGTTTCTGCCCATGATCTCAACGACGCTGGTGCGTTGGTGGCTCTGCATCGTGTCCGCAAGCTTGTCGATGGCGTCGATTGCGGTGTTCGCCGCGGTGTCAAAGCCGATAGAATAGTGTGAGCAGGCGATGTCGTTGTCGATCGTGCCCGGGATGCCGATGGTGTTGATGCCGTATTTGGCGAGCTCGCGTGCGCCGCGGAAGGTGCCGTCGCCGCCGATGGCGATCACGCCGTCGATGCCGAGGTATCTGCAGTTTTCCGCCGCGCGCTGTACGCCTTCGTCCGTGCGGAACTCTTCACTGCGGGCGGTGTAGAGAATCGTGCCGCCGCGCGAGGTGATGCCGTTGACGGCACGTGCGTCGAGCTCGACCACGTCGGAATGAATCAGTCCGTTATAGCCGCGGTGGATGCCGACGGGGATGACATCGTGCAGCACGCAGGTGCGCACAACCGCGCGGATGGCCGCGTTCATGCCCGGCGCGTCTCCGCCGCTGGTGAGGACGCCAACCCGACGAATTTTGTGTTCCATATACTAAGTTCCTCTTTCTAACTCAGAACCCGATGTCGGGATTCCGTAATAATACGCAAACTCGGTGATTATTTTCGCAACCGGAAAAAGTAAAAATTTCACCCATTATTTCTTAACAGTATACTACGCAGGTTTGAAAAATACAATTTCATCGTATGAAGCCCGGCATTCTCGTAAAATGCAAGAAAATTAAAAGTAAACTGCACAAATAATCAACAATCCGTCGGTAATATTTCGAAAAATATGTCTGAAACGGATATTGACACGAAAATCGAAGCCGGAATTGCAGGAGAGAATGCTTCTTTTCCGTTCGAAAAATGGCTAAAAACAACAACTTTACAGCCTTTCCTGCAAGATTGTGTTCAAGTTGCATGGAAATTCCTGCTTTGCAGGACGCGAAACGATTACTGAAGACCCAAAACAATATATTTGCAAGAAATACTAGACAAGGCTTCATAATGACGCTAAAATAAACTTGTATTTCACGCAGATCCTTTCTATCACATTTCTTTTACAAATTGAAGGAGGCAAATCACATGGGTAAGTATGATATTCTCGTTGACGAAATGGAAGCCAAACTGCGTCCGCCGACGATCGGCTTAAAGCCCTACGAAGCGAAGGTCATCCCGCTGACCACCGGCGAAGATATGCTCGTTCGTACCGCGACGCGCGAAGAGACCGAAATGGTCATCGAAGGCATTAAGGTTCTGTTAGACCACCAGAAGGATTTCTACGACATCGTCTCCGCGCGTATCGTTGCGGAATTGTTAGGCATGCTCCGTTACCGCGTGCAGGATGAATACCTGCTCATCGGCGCGATCGACGGCGAAATCGCCGGCATCGTCAACGGCCGCATGGTCAACGAAAAAGTCGGCATGAGCTATCACACGATGACCCTCAAGCGCGGCGCTCGCGTCGGCGCGCAGCTCTTTGCCGCCAAGATGGAATATCACTTCGACTTCATGAACCAGGACGAAGTCTGGATCGTTGCCGAGAGCCCGAATGGCTTCAAGCGCTGGATGATCGAGTATGAGCTCGAATCCCGTCCGCAGAGCCCGCACGAGCTCGGCGGCGTGCCGACCTTCGTCCTCACCCGCGCGCTTTGGGAAAAGCACAAGGCCAACAAGAACGTCGGCATCCGCCCCGCGTTTGAAGACGTCATCGAGGCCAACAAAGTGGTGCACATGCCCGCCAAGATCAGCGTCTGACGCATCTTGCAGGCTGGCGCGCGGCGCAAAACAACAGGCGCCCGCGCTGCGTGAGGGAAGAAAGGAAGTAGGCAATGAGACAGGTAGGAATCGTTGGCGTCGGCCACACAAAGTTCGGCAAGACGAACGGCTCGTTTCTGGATATGCTCTGCGAGGCGGCGCTGCTCGCCATGGACGACGCAGGCGCGAAGACCGGCCGCAGGAACGTGATTGAGCAGGTGTTCGTGGCCTCTATGGGCGCGGGCATGGTCAACCGCGTGTCCGGCGCCGCCAGCGCGGTCGTGGATTCGTTGAATATCCGTCCTGCGATGGCGGAGACCATCGAAAACGGACCCGCTTCGGGCGCATCCGCCGTGAAGCTCGGCGTGATGGCGATCGCTTCCGGCATGTGCGACTGCGTGCTGGTCATCGGCGGAGAAGCCATGCGCGAAGTCTCCGGCTGGGAAGGCACCGACTTTGTCGCGACCATGCTGCATCCCACCGCGGAATATAAGTACGGCCTGACGCTGCCTTCGTTTGCGGGCATGTTTACGCGGCTTTGCATGGACCGCTTCGGCGTGGAGAGCAAAGACCTCTCCATCGTCTCGGTCAAAAACCACGACAACGCCTGCCACAATCCGGTGGCGCACATCCAGCGTCCGGTGGTGCTGGAGCGCATCACAAACCCCGCGTATATCAACGCGACAAACCCGATCGTCGCCGACCCGCTGCGGCAGTTTGATATGTGCCCCGTTTCCGACGGCGCGGCTGCTGTGCTGCTGGTAGCTCGAGACAAACAGGACGAGCTGGGCTTCGGCCACAAGCCGTTTGTCCGCGTGGCGGGCATCGCGTCGGCCACGGACACTCACGTGGTCGCAAACCGCGAAAACCCCAGCGACCTGCTGGCCGTGCGCCTCAGCGCGCAGAAGGCCTACAAGATGGCCGGTATGCAGCCCTCGGACATCGACGTGGCGGAGCTGCACGACGCCTTCCAGATCCTTGAGATCGAAGAGAGCGAAGAAGCAGGACTCTTCCCGCGCGGACAGGGCCACATCGCGGCGCGCAACGGAGACACGAAGATCGGCGGGAAACTCCCGATCAACACCTCCGGCGGACTGAAGGCGAAAGGCCATCCGCTGGGTGCGACCGGCGTATCTCAGATCATCGAACTCGTGCGCCAGCTGCGCGGCGAGGCAGAAGGCCGTCAGGTCGTGGGTGCGAAAACCGGACTCGCCGTGAACTTCGGCGGATTTGGCAACAACGTCGTGTCCACGATTGTGACCACGAAGTAGGAGGGAAAGAACATGGATCAGATGTACGCCTACAAATGCACGAAATGCGGCAAGCTGCACCATCCCCGCTACGTCGTCTGCCAGAATCCGGACTGCGACGGGCGCGAGTTTACCGAGGAACCGCTCGGCGGCAAATGCAAGCTGTTGACCTGGACACGCGTGTATAACCTTCCCGAAGGTTATATGATGCCGTGGCTTCATTTCGGCGTGGTCGAGTTTGAAAACGGCGTCCGCGCAACGGGACAAATCGGCTTTGACGAGGGCATTGAGAGCGGCATGGAGCTGCTCGCAACCGTCAACGTCGTACGCACGCGCCGCATCCTTTATAAGGAAAGCATCGACTGCGAAGAAACCGGCTTTGTGTTTGTAAAACCGTAAGCCACATGCAAGCGACAGCCGTCTGCAAGCAGCTTTCATCCCTTTCTCTGAGCCACCCGCGTTCCGGCACGGTGCATTCCGTGTTTGACCATGCGGTGAATCTGGAGTTTGGGTTTCGCGGGCTGATTGGGCTGATCGCGGATAACAAGGCCCTAACGCCATATGCTGTGTCCGTGCGGACGAACGCACCGTTTGAAAAAACGGGTGTCCGCACGGATATGGCGGCGTATCTGGGACAGGGGATGCTCGTCATCCCCGACGCGCAGATCGAGATCAATCTCGCCAGCGCTTCGCACGTCAACCTCAGCTGTGACGCAATTGAGCTTCGATATCCCGAGGCGGCGCAGACGCTTGAACAGATTATCCTGCAGGCGCTCAAGGCGGCGGACGCGGAGACGAGCCTTGCGCCTCTCGTCACGGGAGGCGCGGGCAACACCTATTCCAAATTTCTTGTGCCAAGGCTGGATCGGCTCTGTTCTGCGGTCTCGCTGGGCACATGGACCGAGGCTATTCAGGCAGCGGCAGGCTGCGCAGGCTGCGGCATGGGACTCACCCCGTCGTCGGACGACCTGCTCTGTGGATACCTCACGACACTTCATCTGCGCTTTCGCGCAAATGGTCAGTTTGACGCGAAGGAACAACTCTTACCCCTGGCGCAGGCGGCAGCAGAGCGGACAAACCGCATCAGCGGAACGTTTCTGTATCACAGCGGAGTGGCGCTAGCAAATGCCGCAATCTGCGATCTTGATCGGTCAATCTTTACGTATATGGACATAGCGGCGGCAAACCGCGCCAGCGAGCGCGTGCTCGCCATCGGCTCCACATCCGGCGCGGATATGCTCACAGGCATCGTGCTCGGGCTGCGGCAGCACATCGGAGGGAACGAAACATGATCAAGCTGGAAATCAAGAAAAACGCATATTACGATTCCGTCACGCTCATGCTGATCTCGAAAGAGCTCAAAAAGCTGGACGGCGTGAGTGAAGCGCTCGTCGGCATGGGCTCGGATCTCAACAAAGAGATCGCGCACAACATCGGCGTGGCCACGCCGGAGCTCGACACCGCGGTTTCCGCAAACGACTTCTTTGTTGCGGTCTCCTGCGCGGGCGAAGAGGCCTTTGCAGCCGTACTCAAAAAGACGGAAGAGCTGCTCAACAAGAAAGCCGAGAGCAAGGCCGCGACGTATACGCCGCCGACGCTCGACGGCGCGCTGAAGATCGATCCCGCGCTCAATATGGCGGTCATCTCCGTGCCCGGCAAGCACGCGGCGGACGTCGCCCAGAGCTGCCTCGATCGCGGCATCAACGTCATGCTGTTTTCGGACAACGTGACCATAGAAGAGGAAAAAGCGCTCAAAACTTACGCCTACGAACACGAGCTGCTGATGATGGGGCCGGATTGCGGCACCGCGATCATCAACCATGTGCCGCTTGCGTTTGCAAACGTGGTCAAGAGCGGAGATATCGGCATCGTCGCCGCAAGCGGCACCGGCACGCAGGAGGTTTCGAGCATCATCGACCAGCTCGGAGCCGGCGTGAGCCAGGTGATCGGCACCGGCGGACGTGACCTCAAGAAGGACATCGGCGGGCTGATGATGAAGCTCGGCCTCGATGCGCTCAAGAACGACCCCAAGACGAAGGTCATTACGCTCATCAGCAAGCCCCCGGCCAAGGAGATCGCAAGCGAAATGCTCGCGCTCGCGGCAAAGACGGGCAAGCCCGTGGTCGTCTGCTTTATCGGCGGAGACCGCAAGGAGATCGAATCGTACGGACTCACCGCCGCTGTCTCCCTTGAAGACGCGGCACACAAAGCCGTTGCACTCAGCCGCGGAGAAGCCACGAAGGACTACGCCGGATTCGCCATGGGCGAAGCAAAGGCGGAGGCGATGGCGAAAGAGATCGCGGCGAAGTTTGCCAAAGGGCAGAAGTACGTCCGCGGGTTCTACACCGGCGGCACGCTCTGCGACGAGGCCATGAAGCTCATGATCGCGGAACTCGGGCACATCTACAGCAACATTCCGCTCAACGCGGAGGACGCGCTGGAAGACCCGAAGGGCGGAAAGAGCCGCGAGCACACCTTCCTCGATTTCGGGGACGACGCGTTCACGGTAGGCAGACCGCACCCGATGATCGATCCCAGCCTCCGCGCCGAGCGCGTGATCACGGACGCGAAGGACCCTTCCTGCGCGGTGATCATGGCGGACTGCGTGATCGGCTTCGGTTCGCACCCCAACCCGGCGGAAGACCTCGCGGCCGCGATTCAAACGGCAAAAGAACAGGCGGCGCGTGAAGGCAGACACCTTTGCTGCGTCTGCGCGGTCTGCGGAACGGAAGGCGACCCGCAGAGCCTCAGCCGCACGCAGCAGCAGCTTGCGGACGCGGGCGCGGTCGTGCTGCCCAGCAACGCACAGGCGACGCGCTTTGTCTCCCGCATCCTCGCGAACCTGCGTCAGGAGGGATAACATGTCGAAACTCAACGAATTGTTCGAACAGAAACTGCACGTGGTCAACTTCGGCATCGAGTCGTTCTACGACGATTTGATGAGCCAGAAGGTAGACGCGGTGCATGTGGACTGGAAGCCCGTCGCGGGCGGGGATAAAGCGGCTGCCGCGAACCTCCGTAAACTCAAAAAGCCGGAACTGGCGGAGAAGATCGAAGAAGCGAACAAGGAAGCGCTGGATCGCATCCTTGCCGCGCAGCCGACAATTATCGGCCTCGGAATCGCGGGGGAAGTCATCCCCGGCATGACGAAAAAGACGATTCTGCACGCAGGTCCTCCGGTCACTTGGGCGCGCATGAGCGGCCCGCAGCGCGGCGCGGTCATGGGAGGTCTTATCTACGAAGGCCTCGCAAAGAACGCCGCGGAAGCGGAGACGCTTGCCGCGAGCGGCGAGATCGTGTTTGACCCGTGCCACATGCACGACGCGGTCGGCCCCATGGCGGGCGTCGTCACCGCGAGCATGCCGGTCTGGATTCTCGAAAACAAAACCTTCGGCAACCGCGCGTACTGCACGATCAACGAAGGCCTCGGCAAAGTATTGCGCTTCGGCGCGTATGACGACGAGGTGCTCACGCGCCTTCGCTGGATGGAGCGCGAGCTCTATCCCGTGCTCAAGGAAGCGATGACGATCAAGGGCGAAATCGATGTCAAGGTGCTTGTCAGTAAGCTCCTGCAGATGGGCGACGAGGGACACAACCGCAACGAAGCGGGAACCTCACTGCTGCTTCGCGAGCTTGTGCCCGCGATCATGAACTGCGAGAAACCGCTCGAGCAGCGGGTTGCCGCGTTCAACTTCGTCAACGGCAACAACCACACGTTCCTCAATATCTCCATGCCGGCGATGAAATGCACGCTCGACCCGATCTTCGATATTCCGTACTCTACTGTGGTTGCGACCATGAGCCGCAATGGAACCGACTTCGGCATCCGGATCGCGGGCCTCGGCAAAAACCGCTGGTTCGCCGCGGAAGCGGAGATGGTCAAGGGGCTGTATTTCCCCGGCTACACCGAGGCGGACGCCGCGCGGGACATGGGGGACAGCTGCATCACGGAAACTGCCGGCATCGGGGGATTCTGCATGGCGGCTGCGCCCGCAATCGTGCAGTTTGTCGGCGGCCAGGTTAGCGATTCGATCAACTACTCCACACGGATGTATGAGATCACCGTCGGCGAAGGCCGCTCGTATAAGATTCCCGCGCTGGACTTCCGCGGAAGCCCGACGGGTATCGACCTGCTCCGCGTCATCGAAACCGGCATCCGTCCCGTGATCAACACAGGCATCGCGCACAAGAACCCCGGCGTGGGTCAGGTCGGCGCGGGCATCGTGTATCCGCCGGAAGACTGCTTCAAGCAGGCGCTTGCGGCCTGCGCGGAAGCCTGGGCAAAGTAATTTCAGAAACTCGCCTTCGCAAGAGGGCATGCCATACAGAAATCATCAAATTTATTTTAGGAGGCAAAACACATGAGCAAATGGTCTGACATCAAGATGTATGACCTCACGATTCCGATTGGCATCAACACGCCCGCCTGGCCGACGTATGAGCCGCTGACGATGAAGTTTTTCAAGCGCCTCACGCCCAACGGCGCGAACGGCCAGCTGCTGACGCACAGCAATCACGTCGGCACACACCTCGACGGCCCGCTGCACTTTGACACCGCTGGCCGCGACATCGCGTCCCTCGAGCTGACCCGCCTATGCCGTCCCGGCGTCGTGGTCGACCTGAGCGATCAGGCGGAAGACTTCGGAATCTACACGCCCGCGGACATCGAAAAGCGCGTCACCGTCAAGGAAGGCGACGTTCTAATCATCAACACCGGCTACCACATCTACGGCTGGGACAGCCCGACCGCGGACGAACGCCGCTACATGCTGCGCCATCCGGGTCCGTCGCTGGACTTCATCCAGTGGGTGCGCGATAAGAAGATCAGCTGGATCGGCGTGGACTGCGGCAGCGCGGATCACCCGATGAACACGAAGATCCGTGAGTGGGAACCCATGGAAGCCAAGAAATGCGATGCCATCTTCCAGAAAAAGTACGGCAAGACGTTGGAAGAGGTCTATCCGTGGCCGGATCACTATCAGGCGATGCACATCGAGCTCTTCTGCCAGCCCTACGAAGCAATCCATGCGGAATGCCTCGGCGGCGAAATTGAGAAGCTCTCCAACAAGCGCTGCGTCATCGGCATCTTCCCGTGGAAGCTGAAGGACGGCGAAAGCTGCATCTCGCGTGTCGTTGCATTTGACGGCTTCGAGGGTGTATAATCAAAAAAGCATAGGTCGTTCAGGGGCAGTTTCCTGCCCCTGAACCGGCCGATTCCGGTGCTTTTTCCGCTAAATGATACCGTTCTCATCGATTCCACAACTCATCCTGTGACACCGATCCATCAAACAGATAAAACAACATCGATAGCAATTATATATAGTTAAACAACCAAACAACCGAATAGTGTTGAGAAAAAAAGTTCTTGATTCGTGGAGCTGGATCATATAATATAGCCAGAAGAAACGAACCGCACTTTCTAGACCAACTTTCATCAGGGCACAATGGCATAACCGCACCTTGATAACCCGTGAACTACCTGCGATTGCAAGTTTCACCGCAATCGCGCAGTTTCTGTTTTCGCATCCGAAAATTCGTACAAAGCGCACATCTTTGAAAAGCCGGTCAAAGGCAATCCTTGCTCTAGCGAATCCTGTGAACGCTTGCTTTGTGGGCTTGACGGCAGGCACACAACAAGCTCCGCAGGCCGTGGTGACTGCATGAAGGCCGGAATAGGAAGAGACGCGCATGCGAACGAATCACCCATAGAGAACCCCAGGCAACACAAAAATGAGTAGGAGGTAATTCACACATGTCAAAGGAACCCGTAGAACAAAAGACCAGAGGATACCTACCGGACGAAACACCGCCATTTTGGAAACTGATTCTCTACGCTCTGCAGCAGATCATCGTTATGTTCCCGGCAACGATTCTGGTTGCACTGATCACCGGTTTCCATCTGGCAACCACGATCTTCGCCAGCGGCTTGGCAACCCTAGGATTCATCCTCGTCACCAAGAGGAAGATTCCGCTTTACTACGGTTCGAGTTTCTCTTACCTCGCGGCGATCATCGGCCTCACCGGCGGCGTTGCGTTCGGCGAAGTGCTGCCGGATTCCGCCATCTCGGGCGTTCAGTTCGGTATCATCGCATCCGGCCTTGTCTCCATCGTTGCTGGTATCATCGTCAGCCGCTTTGGTCGCAAGTCGATTGAAAAGGTTCTTCCGGCAACCGTTACGGGCCCGATCGCAATCGTCATCGGTTTAACGCTTGCTGCGACCGCCCTCGGCGACGCTGCTCCGGCAGTCGGCGCGGAAGGCATCGGCGGCACCGGCTGGGTTTGGATTGTCTCCCTTGTCACGCTGGTTGCGACGATCCTCTTCTCGGTCTATCTCAAGGGCTTCCTGGGTCAGATCCCGCTGCTGCTCGGCCCCATCGTCGGCTGCATCACGGCAGGTATCGTGTTCCTGATCACCAAAGAATCCATGTTCCGCGCTCTGCCCGCTGCCGCAATGGCCGGCGTGCAGATCATCCCGGGCGTACTCGCGGTGCCGCACTTCACGCTGCCGAGAGTTGACTGGGTCGCACTTGCCGCGATTATGCCGATCGCAATCGCGACGATTCCGGAATCCACGGCGCACGTCTTCCAGCTGGATGTCTATGTCAATGACCTTGCCAAGAAAAAGGGCACGGGCAAAGTTTATGACATCGGCGACCGTCTTGGCTCCAACCTCATCGGCGACGGCTTGGGCGACATGATCGCCAGCCTCTTCGGCGGACCGGCGGGCACCAACTACGGCGAGAACATCAGCACCATGGCGATCACGAAAGTCTTCTCCACCGGCGTTCTGATCTGCGCAGCCATCATCGCGATGGTTCTCTCGTTCTTATCCCCGGTTGTCAACGTGATCTACGCGATTCCGCAGGCTGTCATCGGCGGCATCGAAGTATTCCTCTTCGGCGCAATTGCTGCGCAGGGCATCGCGATCATGATCGACCGTCAGTGCGACATGTTCGATGCGCGCAACATCGCCGTCATCGCCGTGATCATGATCATCGGCATCGGCGGTCAGTACAAGTTCGGTGGCATGATTCCCTTCTTCGGCATGAACGTCCCCTGCATCGCGGGCGCAGCCGTCGCGGGCATCCTGCTCAACCTCTTGCTCTCCATCGGCCGCAAGGAAGAGAAAGCGGAATAATCCGTTTTCAGCCAACAACGTGTTCTAAAGCAAAACCCGGAGAAACTTGTTTCTCCGGGTTTTCTGTTGCGTGTTACGGTTCGATCTGGGACTCCAGCTCCAAAATCCGCTCGCTGAGCAGCGCGATCTGCTCGGGATAGGTCAAAACGACCTCGCCGCCGCGCGTGAAGACCCCGTCCTGATAGACGTCTCCGACCGCGACCGGGCGGTTTGCCACGCAGATCGCATTCGGGAAGTCTGTGCGGTTGAGGCTGCAAAGCCAGATGATGTTGCCGACCGTGCCGGTTTCATCGACCAGTGCATAGTTCATCGGTTCATCCATGTGAATTCCTCCTTATGTTCTTTTATTGCGGATGACGAGAATGCCGGAGCCGCCGAGGCCACCGGAAGCGGTCACGCCGGACTTTCCACCGCCACCGCCGCCACCGCCACCCGTGTTCGCGGCAGCTGACGCGCCTGCTCCTCCCTGCCGAACACCGCCATTTGTGCCGCCGCCCGCGCCGCCATTACCTCCGTTGTAAATGCTTGCTCCATACTGTCCCGCGCCGCTTCCGCCGCCGCCTGCGTACAAAGTCGAGGCGGTGTCCGCGAATTCATAGGTGTTCGTTCCCTGTCCGGTTCCCGCGGGATTGTCGCTCGATGTGCCGGCGCTGCCGTTGGAGCCGCCGTGTCCCTGGCCGCCATAGCCGGTGTTGCCGCCGCCTCCGCCGCTGCCGCCGTTGCCGCCATAGCGATAGTCCGAGCCGTTTGCTCCGCCATCGGCGGTATATGCGGCAAACGAGGACGCGCTGCCCACGGCATTCGCCGCGCCGCCGGAGCCGATCATGAGCGTATAGCTCTGACCCGCAACGAGGGTGACAGCGGAAACGGTCGCGGTTCGCCCGCCCGCGCCGCCGCCGCCGGAATAACCCGTGCCGCTATGGCTGTTTCGTCCGCCGCCGCCGCCGCCAAGCAGAAACACATCGACCGGAACGCCTTTTTTCGGCGTGAAGACTCCGCTGGTGAGAAATTTCAGCCGCCAGTCGGCGATGGTATCCTGCACCCATGTGTAGGTGCCGGTATAGGTGAAATCAGTGGGTCCAAATCCGCCCGGCACCGCAAGACCCAACAATCTGCTCGTTCTCATCAGCTTAACGCCCCACAGATCAGCCACCCATTGGCTTCCACTTTTTTGAGCGCAACGGAGCCGTATCGGCCTGAGATCGAAACCGCGTTGTTGAGCGAGTAAATACTGACTCCGCTAGCCGCTGCAAACGAAACAGCGCCGGTAAACCACCGGCAGACCTCAATCTCGGTACCGAGCGGGAATGAAACGGAGGCATCGGTTGGAATCGTGACGACGATCGCACTAGCGGAGTTTTCAACAAGCAGCTTGCCCGCGTCGGACAGCGCAAGCGTATGGCTGGCGGAATACAGCGCTTGCGCGCTGGTTGCTTCGCTCGGCGTGATTCTTCCGCTCGTGAGGCTTGCCGCGCCGATATCTGCGGGCGTGATCGCGTCCGCGCCGCCGATTGCGTGGCGGGAGGCGTGGAGAATCGGCGTGACCGGGTCGCTGCCGCCCTGCTGGTGCTGTGCTGCGTGGCTCGCGGGCGCGGCGCCGACATCACCGGGTGAATCCGGAATCGCGGGCTTGTTGCGGATATAGGCGTCCTGCGCCGTGTCCGTCTCGTCCCAGTCCGCCTGCACGTTCATCTCGCCGATGTCGGTGTCGATTCGCTCCACGGCGGCAAGCGCGGCAGCAGCCGCTTCATTTGCAACACGCGCCGCCTCCACAAGCGGGGGATAGGCGGCGTTTGCGCGGATGATCTCGCCACTGATGAGCGATTTGCGGCAGCGGAAGTCGAAGCGCGTGCTGGTGATGAGCGTCTTGTTGTTCTCTCCGCTGTAAACCTGCACGTCCGCGCTGACATTACCCGCGCCATAGGCCGTCGCCAGCAGCGCAACGTCAAACGTACCGGTTTCCGCGGTCTTTGTGATGCCGCTCGTCTCGTCCTGCATCGCAAAGCCGTTGCTGGACGCAAACGCGATCTGAATCGAGCAGCCGGAAAGATTCATCGCGTCTCCATTGTTGAGCAGCGTCACATGCAGAAGATTGCCTGTGTCGCCTTCGACCACCTCAAACGGACGAAACGGGAGCGTTCGCATCATGTCCAGCGTGATGGAATAATCCTTGGTTTGCATGAAGTACCTCCTTTGGTTACTTGTCGGGGTATCCAAAGGTAGTATCCTGCATATGCGCGCAGAGAAATTATCGGAAAAACGCGCGATGAAAATTATAAGAAGGAAGACGACAAAAAAACGAACGCCGTGCAGAAATACGGCGTTCGTACTGTCATCGCCGCGCGATGACGGAGTGAGGAAGGTTCGGAATTTCACATGCGGATGGATTGCAGGACACCCGCGCGTGAAGGGAGAGGCCGAAGCGGAGCGAAAAACCCAAAAATCGACCGTGGTGTCGTAATAGAAGGCCTGAAAAAATGAACTTAAAAATCAACCGTCAAATCGTAATAGCAAGCTGTTAAGAGCTGCTCCATGACGGCGGGCGTGATGGCGCGCGGGTTTGAACCTGTGCAGGCGTCGCCAACGGCGAGCTCTGCTACGCGCGGGAGCTTCTCGAGGAACTCCTTCTCGTCGATGATGCCGCCTTCATAGTCGCGGATGCAGTCCGGAATATCCAGCGCCTTGTTCATCGCGCGGAGATGCGCAACGAGCGCGTCTGCCGTCGGCGTAAGACCGAGATGCGCCGCGATCTCGCCATAGCGCTTGGCTGCAGCCGGGTCCTTGGCGTTATACTGGATGACCTTCGGCAGGTACATGGCGTTTGCGCAGCCGTGGACAATGTGTCCGCCGCTGTACGCGGCGCCCGTCTTGTGCGCCATGGAGTGTACGATGCCGAGAAGCGCGTTGGAGAACGCCATGCCCGCGAGGCACTGCGCGTTGTGCATGCTCGCGCGCGCAGACATATCGCCGTTGTAGGACGAAATCAGGTACTCGCTGACCATCTTGATGGCGTGGAGCGCGAGCGGGTCGGTATAGTCGCAGTGCAGGGTGGAGACATATGCTTCCACGGCGTGGGTCATCGCGTCCATACCCGTGTGTGCGGTGAGTTTCTTCGGCATAGTCTCCGCGAGGTCGGGATCGACAATCGCCACATCCGGTGTGATATTGAAGTCTGCAAGCGGGTACTTGACGCCCTTTGCATAGTCCGTGATCACGGAAAACGCCGTGACCTCGGTCGCCGTACCGGAGGTGGAGGGAATCGCGCAAAAACGCGCCTTTGTGCGGAGCTGCGGGAAATTGAAGGGAATGCAGAGGGATTCAAACGTCACGTCGGGGTATTCATAGAAGGCCCACATGGCTTTTGCCGCGTCGATCGGTGAACCACCGCCGATGGAGACGATCCAGTCGGGCTGGAATTTGCGCATAGCCTCCGCACCACGCAGAACGGTCTCGACGGAAGGGTCCGGCTCGACGCCCTCGAACAGCTCGACTTCCATACCAGCTTCACGCAGGTAGGCTTCCACGCGGTCGAGGAACCCGAACCGCTTCATCGAGCCGCCGCCGACCACGACGATGGCCCGCTTGCCCGAGAGAGTTTTGAGCGCTTCGAGAGAACCTTTTCCGTGATATAAGTCGCGGGGGAGTGTAAAACGTGACATAAGCAATCTCCTTTAAATCAGTAAAACGATATCGGTAACAACCAATCGATAATATAGCACCGAATAACTTTGGTGTCAACCCGATCCGGAAAAATAAACAGAACAAATTTTTAGGTTTGGATACGCAAAAAAAGCGCCCCGAAGGGCGCTTGTATGAATTTGATTCGATTATTTCTTGGAGTCGAGTCGCTCGGAGAGATGCTTAGAGAGCATCGCGAGGGACGCCGCCATGTTTTCGTTCTGCACGAGGATGCCTTCCGGCGTGTTCAGGTGGACAGGCGCAAAGTTCCAGATCGCCATGACGCCGCTCTCGACCAGTGCGTCGCAGACGCCCTGCGCCTGGGATGCGGGCACGGTGATGATGCCGATGTGGATATTCATGTTGCGGCAGATGCTCGTGAGCTTGCCCATCGGCAGCACCTGCTTGCCGGAGATCTCGCCGCCGGTGAGGTTCGGGTCAACGTCGAAGGCCGCGACGATGCTCAGGCCGTATGCCTCAAACCCGCGATAGGACAGCAGCGCGCGTCCGAGACTGCCCGCGCCGACCAGCACCGCGTCGTTGGAGTTGTCGTAGCCAAGCGTACGCTCGATCGCCGCGATCAGCTCATTGGTTTGGAATCCGGTTTTCGGCTTGCCGGCGGTGTCGCTCACCGCCGCAAAATCCTTGCGCACCTGCACCTCGTTTAAACCGAGCTGCGCGGCAACCGTCGGCGCGGAGATGATCTCGGCACCGGAATCCCGCGCGGCACGGAGCGCCTGCAGATAGTACGGCATGCGCTGGAGCGCCTGCTTGGAGATGGATACGGGGGTGTGTTTTTCCATGGCGAACCTCCGAAAAACGATATCGATATTATAATACTGCTACGGCATGTCTGTCAACCAATCGTCTTTTTATTGCACATTGTTGCAGAGAAACCGTCGAGAACCGGAACGGATAGGAGCAAATGCTTTCCATATATCATAACATAAAGTCGTGTTATATATCCAGTATTCCTTTTTGAGTACCAAAAAAATAATTTGCTCCGGACAAAATTTGGAAGATTTCGCAATTCCCTGCGGCGTGTCGTACGCCGAAAAACCCCGCTGGTTGCGCGGTTCTTCAGGAACGATGGTTTTTTCCCGTATGAATAGCCTGGTGTGTTGCGCGGTAGCTTCTGGGGCTGACCAGCAGCTCCTGCCGGAAGACCTTTGCAAAATAGCTGGGGCTGTTGAACCCGGTTGCAAAGCAGATATCCGAAACGCTCATGTCCGAGCCGGAGAGCAGCCCCGCCGCGGCGCGGATGCGATACTGGAGCAGGTAGTCGATGGGAGAGGTGTCCAGCACCTTGCGGAAGCACCGGTAGCACTCGCTCTCGCTGATGGCGGAGGCCGCCGCGATCTGCGAAACAGTTAGGGGCTCGGCATAGTGCGTGTGGATGTAGCCCAGCATTTGCTTGATGCGCGCGGAATCTTTGTTTTGCACGAGGTCGGTTTCGCAGACGCGATCCTGCAGATTTTCCAGAAGGATCAGCAGCATCTGCATGAGCTCCACCTGCACGCGGATTTCGTAGCCGTAGCGGTCGCTCGTGAACGCCTCAAACGCTGCCTCAAACCGCTTAATCGCCTCTTTTTGCCAGGGCACGTCGAGGCGCAGCGCCACATCGGACATCGTGGAGCAGCGCACGAGCGGCGCAATATACCGCTGCTGGATGATGCTCTGCGGAAAGCTCGCGACAAACTCCGGCATAAACAAGAGGCTGTTGATGCGGCAGGGCGCGTTTTTCTGCGCGCGCTTGAGCTTGTGCAGCACGTTGCTGTTGACAAAGAGCGCCTCGCCGGGGTGCAGCAGATATTCCGTCTCGCCGCAGATGACGAGCGTATCGCCCTCCACTGCGAGCACGACTTCCATCTCCTCGTGCCAGTGCCAGGGGATGTTGCCCACGAGGTACTTGCCGGGGTCTTCATCGTAGCCCGCGCACGGAAAAATCGGCGTGCCGTGCTGCGTGAGCTCGTGCAAATCCGGCGCAACGGTGATATCGATCAACTGGAGTGCTTTCATGGCGATTTTTCCTTACGATGTGAAGAATTGTGCTATAAATCAGCTCTATTGTATCGCTATCCTTTGCAAAATGCAAGAATCATAATAGTTATGAGTGGAGGAACGCAACAAAAAACCGCCGGAGCGTATCCGGCGGTTCGCGGTTTCTAGGATCAGACCATGATCTCCTGCAGAGGCTTACTCTCCGGCACGGGGTGAGAAGCGAGGAAGCGATCCGTCTGCTCGACCGAGCGGCCGATGTGTCGCATGGGATCAAGCTCCAGCTTGATCTCGTCCGTGCTCAGCGGGAACGCGGGATCGCTGCCCAGCCGCTCGGCAAGGTCGTTGCTTTCTCCAGATGCAAGACGCTCCTTGGCGGCGAGGGAGTGTGTGCGGATGATCTCATGCAGCGCCTGGCGGTCGCCGCCGCGCTTGACCGCGGCCATTAAGAGATTCTCGGTCGCGAGGAACGGCAGCGCGTTTGCTAGCATCTTTGTGTTCGCCTGCTCGTGTACGATGATTCCCCCGCAGATGTTCGCCATCAGCCGCAGTACCGCGTCGGTCGCGAGGAACGCTTCCGGCAGAGAGAGGCGGCGGTTCGCGGAGTCATCCAGCGTACGCTCCAGCCATTGTGTGCTCGCGGTCATCGGTGCGTTGAGCGAGGTCGCCATCACGAAGCGTGAGAGCGAGCAGATGCGCTCGGAGCGCATGGGGTTTTGCTTGTATGCCATCGCGGAGGAGCCGATCTGCTTGCTCTCAAATGGTTCAGAAAGGATGCCGTCGTGCTGCAACAGGCGCATGTCGTCGCCGAATTTGTAGGCGCTCTGCGCGACGGAGGACAGCGCGTTTAAGACGCGGCTGTCGAGCTTGCGCGGATACGTCTGCCCGCTGACGTCGTAGCAGCGCGCAAAACCGAAGTCTGCTGCGATCTGCTCGTTCAACGCGTCGATCTTCTGCGTGTCTCCGCCAAAGAGCGAGACAAAGCTCGCTTCGGTTCCCGTTGCGCCCCGGCAGCCGAGGAAGCGGATCGCAGAAAGCGTATCCTCGATCTCTTCCAGATCGAGCCACAGATCCTGCAGCCAGAGGCAGGCACGGCGGCCGACGGTGAGCGGCTGCGCGTGCTGATAATGCGTGTAGCCGACGGTCGGAATCGTCTTTGTGCGCTCGGCAAAGGCGGACAGCGGCTTGAGCACGGCATAGATGCTGTTGCGGATGCTCAAGAGCGCGTCGCGCAGGATGATCAGGTCCGCATTGTCGGTGACATAGCAGCTGGTCGCTCCGAGGTGGATGATGCCCGCGGCCTTCGGGCAGACAAGCCCGTAGGCGTAGACATGCGCCATGACGTCGTGCCGCACCTCGGCTTCGCGTTTGGCGACCGCGTCATAGTCGATATCGCTTGTATGCGCGGCCAATTCATCCACCTGCTGCTGCGAAACGGGGAGACCCAGCGCGTGCTCCGCGCGGGCAAGGCTGACCCAGAGCTTGCGCCAGGTGGAGTAACGCATATCCGGCGAGAAGAGCCGCTGCATCTCATCGGATGCATAGCGGCTGTTCAGCGGGCTTTCATACTGATCCCGCATGACTTACCTCCGGATGATCTCGTCGCGCGCGGCGCCGACGGAGATATTCGAAATCCGGCAGCCGATGTTCTTTTCGATATAGTCGATATAGTCCTGCGCGGCCTTGGGGAGCTCTTCAAATGTGCGGCACTTGGAAACGTCGCACTGCCAGCCGGGCATATATTCGATCACGGGTTTTGCGTCTGCAACCGCCGCCGGGAAGGGGAACTCGTCCGTCTTTACGCCGTTCAGCTCATACTGCACGCAGATCGGAATCTGATCCATATAGGAGAGAATGTCGATCTTCGTCAGCGCGATTTCGGTTGCGCCCTGCACGGCGACGCCATAGCGGGTCGCGACGATGTCGATCGGACCAACGCGGCGGGGACGACCCGTTGCCGCGCCATATTCCGCGCCGGCTTCGCGCAGGCGGGATGCCTCTTCACCGAACCATTCCGCCGTGAACGGGCCTTCGCCTACGCAGGTGGAGTAGGCCTTCACCACGCCGACCACGCTGTCGATCTTCGTGCCCGGCATGCCCGCGCCGATGGGCGCATAGGCAGCAAGCGGCGTGGAGCTGGAGGTGTAGGGGAAGATGCCGAGATCGATATCGCGAAGGGCTCCGAGCTGTGCTTCAAAGAGGATGCTCTTCTTGCCGTCGACGCTGCGGAGGTATGCGCCCGTGTCGCAGATAAACGGCTTGAGCTGTTCGCCGAAGGTCATCAGCCACGACCAGAGTTCGTCGAAGGAGTAGGTCTTACCGCCGTAGACGTTCTTGAGCGTGAGGTTCTTCCATTCGAGAATGCCCTCCAGACGCTTTTTGAGATATTCCGGATAAAACAGCTCGCCGAGCATGATGGTCTTTTTCAGATACTTGTCGCCGTAGACGGGCGCGATGCCGCGCTTGGTGGAGCCGTATTTCGCGTCCGCGAGGCGCGCTTCTTCCAGCGCGTCCTGATCGCGGTGATACGGAAACACGATCGGCGCGCGGTCGCTGATCTTCAGGTTCTCGGGCGTGATGGAAATGCCCTTGCTGCGCAGGTCGTTCATTTCTTCGAGCAGCTTTTCGGGGTCGACGACCGCGCCGTTGCCGAGGACGTTGACCACGCCTTTGCGGAAGATACCGCTGGGCAGCAGGTGCAGCGCAAATTTACCAAATTCGTTGACCACGGTGTGGCCCGCGTTGTTGCCGCCCTGATAGCGCACGACGACGTCGTAATCCGCCGCGATCAGGTCTACCATACGGCCTTTTCCTTCGTCACCCCAGTTGATTCCTACGATTGCACAATTCATTTCTACCGCTCCTTTCCAATTTGAAACCTGTATAAGCGACTTCATTGATTTACGAAATCGCAAACAAACTAATTCTGCGTCGTCCGCGCGTAGACGTCATTTCCCAACAGATCAAACGTCACGACCACGGGGAAATCGCGAACCTCCAGCCGGTAGACCGCCTCCGCGCCGAGATCGGCAAACGCGACGAGCTCGCAAGCCGTGATGCGGGATGCATAGAGCATGCCGGCGCCGCCTGTTGCGGCGAAGTGCACCGCGCGGCCTTTCATCGCAGCGTTGACCGTGCTGTTGCGCGCACCTTTTCCAATGAACTGCGCGATGCCGTATTCGATCAGCGCGGGGGTATAGGCGTCCATGCGCTTGCTGGTCGTGGGTCCACACGGCCCGATGATTTCGCCGGGCGCGGCGGGGCATGGCCCGCAATAGTAGATGCATGCGCCCTTTGGCACGGGCAACGTTTCGCCCGCTATGAGCATCTTGTCAAACCGTGCGTGCGCCGCGTCCCGCGCGGTATAGATCGTTCCGGACAAGTATACCACGTCTCCGGCGCGCAGCTCGCTCAAATCCGCTTGATTCAGAGGCACGTTCATGCGGTGTTCCATGGGCTACACCTCTTCGCTTGCGTGGCGGCAGGCGTGGCACATGATGTTGACCGCGAGCGGCAGGCCCGCGATGTGCGTGGCCTCCGCAGCCGCATGCACTGCTAGCGCGGTGACCGCGCCGCCGAGCCCCATCGGGCCTACGCCGAGTTCGTTGATGCGCTTGAGCGCTTCCCGCTCGATCGCGGCGACGTCCTCTCTGTCGGCGGGCTCGCCGAGCGGGCGCAGCAGCTGCCGCTTGGCCAGCAGTGCGCAGGACTCCATCGTGCCGCCGATGCCGACGCCGACCACGACGGGCGGGCATGCGGAAGCGCCCGCATCCTTGACCGTGGTCAGAATGTGGGTGAGGATGCCTTCGATTCCTGCGGAAGGGGGCAGCATGAAGAGCCTGCTCATGTTCTCGCTGCCGAAGCCCTTCGGCGCGATGGTGAGCAAAACGCGATCTCCCCGAACGAAGCGAACGTGCAGCACGGCGGGCGTGTTGTCCCCGGTGTTGACGCGCGTGAGGGGATCGAGAACGGATTTACGCAAATATCCTTCGGTGTAGGCGAGACGCACACCTTCGTTGACGGCGGCGAAAAGATCGCCTTCGATATAAACATCCTGCCCGATATCGGCGAACACGACGGCCATGCCGGTGTCCTGGCAGATCGGTCGGAATTTTTCGCGTGCGAGCTGCTGGTTTTCTAAAAGCTGATCGAGCACGTTCCTCGCGGCATTGCCTTCGTGTTCCTGTTCGCGGGCAGTTCGGAGCGCGGAGACGACGTCGATAGGGAGGTTGCAGCAGGCACGCAGACAGAGCCTGCGTACCGGTTCGATGAGTTGTGCGGCCTGAAGGATCCGCATGCTGCGCCGCCTTTCGTGCAGTCGTAATGGGAACACACCGAAAAAGAAATTATCGCATAGATTATACCGTAAAACAAGCCGGAATTTTCGATCAGCCGCAGAAAATCATACAGAATTTCCGCATGATTATAATATCTCGATTTTGCGGCGAGATGCAATCGACAGATCCAAACACGGTTGAACATTGTCCGCTGGGGGCGGAAAAACAACGAAAACAGGAATCTCATCGTATTCTAATGCTCCTGTAACGCTAGGTTGCCATTTCAACACAATTTGACACCTTTTCGTGCTTGCTTGTTTTGCCAATCCCTGTAAACTATTGTTATGCAAAACAGAAATACGCAATCTCAGGATGACAGAAACGTACTGGAGACCGTTTTTTTCGCGCTCGGCACCACAAACCGCGTAACGGCGACCGCCTACCGCGACCGGATCGCGGCGGGCGAAGCACTCAAGCGCGCGGAGGAACGGGTGCGCGCGCTGCACGACCGGCTCTCGGTCTTTCAGCCGGAGAGCGAGCTTTCGCTCTTGAATGCATCCGCGGGATGCAGCAGCGTCCCCGTCAGCGCGGACACGTTCCATCTGCTCTCGGAAAGCCGCCGGTATTCCGCGCTCAGCGGCGGCGCGTTTTCGATCACCACACGCGCGCTCAGCGCGCTCTGGGAAATCCATGCCCGCTGCGGAACGGTTCCCCCGCGCACGGAAGTGGAGCACGCGCTCACGCTTGTGGACGATCAGGACATCCTCCTCGACGAAGAGAATCATACCGCCGAACTGAGTCGGTTCGGGCAGAGCGTCGATCTGGGAGCTATCGCGAAGGGTTACGCAACGGACGAGGTACGCCGTATTTTGCTCGAAGGCGGCGTGACGGGAGCCTTGATCAACCTCGGTGGCACGGTCTGCGTGATCGGCGAAAGCAAGCATGTCGGCATCCAGCACCCCGACCGGGTGACGGGAATCGCGATGGGCCGCGTCCTGCTCTCGGACTCGTGTGCCGTCACTTCCGGCGATTACGAACGTTTTTATGAGGTGGACGGCACGCGCTATCACCACATTGTCGATCCGCGCACGGGCTACCCCTCGCGCTCCGGCTTACGGAGCGTGACGCTCATCGGAACATCCGCGCTCGCGCTGGACGCGCTCTCCACGGCGGTGTTCGTGCTCGGTGCGGAGGCGGGACTGCCGCTGATCCGCGAAGCGGGCATCGAAGCGGTGTTCGTGACCGAGCAGCTGGACGTATTTTGCAGCGAAGGCTTGCGCGGCAACTTTGAGCTGCTGTTGCCTTCACAGGATTGATTTCAATAATAGGAAGCAAGGGATGCATGAAGAAAAAGCTATTCCATAAAATAACCGCGCTGACACTTGTGCGGCGCATCATACAGGTGGCCTCGCTGATCCTGTTTCCGGGGCTGTTTCTCTACACGTTTGCGGCGATCAAGTCGATCTACGTGGGGCTCATCAGCGGTTCGTTTGACGCCTCCGCGCTCACGGGACAGATCATTCTGATTCTGAGCGTGCTGTTCATCACTGCGATCATGGGACGATTTTTCTGCGGGTTTCTCTGCGCGTTCGGCACGATGGGAGATTTCCTCTGGTACCTCGGCACAAAGCTGAAGCTCAAGCGTCCGAAGATTGGCACCAAATTTGACCGCGTTCTCAAGAAGCTCAAATACGTGTTGCTATTCGGCATCGTGCTGCTGATCTGGACGCTCGGGCTTTCGATTCTTGACGGAACGGGCACCCCCTGGACGGTGTTCGGGCTGCTGAGTAAGTTCAGCGGATGGACGGATCTGGACACGATCCTGTCCGTCGGCATGCTGCTGCTCGTGGTCATCATGATTGCCTCGCTCTATATCGAGCGTTTCTTTTGCCGCTATCTCTGCCCGCTGGGCGCGGTGTTCGGCATCGTCTCCAAGTTCCGGCTGTTCAAAATCCGCAAGCCGCGCTCCAAATGCGGCTCCTGCCGCGCCTGCACCAAGCGCTGCCCGATGGGCATCCCGCTCTATCGCAGCAACGTGGTGAAGAGCGCGGAGTGCATTGACTGCATGAGCTGCGTGGAGATCTGCCCGCGGGATAACGTCACCGCAAACCCCAAGCCCGCGATTGCGGCGGCGGTTGCGGTGGTCGCTCTTACGGGTATGTATTTTGAAGGCAACATCGCAGCGAATCAGGCGACCGAGCGGCAGATTGCCGCGGTTGCCGCGAGCCTCAGCACCAAGGACAGCGCGAACGCCGGAACGTATACCGACGGCGTGTACACCGGAAGCGCGGCTGGCTACCACGGCGAAACCTCCGTCACCGTCACGGTCTCAAACGGATACATCATGGATATCCGCGTGGACGGCACGGGCGACGACACCATGTTTTTCAACCAGGCGCGGGCGCAGATCGTCCCCGCGATCCTAAGAACGCAGAGCGCGGACACGGACACCGTTTCGGGCGCGACGTTCAGCAGCTTCGGTATTCTCGACGCGGTGAAAGCTGCGCTGGAGAGCGTGCAGCCGGTGGTCGAAAGCGACCCCGTTTCGCTCCTGCTGGATACCTCCGCGGTCACGCCCGCGCCGCAGCTGACGCCATCGCCCAGCCCGGTTCCGACGCCGACGCCTACGCCGACTCCCACCATCGCGCCGGGACCCTACGCGCTCGCGGACGGAACATATTCCGGCACGGGCAGAGGACACAAGGGCGATATTGACGTGACAGTGACCCTCGTCAACGGCTTTATCACGTCGATCACCGTCGACTCCAACCGCGAAACGGCGCGTTATTTCAACCGCGCGGAGACGAAGACCATCGACCGCGTGCTCGCCGCGCAGGATGTCAACGTGGACACTGTTTCGGGTGCCACGCACAGCAGCAGGGGCATCCTGCGGGCGATTGCCGATGCGCTCGGCGTGTCGTACTAAAAACCACTTCATATGAACACAAAGCTCGCATCTGGCGGGCTTTTTGTTTTTTTGGCGCGCTCCACGCTCCGTAGGTTGCCCGTTGCCGCGCCGCGTGTTATGCTCATGGCAGGTTGAGCCGACGAAGCAGCGGATCAACAGAATCGAACAACACCAGAGGGAATGTGCCATGAACAACTACGTCACCGGAAGCACCATCAAGCTTCTGCGAGAGAAAAAAGGATATACGCAAAAGCAGCTTGCGGAAAAGCTGATGGTCAGCGACAAGGCGGTCTCCAAATGGGAATCCGGCAGGGGCTTGCCGGACATCAGCCTGATTGAACCTCTGGCAAAGACACTCGGCGTGTCGCTTGCGGAGCTGCTCTCCGGCGAATGCGTGCAGAACACCAACCGCCACGGCAACATGCATAAAAGCAAGTTCTACGTTTGTCCCGTCTGCGGCAACGTGATCTTCGCGGCCGGCGAAGGCGCGTTCAGCTGCTGCGGCGTGCAGCTGCCGCAGCTAGAGGCGGAGCAGGACGAGGAAGAACACAGGATCGCAACCGAAACCATCGAGGGAGACCTGTTTGTGAGCATGCAGCACCCGATGGAGAAGACGCACTTCATCTCGTTTTTCGCGCTGGTCACGGCGGATCGTGTACAGCTCGTGAAGCTCTACCCGGAGCAGGACGCCTCCGCGCGGTTCCCCGTCCGCGGGAGGGGCTCGCTCTACGCCTACTGCAACCGTCACGGACTCTTTTCGAAACGGGTTTAGAAGCGATTGCAAACAATAAACAAAAAGCACGGACATTTCTGTCCGTGTTTTTTAGTTAATAGAAGAAAGTTACTTTTTCGTGACCGCGTTGCGAATCGCACTTGCAACCGCAAACAGCAGGAAGAGCACGATGTTGACACAGACGATGCTGGCACCGCTCGGCGCCTCGTAAACGTAGCTCACGATCATGCCGAGGATGAATCCCGCGACCGCGACCGCTGCGGAGAGCAGCGTCACGGTCAAATACCGTTTGCCGATGCGCATCGCCGTCAGCACGGGGAAGATGATCAGGCTGGAGATCAACAGCGCGCCCATCATGCGCATGCCGAGTACGACCGTCACGGAGGCGAGGGTCGCGAGCGCTGCGTTGTAGACGCGTGTGGGAATGCCCGTGGCGCGGGAGAAGGTTTCGTCAAACGTCACCGCAAACAAACGCGGATAGAACAGCACGAACAGCACGAGCACAACGCCCGAGAGCACGATGGACAGCGTCGCATCCGCAGCGGAGAGGGACAGGATGCTGCCGAACATGTAGTTGTATACGTCCGTGTTCATGCCTGTGGTCATACTCACCACCATGATGCCGATGGCGAGCGCGCCCGCGGAGAGCATCGCAATCGCGGCGTCGCCTTTGATGCGCGTGCTCTCGCTCATGCGAAGCAGCAGGAAAGAGGCCGCGATACAGACCGGAATCGCGAGATACAACGGCGCGATTCCCGCGACGGACGCGATGGCCAGCGCGCCGAAGCCGACGTGCGAAAGCCCGTCGCCGATCATTGAAAACCGCTTGAGTACGAGGCTGACGCCCAGCAGCGACGCGCAGAGCGCAACGAGCAGACCGACCGTCAGCGCGCGCACCAGAAACGGATAGGATAGCATTTCCCGAATCACGCTGATCATCTGCTTTCACCGCCTAAAAACCGTTTTCCGATGTCGCTTTTGCGATAGTCCGCCGCGGTGCCGTAAAAGAGCTGCTGGTGCTCCAGATGCAGCACCTTGCCCGCTTCGTGCGCGGCTGCGTGCGGATCATGGGACACCATGATCACCGTCACGCCGTGGTGCTTGTTGATCTCCTCAATGAGGTGATACATGTCCGCAGCCGCGACAGGGTCGAGGCTTGCGATAGGCTCGTCGAGGATTAAAAGCTTTTGCGTCGCGGCGAGCGCGCGCGCGAGCAGCGCCCGCTGCTGCTGTCCGCCGGAGAGCTCCCGAAACGCCGCATTTTTGTGCGGCAGCATAGCCACGCGGTCGATCTGCTCGAGCGCGTTTTTGCGCTGCTCGCGGGTGTAAAACGGGCGGAAGCCGAGCGAATTGAGCGTGCCGGAGAGCACAACCTCCTGCACGCTTGCGGGAAAGTCGCGCTGACTCTCCTTCTGCTGCGGAAGATACCCGATCTGGCGCGCGGTGAGGCCTTCGCCGAATGTGATGGCGCCGCTCGAGGGCGCTTTCAGCCCGAGCAGGCCCTTGACGAGGGTGCTCTTGCCGGAGCCGTTTTCGCCGACAATGCAGAGATAGTCGCAGTGTTCAACCGTGAAGTTGAGCCCGCTTGCGACCTCCTTGCCGTCGTAGCGAAACGCGGCGTTGTTGACCTGTAGTAATGACATCTGGCTTGCTGCCTCCGTGTATTGGGTTCGCAGGTTAGTTTAATGCGGCTTTGAGCGCCGTCACGTTGTTCTGCATCAGCGAGAGATAGGTAGCTCCGCTTTCAAACTCCGCCTTGGTGACGTTGTGGCAGGTATGGAACAGCATGGGCACAGCTCCAGTCGCTTCCGCGACGGTGTTCGCCATCTGCTCGTTGGACATTTCGATATAGAACACGACAGGGATGTTTTCCGCCTTGACACGGTCGATCAGCGCCGCAACGGTCGCCGCGGAAGGCTCCGTCTCGGCAGAACAGCCGGGGAACGCCGCGTAATACTGAAGCCCGAACTCCTCGACAAAATAGCGCACGGGGAACCGATCCGCAAACACGACCGTCTTGTGGCTCGCCGCGTCCACCACGTCCCTAAAGGACTGGTCAAGAGATTGCAGCTTCTGCACATACGCATCCGAATTCGCCTGATAAGCCGCGGCATTGTCGGGATCGATCGCGATGAGCCCCGCCGTCATCGCCTTGACGATCGCAATGGCGTTGACGGGCGCCGTCCAGACGTGTTCATCCCATTCGGGCGCGCCGCCCGCGTCCTCCTGCTCCGGCTGCATGCCCGCGACGAGCTCCTCTTGATAGAGCGTGACATAGTCCATCATGCGGAAGGTGTTGACGCTCTTGTCGAGACCGGAGAGGACGCCGTCCACCCAGGTGTCGTTCTCGCCGCCGACGTAGAGAAAGAGATCCGCGTTCTGGATGCGGATGATGTCCTGACTCGTGGGGTCAAAGGAGTGCACCTCTTCGCCGGGCTGGAGCAGGAGCGAAACGTTCGCGTCCGTGCCCGCGGTGATCTGGCGCGCAAAATCGTAGGAAGGAAAGATCGTGGAGACGATCGAAATCCCGCCGTTCTCCGGCGCCGCGGCATGCGGCGCGCAGCCGGAGAGAAACGCGAGAGAAAGAACGATGATCAGCAGGATGGGAACAAGGGGTTTTAATTTCATACTGTCTGCCTCCGTGCAGGGTGTTGTTTGGGAATCAGCGGAGAATTACTTTGTGCCTTTGTTCAGCTTGCAGCCCTTGCAGACGCCGAAGAGGACAGTCTCCTTCTCGTCCAGTGCGAAATCGCTCTGGCTGAGCACCTCGCGCATGATCTGCTCGCTGACCGCGTGATCCATGTGGTAGAGACTGCCGCAGGCGGTGCATTTCAGGTGCAGGTGCGCATCGCAAGCCTCGCACGCGACGATCTGGTAGGCAAACTGCCTGCCCTGACCCGACGCGAAGCGCTTGACCAAGCCTTCGGAGACGAGCCGCGCGATCAGGCGGTAGATCGTGCTCTTGCCGGGCACGATGTCCGATGCGTGTTCGATCAGAAGCGCGTCATACAGCTCCTCGACCGAAAAACCGCGGTCGGGATGCGCGGTGAGATAGTCCAGCAGAATCCGCCGCTGTTTTGTTTCGTATTCCGCCAAAGCGTTCGCCTCCTGCAAACCGAGTTTCCGGCGAGCGACAAAAAAAGCGCGCGCAACCGCCGGAATAAAATTGAGAATTACTCTCATATGTTTGCACCGATCCGCGCGTTTGTCAAGTGGGCAGGGCACAAACAATGCAAACACGCTGTGACTTTGCTAAACTGTGCCTTTGCAAGCGGCACATGGTGGTTATATTATCGCTTTTCGCTCGACAGCGGCTTTCAATCTGATTAAAATGGAGGTAGCAGAAAAATTTTATGATTGCATCCTTTCTAAATGAAGTACAGAGCTTTTGAGACAACGATATAGAACCGGCGGGATGGGAACAGAACACCGACCGCGCCGGACGGAGGGTTAGGGTATGGACGAGCGAACCGCGAACATCGGCGCGCTTGACGCGCTGTACGCGGAGCTGGCGAAAAACACGGGCGTGACGATCAAGCAGCTGCGTGCGTGGACGACCAAAACCAGGTTTGACAGCGAGTACGCCGCCATGCTCGGCAAGCGTGTTTCCTGCGCCGCGGTCGCGGCTCTCTGCGAGCCGCTGATGAAGCGCGTGGGCGAGCTGCCGGAGGAGGGCATGCTGCCGCATGCCTATGAAGCGCTCTCC
Source organism: Clostridia bacterium (assembly GCA_035561095.1). Lineage (GTDB taxonomy): Bacteria > Bacillota > Clostridia > Christensenellales > CAG-138 > UBA7703. Next base: position 30,918 of record DATMYE010000042.1, on the reverse strand, counting down.
GCGGGGCTCTATCCCTATTCCGGCGCGCCGCGCTCCACCAAAGGGCAAAAGAGCGCGCTCAAGGTGTTTTTAACCGTGCTTTCGCGTCTCATGGACGCGGAACGTGAGAAGGTATTTGATCCGTTGCTGGACTATCTGCCCGTTTCGCAGGAGGCGCTGGACGCAAGCCCCGTGCGCGAGCAATGCGTGCTCTTTGCGGAGGCGATGAAAAAGAGCTACTATCGCGAGCTGCTGCGCATCGGCAAGGAGATCATGCCGTTTGATCCCGCGGGGCATACCTTCGGTGTTCGGCGTGTGGCGAGCCACACTGCTCAGCAGGCAAAGCAGGCGGGCTTGCCGGTCGATACCGCATTGGTCGCCTGCGCCGCGCTCTCGCACGACATCGGCAAATTCGGCTGCCGCGGCGAGGACATGCCGCGCATCCCGTATCTGCACTACTATTATACCTGGAAGTGGCTCGAAGAGCGGAACATGCCGGATATCGCGCATATCGCCGCAAACCACTCGACCTGGGACCTGGAGTTTGAAAACCTGCCGATCGAGTCGCTGATTTTGATCTATGCGGACTTCCGCGTGCGCGCGGAACGCGGCGCGGACGGCAAGGAGATGACCATCATCAGCCCGCTGACAGAATCGCGCGACCGCATCTTCGTCAAGCTCGCGGATATGACGCAGGAAAAACGCCTGCGCTATGAGACGGTCTATAAAAAGCTCGACGATTTCGAGCGCTTCCTGATCAGCCACGGCGTCAATCCCGATCCGGGCGCCAAAGCGCTGTTGCCCGCGGAGAAACGGGACGCGGCGCTGCTCTCGCAGGGCGAGGTCATCCGCGCGCTTTGCAACCACGCATTTGACAACAACGTACAGCTCATGCATACCATCACCGTCAGCGATACGTTTGAGGCGCTGCTGGAGCAGGCGCGGGACGAGAAAAACCTCAGCCGCATCCGCACGTATCTGCTGCTGTTTGAAGAATACAGCACCTATATGACGCGCACGCACAAGCTGCTGACGCTGCGGTTTCTCTATGAACTGTTGATGCATCACGACGGCGACGTCCGCCGCCACGCGGGTCGCATCATGGGCGCGATTCTCGCAAACTCCGGCCCGCGTTACCGCAAGGAGCTGCCGCGCGGGGCGGGCTCGCTTGCGATTGCGCCCGCGCTGCATGCGGTGCTCAGCGAGAGCATCGCGCTGTGGGACGATTATATCGAGCTGTGCCTGCATCCCGACTATAAGATTTCGCAGAAGCACGCAACGCGTATCTCTAACTCGCTCAAGACCATCGCGGGCAGCCTCTTTTCCCGTTGCATGCCGGAGGAAAGGCGCGGCTACTGGGACAAGATCTACCGGCGGGTGTTTTTCAGCGGTGGCGAAGACCTGCTCGCACTGATGGACACCATCACGCATATCCCGCAGGAGGTCATGCAGCGCGCGGAGATCGAGCGCATGCTGCCGATTCTCGGCGGTGCCGCCGCCTCAACTGAGGCGCGGGTGCGTATCCGCGCACTGCGCGCACTGAGCGCGGTTGCGGATGGTGACCCGAAGCTGCTGCTGCACGCCTGCGAGAGAATCAAGCTGCATCCCGACGCGGAGTTTGCCTCCGTGTGGCTCTTCAATAAACTCCGCAGTCGTGCGGGGCTGCCCACGCTACCGGAACCCATGCTGCCGGTCGGCGAAATCTACTTAAGCAACCTCAAGAGTAGCATCAGCTGGACGATGAAGCTCGTGCACATCGACCACCTCTGCGACTATGTCCACCTGCACCCGCAGGAGGCGTTCCATATCGCGATGCACCTTTCAAACCTCCTCTCGGTCAGCGAGCATTTGCCCGTTCGTGAGCGCGCGGGCGAGGCGCTGGTGGAGGTCGCAAACGTTCTCTCGGTCGACCAGCGCAATGAGATCATGGTCGATCTTTTGCGCGAGCTGGAGACCGGGCAAAACGAAATCTCCGGCTATATTCCGCCGTACCTTGGCAGGCTCTTTTGCAGCGTGCCGGAGAAGGAGATGGACGAAGGAATCGACTATCTCGAAGGCCTCTTGCGGGCGGCGAACACCCGCGCCGCGAGGGCCGCGCTCTCCACGCTCTGCGCCGTGCTCTCCGGCTACACATCCGATAACAGCGCGCGCGCCGACGCGGTCTATGAGCGCGTGTTCGGCCTGCTGCTCACCGGAGTCGCGCACTTTGACGACAGCATCCGCCTCACCGCGCTAGAGGTCATCTGCCGGATGTATTTCGGCAACGACGATTCTCCGCTTCCCGCGCGCCGCGCCTGCCTCGTGCGCTTCGGCAAGAAGCTACTCACGTTGCTCGGCGAGCGGCGGGACGGCATGCTCGCGTTTTTCAATGAGGCCGCGATGCTCAACCACCTCTACCGCTTCATTACGCAGTGCGAAACGGGCGGGGGATTCACATTTGACCCGCTCAAGCCCGTTGCGTTCTTCCCGGGCACGTTTGATCCGTTCTCGGCGGGGCACAAGCGCATCGTCGAGGAGATACGCGCGCACGGGTTTGAGGTCTACCTCGCGGTGGACGAGTTCTCGTGGAGCAAGCGCACGCTCGCAAAGCTGCTGCGCCGCCAGATTGTCAGCATGTCCGCCGCGAACCTACCGGACGTCTATCTCTTCCCGGACGACATTCCGGTGAACCTCGCCGTGCCGGAGGATCTCAAGAACCTCAGCCGAATCTTTGAGGGCCGCGAGCTGTATTTCGTCGCGGGCAGCGACGTGATCCTAAACGCCAGCGCTTACCGCCAGAGCGGGCCGGGCACGGCGGCCACCTATCACCATATTCTCTTTACCCGCGTGGAGAGCGCGCATCCCGAGGATAACCGCCGCGCGGAGGACCTCCTGCGCGGGCGCGTGATCTCGTTGACCCTGCCTGCTTACTATGAAAGCGCGAGCAGCACGCAGATCCGCGAATACATCGACAAGGACATGGACATCGGCATGCTGGTCGATCCCGTGGTGCAGGACTTCATCTATGCGCGCGGGCTGTATCTTAGAATGCCGCAGTATAAGCATGAGATCAGCGCGCTTTCGCAGCGGCGCTGTGAAGTGCGCGAAACGGGCGACGAGTACACGGGTGTCTACCGCGACAACGGCGGCGAGGCGCTCGCGCGCATTCGCAGCCGCAGTGTCAGCGTCACGGATCTATACGACGTGCTGGGCGATATGCGCGGCTCTGCGGAGACCGTTCGCCGGCTTGCTTCCGGTCGCATCCTCTGGATCGAGGAGACGAGCGGTGCGGGCGAACCTCTGCGCGCGCTGCTCTGCGATCTTTTAGCGCGCTCGCTCATCCGCGAGCACACCTATGCGCTCTACCACTGCGCGGAAGAGAGCGAACGCGAAATCGCGGGGCAGCTGGGCTTTCTGCCCGTTTCGGGGCAGAGCGCGCTGCTCTATGCCGATATGCGCGCGCCGCTCGTGCTCTTAGAAGACACGCTGCAGTGCATCAAGGAGCCGTTTGCCTCCGACGAGGCGGTGCGGCAGGCGGTGGAGTCCACGCGGCCCTCGCTCCGGCACGCCATTTGCGATATGTTCCCCGGCACGCTGCTGCTGTGCTTTGACATGGACTCCATCAACGACGGGCTGATCGAAAAAGTGCGCGCGCTCAACGGCATCTCCAACGTGCCGCCGACAGAGAAGACGCTCGGCCGCGCGATGTGCGTGCCATACGGCAAAATCCTCGCGGGCACCATCGTGCCGAACACCGTGACCAAGGCGCTGCACGCGGACAAGGTATTTCACGCCAACGAGAGCGGGTTTGACATCAAGGAATCGCCTGGCTATTCGCAGCTCTCCAATCAGGTCAAGACCGTCAAGTCCTTCCGCCGTCCCGTGCTTTTAGTCGACGATCTGCTGCACAACGGCTATCGCTGGGAAAAGCTCGACCCGCTGTTCCGCGAGCAGGGCGTGGAGGTGGAGCGCATCCTCGTCGGCATTCTCTCCGGCAGGGGGCTCGACCTCATGCGGGAGCAGAAGCGCAACGTGGACTGCGAATACTTCATCCCCAACATGCTCTACTGGTTTACGGAGAGCCTGCTGTATCCCTTCATCGGGGGAGACAGCGTCGAGGGCGGAATCATCGAGCGGGACTATACGCCCGGCATCAACCTGATTCTGCCGTACCAGTACCCGAAATATCTCCACGGCGCGCTGCCGCCCGCGGTGCGGCACTATTCCCGCGTCGCGCTCAAAAACGCGCTGACGATTCTGGCTGTGCTGGAGGATCGCTACCTCAAGCTGCAGGGCACAGGGCTCACGCTCCGCAGGCTCGGCGAGGCGCTCGTGCGCCCGCTGCTGCCGGACAAGGGCGCGCACATGCAATATGACCTCAACGTCGTCGCGTCCGCCTATCTCAAGGATGATATCCGGCAGATGCGGCGCATCTCCAACGCGGAGGATGTTTGATATGGCAGATTTTTTTCGCTATGAGGATTTTTGCTTCTGCCCGCACGGCGGCTTATTGCCGGAGGGTGCGGTTGCCGTATCCAAGCCGTTTTCTCCGCTGGTGTTTCTCGTTGAGCGCGACCCGAAGACGAGCCGCGGGCTGTTCGCAATCCGTTCTATAGCGGAGCTGGACGAGCAGGAGGGAATCTCTCTGCTCCTTCCGCCGCCGGAGGAGACGGGGGACGATGCGCTGGCAGCTTTCGTCCGCACACACGGCGCGACGGTGGTCAACACCGCATTTTCGCTCTGGTTACCCGTGCTTCAGACCACTCGCGCGCGGGGAACCGCGAAGCCGCGTGTACACCTGATCGGTCTAGGCAACGTCGGCGGAACGACCGCAATCGGGCTGAAGCTGCTGGGCACGGATCTGGCCGAAATCGGCATCTACGACCGGGACGAGAACCAGTGTCTGCGCTATGAAGCGGAGCTGAATCAGGTGCTGCCCGTGCGGGACGGCGAGACGCTGCCGCATATCCGCGTGGTGCCGGAAAACGAGTTGTTTGACTGCGACGCGCTCCTGTTCACCGCGGCAAAAGCCGTGCCGGAGGTCGGCGCGGAGAGCGGCGGGGATGTGCGCATGATGCAGTTTACAGCCAATCGCGACATGCTGCGCGCCTATGCCAAGCGCGCGCGGGAATGCGGCTTTGCCGGGATGTTCTGTCAGATCAGCGACCCGGTTGACCAGCTCAGCCGCGCGGTATTCCTCATGAGCAACCAAAACGAGAAGGGCGAATTCGACGGAAACGGGCTCCTGCCGGAGCAGGTGCGCGGGTTCGGACTCGGCGTCATGCATGCGCGCGGGCTCTACAGCGCGGAGCGCGAGGGCGTCGACACGGCGAATCTGCGCGTCTTTGGTCCGCATGGAAACGGGCTCGTGATCGCAAACGCGCCGGACGCAGACTATGACGACCATCTTTCCCGCACATTGACGCACAAGGCGGAGACCGCGAATCTCTCGGTGCGCGCATTCGGGTTTAAGCCGTATATCGCGCCGGGGCTTTCGTCCGCCGCGGTCTCGGTTCTTCGGATGCTGCGCGGGGAATGGCACGACGCTGCCGTGCCGCTCGGCGGGGCATATTTCGGCTGCCGCGCGCGGCTGACGCAGGCGGGCGCGGAACAGCGCCGTGAACATTTGCATCCCGAACTCTTTCAACGCATTTTAGAAAGCTACCGGAAACTGGAGGAATTTCACGCGGAATGAATGATCTTCTCGTCGTCACCTGCCACGAAACCGAACGGCTGAAGGAAACGCTCGCGTACGCGCTCCAGGGCGTGGTGCACGAGCGGCTTGAGAGCGCCGCCGCACTGCCGCGGCTCGCGGGCAGCCGTGTGCTGTTCGCGCTCGGACTGAGCGAGCACGGCATGGACGCGGACGTGATTCAGCTGATCGCGGCGCTCCGGCAAATGCCGGAGCTGATGCGGGGTTCGACCGGCGCGATACTGATCGACGGCGCGGGAGAGCTCTATACCAAGCAGACGGCGGACATGCTCGCGCTCGCGGCAAACCTTGCGGGCTGTCGTTTTCCGGGCAAGCCGCTCGTGGAGGCAACGGGCTCACTCGACAACTGGAATGTACAGTCGCTTCGGCGCGGTGTTTCTCTGCTTGGCGCATATCATCAGGCGGCGCGGGAACTGGTGGAACGGCTCGTCAGCTTCGCTCCGCAGAAAAAGGAGCGGCCAAAGGTGCTGCTGCTGCACGCGAGCGACCGGGCGACCTCCAACACGCTCCAGATTGGCACGCGCATCTCGGAAAAGATCGCGCCATATTGCGACATCCACGAAATTTCGTTGATCAACGGCGCGATCTTCGACTGCCGGGGGTGCTCCTATAAGACCTGTTCGCACTTTGCGCGGCAAAACAGTTGTTTTTACGGCGGGGTGATCACAAACGACGTGTACCCCGCGATCGGCGACTGCGACGCGCTGCTGTTACTGTGCCCAAACTACAACGACAGCGTCAGCGCGAATATCCTCGCGTTCATCAACCGCCTGACGAGCGTCGTGGTCTACAACAGCCTCTATGAAAAGCAGCTTTTTTCCGTGATCGTCTCCGGCTACAGCGGCAGCGACATCATCGCGCAGCAGGTCATCGGCGCGCTGTGCCTCAACAAGACTTTCTCGCTCCCGCCGCAGTTTTGCCTGATGCAGACGGCGAATAACCCCGGTGAAGCGATGCAGGCGGAGGGGATGGAGGAGCGGATCGACGCGTTTGCCTCCCGGATGCTTTCGTCGCTGCGAAAAGACTTATAGACGAAACCGCACGCCGCTTGTATTTTTACGCGAAATTTGTTAGCATACTATTTGCACGGAAGAGAACGTGAAAAGCGAAAGGAAGTGTCTGTTTGTCGTCGGTTCTGTAACGGAACGCGAAACAATGAAAAACAAGCCGGTGCGCAGAGCCTGCGTTTGTTTTGACATTCGCTTTCCCAGACAGAAACGCGCCAGGCCGGACACCGCTTTTTGAAACAAGTTCAAAAAGATTGTTGAGGCATGGAAATTTCCGTGCCGTTTTTTTGTTTTGGAAATCGCTTTACTGACAGGTTAGAAGCTTAAATCAGAAAGGAATCGATATGAACTATCCGATCACCAACCGGTTGAACCCGGTTTTACTCAAAAAGAACATCATGGGGCCCAATCCCGCAAAGCTGCTTGAAGAGCTGCTGGAACGCTTTCCGCTGGAGCCGGGGCAGACGATCATGGATCTCGGCTGCGGGCAGGGCGTGACCTCGATCATGCTCGCAAAGGAATACGGACAGCGGGTGTTCGCGGTCGATCTCTGGATCGGTGCAACCGATAACTGGCAGCGCTTCCTCGCGGAGGGCTTGACGCGGGAGCAGATTGTGCCGATCCACGAGGATGCGCACGAGCTGCCGTTTGCGGACGAATTCTTCGACGCGGTGGTCAGCATCGACTCGTATCACTACTTCGGGCTGGACAAAACGTATCTCGGCAAGCATCTGCTGCCGCTGGTGAAGCCCGGCGGGTGGCTGCTCATCGTCGTGCCGGGGTTTCATCGCGACGTCCACAGCGACATCCCCAAAGAGCTGCTGCTGAACTGGAGCGCGGAAGACCTCGACACGATTCATGACGCGAACTATTGGCGGGATGTGATCTTGGCAACAGAGGGGATTGAAATCGTCTCGATCGAGGAGATGGAGAGCAACGAAAACTGCTGGCAGGACTGGCTCGAAACGGACAACGAATACGCCGTGATGGACCGGATTCCAATGAACGCAGGCGCGGGGAAATACATGAACTTCGTCGCGATTGCATTGAAGAAACGCTAAAAAAAGAGCACGTATCAAAAAAGACTTCGGATTCTCCCGAAGTCTTTTGCGTTGCAATCAATTATTCTTCCGGCTGTACCGGCTGGATAGGATGCTCCGGCTCGTGCAGCGCGATTAATTTGCCCGCGAGCAACCGCGCAAAGCTCGCGGCGATTGCGGAGCCGACGACGAGGTCGCTCACCTCGGTGCCGGTGCTGCTGTGCTCGTCATAGATCGGCTCGGCGCTCGCTTTTGCCTGCTGTACGACATAGCGGGAGATCCGCAGATAGGACGCGGTGAATCGCACATACTCCTGATGGATGATCTCCTCGTCGTCCGGCGGGAGCATCGCGGACATCGCGGCCATGCTGACCGACTGCTTGAACGTGCAGAGCATCAATAAAAGCGCGATATGTCTTCTTCCGTATTTTTTACGCACGGGAGCAGGGATCAGGCGGAGCTTGACGTAGTTGTTGACCATCGACGGCGTGAGTAGCTTTTCCTCGGCAGGATCGTAGACGAAGAAGCCGACGTAGTTGTTCACCAGCGCGATGACCTGATCCAGATACAGGTCGATCTTCGGCAGCTCCTCCCATTCCGGCAGACGGTAGGACTCCAGGAAGCGCTCCCAGCGATTCAGCTTTTCCGCGACCTGCTGCTTGTCATATCCCATCTGCTGCGCTCCTTTCAGCGGCTCAACCTGCGCCATACAAATCTCATCATACACGAGGACATTCAATAGGCACTCAACTCACAACACGGATTCCGCGATTCCAATCCGGTTTATGTACTGAAGTCCTTTACATAATTAACAGAATCAGTTAATATAGTATAACAAACTAGCAAATGAGGTGCAAGAAACAATGTCATTCGCACTTTTTACCGATTCGACCGCATCCCTGACCGAGGCGGAATACAACACAAGCGGCATCGGCGTGCTGCCGCTGTCCCTCTCCCTCAACGAGGAAGAGATTCTTTGCTACGAACCCGGCAAAGTCTTTGACTATGAGGCGTTTTACAGGCGCATGCGCGAGGATGGCTCGCTCGTGATGAAGACCTCCATGGTCAATACATCCGCTTTTTTAACCGCGTTTGAGCCGCGCCTGCAGGCAGGCGAAGACGTGCTCTATCTCGGCATGTCCGGCGGTATTAGCGGCACCTGCGGCGCGGGCAAGATCGCAGCCGAGGTGTTGCAGAAAAAATATCCGGAGCGCAAGGTACTCGCCGTGGACACGCTGACCGCGGTCATCGGCGAAGGCATGATCGTGCGCGAGGTGGTCAAGCTCCGCGACGCCGGCGCAACCGCGGCGGAGGCCGCCGCGCACGCAGAGCGCAGGAGCCACGAAATCCACTCCTTTATCATGGTGGACGACCTCAACTTCCTCAAGCGCGGCGGCCGCATCTCCGGCAGCGCGGCGCTCGCGGGCAGCATCGTGCATCTCAAGCCCATCCTCAAGGGCGACGAAGAGGGCAGGCTCGTGCTCGATCTGAAAATCCTTGGACGCAAGAAAGCCATCAAGACGCTGTTCGACCAGTTTGTGCGGCTGCATGTTTCGGCAGAAGAGAACAGGTTTGTTGGCATTTCGCACACAGGCTGCGAGGACGAGGCGCACCTGCTCGCGGCGGACATCGTGGAGCGTTACCCGGACGTGGAGGTCTCGGTCGACTACTTTGAGCCCTGCACATCGTCCCATGTCGGCCCCGGCGCGCTTGCGATTTTCTTCTTCTAAGAATCAATCGCGGGCAATACCCGCAAACTGCGATTTTTCGTATACCGGCGAGGCACCAATGGGATGGGGCTTCGCCGGTTTTCTATTGCATCCAGATTTTATTTTATGCAACCGGATATAGGCGTAAAACACGCGAAATATGAACAATTTTGCAACATTATTACATAGAATATCATTTCTTATTGCAAATCGTCGCACGCATATTTATAGTGGATATGTAACGAAATTCCTGCATATCGAAAAACGTCGTTTGTATGAACATAATTTCTTCACTTCGTTGAAGAGAGGACAAAAAATGGAACCCGATTGCCTGGACGATCTATTCCGGTTGGTTCTGCAGCAGATGCAGGACGGTATTATTCTGTCGAAAGCAGACGGAACCATTGTGTTTGTCAATGACGCTGCGGAGAAAATCCGCAACATCAGGCGCGAAAATATCCTTGGCCACAGCATGGTGGACTGCCATAAGGACGCGTCCAAAGAGAAGGTTTATCGCGCGTTGGATTACCTCAAAACGCACGAGGGAAATACCGTCAGCCGCATGGTGACCGATTCGCTCAACGACAAATACTATGAAAATGTCTACACGCCCGTATTTGACGAAACACACGCGCTGCAGGGCGTGTCCGTGATTTCGCGCGATATCACCGAACGCAGGAAACTGGAGGAGTCGAAAGCGTCCATTCAGCGCGCGCAGGAGGTTGCGCACGCGACCCTGATGGAGAAATACCAGAGCATGATGATGATGAGCATGGAGATGCTCACAAACCTGTTGGAAGCGCGGGATGTCTACACCAACGGACACAGCAAGCGCGTCTGCGTGATCGCGAGCAAGTTGTTTGAGCATCGCTTCGGGCTGGACGATCGCCTGCTGGATGTTCAATGGGCGGCAAAACTCCACGACATCGGCAAGATTTGCATTCCCGACGCGATCATACACAAACCCGGCAAGCTCACAAGCGAGGAGTATGAATCCATCAAAATACACAGTTCGCTGGCCTCGGATATCATCCGCCCTCTCGATCCCGGCAGCCGTATCTGGCCGATGATTCGCTATCATCACGAGCGGTATGACGGAAAGGGCTATCCCGAAGGGCGCGGCGGAGAGGAGATTCCAGATGGTGCTCGCGTGATTTCAATCGCGGACAGCTATGACGCGATGCGTTCCTGCCGTCCGTACCGCGACGCGATGTCGTTTGATCAGTGCATTGCCGAGATCAAGTGCAACGCGGGCACGCAGTTTGACCCGAAGTGGGTCGAGGTGTTTCTAGAGCTTGCGAATACGGGGAGCATCGACTGACGAAGCCAAGGGTATCATTCAGAGCAAAACAACAAAACAAAACCTGCCGGAGAAACATCGGCAGGTTATTTTTATTTTTTACATTTACTGTTTGAATCTGCGGCGGTAGAGCGCGTAGACGCGCGGGCGGTTATAGCGCTGAGCGAAGATGCACGGCAGGTTCACGATCAGCGCGTAAAGCAGCATGATCCAAATCACGAACGGCGGCGCGAACAGCCCGAATACCCAGAAAGGAAGGATGCCGAGCCAATGGATCAGCTCTCCGCGCGAGGTTTCGATCAGAAACTGATGCAGATTTTCCTCCGAGAAGTCCTTTAGGTTCCGTTTCTGAAAATTGCGCTTGCGGAACGTGGCTCCACCGTCCGGCAGCAGATGCTTCCAGCTGCGGATGTGAAACACCCGCTCATAGATGCGCCCTTCCTGTTCAAACGGGTGCGTGCGCCAGAAAAACCGCGTCGGCTCGAAAAAACGATCCGGAATAAACAGACAAAGATATGCGATTAGGAGCGGTAAGGCTGCCCAAATAACAAAGAACAGAAGTATGGTCAGGAGTGTGCTGAAAGAAAAAATCGGCATATTCAGCGATCGAGCTTGATGGCTCGTCCTTTCCACTTGACGTTTCCGTGAATCAAGCGAATCCAACATGAGTTGAGAAAAACCACGAGGAACACCAACAGCGGTACCGGATACAGCAGCACTGTCAGCGGACGGAATTTGCCCACACGCCTGCTGATCAAAAAGAGCGATATCAGCCATATAGCATAGCACGAGCCGTAGAGCCAGGAAAGGGGGCTTGCCGCGGCAAGCGACAGCGCAAGATGTAGCGGTACTGAAGCGAGTGAAGCGATGAACAGAATCATGAGAATCATCAGCCAAGCGGGAAGCTTAGCGGCTGCGGTTGCGAAGTTTTTCGTAAACCCATGCCAGAGGGCCGGAAATCCTTCGGAGTACATGCGAAAGCGTACATCTTCATCGCCGACGAACAGGCGGAACGAAATCTGTTTACTGCGCAGGCAATCCGCAAGTGCCATATCTTCCAACACCACGGATTTCACGGGTTCGTGTCCATGAAAGGCAAAATAATCCTGCCGGGAAATCGCGATCAGCGGACCGAAAAGACCGAGATTGATCGGACGCGGAAGAGCGGAACCGTTTGCGCAGATCTGCGCGAGATTAAAAAACAGCGCGAGGTCTTCAACCGCGCGCTTGGGTTCGTGATATGGTTGCACAGAAATTGTGCCGAACGTCTCGTGCGCAGCCAGAATCCGGCTGAACGCGCCAGGAGCAAGGCGTACATCAGCATCCAGAAACAGCAAAGAATCGCCTGTTGCCGCCTCTGCGCCTTGCTGACACGCCCAGCATTTGCCGACCCAATCCACGGGTTTGTCCGTCAGAGAGATGACCTTGACACCGTAAGCAAGTGCGATCTGTTCTGTCTCGTCTTCGGAATTGTCGTTGACGACGATAATTTCGTATGGTGTTCTAGTCTGCGCGGATAAATCCGCCAGAAGTAGCGGCAGGGTATTAGCCTCATTTCGTGCCGGGATCACCACGGAAACCCGAATCGATGGGTCCGCTTTTGTGCAAGGCAAGCGTGGGATCTGCCAGAACAGCACCACACCTGCCGCGAATCCCGAAACGAGCACCAAGAATTCGACCCAGAAGAGGATCATATGTGCTTCCTTCGCTTGTTCAACCGCTTGATCGCCTGATCGGCGGCGAGCTTGCCCGTGATGATCGAGACAGGAAGCCCTGCGGGACTGAATGTCCACATGCCGCACTGCAGGATGTCCGGCACACCCGTTTCGGTCGCTTTGGCGATGCTGCCGAACTCGTGCACGGCGGGAACCGGATGATTCGTGTGTGCCCACCCCGTGATTGCGCCGTGACGCGAGCCTGTCTCCCGCTCGATGGTCATCGGCGTGGAGCACAGCGCGAACTCGGTGCGAGCAGGTAACTTCGGCAGCACACTCTGACCCAGCACGCGGAGCATCGTCTCCTGCGCGAGATCCTTGAGCGCCTGATATTCTCCCGCGTCGGAGAAGTGCTTCGTCAGATCGTAGTCAAACAGCGTGCTGACAATCAACCCGGTTTTGCCCTCCGGTGCAAGCGAAGCATCGCGCAGCACGGGCACGGAGATTTCGAACGTGGTCTTCTCCAGATACGCAACCACCCAACGCTTCAGCGCGTCGAAACCATCCTTTGCGGCCTCGCGCCAGTCCGGCAGGGTGGAAAGCCCGGCGGTCACCGGGGTATAGAACGCGTGTGCGCCGATCGCGGCCTGCGCTTCGTCCGGCGTGAAGTCCGAGCCGATGAACAGCGTCAGTATGGAATCGATGCCGTGACTCTGGAGCGCGAGCTCCTTTTTCGCGGCGATCTCCTTCGGCAGGCTCTCGCCGAGCGCGCGGAAATAGGCGGTCTGATCGGCAGCCCAGATGAGCTGGCGATAGGCGATCTTCGCGCCGTTTTTAAACGTGACCACGTGCGCGCCTGCATCGATCTCGACTGCCTCGTGCGATAGGCGGATCTCTCCGCCGTGGCTATTCAGGTACGAAGCGAGCTGCTTCGTCAGCTGTACCGTGCCGCCGACGGGATAGCGATAGTCGAGATACAGCCCGAAATAGCTCAGCGCAAAAAACGTCGGCGTATCGGCAAAGAAGTGCTGGCAGATCATGTCGATCAGCTCGTGATTCTGCGTAAACTTCAACAGGTACTGCTGCACAGGCTGATCGAGCTTGCCCGCCTTTTTGATGTTGACGGAGTATTTTAGAATCCACGGCAGAAGTGTTTTGGTCAGGTATTTGGGGTCTCTCAACTCCGCATCCAGAAACAGCGGGTTCTCGATGCCGTATAGTACATCCATATACCGCATGACCTTGACGACCTCCGCGATGATGGCGTCGATGGCCGCGCTCTCCTGCGGGAAGAAGGATTTGTAGAGATCAGCGTATTCCGCGAGGCTATCTTCGCCCTTGAGTCGGACAAAGCGATCCTTGATCCCGATGGTCACGGGGTTTTTGACGAACTCGATCGGAAGATTCAGCGAACGAAGCAGCGGCGTGATCACGCCGGAATCCTCCAGCGCGCGGATGCCCGCGTCAAACGCAAAATCGCGGTAGCGGAAGGTATCCACAAGTCCGCCCGTCTTCTCCCAGCGCTCGCACACGAGGGTGGAGAAGCCCGCCTTTGTGCAGTAGGCAGCCGCAGTCAGTCCCGCGGCACCGCCGCCGACAACGAGTACGTCGAATGTTTCGTTCATGCCTGTTCCTCCGTCAAAGTATCGATGATTGTTTTAATCTCCACGCCCGCACCGCCTTCCAGACGGCGGATGCAGCGCGATTCATACCGGAGAAGCTCCTCTGTGGAAGCGGGGTGTTCGATGAAGCGCTTCTTCGCGCCGGCAAGGTTGCCGACGGCGACTCTGCGCAGGATGCCGGGGATATCCGTACCACCCGTTCCGCAGCAGGTCGGGTGCTCGCAGAAGCGGCAGCGCATCGCGGCCTGCATCATGCCGCGCCTTGGCTCCGGCTCGTCCGCGTAGAGTTGATCCGCTGTAAACGGAATCGGCAGCTGGCGCACGAAGTTTTTCTGCTGCTTGTCATAGACGAACGGCGTGAGCCCGCGCTTTCGAAGGATCGCGTTCGCCGCGGAGAGCCCGCTGGTGGTGACGGTCGGCGTGCCGGTGCCCATGACCGTCGACTCGCCGCAATAGAAAAGGTTGTCCCACTCGCTCTTGGTGTGGAGCCGCTTAAACATGTGCTGTCCCAGCATCTGCTTGGGCCCTGCGACCGCGCCGCCGTTTTTCATCGTGTAGCGCTCGATCGTGCGCGGGGTGGAGAGCTCCACATGCCGTACGGCGCTGGTGATGCCGGGAAATCTGCGTTCCAGCACGGATAATAGCCGCTGCTGCTCGGATTGCTTGAGCTGCTGATAGGTCGCTTTGTCCGCACCCTCCCAGGGCTGGAATGTCGGTCCGATGGCGATCACGGTGTGCGTGTCTTCGGAGCAGAGCGAGCGGTCGTCGATGCTCAGCGTATAGACCGTGATTTCGCTGTCGTCGATCTGTTCGGGGTTTCCGACCAGCATCTCGACGGGAGCTGTGTCCGCGGGGATCGATGCGCGATCCACTTCGGCATACAGCACGACGCTTGGGTAGGTTGGAACAAGGCTCTTTGCCCAGTCGCGCCGTTTTTGCGAGGCATGCGCGGGATCGATGAGCTTGTCATAGAGGTTCCAGACTGTGCCGGAGTAGACGATATCGCTTGCCGAGAGGCGCGTTCCATCGTCCAGCAGCACGCCGGAGGGCTTGCCTCCGTCAAACAGAATCGAGGTGACCTCACGGCCTAGATACATATCTCCGCCGTGCTCCTCGATCGCCTTCTCCAGCTTGCCCGGCAAAAACAGTGTCGAGCCCGCAGGATACCAGCTGCCGCCCGTGTGGTTGTCCACAAACATGACGGCGGCGAGCACGGCGGGCGCTTCCTCCACCGTCGCGTAGCAATAGGTGGAAGTGAGTTTGTCGAAGAAATTGAAGATTGCGGGTTCGGTAAAATAGCGAGAGAGCAGCGACTTCGCGCTTTGATTGAGCAGGCTTAAAAAACGAATGTAGGACACCGGATGGCGCAGCATGCCGCGGAGTCCGTCTTTCGGCTGCGTCTCGTCCGCCGTGGTATAGCTCGGGGACTCGACCATCACATGCTGATAGATCTTCGATATGTCGCGATAGAAGCGTTTGATCTGCTTCTCCTGCGTGGGGAATATCCGCGTAAGCTCGTCTGCAAAGCGGTCGACATCCGAATAGAACCGCACGCGGTGACCTTCGTAGTTGACGACGTACAACAAATCGTGCTTGAGCACGTCGATGGGTTCCTCAAGGCAATTCATCACGAACCGGTGCGCATTGAACCCGTGTTCGCCGAAGCCGTAGAGCATCGCGGAGCCCTGATCAAACGTCGTGTCGCCGCGCTTGAAGATGCCGCAGCAGCCGCCCGGCTGATCGCTCTTTTCCACGACCGCAACGCGGAGGCCTTTTTTGGCGAGCAGGCTCGCCGCCGTTAAGCCGGAGAGCCCGCCGCCGATGACGATGGTATCATAGTGGTTTGTTTGCTGGAGCATAGTACCTGCCAAAATCGTTTATTTTTTTGCAGCTTTCGCCTGCTTAATGATCAGAATCACGATAACCGCGACGAACGCGGCAAGAAGCACCGCAAGTGTTGCGATGACGCCGGTGTATTTGCCCGCAAAACCCGCGGGAGAGAGGTGGTTAGAGAGTATATTGCCGTACGCCCAGAGGAACACGAGCAGATACGGAATATCGCGGAACTTCAGCGCGGTGAGCATGCCGATAATCGCGCCGACGATGAGAATCAGGATCGTCCAGACCGCCTCGCTGAGCCCCAGCCCGCCGAAGCCGTTGCCGACCAGCAGCGCGACAGCGCCCGCGATGGTTGCGATGGTGACCCAGCCGAAATAGACGGAGAACGGCAGGCGCACGAACCATTTCTCCTTGGTGGAGAGCGGTTCGTTGCGCTGAATGATCAGGCGCATGTCGATCATCGCGAGCAAGAACAGCGCGAGCAGGATAAACGAGATCGTCAGAAGACCGTAATGCCATGCGATTACCCAGCTGAGATTGAGGACGCTGGTGATGATGAAGACGATGCCCGTGCGGTTGAGGAGCTTTGCGTTGCAGGTTTCGCCGCGGCGATGGAACACGCCGAGCACATAGAGCACATAGCCCAACACGAGCAGATAGATCACGCCCCAAATCGCGAAGGTCAGCGGCGCGGGAACAAACAGGTTCGGATACCGGTCGGAGACTTCTTTCGGCGTCACGCCGTTGATCGGCAGAATCGACGAAAGCGCGTTGACGGTGAGCATCGCGAGAAACGCCAGTAGCACGAACCATTTCAAAGACTTACAGAGTTTTTGCGATTCCATGATTGGTAGCCTCCCTTTCTGAATTGGTCGAT
The DNA here is from genome assembly GCA_035561095.1 of Clostridia bacterium. Lineage (GTDB taxonomy): Bacteria > Bacillota > Clostridia > Christensenellales > CAG-138 > UBA7703. Next base: position 14,198 of record DATMYE010000042.1, on the reverse strand, counting down.
TGTTGTTGTTCTACAGTGTGAAGTAATATGAGTTCAGCAGGTAATCCTGCTCATATTTCAGCGAAAGACGATACAACAGCCGCTTAACCTGAGCAAGCTCGTTGGTTCCAACGGAATAGCCGTCCCGCAGGGACAGATAGTTCCGCGTTTCCACGGCGGTTGCCCGGTCGGAGAAATATCCCCAGACATGCTCCAGCGCGTTGACCGCGCGGCCTTTGTCCTCCGGAATCGCCAGCGCGCGCTCGACCGTTTGGTAAAAGGCAAGCGCATGGTCGCCGGATTTATCCTTGAGCCGCTCGCGGATCGCCTGATAGTCTGCCGGCGAGTGCTCCAGTACGCTATATTTATAGCGACCCCACTCGGTTTCGAGCAGGTGCTGATTCGGCGCGGATGTGCAGAGCACGCATTTCACGGCGGAGCGGTTTTTGTCCTTCACTTCCAACATGATATCGGGTGCGTCGTCTCCCAGTCCGTGACAATAGTCCAGAAACGGATCGATGGCGATGGTGTCGGAGTGCGCGCCGCGGGTTTTCGTCGGGTGGTGCTGGGAGTAGTGTGTCTTCTGCCTGCCATCTTCGGTGCGCCACGTTTCGCGGCAGAGGGCGACCCATTCCGAATCGCTCTTTGCTTCCTTGGGCGGGTTGATCGCATTGTGCAGGTTGTCGTAGACCGCGGGCGCGCCGATCTTGTGGCAAAGCTCCAGCACCTCGTCGATGTGGTATATGCTGCCGTCGTTTTCCAGAATCAGGCGGCGCGTGATCGTTTCGGGAAAATCACGGTAGACGGAAGCGAAGCGTTGCAAGGCGGCGGGTGTATCGCCGTATTTGCCGCCGACGTGAAGGATGATCTTGTGCGAGCGGTCAAGGTGAAGAAGATCGAGAAACCGCGCGTGATACGTCAGATCCTCAATCGAGCGCCTGACCACGCCCGCATCCGGCGAATTGAGCACGGTGTACTGGCCGGGATGCATGGAGACACGCATGCCGCTTTGCTTGATTTTTTGTTCGACAGAAGCGAGCCGTTCCGCGTGCGCACTGTCCCAGGGAAGAGCGCTTGCCCGGCTGGAGCCGAACGGCACGATATCGGAGCTGATGCGGTAAAACCGGATTTGGTTTGCGATGTTGTAGTCAATCATCCGCTCCAGCGCCGCGAAATTTTCGCCCGCGAGCGAGATAAGCCGCTCCGGTGTTGCGGTTTTCAGCGTGCAGGTTTTCAGCTGCGCGCCTTCCAGCGCGATGACGAGGCATGCATAACCGATGCGCATCTGCTCTTTTGCCTTTCTGAAACCATTGGTTGCGAAATATAGATTGATACTACTATATTATAAAGAAAGCAGTTTGGCTACGCAATACGGAATGCACTGTTAAGACGTGTGCGCAAGGCGCGAAAATCGTGATACAATCACAGAAACGGAACGGAAACGGAGCATTGACATGCAGCAAGGAGATCAGGACTTGATCGAGGAAACGATTTCTTCGGAGGAGATTTACAGCGGGAAAATCGTGCATCTGTATCGGGACACCGTGCGCCTGCCAAACGGCAGGCAAGCGATCCGCGAAGTGATGCGCCATGCCGGTGCGGCGGCGGTCGTCCCGCTGACGGACGACGGCAACGTCATCCTTGTGCGGCAATATCGCTATCCCTTTGCGCAGGTGATGCTGGAGATCCCCGCGGGCAAACTCGACGCGGGGGAAGACCCGCTGGAGTGCGCGAGGCGGGAGCTCATGGAAGAAACAGGCCTTGACGCGCGGGAGTTTGTTTCCCTCGGCGTCTATTATCCCTCTGTCGCTGTGATGGACGAGGTGATCCACCTGTATCTTGCGCGAAACTTCATAAAGGGAGAAACCAATCTCGACGCGGACGAATTTCTGCATGTCGAGCAGCGCCCGCTCAAGGATGTCGTCGAGCAGGTCATGCGCGGTGAGATTCCGGACGGAAAGACGCAGACCGCGATTCTGAAGGTATGGAACCTGCTCAAATCTGAGCAGTAAGGAGTTTCTTTGCGGGAGAGCCGCACAAGACGAAACAGAGAGCGGGCGACCGCTCTCCGTTGTTTTTCGATTCTATTTCTCCTCGAGTTCTTCCGGGGGAATCACGCAGTATTTTCCCTCATACGGCTTCGTTTTCAGCTTGCCTTTCTGGATCAGCACCAGCAGGAGAATGCCGACGAGCACCAGTACCGCGGAGAGCACCTGCGAAATGCGGACATTGGCAAAGAGATACAGGCTGTCCGTCCGGAAGCCTTCGATGACCGCGCGTGCCACACCGTAGCCGATGAAGTAGGTCGCAAGCAGCGTGCCGTCCTTGACGCCTTTTCTGCCGAGCAGGAGCGTGACGACAAGCAGGATCGTATTGCAGAAGCTCTCGTAAAAGAACGTTGCCTGATGCCATTCGCCGAGGCTTTGGATATACACAGCCAGCGGGAAGAATTGGAGATTCGGGTTGGTGATCAGCGTGCCATACGCCTCCTGATTCACGAAGTTGCCCCAGCGGCCGATGGCCTGCCCCAGAATTAGGCTCGGGATCACGAGATCGATGAGCTTGAGAAACGGAAACTTTGCGGCTTTACTGAAGATGAACGCCGCGAGAAAGCCGCCAATGACCGCGCCGTAGATCGCGAGCCCGCCTTGATTGATCGCGATGATCAATCCCGGATTTGCGGAAAAATAGTCCCACTCAAACGCGACATAGTAGGCGCGCGCGCCGATGATTGCAAGCGGCACGGCAAGCAGGATGAAATCCAGCACCAGGTCGGAAGACCAGCCGCGGCGGCGCGCACGCATCGACGCGAGAATGATGCCCAGCAGCAGCCCGCTCGCGATGATGACGCCGTACCACGCGATATTCAGCCCCTGAATGCCGAAGAGATTGACAAAAGCAAAACGATCCATGAAACTCCCTCATTTCAAATGTTGGCCGCGAAGAAAAAACCAAGTGTCGAACTAATTGTAGCAAGACGGATTTGCGATATCAAGTTTTACGGGGAGCGGACGGTGACAAAGTTGCGATGGAAATCTTACGGGATTTGGGTCGCCTCGCAACTATTCTTTGAGTAAAGCGTGTTCCAGCATGCCAAACCGCTTGAGGCAGCTGATGTATTCCGCGACACTGTAGACATTATTGAGATCGTCCTCGTTCAAGCCGCGGCGGGCGTAGAGCTCGTCCCAGAGGAGACTGCTGCCCTCGACGAGGAAATACCCGCTGACGAGATCGATGCCGACGAGGATTTCGCAGCCCGCGAAGACCGCGTCCTGCGCGCGGTAGAGCGCGAGCCCCGCACCGACAGGTTCGATGACGGCGCAGACGGGTTCCGGTTGGCTGCCCTGCGGCAGCTGCCGCGCGAGGGACTCGTTTGCGAGAATGTTTTGGGTCACGACGCCGCCCAGACAGGGATCATCCGGCATCAGCAGGGGATAGTGCGCGTCAAGATAGGCATAGAGCGCGGCACCGGAGATGCGGTTTGGCGCGAGCCGCGGGCGGTATTCGGCATAAATCTGTTTCCAGCGCGCGAAATCCTGCTCATTCGGCGGAGTCGTCTGCATGATGGTTCCTCCTGCTGCCAATCGTGATTAATCCTTCTTATTATACGCCAAACGAGCGGTTTTCGCCAAACGGATGCGGGAATGGTCTGCAATTTGTATAAATTGTGACAGTGTTGTAAAAACAGACAACAGTTTATCATTCGTTAACGAAACCGTATTACAATGCTCAAAGAATATGGACTACAGTACACGATTATGGAAACGGACAGATGTGAAAACCCCTGCCGCCGTGCAAATGATTGGTGTTGGATATCATCCCGACAGGAGGAAGATCGATGACCCCGTATGTGGTGTTTGAACAGGTAGGCAAGACCTACGATACCGAGGGCGTAAAGGTAGACGCTCTGCATGATGTTAGTTTCGAGATCGGCGAAGGCGAGGTCTGTGTGATCGTCGGCCAGTCCGGCGCAGGCAAGACGACGCTTCTCAATATTCTTGGCGGCATGGACACGCTCACCGCCGGAAAGGTGTTTCTCGGCGGAGAGGAGATCTCCTCCTTCAACCGCAGGCAGCTGACGCGATACCGCCGCGAGGATGTTGGCTTCGTGTTTCAGTTTTACAACCTGATCCCGAACCTCACCGCGCTGGAGAATGTCGAGATGGCGACCGAGCTCGCCAAGGCACCGTTTTCGGCGGAGCAGGTGCTCTTTGACGTCGGCCTCTCCGAGCGGATGCACAACTTTCCCGCGCAGCTCTCCGGCGGCGAGCAGCAGCGCGTCGCGATTGCGCGCGCGCTCGCGAAAAACCCCAAGCTCCTGCTTTGCGACGAGCCGACCGGCGCGCTGGACGACACGACGGGCAAGCAGATATTGAAAATTTTGCAGGACCTCAGCCGCGAAAAAGGCATGACGGTCGTGATCATCACCCACAACAGCGCGATCACCGAGATGGCGGATCGCGTGGTCAAGGTCAAGAGCGGCACCGTTTCCTCCGTGCGCATCAACGAGTGCGTCAAGCCCATCGAGGAGATTGAATGGTAACGCGCAGAAAAACAGCATGGAATAAGAATCAGCGGCGCGAGATATGGAAGACCTTTGGAAGGTTTTTGTCGATCCTCGCGATTGTTGCGCTCGGCGTCGGCCTGTTTTCCGGACTCAAGGTCACGAAAAATGCCATGATCGACACCGCAGATGAATATCTCCGCGCATATGCGATGTACGACGAAAAGGTGCTGACCACCATCGGCGTGAGCGAGTCCGAGGTCGCCCAGATCGCGAACCTTACCGGCGTTTCCGCCGCGGAAGGCTCGGTCAGCATGGATGTGCTCGCGCAGCTGAGTTCAGGCGCTTCCTATGTGCTCGCCGCACATTCGATCACCAGCGACGTGAACCTTTTAAAGCTCACCGCGGGCAGGCTGCCGGTTGCGGACAACGAATGCCTCGGCGACGCGCGGATGCTGCCCAAGAGCGCCATCGGCACGATGATACTCATCTCCGACCAGAATGACACGGACACGCTGGATGCGTTTACCTATGATAGCTACACCATCGTAGGCCTGACCGACTCGACCACGTATCTGAACATGGAGCGGGGAACCAGCAAGCTCGCGGGCGGCAAGATCACGGCGTTTGTCTACATCCCCGCAGGCGGATTCTCGACGGAATATTTTACGGAACTCTATGTAAAGTTCTCGGACACGACGGGGAAGATCTTCAGCGACGCATATGACGACGCGGTAGCGAAGATGGAAGACCCGCTCAAAGCGAAGATGGAGCAGCTTGCAGATGATCGCTTTGCGGACATCGTGCGGGACGCGCAGCAGAAGATCAATGAAGCCGAATCGGACTATCAGCAAGGTCTTTCGGAATACAACACGCAGAAGGCGGACGCGGAGCAAAAGCTTGACGACGCCGCGGCAAAGCTCGCGGACGCAAAGCGGCAGATCGACGACGGCTGGACGGAGATTTCCAACAACGAGGCTTCTCTTGCCGCTGCGCAGCAGCAGTATAACGACGGGCTTGCTACCTACAATCAGGGCTATGCGGACTATGAAGCAGCCAGAACCGACGCCTTTGCGCAGCTCGACTCAAGTCAAACGACCATAGACACGCAGCGCGCGCAGCTCAACGCCGCGCTGGATGCGGCCACGCTTGCGGGGGACACGGATCAGATCGCGTACCTGCAGACGCAGCTTTCCGCGCTGGACACCGCGCAGGGACAGCTCGATGCGCAGCGCCAGACGGCGACCGCGCTCTTTGACGGCACGCTTGCGCAGCTCAACACCAACAAGGCGCAGCTCGACGCCGCGAAGCAGCAGATTGACGACGGCAAAACCGCGCTCGCGCAGGGCAAAACTCAGCTCACCGACGCGGAAGAGCAGTATAAGCGCGGCTATGCGGACTATCTCGCCGGAAAAGCGGAGGCGGAGCAGAAGCTCGCCGACGCGGAGCAGAAGCTCGCCGACGGACGGAAGGAGATCGACGATGCGCAGGCGGAGCTCGACAAGCAGAAGCCGCCGAGCGTCTATCTGCTCAACCGCGAGGCGAACACGGGCTATGTGAACTTCGAAAACGACTCTTCGATCGTCAACGGCATCTCGAAGGTGTTTCCGGTGTTCTTCTTCCTCGTTGCGGCGCTGGTTACGATGACCACGATGACGCGCATGGTCGAGGAGCAGAGAACGCAGATCGGCACCCTCAAGGCGCTGGGCTACGGCGGCGCTACCATCGCATGGAAGTATATCTCCTATGCGGGAGGCGCGGCGCTGCTCGGCGGATTGATCGGGTTCTTTGGCGGGAGCTGGCTGTTCCCGTGGGTCATCTGGCAGGCGTACGGCATGCTCTACGGCTTCGCGCCGATCCTCTACACGCTCGACTGGTCGCTCTTCGCGCTTGCGATGACGGTGACGCTCGTCTGCTCCGTCGGCGTGACGGTGCTGACCTGCCGCGCGGAGCTGCGGCTCATGCCCGCGGAGCTCATGCGCCCGAAAGCGCCGAAAGAAGGAAAGCGCGTGTTCCTGGAGCGGATTCCGTTCCTCTGGAAACGGCTCGGCTTCATGATCAAGATTTCGCTGAGAAACGTGTTTCGCTATACCAAGCGGCTGATCATGATGGTGCTCGGCATCGGCGGCTGTACTGCGCTGCTCATCGCGGGCTTCGGCATCCGCGATTCGGTGGCGAACATCGCCTCGGATCAGTTTGACAATATCATGACCTACGATTTTGCGGTCGTGTTCGACGAGCCCAAAGACGAGGCGCAGCAGCAGCAATTCCGGCAGGACACGAAGGATATCTTAGCCGAAAGCGTGTTTGTGAGCACGGATACGATCTCGGCCTACACAAATCAGGGTGTGAAGAGCGTCAACGTGATCGCGACGGGAGACCCGAACATCACAAAACTGATCGACATGCACATGGACGGAAAGACGCTTCCGTACCCTGCGGACGGCACGGTTGCCATCAGCGACAAGCTCGCGCGCATCGCGGGTGTTTCGGTCGGGGACAGCATCCGCGTCAAGGTGGACGACACGCGGCAGACCACGCTGAAGATCAGCGCGATCTTCGAAAACTTCGTCTACCACTATATGCTCATGACGCCCGCAACCTACGAGACCACCTTCGGTAAACCCGCGGAATATGAGGCGGTGCTTGCGGATTCCGCCATTTCCGACCTGCATTCGGTTGCCGCAACCATCATGGACGAGCACGGCGCGGCAAACGTCAGCGTGACGTCGGACATCGAAGCCCGCGTGCAGGGCATGATGAAGAGTCTGGATCTCGTGATCTTCGTGATCATCTTCTTTGCAGGCGCCTTGGCGTTTGTGGTGCTCTTTAACCTGAGCAACATCAACATCACCGAGCGCATCCGCGAAATCGCAACCATCAAGGTGCTGGGCTTCTATGCGCCGGAGGTCGGGGCATATGTGTTCCGCGAAAATCTGGTGCTGACGCTGCTTGGGTCGATCGTGGGCATACCGCTCGGTATCTGGCTGCACAGCTTCATCATGGCGCAGCTGAGCTTCGATATGGTGAGTTTTCATACGGTCATCAAGCCGCTGAGCTATATCCTCTCCGTGGTGATGACGTTTGTGTTCGCCTTCGGTGTGGACATCGTCATGCGCCCGCGGATCGGCAAGATCAACATGGTCGAGTCCCTCAAGGCCATCGAGTAACGCACGAGATAAAACAAGAGCCGCTTTTGCGGCTCTTGTTATTTTGATGGGTTAATCCCGATCGAGAATCCCTTTTCCGTCGAGGATTCGGGGAATGTACTTCTCAATGCGGGCGACGCGCGTCTTGGACTGCTTCGCGTCCGAAAAGTAGAGCAGATACGCTCTCTGACGACCCGGTGTGAGGGAATAAAACGCGAGCTTGAGCGCCGCGTTGGTCTCCAGCATCGCCTGAAACTCCTCGGGCATCTCCGCCTCGGTGTGCTTGAACTCAATCTCGAGCCCCGCTTCTTCAATCGCGATGGCTTCCGCGATGTATTTGCGCAGCGTCTCCGCCTGTGCGCGCACCTCGTCCGCACGGGTGAATTTCGCCATGCGCATCGCCTGCGAATTTTCGCCGGGAGCCACGAGAATCTTGTTTTCGTCCTTGAGCAGAGCGCCCTTCATAAAGCCGATGGCGCAGGAGTCTTTGAATTCGAACAAAATGATGGAGTTTTCGCCGTTGACGGTGTAGCAGGGCTTGCCCCACTTGAAATCTTCGACCAAACCCGCAAAGAGCAGCAGCTCGCGCAGCAGCGCAAGCGGCTCCGCCCAGCGCGAATTGGGTTGAAAGAAGGCTTCGATTTTATTGACTTTTCCCGGTGTTTCCATACGGTGATCCTCCCATAAAAACTACAATGTTAGCATAGTCATCTTTTAGGATGGTTTCCGTGATCTCTACACATTTCCCGCGCGGGAATTATCGGAGAAAGCTCTTGTCGAGCATCGCCGTGAACTCGCGGAAGCGCTGCTCGCTGATGCTGTACAGGAGCTTGACGCCCTGTTTCTCGATCTTGACGAGGCCCGACCCGACCAGCTCGCCCATATGGTGCGAAACCGTGCCGGGAGAAAGCTCGGTCACGGCTGCGAGCTCCTGCCCGTAGAGCGGGCGTTCCCGCAGGGCGACGAGGATCTGGAGGCGTTTCTTGTCGTCCAGCGCGTGGAGCAAGTTCGCAATCGACTCCAGATCTGTCTTGCCCGTGCGCTCGGTGCGGGTGTATTCGTCGACGAGCACGCCATAGTAGATGGTCGTTTGTTCCTCTTTGCCGAGATACTGCGCCGTGAGAATGTTGGAGTGCACATAGATCGTCGTGAACTGCATGACGATGGGGGTAACGTCCGCATGCGGGCAGTCGAGACGGATGCCTTCCAGCGCAAGCTGGTCAAAGAAAGCATCCTCACCCTGCAGTGCGTTCCAGTCCGCGAGCGCCTTTTCTGCGTATGGTTCCAGCAGATGCGCTTTCTCGCGGAGCAGCGCTTCGGCCTGATCCAGCATGCGGTTGACGCGGGTTTCATATTCGTCAAATCGGATGACCGCGTCGGCAAACAGCAGCTTCGTCGGATCGGCGATCGGCAGACCCTGCGCGTATTCGAGCAGGTCGGATACATCGACGCGCTCAAACTTCGCCTCGATGGATTCGTCGGAAATCGCGAGCGCGATGCGCAGGTTCAGGTCGTGCACCAGCTCGTCGCCGAGATTGAAACGTATTTGTCGAATCAGGTCATAGATGTTTGTCTCCATGCCGTCAGCAAAACCGAACAGCGTGATGAGCTCCTGCTCGTCGCAGACGAGATTCGCTTTCAGATGGTCATATGCTTCCAACATGCCCGCAAAGCGGCTGCGATCCGTGTTGTATTTTTTGCAATAGTAATCGACCGCCGTGCGCAGGTCTCCGGAGCGTTCGTTGTCTCCGCGATAGGCGAGCCGCGTCAACGCGCCGGCTGCCTCAAGCCGCAAATCGAGCGGATGAAAAGTCAGGTGTTCCATAGGATTCTCCCCGGATGCAAACGCATCCCGTTGGTTCTGTAAGTCCAGTATAGCAGGCAAGGTTCATTTCGAAAAGCGTTATAGCGCATCGAGGCTTTTGACCCGCGTCAGCAGGAGGTATAGCCCGATGCTCATCACGCCGGACGCGAGAATCGCAACCGGAACGGGCAGCACAGCAGCGAGCGCGGAGCAGATGAAGCTGCCGATGGGCATCGAGCAGACGATCAGCGCCGTCGAGATGCCGGAGAGCCGCGCCATGAATTCCGCAGGGATCAGGCGCAGGAACGCCGCGTTATAGACCACGTTGATGATGCCCGCTCCGAAGCCGAGCAGCACACAGGAGCCGAGCAGCACCGCGTATTGCAGTAGTTTGGGCTCAAGATAGCCGCTCAGCGCAAAGGCGATCAGCGCGATGCTCTCGAGGATACCGCAGGCGATCAGCTGCGTTTTGCCGGACACCTTCGTGATCTTCGGCGCGACGAACGAGCCGAGGCCGAGGGAGAGCACGAGCACGATATTGATCAGAGACAGCGTCTCCGCGCCGCCTTTGAGATAGTCCGCGATAAATGGTGCGGCGTAAGCGTTCAGCGGCACGAAGAGGAAGTTCATCAGCGCGCCGATGAGCAGCAAAATCACCAGCACGCGGTTGGTTTTCATCAGAGACAGGCCTTCGAGGAAGCTCTTCGCAGTTGATTTCAGGCTGATCGTTTCCTCCGGCAGCGCTTCTTTGACGCGGATGAAGCCGATGATCAGCGCGGAGAGGAAGAACGTCGTAGCGTCGATCAGCAGCGCGCCCTGGCAGCCAAAGAGAGCGACCACGCCGCCCGCGAGCGCGAGGCCGACGAGCTCCGTGATGCGGCTTGCGGTCTGGTTGAGCGCGGAGCCGACGCGATACAATTCCGGCTTGAGCAGCAGCGGCACGATGGCGGAGCCCGCGGGAGAGCGGAACGCCTCCAACGTAGAGATTAAAAGCATCATTACCGTTAGCAGCGCAGGCGTCAGGTGCCCCAGCAGGTAGATGGCTGCGGTTACGGCGACGACCAGCCCGCGGCCGATGTCGAACAGCACCATCACGCGCTTCTTGGAGAGGTGCTCGACCATCGCGCCGGTGAAGGGTTGCAGCAGGATCGTCGGCACATAGTTGAGGCCGAGGATCAGCGCCATCAGCGCCGCGCTGTGCGTGATCTGATACATCAGCCATGCGATGGCGATGCCGTCGATGGAATCGCCGAAGCGGTTGATGACGTTTGCCGCGATCAGCTTGAGGTATTCCTTTTCCGCCTTCAGCGGGCGGTAACTGGTGATTTCGCTTTCCATAATGATGATCTTCCTTCGTGATGGTTCAAATTTGGTTCTATCATGCGCGTAGAACAGATTGTTTTACGCTCGTCGAATAAAGAATATCATAATTATGATCGATGTCAATGGAAAAGTTTGATATTTGTCAAATAACATCTCAACCATTTGTCGATATGCGTGAAACCATACACAACCATCGTTCAACATCGCCCGAAAACGGCGGTTCTTCAAAAATCGTTTACAGAAGCGTGTTGGAGTGTTCACATTGCGCACTTGTGGCGCTCAAATTCAGCCGATAGAATGGAGACACAGATCGAATTTTCCTGCACTTATTTTTTATTATGATTGGAGGCGCTCCTGATGAATACGCCGACACCCATCGACGGTAATCTGCGCAAGTTTGCGCTGCGCATCCCGCCCGTCATTTCCCAATGCAGCGGCATCCCGATCTTTGGCAAGCTCATTCGTTCCATCGTGTTCTCCACCGATCTCGCGATTATCCGGAACATCAATGCCGACGCGATCATGGCGGTCTATCCGTTCACGCCGCAACCGGTCATCACGCAGGCGATCATCTCCGCGTCGGATATCCCCGTGTTCGCAGGCGTCGGCGGCGGGCTCACGCAGGGCAAGCGGGTGATCCATATGGCATCCTACGCCGAGATGCAGGGTGCAATCGGCGTCGTGGTCAACGCGCCGACGAAGAACGAGGTCATCCGAGAGCTGCGGGAGACGATCGACATCCCCGTGATTGTGACCATCGCGCGCGATGACACGGACATCTATGCCCGCGTAGAGTCGGGCATGGCGATTGCGAACATCTCCGCCGCGGCGGAGACCGCGAGCGTTGTGCGCAAGATCCGCGCGGAATTTCCCGATCTTCCGATCATCGCGACCGGCGGGCCCACGGAGGAGACCATCCGCGAGACCATCGAGGCGGGCGCAAACGCGATCACCTGGACCGCGCCCTCCAGTGGAGAGATCTTCAAGAGCATTATGGCGGCCTATCGCGCCGGAGAAGCGCACCCGTAACGAACCCAAGCTGCAAAAAAAGACACGCAGGATGCATTCCCGCGTGTCTTGTTTTTTTTGCTGTCGTTAGAAGGCGTTCAGTAGGTCAAACTCCTGTGCCTTGAAGTGGCGGTCGAAGTAATAGCGGTCGGTATACGGCGAATAGGTCGCCACATGAATGTTTCGCGTTGCCGTGTCAAACGTCAGGATGCGAATCTGTCCGCTACTGTAGCGCGGATACTCCTGAAAGTTATAGAGCATGGCCTGCACGGTTCGGTCGGGCTCACCGTCGCCGTCGTCGTCAAACTCCTCCGCGAGGTATCCGCTGCCGCGGATATGGCCGGAGAGTACGAGGCGGATGTTCGGGTTTTTCGCGACGATCAGGTCGCGCACCTCGTCTCCCTGATAGGAGAGTACGTCCCTTGCCGTGATGTAGGAATGCACAAGCAGAATGCCGACATGGTTCGGGTGCGCGCGCAGGACGCCGTTGATCCAGTTTGCGGAGGAGACATCCGCGCCCCAGCCCGCGCCGATCAAAAGAAAATCAACGCCGCCCGCCTGAAACTCCGCCCAGACGGCCTGACCGCCTTTGAACTTTTGCTCCTCCGGCAGGTCGGTGATGAACGGCTGACTCAAAAACGCGGTGTAGTCTTGTTTCTTGACGCCAAGGTCGTGGTTGCCCGCGACGGTCAGATAGGGGATCTTCCCGTAAAAATAATCGCGGAGGATGTTGAAGCTGTCCCATTGCTTCTGCTGATAGCCGTTGTCCACAAGATCGCCCGTCTGGACGATATAGCGGATGTTGAGCGGCTTCTCATTCTCCGCAATCCACTTGCCCATCGCGTCGAAGACCTTGTTGTCCTTGTAGTAGGCGATGGTCTGCGTGTCGTCCAGCCAGATCATCGTGAACGTCTCCGGCTTCGGAATCGGGGTCGGGGCAAGCGTAGATTCAGGTGTTGGCGTTGGGGCTTCTGAGGATATGACTTCGGGCGTATCCTTCGTGGAAAAAATATCGATCCGTATTGACTCATCCGGACGCCAAATTTCGAACGCTGCGACGATGAGAACCAGAAGCACGAGAAGAATGACCAGGACTCGATTGATGCGTGAGCCGGGGGAGGACTTGGGCGATAACTGCATGAAACACTCCGTTCTGAACGATATGCTGATCGATGCTGCCGCTTACCGGTACACCGGAAGGCGCGCAATCGAAAAGCCCTGATTCAATTGTAGGAGGGTTTCATCAGTAAGGCAAGTGAATCGCCAGAACTCCACATTTGCTTAACAAGTAATTTCGGTAGTTTTTACATTTGGGGAACGGCGGCTCGCGAGGGCGGAGAGCGTCTATTCCGGCTTGCGGTAGCCATTGAACCACGCGCGCTCTGAAAACGGTTGTTTCTTCGGTTTTCTCGTGGGCTCCGCGGCGACGCCGATGGGCAGATAGCAGACGAGTTCATACTCCTCCGGCACGCCGAGCACATCCGCCATTTTGCGGCCGATATTGTCCTCGTCCGTGACCTGCCCTTCGACCCAGCAGCTCTCGTAACCCAGGGAGATCGCGGCCAGCAGGATGTTTTCAATCGCGGCGGAGTAGTCCTGCACAAAATAGGTTCGGTCGCGGTAGGCGATGATGCGCCGCGTGAGCACGAGGATCATCGCGGGTGCGGTTCGCCCGATGTGCGTTTCGGTCAGGTCGTTAAGCTGGCGCAGCAGGACGGGGTCGTCGACCGCGATCAGGCTCGTGGTCTGCTTGTTGCAGCCGGAGGGCGCGGAAAGCCCCGCCTCCAGCAGCTGCCGGAGGTGTTCGCGCGGGACGGGGGTTGGGTCGTATTTGCCGCGGTAGCTGGTGCGGGTGAGGATGGTGGTGAGGGTTGGCATGGGGGTGGTCTCCTTGCTTGATTTGTTAATACAGTTATGTATCTGACCAAAAATCACTATTATATGAATGGTTTAGTTTTTTAGCTGACTTAATTGCGTCTCCAATAAGAAAATCGTTCCAATATAAAAGAGATTTTGGAGAATCTCCTTGTTTAGCAAAAATAAGAATTTCTTCGGTAATTTTATCAACTCGATTTATAAAAATGATTGAGTCTGCTGCGAACTGTTCAAGATCAACAGTAGAATAGGGGCAGTCACTTATTGCTTGTACAAGTGCACTCGAACTTCTGCGCTGACTCTCGTAAAACGTAAGAATCTTATCGATTTCATTATCAGAGTAGGCAACAATATCTCGAAGCAACTTTTTTGCAGACTCAAGAGTTGGCGATACTCTATTAAACAGAATTTCATTGGATACTTCTTCGTTTGTTCTGAGTAGGCGGCTTCGGAAATAGTCGTGTTTCCATTTTATATTCATTCTAGAGGAATCTGACCATCTAGACTGACAAATCCAATTACTGATAGATTTATCGATTTCATCAAAGTAGAAAAA